>NZ_JYJP01000054.1 GCF_001012815.1 Vibrio mexicanus
AAGAGACAGCCCATGTAGAAGCCTTAAGACAAATAATTTTAGTCGGTGAATGTTTTTCTTAGCCCAATTCGGCTGTGGCCGACTGGGAAGTTATCTAATCGTGTAAACTCTTCAAAACCTAGGCTCTTATAGAAATCTGGCGCTTGCCAGCTTTGCGTCCACAGCCAAAGTCCTGAGAGATCCTTATCTACAGCGTACTCCTCTGCCTTGGCCATTAACTGCTTGCCCATGCCTGTACCACGGCAACTTTCATCAACCCAGAGCTCGTCAATATATAACCAGTCCCACAGTAGATTAGCGGTTAACGCGGCGATAAGTTTCCCCTGCTCATTAACCAATGTCCAATTCACATTTTCTTTGACGTAGGGAGGCGCTTGTTGAACTTCACTGTGCGACTCAAAGCCAACCTTCAACTGAGCTTGATAACTATCGGACAAAGGCCCTTGGTTAAATTCAATTTCTAACATGTTTCTCACTCTACTCGTTTGATATGTGTCCATATCAATCATTTTTTATATCCAAGTAACTTAATGTGCAACGCTCGAATCAATAATCTGCTTTAATCGCTTTCGACACCATTGATGGCTTGCTATTGAGCTATTCGACTTGTGCCAGTACATATAAAAAGGGATTTTTTTGAGTTCAATTGGAACTTCCAAAACACGCAATGATAGGGCATCTTTATACTGATTAGCTAACCGACGAGTGGTATGACAGAATAACTCAGTGCTACTGGCTACCAACATGCTTGTCACTAGAGAGCTTGCTTCATGAGCCACATTGCGCTCAATCTTAACCGGAGAATCTAAAAACATCTCTAACGCACGTTTATTATTGCGCCTAACATTTAATACTGCTTGAGGAAGTTCTTGATACTGTTCTAATGTCATCGTACTTCCAATTTGGCTGTTATGATTAGAAACTACGATGACAATTTCATCCTCAAACAAAAGCTCACTTTCTAGTCCAAAGTCTTCCAATAGATGGCTATCTACCGCAAGATCCACCCTACGAGATCTCAAACCACTAATGGCTGAGTCTTCATCGAGAGCTTGTTCAACCAAAGAAAACGTTAACTGTTGATTACTTTCCAATGGTAGGTATTTAAGTAGAGTAGGATTAAGTTCTTCTGGCACTGAAAGGGTAAAATGAAATGCAGATGAGTCTGGTGTGAATTCTTCAAATGCATTCACCACTCGTTCTAATGCAAGGTATTCACCTCGTACATTATCATATAAAGCTAGAGCCGTTGAGGTGGGCTGTATCACACTGTTACCGCGTATAAACAACTCTTTACCCAGCGCTTTTTGCAAGCGTCCCATGGCAAGGCTCACGGCTGGTGGTGATATTTCCAATACTTCCGCAGCCGCCGCGTAACTTCCTGTTTCAATCACCTTAATAAAAGCTTTAAATAAATTAAGGTCAAATCCATTAAATTTCATACGCTTTCCTCTACTGCAAGTAGTGTTCAATCCACGAGGTAAATAAAACTTATCTCAAAGGTAATCATAGGTCAATGTTGTTTATCTCAAATCTTCTTTACAGTTGCTCTGTTCCAATAACTCACCGACAAGAGAGTGACAATGAAATTAGTAAAAACATTACTTGGACTTGCGATTGCGGGTGCCGTGACATCAGCGAATGCCTTAACCGTGCATGAGTCGAACCTTTTTTTTTGGAGAAGGTGAACGGATCCAGGTGATCGACCGCAACGGTAAGAATAAGGCCTACACAAAAAATGATGACCGCGTACATCCAAAGCTAACTGAGCACTCACGTAAAATGGATCAAGCTGTTATACAAGTCGATAATAATACATATATGATTTACGGCTACGGTATCACAGCACCAGTAGTATTCGAAGGTGACCACGGACTGATCGTTGTCGACCCGGGTGAAACTACTGAGCACGGAACAGAAACTCATGACGTTTTTCGCCAAGTCACAGGGATTACTAAACCCATAGTTGGTGTTGTCTATACCCATAACCACATTGACCACATCGCAGGTGTGCGGGGATGGGTCGATCAAGAAGATGTTGACGCTGGCGAAGTGAAAATCTATGCCCACGATACACTTGTGGCTGCTGTCGCTAATTGGTCATCCAACGTAGGTAATATTCTTGGTCACCGTACCTCCTACACGGCTGCATCATTTTCAGGAATTGGTCCCTATGGTTCGATTAACTCAGCTTTAGGCTCACAATTCGATGTTGGGCATATTGGGTTTATCTTACCTACTGACACTTTTGCAGACGTGTTGGATGTAAGTATTCCAGGCCTGAATATTGAGCTTCATTACGTTCCTTCTGAAACCAATGATGAGATTGTCGCTTGGTTACCTGATCAAAAGATCCTCCACGCTGCTGAAGTGCTGCAAGGGGAGAACTTCCCTAACCTGCATACCATACGCGGAACAAAAACTCGTGATGCTGAAGTTTGGTACCGTGGTATCGACCAAATGCGTCAGTTCCCTGCTGAAATCATGGTCAACGCCCACGGCCGTCCTGTAGAGGGCGCAGAGTATGTTTCTGACGTACTGACCGCTTACCGTGATGCAATACAATATACTCATGACCAATCCGTTCGTTACATTAACCATGGCTACCGACCATTTGAAATGATTGAAGCCGTTAAGCTGCCAAAGCACCTAGCTGAGCACCCTTGGCTTGGGGAACACTACGGCACTGTTTCACACGCTGTGCAGCAGCAATACAGTAATTACATCGGTTTCTACCATGCAGACCCTTGGCAACTTGAGCCAATGCAATACGATCGTCGCGCTGAAGAAACAGTCAAGCTTATGGGTGGTCGCGACGCAGTTCTTAAAGCAGCAGAACAGTACATCAAGAATGGCGACTTTACATTTGCAGCTGAAATACTAACGCCAGTGATCACAATAAACACTGAGGATGTCGAAGCACGTAACTTGAAAGCGGACGCTTACCGTCAATGGGGCTACGAGCAGTTCAACGTAAACTGGCGTAACTGGGCAATGACTGCCGTAGGTGAATTGCAAAATAATCTAGACTTTGAAACGGGTGCTGAGTTTACCAGTGATGAAGTGCTTCGTGAGCTTCCAACGCTCAATATCATGGACATGATGACTGTACGTTTGAAAGCAGAAGACGTCGTAGATAAGCACTTCTCTACAGCGATCCGCTTCACTGACACAAATGAAGCCTTCACTTTCGAGATCCGCCGTGGTGTTGCAGAACTGCACACCGAGGTTCTTGATGAGAGCACTACGGTTGTAGAGACCACGCGCGAACTGCTCAATCAGCTACTCGCTGCAAAAGATGGGCTAACGCCGTACTTGGTAAAGCGATTCAAGAAGGTGAATTCAACTTTAGCAAAGGCAGCATGGAATCTTTCCAAATCTTCATGGCGGCATTCGAAAAGCCTACGCCACGTGAAGAGCTCAAGCTAATCGTAAGATAAATCAAATTCATAACAAATACCTAATCTAAGGGGATGCATACATCCCTACATGAGGCAATCATGAAACTCAAGTTTACTCTTTTCTTCGCAGCCTTACTGTTGTCTTCAGTCAGTACTGCTTGTAACTTTCATGGTGGATTTGGTATTCAACTACCGTCACATGCTGGGTTACTCACCACACTTTCCAATGTCGCCTTGGCCGAGAAGCATGGAACCATTTCAACACGAGACAAACCTGAGACGATTCTTAATTGGCAATTAGCTCAGAAGGCCAAAAACAAACCCGATATCGACATAACATTCTATCAAGTACTTCAAGGACACTACTCTACGATTAGCGGACATTCATTTCGTTTCTTTGACAACTATCAAAGAGAAACAGCACCTGTAGAAGAGGATGTGATAATACTCAGCGAATTTAGTGTTTTCGGTTCCATATTAGAAGGACAGCTTTCCATGCATGAAGCGATGAAACTTGAACTTGTTACTATCACAGGCTCTGAAATCGCTAAGGATCAGGTCAAGCTATGGTTACTAGACAGCTTTTGACAACCACCAGTTCTCATAGGTCAATTCTACAGTAATGCCGCCACCCTGAATTGGCTCTGAGCGTTGACCCATTTAAGAGCTTCACGTTTCGCTAGACCATTAATCTGGGCGTGTTTAATAAACTCAATTACTTTAGGTGCATCGGTTTTCGAATATTCACGCAAAGACCAACCAATCGCTTTTTGGATAAAGAACTCTTTGTCATGTTTATTCTCAACAATCAACGCAAAAAGTAGATCAACATTGGTTTGATGTTTGTATTTTAGTTGAAACAAAATGGTGGTGCGGCGAAGCAAATATTCTCAGAGCCTCGCCATTTTTGAATGTAGTGCTCTGCCTCATGAGGGTAATTAAGCGCAAGCATACCCACAATATGGCTTGCGAGAAAATCAACGGTATCCCACCAAGATTTGGTCGTGACCCATCGCTCAACGTCTTCAAATAGGGTCGCGGGCAGTTTCTTTTTAACCTTGATCAGTAAATCGATGCCGACCAGTTGGTACTCACGCTCTGGCAATGCCCACAGTTCATCAACCACTCTCGAACTTCCGCAAGAGGTGGCAATTTATCAGAAGCAAAATGTCCTTTTACTAGTGTTCGCCTTGACGCCGATTTAATTCCCAAAAACTCAAACTGATCGCGCATATACGATTTCATCGCAGTGGCGTTCGTTTCGTTTTGTGCCTGATTTAGCACTTGTTGAATATCCGTGACCCAAGCAGTCATTGCTCGTCCCTACTCCAATTTCCCCTAACATCAAGACTCTATATCGAATCCGATTAAATAGGTAGAGCCCGACACATTCGTCAGTAACGCGCAGTTTGGTTAACGGTTGACTAACCATTCATTAACCTCTTGAACTGGCGACTAAATATCCGAATAGCCCTATTTTTGAAATAAATATTTACCTTTCTAAAAAACATGATAATGTGCATGCGAATTAATATCATTTGCATTACACAAACAAATGGAAAGTACTGAAAAGTAAGGAGTATTCCATGAATTTCAAGCTAACAGCTGTTAGCACTGCAATCGCAGGGGCACTATTTTCAAACATGGTCATTGCGCAGAGTGACGTTAAAACAGATGAAACTATCGTGGTGACGGGTCAAAGCTTTACCGACTATAAGGTCGACACTTCCGTTGGCGCAATGCGCACCGACGCGACACTTTTAGAGACACCTCAATCGGTCAGTGTTATCCCAGAAATTGTACTCGACGAGCAACTTGCAACAACGCTTGGTGACGCTTTGACGAATGACTCTAGCGTTAGTCCGGGGACTAAAAAGTGGAACCGCGAAGTGTTCACGCTACGTGGTTTTGAATTGAGTTCTTCAACCGGTTACTTACGTGATGGTCACCCGCAGTTCTCCCACTACATGCAGCCTATTGAGACGTTAGAGCGCATTGAAGTACTAAAAGGCCCTTCAGGACTTCTATATGGCCAATCTGAGCCGGGTGGTTTGATCAACATGGTAACGAAAAAGCTACTCACGAATCCATGGTGAACGTTGGGACTGACATCGATGACCTAGGTGGTACCCGATACCACATTGATGCCTCGGGTTCGCTCAATGAATCTGGCACACTTCGCGGCCGAACCGTGATGGTAAAGCAAGACACAGAATCAAGCCGTACGTTTGCAGACGGCTCAAACCAAGAACGCGACCGTTTCTTGGGCTACGTGGTTGTGGAAGGCGATATTTCAGATTGGGGACTTTGGTCTGCGCACTATGAACGTACTCATGATAAAGCTCAGCTAGACAGTGGCGCTTGGTTAGATTCTGAAGGCAATGTCATTGGTAACCCAGACCTCATTAGAGATATGTCTTGGGCTTTCATTGATAATGAAGTAGAAAACATCGGCGCTGATTTTACTTACTTCATCAACTATGACTGGACACTTAGCACAAGCTACAACTACCAAGAAATGAGTCGCCATCGCTTCGATTCATTGCCTGGTTCGACGTCCACCACCGCAACAGACGGAACTTACGTCGTCAAGCCGTTCGATCGTCACGACAAATGGAAACATCACACTTTCCATGTTGATTTAAACGGTGATTTTTCTGCATTGGGTATGCAGCACCAAACTCTATTTGGGGTGAACGGCAAGCTGTCAACATACAGCCAACATCGCATCAATGCGAACACGCAAACCATCGTACCAGGCCAAGGAACGCCGTCTTACCCAGATTTCGATGCAGATGCGACTGCACGCCGTGTTCGTAGTGAAAGCCAGTATTACGGCGTGTATGCGCACGACTTAATGACCATCAACGACCAATGGCAACTGTTGGCTGGTATCCGCTTTGATAAGAATTACGAAGATGACCTAGACGCAGATGGCAATGTTGAAGCCAAAGGCGTTGGCGATGCTTCTGCGTTCTCTCCGAAATTCGGTATCATCTATCATCCTGCGGCCAACGGTTCAATTTACGCGAACTACTCTGAAAGCTTCACTCCGCTTTCTGCAGATGTACTGAGCGATGGAACGCTTGTTCGCTTCGATCCAGAAGAGAGCCGTCAGTACGAACTCGGCACAAAGTGGGAACTGTTTGACAACGACCTGATGCTAACTGGTGCTATTTTCGATATCGAGAAATCAAACATCCTGATAGACGACTATGACAGCAATAACGAGCAGATTACGACTCAAGGTGGTAAGCAACGCCATCGCGGTGCCGAAGCGGGCGCACAAGGCCGCATCGGTGACCAGTGGTTCGTGATGGCAACTGCAACTTATCTAGACGCCGAATACACAGAACACGACCAAGATCTAAAAGGTAAAACACCAACTAACGTTCCTGAATGGTCTAGCTCAGTTTGGACTCGCTACTCTGTAACCGACTACACAGCGCTTAACTTGGGTATGATTTACCAAGGCGATCGTTGGGCAGATACTGGCAACACTATCAAAATGGATGCCTACACTCGTTTCGATGCTGGTGCCTCTCATCAGGTGAAAAGCGGTGATGTAACTTGGGACTTCCGTTTCAACATTGAAAACTTGTTCGACAAAGAGTATTTCGTTGGCTCAGGCGGCAGCTCTGTAGACAACAATGGCGTACTAACCGATGTACACTACGGTGATGAGCGTCGCTTTAAGTTCTCGATTAACGCTGCGTTCTAACGAGCAATTAACCCGATATGGTTCAAAGGCTTTACACTAGGGTAAAGCCTTTTTTATTGCCAAAGACCAAAATTAAATATAGGTTCATCTAAAACTGTGCTCTTTGCAGATAAGTTCACCGAATTTTTTGCTCACTTCCATTTCCGTTAACTTACAGAAAAACTGATCATTTCAGCGCGCAATACACAAAATTCATTCCAGCTGTGCAAGAAAAAGGCTTTGCGGTAATTAAACTCTATGGGTTTGATTAATTGAGTTGGTTTGTTGACATTAAGTGCACAACAAACGGGTAAACCTTGAACATTGAGGTTATCTCAGTTGCCTCTCCGCGATGAACCTATAAAAACGCCGTCTATCTGAGATAGACGGCGTTTATACATCTTACTAAGATCCTTCAAGCTATCGCATTTGGCGAAGCTGAGTGAGATATTGGATCCAGTTGTTTGCCTGATTAGAAGGTTCAATATTATTGGCTCTTTTCGCTTGATATAAAGCATCATCCAGTCGCTCTAACTTATAGAATGCACGAGTTTTAGCCAAAGCGACTTGCTCTGCTCTTCCATCCACATTCTTTAGAGTATTAAGAGCTCGTTCGTACTGACCTTCTTGCAGCATGATTTGCGCAGCATTCCAGTAATATTCCGTTTCTACCTTAGCCAATTTCAACCATGTCTGCGTGGCTTTGTTCCACTCTTTAGCTTGTTGCCAATAGCTCGCTTGTTGCTTCAACAATTTTGTATCGGTTTCTGCATCATCCAACGTCGATATCTGACGTGCTGCTTTTTCAGGCATACCACGCTTGGCATAGAGTTGAGCAATCAGATAACGTTCTTGGTCGTTGAGCCCTAATCTTTGCTGCTCAATCAGGACTAGGCTACTTAACGCCTGTTTCTCTCGCCCGAGCTTAAGCTGAAGCGAAACAAGCTGACGCCACCACTTAACCTCCTTGGTATCAAGCTCAATGATCTGCTCGATTGTTGGAATAGCACTCTTCCATTGAGAGAGTTGAAGCTGCGAGCCTAGCTTAATCGATAATGTTGAGACATTTGGATTACGCGTATACTTGTGCAAATTGTCCACAGCTTTAATCGACGAAGGCCAATCTTCTAGCTGATAATGAGATTGCGCGATACGCAGCTTAACATCAGATGTTGATTGGTGAAGCTGCTTGTCTGACTCGTCTTTGTTTACTGTAGAAAACACCTGCGAATAGGACAGCAAATTTTGGTAGTGAGTCAGGGCTTCACGATATCTTTGTTCTGATAACAATAGATCCGCCAACATTTTTTCCGTTGACCAGCGCTGACCATCGTCGAGTAATCTTGACTCAACAGCTATATTAATCTGTTCAATCGCTTTAGAACTTTGGCCATTTTGCCAATAAAACACCCCGAGCATGCGCGCAATGATGGCTTGATCGTACTGACGTGTGGTGTCGATGTCGCTTAAGACTTTAATAGCGCCAGTTAGGTCATCATTCTGCGCCAATTCATTGGCTTGCATCACGCGCGAAGCAGAGTAGCGAGATAGTTCATTTTTGGCGAAGGTCGGTATTGAAACTAGCGTGATACCCAAAGCTAAACCAACGGGGACAAGCTTCGAAACTATAGAGTTAAATGTGATCATTTCTCGATTTGGAACTCCAGCTTAACAGTCTGATTGGGCTGGCGTACCGCCTTTCCACCTACCACTTGGGTTGATACTTCCAGTTTCTCAACGCTCGAACCGCTTCTCGCTCAAACATTCGTCTTGGATTCGCTTCCACCACTTCAATATCGTCTGGTTTGCCCGTTTCATCTATTGTGAATGACATAATGACATAACCTTCAACACGACGTTTGAGCGCCTTTGCGGGGTAACGCGGCTCAACGCGGTAAAGTGGCATCACCTCTTGGTTTACTGCAAAGTCCATCACCGAAGGAGCATTAATCGCAAGCCCGTCAATGCTGGTGTCTAAGTCCAGAAACGGTTGATCGACCATATTCAGATCCGTCACCACTTGCTCTGTTTCAGATACTGGTGCTTGCTCTGGTACTTCCGGTGCAACAGGTTTTTCAGGCGCTGTTCGTTTGCGGCGCGTTAAGTCCTGCTCATTCTCAACCATCACCATATTGAAGCTTACCCCTTCACTCTCTTCTAGCGCGCGTTTTCCACTTGTATCCACCATCCAAGACATGAACAGGAACAAGCTTAATGTCGCGCCAAGAGCTAGAGGTAGGGCTAATAAAAATCGCGTCATTATTGCTTCTCTGCCGCCAATGCAATGTTGACGACACCTGCCCCTTTCGCTGCATCCATCACTTTAACCACCGTTCCGCTGAAAGCATGTTCGTCTGCCTGAATAACCAAAGATGCATCTGGCTTATCAAGGAGCAAGTGTTCCAAAGTGGCTTGCACGCGCTCTACGTCGATAACGCGCTTATCAATGTAAATATCGTTCGATGAAGTAATGGCAACGAAGATACCGGCATCTTTTTGGCTCACTACGTTAGAAGCTTGTGGGCGATTCACTTCCACACCTGACTCACGCACGAATGAACTCGTCACAATGAAGAAAATCAACATGATGAATACGATATCAAGCATGGAGGTCAAATCGACTTGAGCCTCATCTTGCTTATGCTGACGTCTACCGAGTCTCATTGACGACTCCTTAAAGATTTTTCTAAATGAATTTCACGTTTTTGACAGGCCTTAAATAAACGCGCATGTAAGAACATACCCGTTAACGCCGCTACCATTCCTGCCATCGTCGGCAAAGTAGCTAGCGAAATGCCCGAGGCCATCAACTTTGGATCGCTACTGCCTTGAGTAGCCATCACATCGAATACAGATATCATCCCCGTAACCGTGCCCAATAAGCCAAGCATTGGGCAAATCGCGACGAGAACTTTGATGAAGTTAAGATTCTGATACAGGCTCTGATTCGCCTGCGCTAACCAACCCTCTCGGATGGAGCGAGCAAACCAAGTACTGTGATCGTCTCTCTGCTGCCAGTTCGCGATCCACTGGGCTTTTTGCTTAGGAAAGCTCACGACCAAGTAAAGAATGCGTTCAATCACAAGCATGAGCGATACCGCAACGACTGCCGCGAGCCACCATAAGACTTGGCCGCCTTGCTGCATAAAACTCATGAGTGACACAGATATGTCACTCTGAGTTAACGCCATAGGGAGCAAATCGAAAAGGCTACTCATTAGGCTGCGCTCTCTGCCACTTTAAGCGGTTTAGATTGAGACTTTTGCTCCGACTCAGCTTGTTCAGCCACTAAACCAATACCTTGTTTTTCAAGAATATTACGAATCGATTCTGCTTGGCTGCTCAATACGTTGTGAGCCAGTAGTAGTGGCATCGCTGCGATAAGGCCTAGTACTGTGGTCACTAGCGCCATTGAGATACCGCCCGCCATCACTTTAGGATCGCCATTACCAAATTGAGTGATCACCTGGAAGGTCTCGATCATACCAGTTACCGTACCCAGTAGACCTAGCATCGGCGCTAAAGCAGCAAGAAGCTTCAACATAGAGAGACCTTTCTCTAGGCTTGCTTGCTCATCAACCACGGTTTCAAGCAGTCGAAGCTCTAGCGCTTCCACACTGCGATGTTTGTCTTGCTCGTATACTGACAGCACACGGCCTAGAGGGTTGTTAGTTGGCGTTGCAGGTTTTTTAAGCTGCTTGCGAATCTTGCCTTTTGTCACCAATAGGCTAATACCACGAACCAAGGCAATTAATAGGCCGACTGTCAGCAAACCCAGAATGATCTTACCAACCACCCCACCCGCTTCAAAGCGGTCTGCCAGCGTTGGCATTAAAGCAAGTTGCTCTAAAAGGAAGCCGCGAGAGGGATCGAGAGTCACCATCTCAACACTACCTGCCGAAAGCTTGTCAGCCACAGATAAAGTTGGCGGGTTCACTGGCTGCTTAACGTAGTGCTTTGCTTCTAACTTGTCGTTGTTCCACTGCAAATAGCCTTGTTCATCAACTAACCCAAAGCTACCTAAACGAGCGACACTTTTATCTGTTGCTTGTCCGTCACCATCGATGTAACGCACAGTTGTTTGAGCGATTTGGCCGCTTGCGTGATCTGTTCTTCCAGTGCTTTCCATAGACCGGTTAGCTGGGTCATTGAAGGCAGCGTGGTTGCTTCGGTAATTTCATCAACCAACTCACGATATTGCTGGGCATCCGCAGAGGTTACCGACTGCTCTAGCTCGCCTTCAAGCTCTTTGGCCGTTTGGCGAACCACGCCAAAGACTTCACCCAAGCTGCCCGTTTCTAAACGAAGCTGCTCTTCTAGCCTTGTCAGGCGATCTTCGTTTTCAGAAAAAGTCTCTGCAAGGCGAGTATTCTCTTCTTCTAGCGCTTTCTTCTTTTGCTCAAGTGTTTTCTTTAATTGAGCAAATTCTTTCTCGGTTAGCTTGAAGCCAGATTCACGTTTACGATCATGTTGAGTTTGCTCTACTGCGTGAGCTTTTGCGGTACTAGTAAGCTCAGTATTGGCCGTTGCCGATAGAGGCTCAACACCAATAACACTGCTAGAGCAGAAGATAAAGATAGCTTGTTGATTAGCTGAGTCATTTATTTCACCTCCGCAGAAGTTAGAGACACAGGAAGCGTAAGTAGGGTTGGAGCAATTTGCTTATCTGCAAGACGGAACGCTTGCTCTAGATCTTTATGAGTTTTTGCATCAACCAGAAGCCACTCGTTTTGGCTTTGATCCCACGACCAGTAACGCGCACCATTTGAACTCTTAGCCAATAAAGACAAGCGACCTAGGTAGAATTTTTCAACATCAAGCTGCTGACCTTCGAATTCAATATTGCCTTGGTAAACGGCGATCTTAGTGCCGTAGTCCATTTCAATCATGTAAGCTTCTAGAATTCGACGGTATTTTTCAGCATCACTTACATCTGCGCGAGACATCATTGCTTGCAAGCCAGATACACGGTTGTTGCGTGCTTCCACTCGAATTGGAACGTCTTGTTCAATATGGCTAGCCAGTGCATCAATCATTTGATACATCAGCGGCACCACGCCTTGACGAGTATCTTGAATTTCATCAATCTGCGACTCAAAGCTCACCACTTCTTCTTCCTGATTCGCCAATAGTGCGGTCAAGTGGTCGCGGTAAACTTCAAGGTTTTTAATCTCTTGCTCTAGCTGCTCGATCTCGGCGCGCATGGTTAGCGTTTTTTCCGAACTTGCGTCAATACGTTGCTGACTTTTCGCCGAATTTGCATGACTTTTTTCAGTCACGTTCGCAGCATTTTGTAAGTCTGATGCCCAAACTGAGCTGACAGAACTTGCCAGCATGACTGCTAAGCAAGGTTTCAAAAATTTCACAGGTTTCAACACTTTTATAACCATACGTTAAGCTATTCAACAAATGATAAGAATTATCATTCAAGTACCGGAATGTTACCGGAAGTCTTCTTTTTTGCAACTCAAAGCCATCTCAAAAAACGGCTTTTAACCAAGTATTTGCGACGCGTTCTCACAAACAATAGCGACAAATTAAAAATGAGAAAAATCCATTATGCCTGATACCATCCAACATTGGTTGGGCAAATAAATTAAGGTCAATTCAATCTAACCACGATAGTAGAGACACACTTTGACGCCATCGATTTCGCGAACGTCAAATGCTATCTCATAAATCGCTTCCATCACCTCTTTTTGAATCACTTCGTCTACTTTGCCTGCTTTAATCACTTCACCTTTTTTCATCGCAACGATGTTATCAGAGTAGCAAGAGGCAAAATTAATATCGTGAATCACGATGACAACGGCTTTATTCAACTCATGCGCCAATCTCTTTAGAACAGACATGATTTCTACAGAGTGTTTGATATCAAGATTGTTTAACGGTTCATCTAAGAAGACATACTCTGTGTCTTGTGCAACCACCATCGCAATGAAGGCCATTTGACGCTGACCACCACTGAGCTGATCTAGGTATTTATCTTGAATTTCAACAATGCCAAGGTGCTCTAGTGCTTGGTCAATGACACGTTCGTCTTCTTCGGTCAATCGACCTTGAGAATGAGGAAAGCGCCCAAACGACACGAGCTCTCGAACTGTAAAGCGCATGTTGATGTTGTTCGACTGACGCAGCACAGATAGGCGCTTTGCGAGCTCTTTGGTATCCCATTGTGCAAGTAGCTTATCGCCAATCACCACTTCGCCCGCATCGCTTTCGGTTAAGCGGCTCGCCATTGAAAGCAAGGTACTTTTACCTGCACCATTTGGGCCAATGATGGAGGTGACTTCCCCCTTTGGAAAAAGCGCATCTGCGTCTTTTACAACAAACTGACCGCCATATTGTTTACTTAATCCGGTTAATTTAATCATGCTAGTTAATTCGGTTTCTCATGAGTAGGAACAAGAAATAGCTGCCCCAACTAAGTTAATAATCACACTGATTGTGGTTTGGAAAGCCAGAACCTTTTCAACAAACCATTGGCCAGTAACCAACAAGAATACCGCTAGCAAGCTGCTGGCAATGATCAAGAATCGGTGTTGGTAACTCTTAAAGATTTCACGCGTTAAGCTCACAGTGATTAAGCCAAAGAAAAGTACCGGCCCCACCAATGCGGTGGAGATCGCGATCATCACGGTAATCAGGATCATAATGCGTTGAGTGAGCTGTTTAGTGTTTACCCCTAAGCTTGTTGCATTATCGATACCAAGCCAAAGCACATCAAGCTGCGATGAGTAGTAAAATAGTAACGCTAAACAAATAGAGAGAGGAATCAAACTCCAATAAACCAATTTGGCGTTGATGTTATTAAAGCTTGCAAACATAGCATCCTGAATGGCCGTAAACTCACTTGGGTCCACTAGCATGGTCATAAAGTTGGTTACGCTGCTAAACAGACTTCCGCAAACAATACCAATCAATAGCAAAGTAAACACATTGCTGTCTTGTCGCTTAAAATAGAAATGGAATAGCAGTAAAGAGAAGCCAATCATCACGCCCGTTGAGAGCGCAAAGTTGGTCATTGCATTCACGACCAAGAAACTCGTACTGCCGAAAATAACCACAATCAAAACCTGAACCATGGTGTACAGGGCATCAAAACCAAGGATTGATGGTGTTAGAATACGGTTGTTGGTGATGGTCTGAAATACCAACGAGGAAGCAGAGATCGCAACTGCTGCTAAAACTATCGCCAGTACTTTTGGAATTCGACGAGACAAGAAGAACTGGTAGTTATCCATTGTCAGGCCTTGGCCTATAAACCAACCGATAATACCCACACAAGCAACGATCAATAGAAATATTTTGTTGATATCACGCATTGGCTCTATCTCTTAAAACTAGGTAGATAAATAGAGCACCACCAAAGATGCTGATGATCATTGAGATTGGCATCTCATAAGGGAAGATAATCACGCGGCCCAATATGTCGCAAGCCAGCACCAACACGACACCCCAGTAGGCTGTCCACGGTAAAATGCGTTTCATGTTATCGCCCATAAACAACGAAACGACGTTGGGAACAATGAGGCCCAAGAAAGGAATAACGCCCACGATCATCACAACCGCGGAAGAACTCACCGCCACCAACATCACACCGATAAAGACAATTTTTTGATAGTTAAGGCCGATGTTCTTAGCAAAACTCTCTCCAACACTTACAGCGCTGAACTGCTGCGCAAAGAAATAAGCCAGCAGACACGCAGGAATTGCGAGGTACAAGATTTCATAGTTTCCTTGCAACACACTCGCGAAGTTCGCCGTCGTCCAAGAAGACATGGTCTGAACTAAATCAAACTTGTAAGCGATAAAGGTGGTGAGTGCCGAAATCACATTACCGTACATAATGCCGATCAAAGGAACGAGTACCGCGTTCTTAAATTTCAACCGCTGCAAAAACTGAACAAACAGCAAGGTACCAGCGACAGAGAAAGTGAAGATAAAACCTAAGTGCGCCCACTGGCTGTCACCACCTAAAAAGATGAGCCCATGACATAGCCAAACAAAGCGCAGTCAATAGTGCCAACGGTCGATGGTGAAGCGAATCGGTTTTGAACGATCTGCTGCATGATTAAACCTGCAACGCTTAAACCAGCGCCAGCAAGAATAATGGCAATGAGTCTCGGAAGTCGGCTTACGACAAAGATTGTGTAAGCATGTTCGTCACCCTGAAATAAGCCAGCAATAGAAACATCTGCAACTCCTAAAACCAGCGAAGTGAATGCTAGGCAGGCAAGAAGTACAAAAGCAGAGAGTGATTGAAAGGAAAACATTGATTGCCCAATGGAAAATAAGAAACTGATATAGTGGTTTTATTATGAGAATCTGGCCAAAAGCTTGGCCAGATTCGATTTATAGGGGGATTAATTAACCGCTTTACTTACGTCATTGATCATGGTTTGAGTCGCAGTCACACCGCCACCAGAGATGTACCATGCGTTTGAATCGATGTAGACAATTTTCTTGTTCTGAGCTGCTGGCGTAGAGTTCACTAGCGTGTTGTTAAACAGAGCCTTCGCTTTACCCTCGCCTCGGCCAATCGCCTGTTCGCGGTCTAGAACAAACATCACTTCTGGCTTTGCATCTGAGATGTATTCAAAAGAGATAAGGTTGCCGTGCGCACCTTCAATAGGCGCTACATTTTGACTGGTTGATTCAGCAAAACCGAAATCATCAAAAACGATAGAGAAACGGCTGCCCTTGTTGTACATCGCAACATTGTTGCCGTTGTTCATCACCATCAGCGCATTCAGTTGCTCTTTCACCACTTTGCTAGACACATCGTCAAGCTGAGCTTGTGTTTCAGCAATTAAAGATTCTACGTTTTGCTCTTTATTGAATAGCTTACCTAGCATACGCCAGTTAGCTTGCGTATCTTGCCAATACTGACCGTTGTCCACATAGAACATAACTGTTGGAGCGATTTTGTTTAGCTCATCGTAAAGACGCAGCATACGGTTTTCTGCAATGATGACATCAGGTTTAAGAGTGAAAATCGCTTCAAAATCTGGTTCACCCACTGAACCTGTATTTGTGGTCGACGTTTTGTACTCACTTAAGTAACTAGGTAATAAAGAGTGCGGTGCGCCAACAGGCTGAACACCAATGCGATCCAACACGTCTAAACTACCATTTCCTAGTACCACAACTCTTTGAGGTACTTGTTCAAAAGTGGTTGTTCCCTTGAAGTGCTCGATAGTGATAGATGCAGCTTGAGTGCTCATTGTCACTAATGCCGCGCAAGCCACTGCTAATCGCATTACGCTCTTTAGCACGTTAGTCATATTTAAGTCCTTAATCATCCAGATATTCTGAGCGTGCAACATTACACTCATCACTAATGGGAATCAATATCATTTACACTTTCATTTTTAATCTTATTTATTCTTGATCAAGGAATTGAATTAATAAATAAGTTAGCACGCCAGATCTATTTAAATTTTATATTTCACAAACAGTTAGCATTTATGTTCCTGATTGGCCCTCTAAACTGGCAAACAAAAGTGTGTTCGTCCCCCTTTTCTCCAAACAAATTTGTGGTAATCTAAATGATAAGAATACTCATTAACCAAGTTGTAACATGTCAAAACCAGTGCCTATCCTGCTTACGGTCAACTCCTCAACCCAGATATCTGCGAACATGCAGCGCATTCAATTATCTGGCGATGAGCTTGAACGCTACCCTACTCATTGCGCTGGCGGTTACATCAAACTCCTGTTTAATCACAACGGCGGAACAGACTTAACTGGCTACTCTCCGGAAAATCGTCCAGTCATGCGCACTTACACGATTCGCTCTTTTGATTCTGCTGCATTAACCATGGACGTTGATTTTGTTCGACACGAATGTAACGACGACAAATCAGGATTTGCCGCCAAATGGGCAATGAATGCGAAACCGGGTGACACTATTCATGTTGGCGGTCCTGGCACAATAAAGAGTCATAACCTCGAAGCAGATTGGTTCATGATGGTTGCTGATATGACAGCTCTTCCAGCTCTATCTGCCAAGGTGAAAGAGCTGCCAAGCGATGCTAAAGGCTACGCCGTGATTAAAGTGATTGACGAAGCGGATATTGTCGAAATTGAAGCACCTGAAGGACTTGAAGTTCTCTGGATTACAGGCAATGACTCTCTGTCAGATAAGGTAAAGAGTTTAACTTGGTTAGAAGGCGAGGTTTCTGTATGGAGTGCCTCTGAATTCGATGATATGCGAGCACTTCGTCAATACTTCCGTAACGACAAAAATGTAGATCGAGACAATATCTACATCAGTAGTTATTGGAAACAGGGCGTGACCGAAGACGGCCACAAGGTTATCAAACAGGAAGATGCGATCGAGAAAGAAAGCCGAGCTTAGGCCCTAAGATAGCTCCTAAGATAGTTCCTAAGAAAACACCCTATAATTGTAACGAACACCCAGTTAAATAAGCTGTAACTAAGGTAGTCACTCATGGCAAAAACATTGTGCAAACTCCCAAGGCGAGAACTTCGAAGTAATATTGGAGAAGTGCAAAACTCAGCGACTAGCGAGTACTATGTTTGCCAAGCGTGCTCTCGCATTACCTCGATGGCGAACCAAGTCTGCAAGCCTAAAGCTCTGGTTGTTAACGCTGTTAAGCCAGCGCCGCAACCTGATTCTGCAAACGATGCTTCTTTAGATCAAGCCGTTGGTGTCGGCGTACAGTACTTCGATGATTTTTCTGGAATAGTTGCTAGCAACAACAAAGCCTCCTCAGATGGTTCATCTGACAATGACCTAGAAACAGCGCCAAGCAACGTGACTAAGTTTAAGCCGCTCAGTAAGAAGAAAAGTCATAAAAAGCGTATTAAAAAGCTCGCAAAAATACAGAAAAAGCAGGACAAGATTCAGCGTAAACTCGAAAAACAGTTCTTAAAGCTCGCTTCTAGCTAACTCCCAGAACAAAGCATTTCTACTTTGGCCACTTAACGATAAGTAATCATTAAGTGGCCAAATTTTTTGGTGTTTCTACTCTATTCAGAAACACAAAAGGCCAAAAGTATAGACCTCATTTTTTCACCTCGCCTCCCGCTCAGTTGCATATCAATTTAGACCAATAATTTATTTTGGTCGTTCTGAGCAGTTTTATCTATAACCATTCTCCTACCCACCCATGTAAAAATCTTCAAGATCAGACTGACTCAAAATAAAACAGCATTTCTTGCCCTTCACATTTGCTTGATTTTATAAACTTCGAGCAATGAAATTAACGCCATTCTCAAAAATGCAACTAATCTGATACTGAGTCGAAAATTGTCGGCTTAAAACGTCAAAATGAACAATTACAAGGAGTCACTATGGAAAACTTGACCTACAAACAGGCTTCACGTTTCCTAGACTTAGCAACAATGGGGGTTCGTCCTCAAGATGTTGACGACCTACTCTCATTAGACAGCAAACAGGCTTGGCTAGAACAACAATTAACCGCCCCTTTCGCCGTACATACGGACAGAGTGGCATACCAAAAATCACAACGCGGAGAAACTGAATCAACCCAAGAAATGCGCGTGGGCGCCTGGTTCGATATCGCTTTTTGGAGCGGCGCTCAACTCAGACAGCGTATGGCCTTCGCCTTAAGCCAGATCGTCGTGGTCAATGACAGAGACGCTCAACTCGCCCCTTACCCTGAAGGGGTCGCCAATTATTATGATCTACTCACTAAGTATGCGTTCAGCGATTATAAAACCTTGCTCTACCATGTTACTCGCTCACCCATAATGGGCCACTTTCTCACCATGGTGGGCAATCTGCCCAAATCGGAAACTGGTGTAAACCCAGACCAAAACTACGCCCGTGAAGTGATGCAACTCTTCACCATTGGCCTAGAGGAGCTTAACCTAGATGGCACCAAGAAGTTGGATACAGATGGCCTGCCAATAGCGACCTACGATGATACCGACATTGAAAACATGGCGAGAGTGTTCACTGGCTGGTTCATGAGCAACGGCAGTATGCTTGAACCCATGGTCGCGGATGATACTTATCACGACCAAAATGCCAAAACCATTCTCGGGCAATCGGTGCCTGCCGGGCTTAGCGCTGAGCAAGAACTCGACACCGTATTGGATATTTTGGTCAACCATCCCAACACCGCTCCTTTTATCAGTAAATTTCTCATTCAACGCTTTGTGACTTCCAATCCTCTTCCAGAGTATGTGCAAAGAGTCGCGAATGTGTTTATTCAAACCCGAGGTAACCTTGGCGAGGTGATTACGGCAATACTTCTCGACCCACAAGTCGATGTAGAAAACAGCGTCCATCGCGCCAAGCTGAGAGAGCCGATTCTCGCCATGACCCACCTATGCAGGGCATTAGATTGCAAGCCCGGAAACAACGGGTTAATCACTTATGATGCACTGCTCTATCGAGATACATTCAATCAATATCCTCTTGGTGCCCCTTCCGTTTTTAATTTTTATTCTCCAGATCACCAACCGCCCGGCGCACTTGCCGAGCAAGGTTTAGCATCGCCGGAGCTTGAGATCATCGACTGGAATCAAGTGATTAAAATGAGTAATTTGACATGGAAGTTAGTGCAAGATAACGGCTACAAAACAGGTTCAAACAGCAAGCAAGAGTTGTATCCCCAAGTCTCTGACTTTACCAATATTGCCGGTGACTATAACGCCTTGGTAACGTTGATCTGCAATCGGTTCTTTCACGGAGAGCTTCCTACCGACATAGCACCAAGACTAGAAGCCTTATGGAGTGCAAAGAACAGCAACAACAAGCCTTACGCCGTAGCACCCATGATCTATCTGGCCTTTGTCTCACCTAACTTTATGGTACAGGAGTAACGACGATGAAAATCTCAAGACGTAATTTCCTAAAGACAGCGGCCTACTCTGCGGGCTCAACAGCCTTACCATTAAGTTTATCGTTACCTGCCAATGCTATGACAGGTGGAAGTGGCGATTACAAAGCGATGGTCTGCCTTTTCCTATACGGCGGTAACGATTCGTTCAATATGCTCGTGCCTGCCAACGGTAACAACCTGACCAACTATCAAAACTCACGGCCAGGTATTCAACTCTATGATTTTGAGCGCGCGACTATGCCAGGATTTATGGATGAGTCCGGCCAAGAAGTCGTCCTCAACGGCTCTATGCCTCAGTTGGCTCAGCTCATGCTAAGCGGAGCGGCAACGACCGTGTCAACGTCGGCACGCTACTAGAACCCACAACCAAAGCTAATTATTCTAGCGTAAAACGGTCACCCAACATCGGTGCTCACAACAAGCAGCAGCTTGCTTGGCAACGCAGCTGGGAGACTTCTCAATATCACCCTTATGGTTGGGCAGGCATGATGATGGATGTGCTGGCCACAGGAAGTGAATTAGTTTCACCAACAATGGGGCTTAGCGGAAATGAGTGGTTAAACGGTCAGACTGGATCAGAGCTCAAGCTTTCAAGTGAAGGTATTCGAGCCATGTCGCCATTGTCGGTCAACTCGGTTAATAACAACGTAACCAAGCTATTAGCAGACAATAATACCTCTGTGTTTGGTCAAGCTTATCTGGATAGATTCCAAGAAATCTACGATTTTCAGGACACACTAACTGGCATATTAGATCAATATCCAGCCGACGAATCTATTCCGTCGAGCTACCTCGGTGGTCAGTTTAGAATGGTGAAGCGTTTAATTCAGGCGAGTACTCAACTTAACCAAGGCCGCCAAGTCTATTTCGTTTCAATGGGTGGGTTTGATAATCACAGCAACCAACGTGGCAAACATGATTCATTACTGGCTCAAATTGATTCGGTTGTTAGTGCTTTTTATGCCTCGCTTCAGGCTGATGGTTTAGAAGAGAGCGTCGTCACCTTTACGATGTCTGACTTCGGCAGAACTATTGAAAACAACAGTAATCAAGGGACTGACCACGGCTGGGGAAGTAATCAAATTGTGGTCGGTGGCCCAGTCAATGGCGGTAAAGCTTACGGGCGTTACCCAGAGTTCATACGCGATGGGCAAGACGCTTGGGGTAATAAATTTATTCCAGGTATTGCATCAGAGCAGTATGCGGCCACTCTGTGTAAATGGTTTGGGCTCAGTGACACAGCGGTCGATTACATCTTCCCTATCCTATCTCCTGATAGAGAGAATGCCTTTACCAGCCGCTACCTGAGCTTCTTAGGCTCAGATAGAGTGGAACAGACACTAACGATTGATAGTGTTTCAGCTTCCCAAAGTAGTCGAGATCGTACACCTGAGAAGGCAATTGACGGTGACATTGCCACCAAATGGGTAGCGCAAGGCACTGGCATCACCTTCGACATTACGCTTGCCGCGAGCGCGTCGCTAACACAAATCCTGTGGTCACAAGCCAAGGGAGACGTTAGACAGTACTTTGTTGACATCGCAATCAGTAGCGATGGCATCAACTTCACCCCACTCAAAAGCGTTAGTAGCCCTGGAGACACGAAAGACCTTGTGGGTTTTGACCTTGAAGGTGTCGAAGCACAGCACATAAGACTGACGTGTAACGGTAACAATGATCCATTAAGAAGCGATTTACGCACTTGGAACAACTTCCAAGAAATCCAAGTTAAAGGACTCGCTTGAGAAAGCCTTGGATGTGAAACCTAAAATATAAGTAAGCCGATGCTGAACTACTGTCCGCTCAGCGTTGGCTTACTTTCCTACAACTCTCTCAAATTCTTCTATATTTTTAGTAGGTTCGTTGGGAAAACTGCTAAGGAGAATGAATTTGAGTGTAGCGTACCAGATTGATTCAAATCGATGTGCCACCATTACCCTCGATCGCCCACAGACTCACAACGCCTTCGATGATGTTATTATTCAAATGCTAATCGACGCCATAAACCAAGCGCACAGCGATAATGCACGCGCGCTGATATTAAACAGTAACGGAAAGCACTTTTCTGCGGGCGCAGACCTTACTTGGATGAAATCGATGGTCAATAACACCGAGCAAGAAAACTTTGATGACTCAATGCAACTTGCTACTCTCATGCACAATCTAAACAGCGCGCAAATGCCCGTTATTACTCTTATCCAAGGGGCAACTTATGGAGGTGCAGTTGGGTTAGCCGCGTGCAGCGACATTGTTATCGCCACTTCTAAGGCGAGTTTCTGCTTTAGTGAGGTTCGAATCGGCTTGATCCCCGCAGTCATCAGCCCATATGTCATTGCAGCAATCGGAGAGTCGCAAGCAAGGCGCTACTTCCTTACTGCAGAAGCCTTCGATGTCACTACCGCAGAGAAACTTAACTTAGTTCACATCATCTCTGATGACTTGAACGATGCGAAACACCAAGTGCTCAATCAAATACTAAATAACTCACCCAAAGCAATCAAAAAAGCCAAAAGCCCTAATCCAAGACGTATCGAACTCCCCTATCGACCAGCAGCTAATTGAGGAAACCGCACAACGAATTGCGTGCATTCGAGTCTCGAAAGAAGCACAAGATGGATTGAGCGCATTCTTGGAGAAACGCCAGCCAAAATGACAAAGTTAACGCCTAATTAAGCACTACCTCCACCTTAAGTATTCCTGTTCACTATTCTAGGTTACTTATCCAATCCACTATTACAGTTCAAAACGAAAAAACCGAGCCAAAATGGCTCGGTTGTCGCGTTGATACTTTATGTGAGTCTTAGTCGCTGTCTCTGTTAGAACGATCCTTGGGTTCAACATGCCAGTGTTCACTTGGATCGAATGCTTCATCACATAAGTCGATGGTAAAACCCATCTCAGCTATTTCTTTTAAGGTGAGATTATCTGCCATTTGGGCGATGTCACCTCTGTCATTTTTGATTTCCATACACCCTCCGAGAAAGTCGGCCTGCGTTAATGTCCCTGTAATTATAGTGGACTATTCAGATTGGCAGATGGAAATTTCAGGTTTAACTAATTTAGCTTGATCCAACCTGCGACTTGGCTATTCATAAAACCGCTCTCTTTCAGTGCTCGTTCAATCGTGCCACTCTGACGAAGTACTCTCAAGCCTCGATTCAAGGCATTATTCAAAGCTTCGCTATTCGGGTAGTTTTTAGAAATGATAAAATGGCGAGAACCACGTAGGCCAAGCTTCACACCCTCGATTGGCTTGAAGTGATAATCACGACTGGTAAACGACAGATCATCAGTGACTTGAAAAGGAGCCAGTAAAAAATCAACTCGCTTGTAAGCCACCATATTGACCATAGTTCGCCATTCAGGAACATCGACAAGATCTTTCAAAGGAAGCTCTTTCAGAGTATTCCAATCACTGATCCAATGAGAACTGCTCACCGCCTTTAGCATCTCTAGCTGTATTTGATCCCCAGACTTGAGCAAATCTTCCCGAGTAGCAATCGTGTACAAGCCCGCTTCAAATTCCGTATCACGAATGAATGGCTGGCTAATCCATAGATCATCGCTGTTTTCACTCACCGCGGTTCGCCATACCGTATTGGCCTGCATGGCGTAACCATGCAAAAGCACCATGCGACGCATACGCTCCGCGCCGGGAGCAAACTCAAACTTGAACGTAACGGGCATATTACCCAACGAGAACGCTTGCTGGATCAATACGATCTCTACCGTACTTCGCCTTGCTTTCGGGCCAGTGAAATCTCTGATTTCCAACGGGTCACGGCCATCCAGAAATTCGATGTAGTCATTGTAGACTTTCTCTTCAACAACCACGGGCAGTTCAATTGCCAGAGCAGCCGTGGGAAAGACTAATAAAGGGAAAAGAAGAAGCAACAACAAGCTTCGCATAAAAAACACTCTTTCATCACGTATAACTACTAGCTTAGAAACGAATCAGTACATTTGTCTAGCACCCTCAGAGTAACAAAAGGACCAAGTTAGTCTGATAATTCCGAATTTGTGTTATCACTCGAAACATTTATCTGTTGAATAATTAATCTTGCATTAAATTACATGAACAAAAACAAGCATCTAATGGAGAGTAGATAATGAACAAGTTATTACCACTTATGGTGATATTCCTTTCTTTGAGTGGCTGTCAGACCACACAAACCATGTTCCCGCCAGCGCACAAAGTCATGATTACTGACGATACCTTGGTCTTTGATGCCATCATCACTGGCGAAACCGTGCTCGAAGCCATTCGAATTGCTCGGGAGTCTGATACGCCCGTTAAGACACTTCGTATTACTAGCCCAGGAGGAGAGATCGCATCAGGCATTGAGCTTGGTTACTTCGTAAAAGAGAACAACTTAGATGTCGAAGTCAGCCAACTCTGTTTTTCAGCTTGCGCAAACTATGTCATCACGGCAGCAAACAAAGTCACCATCAAAAAAGATGCTCTTGTTGGTTGGCACGGTGGCGCCCGCCAGTCTGATGACCTTTGGAAGCAATCAGTCAATCCAAAAGACCATGAAGAACTACTCAAATACATTAACCGCCTTCGCGCCAAAGAAACTATCTTCTTTAGTCGAATTGATGTTGATCCAAACATCACGGTTTACGGTCAAACTAGCCTAAAGCGCTGCCAACTGTCTGAAACCACTGACGGTTGGTACTACTCATTGGCTGACCTAAATACAATGGGTTTGAAAAATGTGGAAGTTCAAGGTGAGCTGGCCGCTTCTGCCGAATATATGGGTGAAACTGTTCGCTCTTGCCTAATGCCAAGCATTGACCAATCATAATCTTCAATGAAAAAGCGGTAGCCTCACTTTCCCATCGGCTACCGTTTGTTTTTATGGGTATAGAATCGCACCTCTAACGCAACACCAGCCTATCACCCACCTGAATGTTGTGCTGCTTGGCAAAACCAGCGTTAGTTTCTAAAACATAGCGAACAGGCTGAGAACTTTTTAGGCCTTCCAGTGAATGCGGAATGGTATTTTCAAATATCTCTGTCACAATCATATCTTCTGAGATGTAAAACATATCCAGCGATATCAGAGTGTTCTTCATCCACATTGAAACATGTCGAGTTTCATTAAAATCAAACAGCATGCCGCACTGACTGCAAAGCTCTTGGCGATTCATCAAACCAATTGCCCGCTCCTCTGCGCTTCTCGCATGTTCGATCTCAACAGTGACCATTTCATCGGCGTCACGATGAAAAGAGGCAGTATTAGCGCAAGCAGATAGAAAAAGAGTGCTGAAAAGCAATAATAGGCGTTTAGGCATGACAGAGTAACAACTTGAAAACACCGCAAAACTATCGTGAATTTAGCGAGAGAAATCAACAAAAAACTGTAGTCGCTTAACCTAACGCCTTTATGCACCAAAATCCAGAGTGACTAATAAACGCGGTCCATCTTCTGGAACAGCTGGCGAGCGATGAACCAAACCTCGGTTTTCATTCCCTTCCCAACGATCACCTTTTAGCAAAGCGACATCACCTGATTTCAAGTGATGGATATCATTGTTTTGACGATACACGCCTGATTCGCTATCCAACAACCCATGACTACCCCGCCCTAACTTTGAGCGGTCGACTAAATCGTTAGGCAACCAATCTGTCGCAGTTCCCTGATACGTGGTAACCAAACGGCAAGGCACCTGATCGACATGGAAACGCGGGCACATCGCTTTATCAAGCACCGCTAAACGCAAACCAACCGCACCGAGGTCGAATAAGCAGCAGAACATATCCACCAAGTTCGCAAGATCTTGCAGTAGTGCCGGCTTGGCGACATCTCCAAGAGAACGTTCCAGTCGTTCATACGCTTTGTCAGGGGATAAGTTGTAAGACTTTTTGATACCCAGATTGTCGTTAACGAACGAGCTAATCGCTTCTGTCAGTTCCCTATCGAATGAGCGCTGCCAAATAGCGATATTAATATGGTCTTGGTATATGTCCGTCAGTACTGTCGGATGTTCACCACGACTATAGGGGCAGGCTGTACTCCAACCTTCTCGTCTAATTCCACCAACTCTCCAACAGCAACACTCATAACCTAACTCCATTTCCTCTCTGTTATGCTGGCATGACACATAACCAGAATATCATTTATTACGTTATAACATAACACTCATTACACAATAGTCTAGGGTGAGGATGAGATTTGTATTCTGAATAGAGCTAGTCAGAGGTAAAAGAAGATAACCGAGAATTTAGACATGTTAATTGATGTGTGAATAGGCCAGTAATGTATCACTGGCCTTATAGGGAGAGCTCCGGCAAATTAAGCTTTCTTCACGTACTTGCCTGTAATGAGCATCTCACCGGCACCATCAACTTTGCAGTCTAGTTGGTGATCTTTGCCTTCAATAATGCGTTTAATCACGGCCTTGGTGCCTACCTTGACCACCATTGAACTGCCTTTCACTTTCAGGTCTTTAATCGCAGTGACTTTATCTCCTACTTCCAGCGTTTTGCCGTTCACATCTTTTACCGTGAATTTGTTTTCTTCGACTTCTACCGGGTTCCATTCATAGGCACATTCCGGACAAACAAGTTGGTCTTGATCTTGGTAAACGTATTCAGATTGACACGATGGACATGGAGGTAACGACATAAGTAGGCTTCTTTGAGTTAGGAAAAACGAAGAGACAATGTTACCTGCTCTAATCGCACCGCACAATTCCAGTTACCCCACTCATCGATGAATGGATTGGGTATAAGAAAATGTTTTTTATTACTAATCTCCCGTTGCAGCGATGCTTGACCGCGGAATATACTTGCAACGCAATTTAACGATAACTCAAACCGGAGGACATAAGATGATTGTAATGACTTTTAAGCGCGGGCTTAGAAACTTCTAATTTAAGAGAAACTTAACAAACTTTCCCTCCATTTAGATTTCTAATAGCCCGGATAATAACCGGGATCCGACTCTTTTCGAATTTGATCCTACAGAACTCATTCTTATGAGCGAGCAACAGAAAAATGCTTGCTTAGGAAAATTCGACAATGACAAATAATCATTTATCTACAAGCACTTATTCTAATCAAGAACTTGGTTGGAAGGGTTTTTATCAACAACAACTTACCCTAGAAGACTACGACAACACCGTTTTTGCACGCGTGGTCGCGCACCATCGTAGCGGTTACGTATTGTGGAGTGAGCAAGGCCAGATCACGCTCGACATTCACTCGTCACTACCTGCAATGACGGTTGGTGACTGGGTCATTTTGAATGAACAGCATCAATTCGTTCGCCTGCTCGATCGTTTAAGCGTTTTTAGCCGAAAGGCAGCAGGAAGCAAAGTCGCTCGTCAATACATTGCGGCCAATATTGATACGCTTTTTATTGTCGTATCACTTAATGATGACTTTAATCTAAGCCGTATTGAGCGCTACCTTGCTCTTGCTAATGAAGCGGACGTTGAGCCTGTGATTGTTCTAACCAAACAAGACTTATGTTCGGATGCAGACGAAAAACGACAGCAAGTGATGGCACTCGATCCAATGTTAATGGTTGAAACAGTCAATGGCTTGGAGCCAAGCAGCGTCGAAGCACTCTCGTCTTGGTGTAAAACTGGCCAAACTGTTGCTTTTATGGGGTCATCTGGTGTAGGTAAATCGACGCTAGTTAACACCTTACTTGGGCAAGAAACGCAATTGACGCGCGGCATTCGAGAAGATGACAGTAAAGGTCGTCACACAACGACTTCGCGTTCGATTCACATCATGCCATCTGGCGGTGTGTTAATTGATACGCCGGGAATGCGTGAGCTTCAGCTAACTGATTGTGAGCAAGGTGTCAGTGAAACCTTCTCTGATATCGATGAGTTGGCGCAGCAGTGTCGTTTCTCTGATTGTCAGCATATCAGCGAACCCGGCTGTGCGGTTCAACAAACGATTGAAGATGGAAATCTTGATGAACGTCGATTCAATAACTATCAAAAGTTGCTTCGAGAACAGCGCCGAAATACCGCGACCTTGGCCGAGCAGCGGGCTAACGCTAAAGAGTTTGGTAAGTTGATTCGGACAACGATGAACGACAAGCAAGGTCGAAAGAATCGCTACTAAGGCTCATTCAGCTAACTCGGTAACGTAACACTAAGGCATCCAGTTCTGGATGCCTTCTTCTTGCTTAACAATGTTTTTTAAGAACAAGGTTTTTGAAGAACATAGCTTTTAGGCTCTTCGCGCTTTGAGCACGATTCCAATGCCCCCGAGTACCAATAAGCAAGCCAGCATCAATCGCAATGTCAAAGGCTCTGCAACAAACACCACGCCTCCCAATGCCGCAATCACAGGGACCGACAACTGAACGACCGACGCTTGAGTTGCACTCAACCCATTTAAAGCTTGATACCAAATGGTGTAACCGAGAGCCGAAGCTACTGCACCAGATAATGAGGCATACACTACCCCTTCTGTACTGATGTTTTCCAAAGAGACGGTAAACACCGCTAATACAACGACCAATGGCATCGTATAGTAGAAGTTCAGGGCCGTTTGCTTGAGAGGATTAGCTGCCCCCTACCCAGTATTGAATAAACACCCCAAGCGACGCCAGATAAAGTCATGAGAAGATACCCTGTTAAGTCGTCAAGACCAGTACTCGCTTGAGACATACTCGGTAGCATCAAATAGGCAAGACCACCGAACGAAATCAACACACCAATGACTTCTTGAACCGTCAACTTATGCCCTTGAGTCACACCCATTAGAATCATAGTGATCTGCACTGAACCAAATAACACCAACGCTCCCGTTCCAGTATCTAACTCCGTGTAGGCAAACGAGAACAGCACTGCATAGGCAAACAGCATAGCAGCAGATATCAAAGTTAATCTTGTATTCTTACCACTCTCTTTTTTGTCGACCTGTTCTTGGACTGAATCCTTTGTCCAAACAAGACTCAACACAACAAATACCAGAACGCCGGAAACTAGCCTGACCACCGAGAAGGTTCCCGCATCCATTTCGCCTTCTTTTAAGCTAGCCGGCACAGCACTGAGTTCGCCGCAAACGCCACCAGCGCCAAAACGGCATAAATGAAGGTTTTCAGAGGGGAGTTTTGACTCATGCTGTTAAACTGCTCCTTGTCCATAATGCTAGCGATGGAACTGCTTCCCACGGTTGTTAGTTTGCAAGGTTCCTATCCTTTCTTTGCCCGGCGAGTATAATACCGCACTAACACAATACCCAAACGACTATACCACTAACCACTTTACGTAAGGCGATACCGTTATGATTACGCTTTCTACCAACTTTGGTGATATCCACATTGAACTAGACATGGAAAAGGCGCCAGTTAGTTCAAAGAACTTCAAAAAATATTGTGAAGATGGTTTTTACAACGGCACCATTTTTCACCGTGTCATCAAAGGGTTCATGATTCAAGGTGGCGGCTACGATGTTCTGTTAGATGAAAAGCCAACGCATGGCCCAATCGCTAATGAAGCGAATCGTGGCCTGAAAAACACAGTTGGTACAATTGCAATGGCGAGAACAGACGCTCCGCACTCTGCGACAGCACAGTTCTTCATCAACTTAGCTGACAACGACTTTTTAGATCATACCGGGAAAACCAATCAAGGCTGGGGCTACGCTGTATTTGGTAAGGTCACAGCCGGGATGGATGTGGTGAGCCGTATTGCCGAAGTCGATACCATGTCTCGACTTGAACACGATGATGTGCCTGTTGAAGCGATCACCATTGAAAGCGTGACGGTTTCTGAATAATCGAATACTCATGGAATACAAAAAGGCGAGCAACTTTCATTGCTCGCCTTTTTTAATCTTAACAGCGACTTATACGTAATAAGCTTCTACTGTACCTTTTAGCTTGATCAACATTGGTTGACCCCAGCGATCTTTCGCTTTTGGTGAAGGGATCTTCACCCAACCTTCGCTAATGCAGTACTCTTCAACGTCGTTACGCTCTTTGCCGTTTAGACGAATACCGATTTGATGCTCAAAACACTCAGCTACGTAGTGTGGGCTGCGTGGGTTGCCTGCTAGATGATCTGGCAGTTCTGGCTTGTTATCGCTCATGATTCATGACCTGAAAGAAAATAATAGAGCGCTATTGTAGTCAATCGAACATAACCACTCAAGCCATATGCTTATTGTTTTCACCTAAAGATCTGACCTGCAAAACTCGCTTAAGACTTACCCAAATACGGAGTTAAGCATGCGCTGACTGCTTCTTGATTGAGGGTACATTTCATTTCAATCAGTCGGTGTTCACCCACTTGCTCTGAGTCCGAGACGAAATCAAAGCCAAAACCTTCATAGAAAGTCCTTAGATATTCGTGAGCATGAATGCTAACCGCCTGAACGCCGTGCTCTTGCGCATAATTCATCATCAAGGTAACAACGTCAGACGCAATACCACGACCGCGATAAGGTTTGGTCACAGCAACACGGGCTAGCGTAGCTTGTTGATTAACATCCACAGTTAATCGGGCCGTCGCCACTAAATTCTCACCGTCAGTCAGCAAAGCATGAATCGAACGCTGATCTTTACCATCCAAATCCAGCTCTAACGGAATCTGCTGCTCATCAACAAAAACCTCATATCGAATCGCATGTGCCCGCTCGATAATATCTGGGGTACTACCAATTTGTTGCTTCATAAACGTCTTTAAATCTTTTAGCCAGTTCGAAGGGCGAGAATCTCTGAGATATCGTCAGTGTCTTGATAATGCTGTAGAGCAGGCTCTTTAGTATCGATTGCCACAATCGACATTCTATCCGCAAGTTCATTCCCTTCAATGCCGACATGTCCGTTGACATGATGAATCTTAATATCAGCTTCAATCTGTTGGTAGAGTTCAAATGCCGGTTGGATGATATCGAGGTTTTTAATCTCTCCACCAGATTTGGTCCAACCCTTTTTCTGCCAGCCTTTTGCCCATTTCGTGATGCAGTCTATCGAGTACTTCGAATCACAATAGATCGCCACGGTATTACCTTGGGCGAGGACTTCTTTGGCCATGATTAAAGCGTGATGCAGACCTTTAAGCTCTGCCGTATTGTTCGTCCCCATTGCTTGATAGAGACCATACCAAAGCGTATCGATTTTGTTGTCTCGATAGACCGCAATACCTGTTCCGGATTCACCAGGGTTTGGCTCACTCGCGCCATCAGTGAAAATCTTCACTTGGTAAGGCATGTCATCAATTTGAGCTTGAGTAAGCGCGTTGGGTTTAGCTTGTTTGGTCGCCCCTTTGGGCTTTACAGGAACTGCCGAAGGTTTGCCTGAATATGCGGCCTCGGCTTCAGCTTGAGTTGGGAAAGACTTGTACTTGGCTCCAGCAAAGCCATCAACTTGCGCTTTGCATTCATTCCAAGTCGTAAAAATGCCTGGCGTGCGCCCTTTCCAAACCACATAGAATTTCTTTGCCACAATCACCCCTTTCTCTACGGCCGATAAGCTTCTTAGACAAAAAGGCTTAGCACAACACTAAGCCTTATAGAATAATCTAGTTATATAACACTTACGCCCAAACGAAAATCACTTCCCTAAGAACTTGGTAATAAGTGATGAGAAACTCACCATTCATCAGCTCATAAACTAAAGGAAAGCGGGTAGAATATGCTCGTCAATGATTTTTCGATTGTCGCCAAAGCGTTCAAAATTGTAGCCCGTCGTAACAATGACAAGATTATGCTCTTTGAACACCGCAATAGTCTGATCACCCCAACCAGATGCGAGGATAGCAGCGTGACGTTTTTGATTACGGACAAACACATCATTCCACCAATAGTAACTATAACCTTGGGCGACTGGGTAAACCAATGATTGTGTGCTTTCCTCAATCCAACCTTTACTTAATAGTTGCTTACCATTCCACTCACCATCATTTGCAATCAGTTGGCCAAATTTCAGCATATCACGTGGCCTAAAGTACATACCACCTCCTGCGCCCATTCGGCCATCTTGCATGTACGCCCAGCTAGCATTGGTAATGCACAAGTCTTTCAGTCGACTCGCTCTAAAATACTCAGCGGCATTAGTTTGTGGCGTTGCGTTGTGAATCAGTTCTGCGACTACATCCACCGCACCACCGCTATAAGCGAAAGTTGTTCCTGGTGCGTTTGCCAATGGCAGGTCCAAAACATACTTGATTGTATCTCTAGCCGTCATCTGCGCAGTTCGAGCATTTTCTGGATGAGTATAAGGCACAGCCCACTCATCCCACTCCCAACCGGCTTGCATTAAAAGTGCGTGTTTTAACGAAATTTTGTCTTTACCATCATCAAACGACTTTCGGTACTTAGGAAAGTACTGGCTTATCGGATCGTCGACGCTGTTAATGTAACCTTCTTCAATTGCACTACCTGCAAGCAGAGAGGTAATGCTTTTACTCACCGACTGCACCATCTGCTTTTCATCTTTATTGAAGCCATGAAAGTACTTTTCGACAATGAGCTCTCCGTCTTTAGCAACCAATACACTGTTGATGCGACCGTATGTGCCTTTATCAATTTCATTCCACAAAGAGCTTAAAGCTTCGTTATGAGTTAACGTCACCTCAAATGGAAAAGCGTTTTGACACTCCTCTGGATTGGTATGACCTAGATCAGCAGCGTAAAAAGGTTGATGTGAAATAGTGGCAACGTTCTTGTCACCAACGGAATCAACACGGCTATAGCGTACTTGATGCGCCCAATCCCGATAGATGATTTTCTGAAATTTACCCTTGCGGACATTTGAAAACGCGCCGCCTGCATAAAAGTTGACTAAATCGAAGGTATTATTATTCGATAGCGCGACCTCCATCACTCCTTGCGTATTGTACATGTACAGCTTGTCCTCTCGCTGCTCAATACGAAGGTAGATGTTTGAGTCAACCTCTGATTGATAAATGCCAACATATCTTGAGAGGTCCTGAGCTAAGGCATAGGTTGAAGAGATTATGCAAAAAATAGCGAGCCAATAAGCCTTAATCCATTTCGTATCAAACATCCCATATCCCTTAAAATTCAATTAAAGAATCTAAAGCCTATGGAATAAACTGATAACTTTCTTGCTTTTAATCAAACTGTTAGATTCAAATCACTTACAACGTTTTCTTTCGCAGACTGATTAACAAAACCCATGTACACAATGCAAAAAATCGCAACTATGCAGACACTTTTCATCACTAATGAGTGATGACATTTAAATGAGTGGCTAGAAAAAATAAAGCCTCCAGCGTGGGGCACTGGAGGCACTGACTTATAAGTATAGGGAGAATAGCAAACAGACCGTAATGGTGATTGCGGTGTACCAGAAGTATTGCGATCGTGTATCGGCAACGTGGTTACGAATGTAGTAAATTTCTTCACTCGCCATTGCAACAAAGTCGGTATGATTAATCGTTAAATCGCGTTTTGAAGCTGTCAGGTCTTCAAGCAAACGTAGATACGCAGATTCAATGAACTTCTTCACTTCGCTAATCGGTGCAGCAGGTGATATTAGATTGTTCCATACCGCCATACGAGATTCGTATTCGCTATCGCTCACACAGTTCAAAACGCGTAGGTCGTGCTCACGTCTGTCACGCTCTTTACTCATTTTTACTGAGTCCATAGCTTTTATTCGTTCCAAGTTTCTTCTCCAAAGGATATTCAGGTTCAAAATGTGTTGAAGAAAGAACGACTCTCGCATGTAGGGCAATAGTAGGCAGCGGATTGAAAGGTTTCAAACGGATGATTTTTGTCTAAACGACAAATAATTTTGTAGCCACTTTCAGCCCCTCCCAATCACTTGAGAAAGTGTAAGTTGATGAACATTCGCAACGTGTTCTATACCTAATAGAAAGCATTTCTGGAGGTTTCGATGGCGGACAGCGATAACCCACACATTGCGATTCAAGATCAAATTCCACACAACCATTGCTATGGATGTGGTAACGAAAACCCCAAGGGGCTGCACATCAAAAGCTTCTGGATGGATGAGAATGTCGCCTACTGCAACTTTAGGCCACAGCCACATCATTGCGCTGGGCCTATCCACTTTGTTAATGGTGGGATCATTTCGACCATTATCGACTGTCACTGCGTGTGCATGGCAATTTCTAAAGGCTATCAGTTACATGGCAGGGGAACGGGCGAAGGTGAACAAATTTGGTTTGCGACGGGTAATTTGAATGTGTCTTTTTTAAAGCCAGTGCCAATTGATACGGCGGTAACCCTGCGAGCCGAAGTGATTGAGGCTTCTGAAAAGAAAATGAAGATAGTGTGCGAGCTATTCTCGAACGAGGCCATTTGCTGTCGCGCAGAAGTCATAGCGGTTAAAGTTCCTAACGAGTGGTTTCATTCTCGTTAGGAGCTTTCATTCTCGCTAGGAACAAAGATAGATTTGGTTTGTGAACGGTCTATGGGCGTTCGCCGGCCTCTAAACGGCGCTCAATGTCGGCAACCACTTCTGGGAAGTCCGCAATCGTATCGATCAAATAGTGCGGTGAGCTTTTGATAAGCTTGGCACGAGCTTTTTCACGGGCTGCATTCAGTGTCTCTTCATCTGCCGCTTGGTACTCTTCAAACGTCAGACCCGCTTCATTGCCAGAAAGCAGAAGACCAACAGTCCACATACCTGCGTTATGCCCTTCATCAATACCCGGCGCGGCATCATCCACTTTGATACAAGCGTTAACGTCAGTCACGTTTAGCTCTATCACATTCTTCAATGCCATGAATGGCGCAGGGCGTCCTCCTTGAGGAAGGTCGTCCGTCGCAACCACGTAATCGGGTTTGTATCCGTAGTCTGCCGCAACTGGAATCAACACATTCATGACTTCACGAGGGTAGCCGGAACAAGAGCCAATTTTAATGCCTTTGTCTTTCAGGCCGTTGACCACCTCAATTGCATTAACGATTGGATCGGCGTGATCGGCTACCTTGGCTTTTTGCAAAGGCATGAATGCCGCGTAGATTGCATCAATGTCTTCGCTCGTCATTGAACGACCGAACTTGTCATTCCATCGCTTATCTACTGCAGGAATTCGACCTACTGCTTGGATGTGGTCCCATTTGCCCAGCCCCATTGGTTCGCGTGCTTCTTCCAAGTTGATATCAAAATCAAAACCTTGTTTGAACGCCTCAACAAATATGCTGGTTGGCGCAAATGAACCAAAGTCTACGATAGTACCAGCCCAGTCAAAGATAACTGCTTGAATTGGTGAGTTACTCATGTTTAATCCTTTTTATGTTTGTCAGAGCGCTTAACAGCCCATTAAATTGATAAAGTGGTTGGATAGTTAAAGTCTTCGCATACTTTGGTGATCGCTTCTTCGAAGATAGCCAACGCTTCGGTTAGTTGTTCGCGAGTAATGATCAGAGGTGGACTTAACTGAATCACATTGCCTTGAGAAACTTTAAAGCTCACTCCATTGTTCAAGCACTGGTAAAGCACAGCTTCAGCTTCATCAAAAGCGCGCTCTTTGGTTTCACGATCAGTCACAAGCTCAATGCCCCACAACATACCGATGCCACGTACATCGCCAATCACTGGGTATTTGGCTTTCATTTCCAATAGCTTTTCACGCATGAACTGACTGTCGTCTTTTGCTTTTTCTAGCAGGCCTTCTTGCTCGATAGCTTCCATAGTGGCCAATGCCGCTGCACAACCAATTGGGCTTTTCTCGTGAGTGTAATGACCCATCGAGATTTGTTCGGCCGTGTTGTATTTGTCTTTGGTTACCATGGCGGCGATGGGTACTAGCCCTCCACCTAGGCCTTTACCAATACAAAGCATGTCTGGTTCAATATCATAAGCTTGGTAGGTGAACCATTCGCCGCTGCGACCCATGCCATTAGGAATATCATCGATAATCAGCATGACATTGTGTTTGTCGCAAATTTCACGAATGCGCTTCCAGTAGGCTTTGCTCGGTACTTGAACGTCGGTATTGCGAACCGCTTCAGCGATAAACGCACCCACACCACCCTCTTTTTCTATCACGTATTCAAGGTAATCGGCATAGTGCACATCACTGCCATCAGGACTCGCCAATGCACCTCGGTAAGACACCGCTGGCGGAATGCGCTCAACACCCGCCATTAACGGCCCCATACCTTGGCGAAAACACGCTTCGCCCCGACAGAGATAGCATCCAACGATGCGCCGTGGAAAGAGTCCCACAACGACACTACCTTGTAGTTACCTGTGATGTGGCGTGCCAACTTAAGTGCCATACCCACCGCAGATGTCCCACCGGGTGCAAACAATACACGATTCAGTTCGCCACCACAGATTTCCGTTAGCTTTTCCGCACACTCAATCGCCGTTTCATTAGTAAAACGACGTGGTGAGAACGGCAGTTTGGCGATCTGCTCTTGCACACGTTTAATCACATGCGGATGACCATATCCTAGCTGGTGAATATTGTTGCCATGAAAATCCATGTATTTTTTTCCTGTGGCATCTTGGATGTAAATCCCCTCTGCTGCTTCAAGCGTGTCGAGACAAGGCGTTGACATCGCTTGATGAAGAAAGACTTCAGAATCTCGTCTCAATAATGCTTGAGTTCGCGCATCGTCCATCGACGCATTCCAGGCTTGCCTCGCGGGCGTAGTGTTGACATCACCTTCACTGCGAAAGTGTGTTGGCTGTACATTCTGCTTCATGATTATCACTTACTTCGCTTTCTGGCTTACGCCACTTTCCAATACATGGCTTTTTCAATCGCACCAATTAGACGCTCAATATCTGCAGGGTAAACTTCACCAATATTGCCGATACGGAAACAGTCTGCGTTTGACACTTTGCCTGGGTAGATCACAAAGCCTTGTGCTTTTAAGCGCGTATAAAACTCTTTGAACTGGTAATCGCTGTGATTAGGCGAATAGAAAGATGTGATGATCGGAGAATGAAGTTCATCATTGAGCAGTGGTTCAAAGCCTAATGAGCGCATACCCGCAACTAAGGTGGTTTGATTGGTTTGGTAACGATGGTGACGAGCTTTCACGCCCCCTTCTTCTTCAAGCTCCAGTAGCGCTTGGTAGAATGCACGAACCGTATGGGTTGGAGACGTGAAGCGCCATTTCCCATGATTAGCCTCCATACAGTGCCACTGGTCGTAAAGATCTAAACTCAATGAACGTGCTTGTCCTTGACACTTTTCAAGTTCACTTTGCTTTGCAATCACAAAACCAAAGCCCGGCACACCTTGAATGCACTTGTTAGCCGAACTGATCATAAAATCAATGCCTAGGTCGGCAATATCGATTGGAATACCTCCAAAGCTCGACATCGCATCTAAGATGACAACTTTGTTATGGGCATTGGCAACTGAAGCAATCTGTTCAATTGGATTGAGCATGCCTGTGGTGGTTTCACAATGCACGATCGCAACGTGTGTGATGCTAGGGTCCGACGCCAGTGCGGTTTCAACCTCGTTCAAGTTAGGCTGTGATGTTTCACCTGGGGAAACCACATGGCACGGAATATTCAAGTATTGAGCGATTTGAGCAATACGAGCACCGTAAGCGCCGTTGTCTACAACGAGTAGTTTGCCTTCTCGACCGATCGCGCTACCAATTGTCGCTTCAACCGATGCTGTCCCGCTACCTTGCATTAATACGCTGGTGTAGCCGTCTTTTTGAGTCGCGAGTTTCACTAATTTAGCGCGAATAACTTCAACAATCTCTTTGTTGTAATCGTCATCCCAAGTGCACCAGTCTTTAAGCATGGCTTCACGCACGGTTTCTGAAGTAGATAGCGGACCAGGAGTTAACAGTAGGTATTCATTCTTCATCTTGATTTCCATTTAATCGACCACTCGGCATATTTGGTATACACCAGATTTAGAGCTACTCTATCAAGTTCGAAAATCATTCGTAAACAGGCCAAAAGCGAATTTCATAAAACTTTCATATGGCATATTCTAAATTCAACCTAGTGCATATTGACCCTTAACTTTCGCAAAACTGCCATTTTAAGGTCACATATTCGTCATAAATGCTCAGTAGCTTGTAGAACACCAACTGGTACAGACCAAATTGACTTAGCCAATAACTGGAGAACATGATGAAAAACCGTTTTATGAAAGGATCACTGGCTGCGCTTGTTTCTTTGCTAGCCTCTAATGCAATGGCAGCACAGGAAGTAACGGTTTACACCGCTTTCGAAACTGACATTCTTGCGAAATACAAGTCTGCATTTGAGAAAGATAACCCAGACATCAAAATTAAGTGGGTTCGCGACTCAACGGGCATTATGACTGCGAAATTGCTTGCGGAAAAAAACAACCCACAAGCCGAAGTTGTATGGGGACTTGCAGGTTCTTCAATGGCGCTGCTTAAAGATGAAGCCTACTGAAGCCATACACACCCGAGGGTCTTGAGCAACTACACGCAAACCTAAACGACCCACAAGATAACCAAGCATGGTTCGGTAACGACGCATTTTTTAACGCCGTTTTGCTTTAATGAGATTGTGGCAAAGCAGTTGAACTTACCAAAACCAACCTCTTGGGAAGACCTAACCAACCCAGTTTATAAAGGTCACATTGCGATGCCAAACCCTGCTTCGTCAGGCACGGGCTACATGCAAGTTTCAGCTTGGCTACAAAACATGGGCGAAGACCAAGCATGGAACTACATGCGTGAGCTAGATAACAACATCGCACACTACACACACTCTGGTTCTAAGCCATGTGTTCAAGCTGGTATGGGTGAAGTTGCAATTGGTATTTCTATGGCAAGCCGCGGCGCTAAATTGAAAACTCAAGGCGCACCGCTTGCGGTTATTACTCCGCAAGGTATTGGCTGGGAATCAGAAGCGGTTGGTCTAGTCAAAGAATCTGACGCAGCGAAGCGTGTGGTTGACTGGTCAATCTCTAAAGCGGCTAACGAACTTTACGTTGAAATGTACCAGCTGTGGGCCATAAAGATGTGAAGGCAACTGTCTCCCACTTCCCTAATGTACAAGAAAACATGGCAGATATGGACTTTGCAGAGATGGGTAGCAAACGAGCAAAGATCCTTGCGACATGGTCTGAGAAATTCGACGCGAAATCTGAGCCGAAATCATAGTCGATTGATGGTGAAATTTTCTGAAAAGGGAAGCTTCGGCTTCCCTTTCTTTTTAAACCCAATAACTCATCGAACACGACTAAGTGGGCTTTCATCTTACTGTCATCGACTAGCTATAAATTTGTCATCGCAACGTAACATGGCAACTTTAAATTTGGTATATACCATTTGGAGTGTGTATTATGTCTACAAAACAAGATTATCTAACGATCGAAAACCTAGTAAAAAACTTCGGTCAATTCACTGCCTTAAAAAACATTTCATTATCCATTGAGAAAGGCGAGTTCGTCTGCTTTCTAGGCCCTTCTGGCTGCGGCAAGACAACCTTACTAAGGGCAATTGCGGGCTTAGACTTGCCAACGTCAGGCACTATTTGTCAGCATGACAAAGAAACCACATTCTTACCTCCTGAGAAACGAGATTTCGGCATAGTTTTTCAATCTTATGCACTGTTCCCTAACCTAACCGTGCAAGAAAATATTGCGATTGGACTGAAAAATCAGGGGATGTCGACAAAAGAAGCATTAGAGAAAGTTGACTATTGGCTGGAGATGATTGGTCTGCCAACATCTGCACAGAAGTTTCCTAACCAACTTTCTGGAGGTCAACAGCAACGTGTAGCGCTAGCTAGAGCACTCGCCCTATCTCCAGGATTATTACTTCTCGATGAGCCACTATCTGCTCTCGATGCTAAAGTTCGTGTCCACCTACGCGATGAAATCTGCAAACTACAGCGTAAGCTTGGCATTACCACCATCATGGTCACCCATGACCAAGATGAAGCACTTTCAATGGCAGATCGAATTGTAGTAATGAACCATGGTGTTATTGAGCAAGTGGGCACACCACAAGAAATCTATCAAAAACCCGCAACCCGTTTTGTCGCAGAGTTTGTTGGCCGTATGAACTTCATTGAAACCTCTGCGCCGACTTCGACTCAGATCCGCGTTGCCGACACACTGTTACCAACACCAGCACTGACAAACCGCACAATTTCTGCAGGTGAACGATTTGACCTAGCAGTTCGACCAGAAAGCATCCGATTCATTGAGAAAAGCCAAGTTGGGAATGACCAATATGCGCTACCTGTTCGAATCACACAAACAGAGTTCTTGGGTGCTTTCTTCCGCATTGATTGCGTACTTCAAGATAATAACTCAGCGAAGCCCCTAGCGATTGATGTCGCTGTAGATACAGTAAAGCAATTAGACATCAAAGTGGGCGACGTCCGCCACATTCAGTTCTCCAATGACGGACTGCATGGGTATGCCATTCCAGCCAATGCTAAAGCTATCGCAGCATAGGTAACACGATGGAAGCGAAAACTATGAATAGCCTAATGACCCAAGAGCAATCTAAATCTTTTATTAGTCGCATCAGCCGAGACAACCTCATCCTATTTGGCCTTTTAGCAGGACTATCGACATTAATGGTGTTGTTCATCCTAATGCCATTGTGGGCAATGCTTGCCAAGAGTGTTCAGAATGCCAATGGTGAGTTTGTCGGATTAGAGAACTTCTCAACTTACTTTGCCTCGTCGAGTTTGTGGGTTTCGGTCGGTAACACCTTCACACTAGGCTTAATTGTCACCACTATCGTTGGCTTTTTGGCGTTTGGCTATGCTTATGCCCTTACGCGTTCATGTATGCCATTTAAAGGCTTGTTTCAAATATTGGGAACGGCTCCTATCCTAGCACCATCATTGTTACCTGCTATTAGTTTGATTTTCCTATTTGGCAATCAAGGTATCGCTAAAGAGCTACTTGGGGGACACTCAGTCTATGGTGTCATCGGTATCTCTATGGGACTTATCTTCTGGACATTCCCTCATGCTCTGATGATTTTGACGACGTCATTACGAACCTCAGATGCTCGACTATACGAGGCTGCTCAAGCATTAAAAACGTCGCCAATCAAAACCTTTTTTGTTGTTACGCTTCCAGCGGCCAAATATGGCTGATCAGTACACTTATCGTGGTGTTCACGTTAGTTATCACTGATTTTGGTGTGCCAAAAGTGATTGGCGGTAGCTACAATGTTCTGGCTACGGACATCTTTAAACAAGTCGTCGGCCAACAGAATTTTGCTATGGGTGCGGTGACAAGTATTATGTTGCTTTTCCCTGCTGCTATTGCATTTGGCGCCGATCGCTGGGTGCAAAAGAAACAGAAAAACCTGTTCGACACCCGTTCCGTGCCTTATCAACCAGAACCAAACAAGACGCGTGATGGGCTTTGCTTGGCTTACTGCTCGCTCATTTCAATTGCTGTACTCGCAGTGCTAGGTATGGCGGTTTATGGCTCACTTGTTACCTTTTGGCCGTGGAACAAGGCACTTACTCTCAGCAATTATAACTTTGCCGAAATCAGTACCTATGGTTGGAGCCCGTTCTTCAATTCTCTAACCTTAGCAGGTTGGACTGCCGTTATTGGTACTGCTGTGATTTTTGTTGGTGCTTACGGTATTGAAAAGGGTCGCGCCTTTGCACCTATTCGTCAAATGATGCAGATGCTGAGTGTTGTGCCAATGGCAGTACCAGGTATGGTGTTGGGCTTGGGCTACATCTTTTACTTCAATGATGGCAACAACCCACTTAACTTCCTATATGGCACCATGGCATTTTTGGTCATCAACACGGTCGTACACTATTACACCGTAGGCCACATGACGGCACTGACTGCACTAAAACAACTACCATCAGAAATTGAAGCGACCGCAGCTTCGGTTAAGCTTCCGCAGTATAAGCTGTTTTTTAAAGTCACGTTGCCCGTGTGCTTACCAGCAATACTCGATATTGCTACCTACTTGTTTGTTAATGCATTAACCACCACTTCTGCGGTAGTATTCCTTTATTCGACTGATACTATCCCTGCGTCAGTGTCCATTCTCAACATGGATGATGCTGGGCAAACCGGTTCTGCAGCCGCCATGGCGGTAATGATCATGATTGCCGCAGCGATCGCTAAATTAGTACAGATGACATTGGGTAAACTGTTAGAAAATCACACCCAAGCTTGGCGCAAAAGATAAGGACACTTCGTGCAGTACGTAAAAATTAAAGATTCTATTGTTGAACAAATTGAAGCAGGTATGCTTTCCCCGCGTCAGAAACTGCCTGCAGAGCGTAAGTTGGCCGAGTCATTTGACACCACCCGCGTGACACTTCGTGAAGCGCTCTCTTTACTAGAAGCAGAAGGTCGAATTTATCGAGAAGATCGTCGTGGCTGGTTCATCTCGCCAGAGCCGTTACGTTACGACCCTACTCAAACGCTTAACTTTCCCAACATGGCGAAAGCACAAAATCGCAGCCCAAAAACCGAGGTAATTTCGGCCAAGAGCAGCCTAGCCAATAAACAAGCGGCTCGCTTGCTAGACTTGCAGCCTTTCTCCGATGTGTATCAAGTGGATCGTGTACGCTATCTAGAAGACAGACCTGTGGTATTTGTGACCAACTACATCCGTCCAGAACTGTTTCCAAACTTACTGAGTTACGACTTTTCAAATTCCCTGACGGACATCTATCGCGAGCACTTTGGTATGACCTACCAAAAGATACGCTACCGCATTTCCACCAGCACTTTACTCGGAGACATTGCTCAAGCACTTCGTGCAACATCGGGGACACCTGCTATGGTCGTTGAACGTGTGAATTACAATCAACATGGTGAGTTAATCGACTGCGATATCGAATACTGGCGACACGATGCTATTAGTATTGAATCGATAGCTGAGATTAAGCGCTAATAGGCCTTTCCCAAGAGCTCCGCTAAGGGGCTCTTAAATATTTAGAATACAGGAAAGTTAATGGACTTTTTTGCGATAACACTCGTCGTAATTTCAGCAGTTCTTCATGCTGGTTGGAACATCTTAGGCAAAAGTAACTCCGGCTCTGGTTTGGCCTTTACGATGGCAGCTAGCTTTGCCGCTTGCTTTTTACTGACTCCATATTTACTTTGGTTTCTCGCATCCATTGGTTGGTCTGCTCTACCTGAACAGTTTTGGTTAATGCTCCTTGCCAGTGGTATTGCACAAATTGTTTATTTGGTGGGGCTCATCGTCGCTTATAAACATGCTGATGTTGGCGTTGTGTATCCAATCGCTCGTGCCTTGCCTGTCATGATGGTTGGCGCGATTAGCTTAACTTTAGGCCATACATTAACGCCCTATCAATGGATTGGATTTTTCTTCATTACGTTTGGTTGTATGTTGGTTCCGTTGACTCAATTTAGCCAAGTAAAACTAAAATCGTACGCCAACATCGGTGTCTTCTGGGCTCTCATAGCGGCAGTTGGCACTACAGGCTACTCAATTGTCGACAAAGAAGCGTTGAACCTACTGACAGAGGTCGCGAATCAAACCTTCAGTGATCAATACAGCGCCATTTTCTATCTAGGGGCACAATTTTGGGCCATCGCGGTACCTTCTTTAATTTGGTGTCTCATATCAGGAAAATTCCAAGAGGTCGTGACCGCGTGGCATATTCGTCGCAATGCCAGTATTGCAGGTGTAATGATGGCTGCAACTTACGGGTTGGTTCTGTTTTCTATGACAATGACAGACAACGTAAGTTTAGTGGTCGCACTACGACAGATTAGTATTGTGTTCGGACTCTTGATGGGTATTTGGTTTTTACGTGAGAAGTGGTACCTCACGAGAGGCCTTGGCGTACTCGCCATTGTTTCGGGGATTATTTTGGCTCTCTCGCCTTAGAATATAAAAAGTCCCAACAGAGTACGTCAAGTAAAAGCCCCAGTGATAGTTGATACACGCTAATCGCATTCCAAGTCACGCACATCACTAAATGAAACAGTTGAACCTGCAGTGCGGGCTGACATTGTTGAAGCAACATTAAGTGCCCTTATAGCAAGTACAAGTAGATGGACAAAAGAAAAAAGCCCAGTTGTGACTGGGCTAAAAATTGATGTAATTTAGATTAAAGCTCGTGAAGAATCTCTTGGTAGATCTTCGCAACATCAACTTCGCCCTCTCAGTAGCGAATCCAATTTCCGTTGGTTGACTTTTTCAATTGATGAAACAAGCCATTTCCAGTTATAGCTGCCACAGCCTATTGTTCGGTTTGAATACGTAACTTTCGACGACTCATCAGATAAAAGCTTGCGATCGTCGCGGCTGTTAGAATGCCACTCCCCATCAATAGTACATCAACGGAAGAGTACTCGACTACGAAAGCAGATAAAGCACGAGAAAACGGGATCGCCCCCACTACAGACAGCATAACCATAGAGATGGTTGTACCTAAGATATGACGCTGCGTTGTTGTTTGTAAATGAGTAATTACAGTTACTCTGATACAAGCATCAGCAAAGCCAATTAATGCGACAGCCAACAGAATCAGATATTTCTGATAGAACACAGCCAACGCAAACAAGGCAGAAGCAATCATCAATTGGAACATGCAAACTCGGCTAACAGTACCGGCTTTAAGCTGCAGCTTTGCAATCAGAAGATATCCAATAATAGCACCCACGGCTTGGACTGAGAACATCTGACCATAGTTGCTAACATCAGCAGCAAAGCGCTCAACAACAATCAATGGATAAGCGACACTCGATGGCCCGACGGCAAACACACAGACAAGAAACAGCAACAAGATAATGTTTCTTACTTCATTGTTCGCCCAGACCGTTTTGATGCCATCCCATAGGCTGCCTGATGGCGACGGAGATTGATTAGAAATGGGTAACTTTCGAATCAGTAAAATGGCAAGCAACTGGGCGACTGCCGCCGCTACAATCGGATAAAAGTATTGCAAGTGATTTTGTTGCCCCAGAGATTCTAAGTAAGCAATCGAACTTGCTGCAGCAGCCGGAGCGAATATCTGACACATTTGAATCGTACTCATGATCATGCTGTTGGCACTATTCAAATGATCTTTCTCAACAATAGAGGGAACTATGCACTCTGTCGCGGGGGCAATGCTTGCGCTAAACAAGCTAAATCCCAATGCAAACAAACAGAGGGTATAAATGTTTACCCAATCATTCAGCAGTAAGCTACCAAACACTCCAAAGAGGAGAACTAACCCTAAACGTGCCCCAATCAGTAGACGTTTGGCCCCAAATTTGTCTGCCAGCCGACCACCATAAATGATAGCTAAGCCCCGAGGAAAACTTTCTATGGCGAGCACTACAGCCACCGCACTTTTACCGCCGCCGTCGACTGTTAGTGCCATCCAAGGCATCATGATTAACATGAAAAAGTCGGCGAACGACGTCAGAGTCGTTGCCCCAACATGCCTACCAAACGCAGGATAAGACTTTATAAGTTGATAGGCCATATGCGAACTCTCACCTTCCCTTTTGCTTTTCTATCGCAACCAATATTCCATACGCTCTGGGTATGGTGTCTAAACAACGATGTTCATGCGAGCCTAGATAATAAATTTTCGATAGACATCAGGTAATTAGTGGGGAGTGCAAAGCTAAAGCAAACCACAAAGTGTCATCTGCTTTGTGTTTAACTTCTGGATGAGTTTACTGACCAATGAAAAAAAGCAGGCCCCATACGAAGCCTGCTTTAGTACTAGTTAATATGGTCTAGATTGCTACAGCGTATTCTTGTAAACAACGCCATCTTTCATAATCACTTTTTTAGTTTCATCTTTCACAACACACTCTACTCCTTCTAGTGGGTTACCATCGATGATAAGTAAATCCGCATAGGCTCCCTCAACGATTTGACCTAATTTACCTTTCTGATACGGGTGCTGGTAAGTCGACATTTCAAATAAACGAGCACAATTTGACGTCGCCATACGCAAGGCAGTAATCGTGTCGAATGTGTTCTCGATTGCTGTCAGTTCTTGCATTTGAGTCTCGTGCACATTGCTTGTGCCCACACAGTCAGTGCCAAATGCGATGTTTTCGATGTTGTATTTCTTAATCAGCTCAGCGGACTTGAACATTGCTTTGCCCACACGTTCTGTCTTCTGGTACGTCTCTTCATTAGGCAGTGGAATCTTACGCTCTGCAATTAGCGATGAGGTAAAGTACGAAGGTACAACCCAAATGCCTTTTTCTTTGATGATTTGAGCGATCTCGTCATCCATTATTGTTGCGTGTTCAAAACATTTAACGCCAGCTTCCGCCGCTCTGTGCATTGCCGGTGCGGTATGGATGTGCGCCGCCACATAAGTGCCATAATCGCTCGCGGCTTCTACTGCCGCTTTCATCTCATCTAACGTGTATTGCAGCGTATCAAGAGGATCATACGTCGAAGACGCGCCACCACCCGCCATAATTTTGATTTGAGATGCGCCGTTGAATAGTTGCTCACGCACCGCTTTCAGCACTTCCGTTCTGCCATCGGCTACTTTGAAGGTGCCTGTTTTCATGATTGGAGAATCTTCGTGACCACTGGCTAAACGCTGCTGCGCTTGGTTCTGACGATAATCAGAGTGGCCGCAAGTTTGCGAAATTGCCGCTTGCGAAGGTAAGATTCGAGGCCCTGTCGCGTAGCCAGTATCAATCGCGTTTTTCAACCCTAACGTATTGCCGCCAACATCACGGCATGTTGTGAAACCGCGCATCAGCATCTCTTGGGAGATTTTCGCAGAACGTATAGCAATCTCGTTCGTGGTCATTGAATCCAGTACATTAAAGCCCGCCGAAAGAGTGATATGAACGTGAGCGTCAATCAAACCTGGCATCACGGTACCGCCATTCGCGTCGATGATTTCATCGGCAATCGCTGGGTCAATATCGCCAATCTGAATGATCAGATTGTCTTGAATAAGCACCGAAACATTTTCAATCAGTTTGTCATCAGTACCATTAAATACGTTTGCATTGATAATCAGTGTGTTCATTGTCTACCCCTTGTCAGAAACAGGTTTATCTCGTTGATGGGGTAACTATATGAGTATCTTACGCGTAAAAATTGCCATTAGGTGACAATCAATTATAACGTCTCAAGCTGCTGCAAAATGGCAATAACATTACGTACTAAAAAGGCCATGGCGAAAACCATGGCCTGAACTCATCAGTTAGATTGATATTCGCTACGCAGGATTCGCCGCCGTTTGCACTGCTGATGCATCACCTGAACTGTTGATGATCTCTGAAACAAACTGAGCTTTTGCGCCTAGGATGATTTGCAATCCGTTGCTACCGACTCGAATCACACCCATTGCACCCAGAGCCTTAATCGCCTCATCATCAACTATCGATAGGTCTTTCAACTCTAAACGCAGTCGAGTAATACAGGCGCCAGCGGTAATGATGTTCGGTTTACCACCAATCAGAGGCAGGATTTCCGTCGCCAAATCTTCGTTCGATAGTTCGATAGCTTTAAGCTCTCCATCATCACGACCCACAGTCTTGAAGTTAAACTTACGAATCGCAAAGCGGAACACACTGTAGTAAATCACCGCCATAGCAGAGCCCCACAGCAATACGTTCACCCAGTTGGTATTAAAACCGTCCATAGAAGGCAGCACACCGAAGGAGACAAAGTCGATGATTCCCGCAGAGAATGTTTTACCAATGTGAACATCCAATGCATACGTTACTGCGTATGACACACCCGCCATAATGGCAGAGAATACGTAAAGCAGTGGTGCAACAAAGATAAACGCAAACTCCACAGGCTCTGTAATACCTGTCACGAATGACGTTAACGCCGCTGAACCTAAAATACCCGCAGCGATCTTCTTGTTCTTATCTTTCGCTTCGTGGTACATCGCTAGACAAGCTGCTGGGAAAGCGAACATGTAAATAGCGAAGTTACCCGATAGGAACTTACCTGCCGATTGATATTCATCCGTTGAGAAAGTCGTTACGCCATCTTCAAGCATTTTGAACCAGATAGTGTGGTCACCATTCACTACGGTACCGGATAGAGTTGTGTATTCACCAAAAGAGAACCAGTAAGGGCTGTAGAAGATGTGGTGCAGACCAACAGGAATAAGCGCACGCTCCATAAAGCCATAGATGAAGGTAGACACATACATGTTACCGCCATTGGCCATATGAGACAGCGCATCAATACCCGATTGGATGTAAGACCAAACATACGGAAGCACTAAGCCGATCAAGAAAGCGCTAAACGCGGTAACAATTGGTACGAAACGCTTACCCGCAAAAAAGCCAAGAAAGTCTGGTAGCTTAGTATCGTAGAACTTTTGATACATGACGGCTGCAAGCACACCCGCTATCAAACCACCAAACACACCGGTTTGCAGTGACGGTATGCCCATTACCATGGCATATTTACCACCGCTCATGGCCATTTCTGGCGTAATACCTAAAGCAACACCCATGGTTGCATTCATTACCATCATAGCAACAATCGCTGCTAGGGCGGCAATACCCGATTCTTTGGTTAGACCCACCGCGGCACCGACAGCAAAGAGCAAAGCGAGGTTTTCAAAGATGATCCCCCGGCTCTCATCATCAATGGAATATCAAGTTTGGCACCAAACGCAAGTAGAAGACCTGCGGCTGGCAAAATAGAGATAGGTAGCATCAGCGCTTTCCCGATGGAGGATAGCCGGGATAGCCCACTCTTAGCATTGTTCAACATAGTTAGATTCCTTTATACATTTCACGTTGTGGCATGCTTAAACTATCACTCGGCAAAAAGCTAAAGGTTACAAATGGCTATCGATTTGTAAGTAGACTGCTTACAAACACGAAATAATCGTGTAATACCTTGAGAAAGAGCCAATATTTAATGACTTATGCGGTACAGAAGACAAAAAAAGGGCACCGATAATCGGTGCCCTTTGGAGTTGTAGGGGGTGGCTTCTTTTATCAAGATGCCATTTGATAATACCGAAATGACGAGATAAGTCGTTTGTCGGTTTGTAGCCGTTTTGTAAACAAAGTCGTTACAAATCTATTTTACGACTATTCAAACCTAGTCTGCGCTAAGGCGTTCGTACTCGAATCCCCATCAAACGTACGACAACCGTTTCAGGTTGAACCGAGTCATCCGAGAAGTAGCGATAAAGCTCGCTCGCCACCGCGTTTTGTACAATTGGGTCCACGGCCATCGAATCCACAATACTTGGTATGGCAGCGCCTTTCTCAATCGCCTTTTGATAATCGGCGTAAGACTGCTTTTGACAACTCGACAAAGAATCAATCGGAATGTTCTTTTGGGCCGGAATACTGCCTTTTCGTCTGTTCAGTTCTAACAAAAACTCAGGTGAACTTAACTCTGAAACCACATCCATCCCCGACGGACGCTTAGAATCAAAGTGACGGAAAAAGACTAAGCTGTCTGAGTTATAGATAAAACCGGACTCCGTCGAAGGAAACGGCGCACAGCGAATATGCTTAGGTACGTCATTGTGATGATAGAGGATCTCGCCCAATGCCCAGTCACCGGTAAACTGAAATGCATGATCACCACGCATCAGAGCTTCGACCCCTTCATCCCAACGCATGGTTGGCAATGGAGAACCAGCAATCTGGCTTATCTGACGAAAACGTTCAAACACCTGCTTTGTTGTATCGCTGTTTAATGCTTCAGGATTGAGGTTCACAAACGCATCCACGTAATAATCTGGGCCGCCAACCCCAAAAGCAATGTTCTCGAACAGTTGTACGATTTGCCATTGATCATTACCCAACGCGATGGGTTTAACACCCGCCTGTTTGAGCTGTTCCAGACCTTGAATCAGAGATTCCCAATCACTAGGGATCTCAACCTTATGCTGAGCGAGTACATCATAATTAATCCACATCCAATTAAGACGGTGGATGTTCATCGGGATAGCCACGTAATTCTGCTTATAGCGGTTAATATTTCGAATATCGCTGTATAACAAAGTGTCCCACTGCTGCTGAGCAGCGACTTCATCCAAATCCACTAGAAAGCCTAGCGCCGCCCAAGAGGAAATTGCTGGGCCTTCCATCAACGCCATATGCGGCGGATTACCCGCAATGGCTCGAAACTGCAGAGTCGTCTTTGCCGCTGCTCCACCACCACCCACAATCGGATCACTACGAAGTCGGTGTGGGGTTTTATCAAAGCTTCCTTCAATGACTGATAAAGCCTCAAGCTCTCCTTTTGATGTCCACCAATGTAAGAACTCGACCTCCTCTGCAAAAGCCATTGAAGGGAGACTAGAAGCTAAACCAGACGCCAATATCAAAGCCAGCATTGCCTTACGTATTCTCATTGAGCACTCTCTAAAGTTAGGTTCACGATTAGCCCTTGCTCTTCATCGTTTGACATCGTGATATCACCACCGTGTGTTCTGGCGATGGTTCTCGCAATGGCCAAACCTAAACCACTGCCGGGGTCGATTCATTATCAAGACGGGTATAGGGTTTGAAAATGTCCTCAAACTTGTCTTCAGGTACACCCTCCCCATAGTCTTTGAAGGTTATGGTGGCAACACCCTTATGATAAGAAGCATCCACATCCACGTAGTCGCCATATTTGACCCCGTTTTCAACCAAGTTAGCGATACATCTGCGAATCGATAGTGGGCGACCAAAAATAACCACGTTACCCTGAACGGAAACCTGCACACGATTCTCTTCCCGATTGTGTATTTCGGCGCTTTGGTTGATTACTTCTTCAAGGTTCACCCAGTCTAAGTCTTCGTGGATACCCTCATCCTTTAAGCACTGCAAGGCACCATCAAGCATCAGCTCCATGTCATTAAGAAGCTTTTCGAATCGCAGCCTTGCTTGAACATCATCCAACATTTCGGTACGCAGTTTTAAACAAGCCAAAGGCGTTTTAATATCGTGAGAAACGGCGTTAAAGAACAACTCTCGATCGCGTAGATAAGATTTGATCCTTTGATTCATCTTGTTGAATGCGTGGATGGCAGCTCGAGTTTCAACACTGCCCTCTTCCTCGATAGGTTCGACTTCCATACGCGCGCTCATCAAAGACGCAGAACGCGCCAATGAGCGGAAAGGACGCACCTCTTTCTGCGCCACTATGTAAGCTACACCAAGCAACAAAATCGTCGCGATAACAAGAAATACTAACTGTTTGGTTTCGAAGATCTCGTTCGTCAGTGAGTTGTATGACAGCGGCAGAACCGTCGCCATGTATAACCAACCATCATCTAGTTTGGTTTGAATCACTACAATCGGAAGATCCAAGTCCCCTAACACCAAACTGTAGTCTTTCCACAGCGCTGGCAGTTCATCGAGCTTGAGCTCTGAGTCAAACACCACCAAATCTTCGCGGTGGGTAATCACCAATGAAGACTCTTTTGGGTACTTCATTTTCTGTTGAAGTAGTTCGATCGATTGCTGCTCGATACCTTCCACTAAGGTGTAATTATCGAGCGACTGAACATCAAGATGATGGCTGTTGATCGAAATAAAAAATCGCGTACCGCCCATATTGCGTAACTGCTGCAACACTAAATGGCGATAGCTTGTCGGTAAGTCGACAAAATAATTAATCGTGTCGGAGGCAGACGTGGTGATGGCCGACATCGCATTCCATGCTGATTCTTTCTTGGATTCTGCGTTACTGGTATACCAAATAGCACCAACAAAGACTTCGGCCACCACGATCACCGCCAGCATCGAGAAAGTGATGCGAGATACCATAGACTGGAACGGCGCTTTCGCAAACATATCAGTTCACCGCTGAATCTAAGACAAACATGTAACCTTGATTTCGGAGGCTCATAATCACGCTTCGGTCATGGTCCCCAATCTGTTTTCTCAGACGGCTAATCTGAACGTCGATACCTCGCTCTAGTGGCTCGGCATCACGCCCCCAAAGGCTTGAGCAATATCATTGCGACTCAGTAAACGATTCGGTGAACTCAACATCAACGTCAGCAAGTTATAGTCAGCGCCAGACAAAGCGACAACCTCACCTTGCGATCCCAATAGATGCCGCTTCAACGTATCAAACTTCCACCCCATAAACTCGACAAAACGCGAGGAATTATCCGTGGTGTAACTGGAACGTCTGAGCAGCGCTTTAATGCGTGCGAGCAGCTCTCGAGGATTGAAGGATTTGGTGATGTAATCATCTGCGCCAATTTCTAATCCCGCAATTCGGTCGGCATCATCGGTCACGGCGGTCAGCATGATGATAGGCACCTGAGACGTGGTTCGCAGCTTTTGACACAAAGTTAACCCATCATCGCCGGGCAACATGATGTCCAAAATGATTAAGTCGGGTGTGGTGGAGTCTAAGATCTTCCACATATGGCTACCATCGGTGGCGGTCTTTACGGTAAAGTTTGCTCGTTCTAAATACTCGCTTAAGGCATCCAAAATTTCTTGGTTGTCGTCAACAATGAGAATAATTTTGTCGTCCATTACAGCACCTACACCTATTTAGAAACTAATGACCCATCGGTTAATCACTGATTTATCACATTTCTAAATCTGGCGACAGCGAGCAGTTTCAATTATGCAATAATCTGTGACAGCAAATTCGTTTTATCGAGTTTGAGACAAGTTCGGACTTATCGAGACGTAAAAAAAGGCCTAACCAACTGGCTAGACCTTTCTATGAGTGAGTTCTCTTTAGCAGAACGCTTAACTCGATACGACTTGTCTGGTTGTAACCAAACAAAGCAGTCCGAACTGATCGGTGAGGAAGGCTTGCTTACCATTCACACGCTTGCTCGATAACACCATGGTATTTTGATTCAGCTTGCCCTGAAAGTCCCATTTGCTGAAGGCTTCATGGCGAGCATCTGAACACGATGTTTGCAGAATAAAGCTTTCCGTCACCGAGGTATCACAACGTCCTTGAGAGTTCACGACACCATGAAACGTCACATGACTGCCCCGGTCTCGGTATTCTGCGACGGCAAGCGCGTTGAACATTTGGTTGTCGCTGTCTGATTCGCCATAAGCCAGCATACGATGCGGGTTTTGCTTAAGGGTTTTCGACGCCAGCCCCCTAAGTTCAACGGAGCAAGGAATACTTCGCTCTTCAGAGATGGTATCCATTGAAGTACGCACTGGCGCTACTTCTTGGTTTGCCAACACCGAGGTGCTCATCACTGCGCTTACAATAACGCTTGAGACTGCTGCTTTCTGGAAAGGCATTCTCCCGAACATAAAGCCTGTTAACCCTTTCATACCGCTACCTCTTATCTCGATTTGCTGTTGAGCTAAATTAGTCTGCTTTGATCACTGGCATGTCGATGGTCGCTGTTGTGCCATTATCAAACACCAACTCAACCTCGATACTTTCACCATCGGTTAAACGTTGGTTAAGCATCATAAACATCAAATGATAGCCACCTGGCTTTAAGTAAAACTTCTCGTTTGCTTCAATTTCAACGTACTCCACTTTGCGCATTGCCATTTTGCTATCGCGCATGAACATGCGGTGGATTTCAGTGTGTTCAGCAACCGTAGTTTTCGCTTCTGTTAGACGCAGCGTTTCATCGCTTTCGTTTACGATGGTTAAGTATCCCGCACCCACTTTAACACCAGGGATCGTCGCTTTCGCTCGCGCATCTTCAATGGTAATCGCGTCACTGATCGACTGGCTTTCACCTATGAACTCGCTGCTACTCCCATGATGAGCATGGTCGTGGTTGTGTTTCTCATGGTCGCTATGTTGCTCATGGTCACTGTGGTTTGCGTGTTCGCTGTGGTCACCGTGATGATGAGCGTTCGCAACTTGTGACATTAAAATCGCTGCAGCCAGCAAGCTAAGAGATTTGAGTTTCATTGATGGCCTCATTTCTAAATAATTGGTTTTGGAACGATTTGTACTTTGAGCAGTACTAATTATTGGTTGTTATCGCGCGCTCAATTCGAGCAGCCAGCTCAATTGGCGTGGTAGCGTAACTCATAGAATCAACGAGTTCGCCTTGAGGGTTGATGATGTAAAATCGCGATACATGGTCGACGGTATAAGAAAGTCGAGATGATTCCATGGCCACTAGGTCATAGTAGACACCATACTGACGAGTCATCGCTTGGATCTCTTCAGGCGTCCCTGTGATACCGAGAATGCGTGGGTCAAAGTACTGCGCGAACTCGTGTAGAGACTGCAGGTCATCACGCTCTGGATCGACGCTAATAAAGAAACCTTGTACGTCATCATAGTGAACTTCGTCCACTTGTCCTAGCGCGGCTGAAATCACGCCCATTGAGGTTGGGCAGACTTCTGCGCAGTTCAAGTAACCAAAATACATGATGACTGCTTTGCCTTCGTACTCGGCCAAATCGACCGTGCCATCGAGGTTTTTAAGTTGAAACTGACCGCCTAAATCCTTGGCTTGAACAGGTTTTTCGCCCACCGGCACCGTAATATTGTCCAAATACAGTGCCAAGATCGCAGTCAGCGCCAGCGCGCCCGCGACCATTACCCATTTCACAGGATTCATTTGCATTAACTTCTCCCGATAGAGACTTCAAACAGCAATGACTCAAAGAACCATAGTTCTGGAAGCATCGTCTCTGAAATCAATACTGCTTGGCGTGTCGCTCCATTTCTGGCGCTGCTAATTCTGGGGAAGTAAAGTCGATAGAAATCAACAAACAGAACACCATAATCGATACGATGGAGAAGATAGTAAGCTGCTTGCCCCATTGCTCTGTCGGCATTTTTTGGAAGCTCACCTTCGCCAGATACAGCCAGTACAAGCTCACTAAACCAACACCCAGTGCATACCAACTGCCCGCATAGCCTAGATAACTTAACGCTAAAGCCGCAATGGCAAATGCCACTATGTAAGCAATGATGTGCGTGCGCGCTTTGTCTACGCCTTCTTTAATTGGAAGGACCGGAATATTCGCCGCTTTGTAGTCGTTGAATCGGTAGATCGCGATCGCGTAAGAGTGCGGGATCTGCCAAATACAGAACGTGATGAACAAAATCACCGCGCCTGCATCAAATTGGTTGGTTACCGCGCAGTAGCCAATCACTGGTGGACAAGCGCCAGACAGGCCACCGATTAGCGTGCCATGAACTGATTGTCGTTTGTAGTAAAGCGTGTAAAAGCCAACATACACGACAAAGCCCAATAAACCGAAAACAAACGCAAGAAAAGACGTGTAAAAGTACAACGTCGCAAAACCCACAAAACCAGATGCGAAGCCCAAGCTAATCGCATGTGAAACCGGTACGATTTTCTGTACCAGTTCACGCTGACAAGTTCTCTGCATCTTGGCATCGATATCTCGGTCCACGTAGTTATTGAACACGCAACCAGAGGCAACAATTAAGGTAGTACCAACACAAACTGCCACAAATGTCTGCCAATCAATTTGGCCTTGTGAGGCCAAAAAGAAGCCAGCAGCCGCGGCAACTAAGTTGCCGCGGATAATGCCAGGTTTGGTCAATTGGAGGTAATGTTTAAACATTGTATCTTCCGTTTAGTGACCCATAAGCATGTTGTGGTTTAGGTGATCCATAATCCACAACGAACCGACGAGGATAATCGCCACAATCACGACCACAAAGACCGCGGAAGTGGTATTCCACATCTGTTCAGATGATGTGTTCATGTGTAAGAAGAACACAAGTTGAACCATGATCTGTGCCACTGCACACACCATGATCACAGCAACTTTAAGTTGCGGGCTGCCGACGTCCATCATCACCATTGCAAATGGGATAACAGTCAGAATGATGGAGTAGATTAAACCACCCACATACTCTTTTATGCTGCCGTGTGCTTGCCCGCCGTGGCCAGTTTCGCCGTGAGCACCAGTAGAATGACCCATTACATAACTCCCATCAGGTAAACAACACTAAATACACAGATCCAGATAACATCTAGGAAGTGCCAGAATAAGCTCAGACAAGACAGACGTGCGTGATTATCTTCAGTAAAGCCGTCGCGCTTAAAGTGGAAGTACAGAACGATCATCCAAATCAAACCCGCGAATACGTGCAGACCGTGCGTCGCAACTAGAGCGTAAAACGCAGACCAGTACGCACTGCTGTCAAACGTCGCACCCGCCTGGCTGAAGTGGTAAAACTCGTACACTTCCATGATTAGGAAGCCTAAACCCAGCGCGAAGGTAATACCCAACCAAGTAAGCATTCCTTTCATGTCGCGGTTCTGTGCCTTCAGCATACCCATGCCGAAGGTAAAACTACTTAGAAGTAGTAGTGCTGTACCACCAGCCACGAACCATAGATTAAACAGTTCAGACGGTTCGATGATGCCAGCAAAGCTGTTTGAGAATACGGCGAACACTGCAAACAGAGTACCGAAAAGCAAACAGTCACTTAGGATGTAGATCCAAAAACCAAAGATGGTGTCACCCGCATAGTCATGATGATCGTGATCATCATGACCGCCATGGGGTGCTTGAGTGTCAACCGAAGATTCCGGCTGACGTTCATTAAGCGTGCTTTCAATAACAGCGGTCATAATAGTTCCTTAAATCCTTACGCAGTTGCACCAGCAGGTTTTAGGTCATCATCGCGCGATGAATCATCATCCTGCTCTGGCTTCTGAACATTCTTCTTGTCGCGTTCAACCGCCGCCAAATGCTCTCCTTCAATTGCTTCAACTTCTGATACCTCAACAAAGTAGTCTTTGCTGCGTTGGAAGCTGTAGGCAATCCAAGAACCGATCATGCCGATAGTACTTGCGATAACTAACCACCAGATGTGCCATACAAAAGCAAAACCGAATACCAACGCGAATGCACTGATGACTACGCCCGCCCACGTGTTTTTAGGCATGTGAATGCGCTTGTAACGCTCAGGTTTTTGGTAAGCAGTACCATTTTCCTTGCAGTAGTAGTGCTGATCACGGTCTTCAATCTTTGGCAGTGTCGCAAAGTTGTAGAACGGTGGTGGAGATGACGTTGCCCACTCAAGAGTACGGCCATCCCATGGGTCACCTGTGGTGTCCATGTTTTCTTTGCGGTCACGGATACTGACAAATACCTGCCAGAACTGAACTGCGATGCCTGCTGCAATGATTGCTACACCGAATGCCGCCGTCCATAGAAGCGGTGCCCACTCTGGGTTGTCAGCAACGTTTAGACGACGCGTCATACCGTTGAAGCCAAGAATGTAAACAGGCATGAAGGCAACGAAGAAACCGATCGTCCATAGCGCACACGAAAGCTTACCTAGGCGCTCATTAAGCTTGAAGCCAGTCGCTTTCGGGAACCAGTAAGTGAAGCCTGCAAAGTAACCAAATACCGCACCACCAATGATTACGTTGTGGAAGTGAGCGATAACGAACAAGCTGTTGTGTAGAACAAAGTTCGCCGCTGGAATGGCCAGCATGACACCCGTCATACCACCAATGGTAAAGGTAATTAGGAAAGCGATCGTCCACCACATACTTGCAGTAAACTCAACGCGGCCTTTGTACATGGTAAATAGCCAGTTAAATATCTTAACCCGGTGGGTATCGATATGATCATTGTGGCTATACCAAAGAATGCGTTCACGCTAGCCCCCGCACCCATGGTAAAGAAGTGGTGTAGCCATACCACGAACGACAGAACCATGATTACTGCTGTCGCCCACACCAAAGAGGTGTAACCAAATAGACGTTTACGCGAGAATGTCGCGGTAATTTCCGAGAAGATACCAAACGCAGGCAAGATCAGGATGTAAACCTCTGGATGACCCCATGCCCAAATCAAGTTCACGTACATCATCTGGTTACCACCCATATCGGTAGTAAAGAAGTGCGTGCCCATGTAGCGATCAAGCGTCAGTAACGTTAGCGTTACGGTTAGAATTGGGAAAGCCAGTACAATCAGAGCGTTAGAACACAGTGCTGTCCACGTAAACACTGGCATTTGCATAAGCTTCATGCCCGGAGCGCGCATACGTAAAATCGTTACAACAAAGTTCACACCCGTTAGAAGGGTACCAATACCCGAGATCTGCAATGACCAGAGCCAATAATCGACCCCTACCCAGGGGCTATACTCCATGCCAGACAATGGCGGATACGCCAACCAACCCGTTGCAGCAAACTCACCAACAAACAGAGAGATGTTGATCAGTAGCGCACCTACTACGAACAGCCAGAAGCTGAGCGAGTTTAGGAACGGGAAAGCAACGTCACGCGCACCAATCTGCAGCGGTACGATGATGTTCATCAAGCCCACCACCAGCGGCATGGCAACAAAGAAGATCATGATTACGCCGTGCGCAGAGAAGATCTGGTCGTAGTGCTCGGGTGGAAGATAGCTCATGTCTACGGTAGATGCCGCTTGTTGCGTACGCATCATTACCGCATCTGCAAAACCACGTAACATCATACTAACGCGACAATGATATACATGATACCAATCTTCTTGTGGTCTACCGATGTAAACCAGTTGTCCCACAAGTACTTCCATTTGCCTTGATGAGTAATATAAGCAAATAGTCCTAGACCGCCTAGAATACAAGCGATCATTACCGGCAAGATAACAGGGTCAGTCACTGGGATAACGTCCCAGTTCAGCTTACCAAATATCGGATCCGGTTCAGCGTGTACATCGCCTTTATAGGCCATTTTGAGCTCCCGAGTGTTTTTCAATAATGTCTTTAAATCTCAATGGGTCGACAGACGCAAAGTACGTCACAGGGTGTGGCGTTTTGATTTGCTCTTTTGCGTTAGCGGTTAGCCAGTCGTAGCTGTCGTCATTCAGTTTGCTTTCTGAAGTTTTTACCTTCTCAACCCACTGGTCGAAACCAGCGTCGTCTTTAACGTGCGCTTGGAAGCGCATGTTCGCAAAACCAAATCCGCTGTAGTTTGCAGAGATACCACGATAAGTGCCCTGCTCTGAAGCCATTAGATTTAAACGGTTTTCCATACCAGCCATGGCGTAAACTTGGCTACCCAGTTGAGGAATGAAGAATGAGTTCATTGTTGTGTCTGAAGTCACAACAAAACGTACAGGTTGATCAACAGGGAATGCCACTTCGTTTACCGTTGCAATTTGATGTTCTGGATAAATAAATAACCACTTCCAGTTCATTGCCACGACTTGAATTGTCATTGGGTCTTTGTCTGAGACGATCTCTTCACGGGGATCCAGAGAGAAAGAAGTCTTATAGGTCAGCCAGCCAAGTGCCAAAATGATAAGACACGGAACGGCCCACACAACCACTTCAATCTTGGTGGAGTGTTCCCAGTTAGGCTTGTATTCGGCCTCTTTGTTCGTATGGCGATACTTATATGGGAAATACACCGACATAAGCAGTACTGGGACTATGATGATAGCCATAAGAATAACCGAGATGATGATTAACGATTCCTGAGCCTCTCCAATTGGGCCTTTGGGATCGAACAACACCATGTCAGTACTAAAGAGCCAGCCAAAAAACACAAGTGTAGCGATGGAAACTATGGCTAGTGCAACTTTGAAGTTACATTTAAAGTTCATTTGTCCTCCCTGGATGCTTTACGTAAAGAAAAAGATCACAGACAAAAAGTTGGGTTAGATGATAAAAAACTTCACCCGCACTCAATTAAATGCATAACCGAAACGCTCAAAATAACAATAAATAAATATTACATTAACATTTATTTATCATTTAACTTATGTATCATTGAGTTGCGATAATAAAATTTGGGTAACTTTATACACATATATACTCAATTAGAAAACCAAAAGCTCAAAATTAATAATTAAATTTATAACTTGATCGACTTGTTATTTTAAACCCACATTAACATGATGGAATAATATAACCACAACAAAAGAAGGCCTTTATTCCCCATTTCGCCCATCAATAAAATTTAATCATTTATAAACAACAACTTACCAATATCAATGTTATAAAAAACAATAAACCGCTTACTTAATAAGGTTTATATTTTCATATATACACTTTAATCCATACAATGTTAGTAAGGTTATTAATCTTAATTTAAATTAATTCACTATATTTATTGTGGTAATTTCATCACTTGTTATTTCCTTTCAAATTAATAACCAAACCACAATCTTTAATAAGCGGACTTTGTAAGCATTTGATATATTTCTAGTCTAATTCTTACGTAAAAATGACACATATTTGACCAGTCAACTCAACTGTTGCCTAGCGCTAAAAAGCCACCTACTTTTTCAGGGGTTATGTATTTTGTTACAGAATCGTTAGAGCGATGCATTCTAATCTGACTTAACAGTCAGGTTGCCAAAATGTTAATACTTGCTTTTATCTCATTGGGTAGCTACGGCGCCTCAATCAAGCTAGATTCACCGCGCTTCAGTGGAATAGTTTAAGAAAAGTAAACCTCTGGCTCGCAACAGAAGCTCACCAGAGGCTGTAAATATGGGCTTAAGCGGCGATGGCTCATCGCCCTTGTTTGACAATATTTTCAACAAATCGATCTAATTGTGCCGCGTTTTTTATCACGTGCACCTGTTTGGTCTTACTCAGCTCCTCCAAACGCTCTGCAAACTCCGCATTCCAAAAGGTTGGGCTCAGCTTCAGAAATCGATAGCTCTGTAAAGTTCCTTTCAATACGTTACTGCCCTCTGGCCAACCTTCTGGATGGACAAATAGAGATTTCAGCAAACGCTTGGTGACGAACCAGTAACTGGTCAGGTAAGGGAGATCGATATAGATAAGGGTGTCAGCCGCTTCTAAACGTTGTTGGAAAAGGCCAAGCGGACCTAACCCCTCAATGACCCAACTGGGCGTGGCCAACATATCATCGTGACTAGATTGAAGTGCTTCCCTCGTTAGAGGCTCACCATTAGGGGCGAAGACAAGCGTATCGAGAGGGTGAAGTGGCACGTCTAACGTACTAGCAAGCTTCTTACTGAGAACGGATTTGCCACTACCAGGCTTACCAAAAACCGCGACTTTTTTCATGTTCAACTCCTTGAAAGGTTTTTCAAAAGGAGGAAAAACAAAACCCACCTTTTGAGGTGGGTTGATAAATCTTTGCGAAAGCGCTATCCCACCACTCTAACGAGTGATGATAATCTGTTGGGTGAAGGTGGCGCGTTTACTTTTCATACAGTCATATGACCAGTTACTCATACCCATGTCAACGGGTATTCAGCAAACAATGCTTAATTTTCCACCGCCAACTGTGTGTGTCGCTTGTATCTGACAGAAAATATCAAAAGTAAGAATGAGAGCAACGCACACACGGCGCCAAACTTCAAACTGAACGCCAAATCGAAGTAACCCGACAATCCAAACACTAACGATCCGACGCCCATACCAAAGCGAATCAAATTATTGTACACCGTACTCGCGTAACCTAATCGGGTTTCAGTCAGTGATTGGTAGTAAGCTAGGCCTGCGCTGGAATTGAGCGCCACAGCCAAAGCCGCCAACGGTACTAGGAAATAGATAGTAAGGTAGGATTGTGCGAACACGACACCTGTGAGGTATGCACACAGCACCACCGATGCTAGCACCACCAAGTTGAGGCTCCCTGCCCGTTTGATCAAATATCCACACAAGATGATGGCAGGAACTTCGATTAAAGCAGTTAGCGAGAAAACGCCGCCCACCGAAGCTTCCGACTCACCGAGCACCTCTACCATGTAGATCGGAAATGCCAACATGTAAGCATTGAGCGCGAGATAGAACAAACAAAAACCCAAGCTCACCAATACCACATTGGTTGTCCAAAATGGCACGTCGTCTCTCTCTTGTTCCGCTTCTTGAGCCTCATCATTCGTGCACTCTCTCACGTCGGCAATCATGGTAAAGCTGAGTAGCAGCACACATAAATACATCCCCGCCGAAATCATAAACGCCGTTGAATAGTCGACAAACGAAACCACACTAAATGACAGTGGAGGGCCAATCACCCAAGCAATCGAAATCATCGCCCTCGCCCAAGACATAAACACATCACCTTTGTCGCCTCGGTAAGACTCTCTCGCATAGGCAAACAGCTGAGGCGCAACAGCGATAGCAAAACTCACGCCTAAGAATCCTGTCGTAATGATCACATAGAGGTTTGTGGAGTAAGCAAAGACAAACATAGACACCACGCCCATCGCACTTAAACCTCGAATGAGAGGCAGTCGACTCACTTGTTTATCGGAATACGTGGCGACTCGCTGGCTCAAAAAGATACTCAGAACAGTACTAAGGAAAAAGTAAGCCCCAACGTATTGGGATGGCACATCCATCTTAGTCACAAGATACAAACTCTGCAACGGGGCAAAAAAGGTCGCTGCTAGTCCAGTGAGTAATATTGAAGCAAGTAAGATAATCGAATTCATAGGCTCTCCATGTCGATGAATGAGGCCAGCCGAAAGCAATCTAAGGGAGTAGAAAAACAGGAATTAAAGCAATCAAAGAGAAGCTAAACACGCCATATCAATGAATGAAACCTATGAAACATCGCCCCTTTAGGCTGACACTATTTCTTAGGTAATGACACTCAACAATACGACTCAACTCATTAAATTCATTACATATTTAGATTTCAGACTAGCACTTAACCTTAACGGAGTGTTTATCATTGCTGACAAAATAATTGGTCAAACCTTATGTATCGAGTGAGATCACACGAGTCGAGCCTTATATTGACATTTTAATCTTCATGCAACTAACCAAACTACTATCATATACATACTCAGTCATAAACACATAGACGCTCGTACTTAGATCTTTGACAAAACCTGAAGCAGACCAAACACGCCCATTCCAATCGTCACGACAACGAGTGTATTTTTTACTTTCGCCGCGACCAACAAAGTAAGGAGCCCTGCATACAAAAAAGGACTTGTGACAAATTCATCTTGAGTCGTTTGATGTCCGAAAAAAACGATTGGTACCCACATTGCGGTCAGTACCGAAGGTGCGGTGTATTCCAACGCTTTACGCGCTTTATCACTTAATACAATTGGACACTTACGCATTAAGAACAGGTATCGGCAACTAAATGTAATCGCGGCCATCAAGAAAATTAAACCATAGATGTTCACGCTCATTATTTTTTCTCCCAACTCTGAATGAGATAGCCCGCCGCCATACCCGTCACGGTTGCGACAATCAGCGACATCTCAAAATCAACCATCTCTAACAAGAGCATAGTCAGGCCACTTGCCACGACTGAAATCAACAGTGATAAGTTTTTAATCAACGGAATCACAATGGCAATGAAAGTCGCCGCGATGGCAAACTCCAATCCAATATGTTCTAAACCCTCGATATAACTGCCTAGCATGACACCGGCAAACGTAGACAAATTCCACATGAGATAAAACACTACCCCAGTACTGAGCGCATACAAGTAGCTAAACCGTTTATACCTATCCATATAGGACTCAGTAAGGGCAAACATTTCATCTGTGAGGAAAAAAGCAAAACCGACTCGCTTATACCAAGGCAGTGTGCGAATTCGGTTTTGAAACACAGCTGAATAGAGCAAATGACGTGAGCTAATCACAAAGGTCGATGAGAGAATCGGCAAGTAACCACTTGCTGCGCCAACCAGTGACAACGAAGACAGCTGCGCTGCTCCGGCAAATACCAGTAAAGACATCAGCTGGGCTTGAAGCGATGTAAGGCCAACTTGAATGGCGATTGAGCCACACAACACTCCCCAAGGCGCGACAGCAATACATAATGGAAGCACATCCAATGTTGCTCGCGCTATCAATGTGGATGAAGAAGGGGAAGATGAAATGGGAATGGTAATGTCTGGTTGAAGTCTATTTTTCATGGTCTAGCTCTTATTAACTCTGTTTTTAATTTTGTACTAATGAGTCTTTAGGCTAGGCAATGAGTGGGGTTAGTTCTTGTACGAACTTGCTTGCTGCTGAAAGCGCTTGGGAGTCGTCCCCAAGGCACGCTTAAAGTGTCTGGTTAAGTGGCTTTGGTCGTGAAAGCCGCAGTCGGTAGCGGTGTCTGCAATCGAGGTTCCCGCCTTCAATAATACTTTGGCTTTAAGCAGTCGAGCTTGCACTTGGTAGGCATGAGGAGAGATGCCAAACGCCTTCCCAAACTGGCGAACAAAGTGGAACTTTGTGCACCCCGCAATTTGAGCTAAACGCTCTAGGCTCACATCATGTTGCGGGTATTCGTCTAGATATTCCTTCGCCATTTGCAACCCTTTCTGACTGGTGGTTTTGTCCTTGGGAATATCGATAGTGCGGCCATACTGCGTCGCCAGTGACATTAAAGTGCTGTAGAGTAGGCTTTCCACCAGCAGCTTAGGCGCATTGTTCTCAATTTGATCAAAGATCAGCCGCAGTTGGTCTGCCAATCGAGAATCATTAATCACGGAATCTTTGAAATAAGGTGTCAGTTTGGTGCTACCAAGCAAATCTTGCGATATGCGTTCAAAGTGCTCTGGGGTTGGGTAAATCGCCTTGTATTTCCACCCATCGACGGTTGCCGATTCACCGTTATGAACGTCATCGGCATTGACCAAAATAATGCTGCTCTCCCCTGCGATATGGTTCGAACCACTTCGAAAGAAACGTTGCGCTCCTTCTTCAATCACACCGATGGTGTAGCCCTCATGTACATGCTTGGAAAACGACTGTTTCTCATATTCCGCCGACACAATTTCAATGCCTTCTAAGGCACTCGATACTGTGTATTTGGCTTTTTCATTACTCAATGGCTTCCCTTCCCGACTTAACACAACCATCATACGTCCAAGCGTTTTTTGTACAAAATTGCTGTTCTACGCGGCGTTATTTTCAAGCTAATCATTCATAACATAAATTAATCTAGAATGCTCACAACCTTTGTCTACGGTTCACAACATTCCGTCGGCATCCTGAAACTAAAACGCTGAAAGCAAAAAGGCCAATGAACGCTTTGAGTGTTCATCGGCTATAAAGTTTGAAATAATGATTTTACTTGGCTGGCTAACTCACTGAGCTAGCTATCTAACCGAGAGCGCTAGATATGCTGCTTAAGCACTTCTAGGCTTGGCAAAGCGTCATGGCTCCTTTCTCGGTCGTCACCAATGCGCCGCAGGTATTGCCATAAGCCACAGCCTGTTCAATGGCCTGCCATGTGCGCCATTCATCTTGGCTCGCTAAGTAAGCTAAAACACCCGACACAAACGCATCCCCTGCCCCAGTCGTATCCACTGGCGTCACTTTGATGCCGGAGAGCACTCGACCTTCGCCATTAAAGTGGACGTATGCGCCCTTCGCCCCCAAAGTGACAATTGCAAGGACTTGTGAGCCCAAATTAAGGTGCGACAAGCCCTCTTCAATGCCAGATTGACCTGTCAGGAATTCCAGCTCTTCTTCAGAGAATTTGAGCACATCGGCGAGCGCTACGGCTTTTAACACCGTCGGCTTAATCTCACTTGGATCTGCCCACACTTCATCTCGCAAGTTAGGATCAAAGCTGACAAAGCCGTTAGCAGCTTTCAAGGTATTCATTGCCGCGAAAGTCGTTGAGCGGCTCGGCTCGTTTGCCAGTGCAATCGAGCAGCTGTGAAGCCACTCGCCTTGATTGAAATTAGGCAGATCCGATTCAATAAGGAACTGGTCCGCACTCGGCTTCACCATAAAGGTAAAGCTTCGCTCGCCAGAGTCATCCAAATCAACAATCACAGTGGAAGTACGCTGCTGATCATCCAGAACCATTTGATCTGTACTTACACCCTCAGATTGAAGCGTCGACTGCATAAAAACGCCCCAATGGATCTTGCCCTGCTCGGCCGATAAAAGCCGCGTCTCCTTGCAAACGCGCGATGCCCACTGCAACGTTTGCTGGCGCACCACCAGGGCATTTTAAATAGCTCGCTTCACCATCTGGGATGAGATCGACAACGGCATCACCCGTCACCCAAACTCTGCTTGAAATACGCTTAGTCATACTATTTGCCACCTTCGCTCAGCTCTAACCAAAGCACATCGTAAGCAGATAGCTTTAGCAGGTCGCCAGTTACAGGATTACCCGTCAGCTTATCTATCACTTGGCCTTGTTTTGTTGCTTGCTCATTATCGCCATGCAAGATATCGCAAATCGAAACTGGCAAAGTTTGCATATGCTCGCTGAAGTTACAAATTGCTAGCAGCTTACGGCCATTTCCATGTTCGCGGCAATACGCAAACAGATGAGGACGATAGGTTTCTAGAATCTGTGTTTTCGCGACACCAAACACTTCGTTGGTTTTGCGCAGTTTGATCATCTGGTTAAGATCAGAATGCACACGATTTTGGTAAGTACCCAGAGTATTAGCGAGCTCAATCGAGTCTTGTGTGATTGCAGGTCGATTCACCCAACGCGCATCATCGCGTTTGAACTCGTCTTCAAGGTAACTATGATCGTTTAAGACGCCTAGCTCATCGCCTTGATAGATAAGCGGAATACCGCCAATACTCAGGTTAATGCTGTTAAGCAAGCGAATCCGTTTAAGCGCGTGTTCAATCGCGGTTGAATCATCTGTGTTGATGGCTTTTTCAAGCCCAGCCAAAGACGCCAACGAGCCGCACACTCGGCAATCACCTGTAGTTGGGTTCTCTTGGAACGGCACACCTTGCGAGAACGAACCATCAAACTTTCCGGTATAGAACTGATTTAAGAATCGACGATGTTCAAAGCCATTAATGCCTTGCTGATCAGCAATCGCGTCGTCAAATGTCCAGCCAATATCATCGTGACAACGAATATAGTTCACCCATGAACACTCGTCGGAAATCTCAAAACTTTTCTTCAAAGAGGCGGTTAATAGCTTGGTTTCGCGTGTGGCTAAACTTTCCCACATTAGTGCCATCATTAGTGGGTTGTATGACAGCTGGCACTCTTCTTTGTCGATGTACTGCGCCACTTCATCTGGGTGAACAATCGCTTCAGATTTGAATAGCACGGCTGGCGCGGCGATTTGCAAACAGGTATTGAAACACTGAATCAGCGTGTGCGCTTTGGGCAGGCTTTCACACTGGTCCATTTCTCTTTCCAGATAAAGGCCAACGCATCTAAACGTAACCCTTCACAACCAATATTGGCAAGGTACAGCATCTCATCAGTAATGGCGTTAAATACCGCTGGGTTTGAGTAGTTCAAATCCCACTGGAAGCTGTTGAACGTGGTCCAAACGTGTTTTTCAACATCATCCAGATAGGTAAAGCTGCCGCGGCGCACAGTTGGGAAGATCTCACGACACGTTTGATTGTACTCATCCACCTCTTTTTGATCGGTGAAGAAGTAATAGAAATCTTCAAACTCTGGGTTACCTTTGCGCGCCTCGACGGCCCACTTATGCTCATCCGAGGTATGGTTGAACACGAAGTCCAGCACCAAGCTGATGCCTTCATCTGACAAGGCTTCCGCAAGCTTGGCGAGATCTTTCTCTGTCCCCAATTTCGGATCAACCTTGCGATAATCCGATACCGCATAACCGCCATCGCTATCCCCTTCTGGCGCTTTATACAGCGGCATAAGGTGCAGGTAGTTGATACCAAGCGACTTAAGATACGGGATCTTCATCTGCAGCTTTTGCAAGTCACCTGCAAACAAGTCAACGTAAACCGCCATACCCAGCATCTTCTCGCTTCGGTACCAAGTCGGATCTTTCAAGCGTTTCTCATCAAGGTTCTTCCACTTGCGCTTACGGCCAGCAAAGGCTTTCGCCAATACAACGACCAGCTGTTGCAGGTGTAGGAAAAAATCGTAACGTTCGCCATAAAGCGTATGCAGCTGCCCGACTAGCGATGGGAAGTGATGCTCTAGGCGCTCTAGAAATACTTTTTCGTCTTTTTTGGTTAGCTTTGGTAGCTCAATCGAATCAAGCACCTGATTTAGGGCCTTCTCAGTTTGTTGTTGGGTTAACATGATGTGTCTCCTGCCACGCTAAATACTTCAACATTACTCAGACCTAAAGTGCCGCTATCCACACTCAGTGCCACACTTGCTTGAGTTTCTTGGGCGTAAACCAGATTGGTAAAACTGAATTCACCGCCATTAATCACAAGCTCAACCGAACCTCGGTCAATCAGCACTTCAACCTGAAACTCGGTGTTAATTGGCAGCGTCACTCGATAGTCGTGCGGAAAATGAACATCAATTCGCTCAGTGCCAAATTGTCCACGTCGAACAGACCGAATTTCAACACCCTCTTCAACGCTCTTGAACTCGAAGTATGCCGGATTGTCTTGATAAAGATTCAGATGCAAAGCTTGCTCGCAATCTAAATGAACTTCTGCGCTGAACTTCATCACATCTTGCTGACTGTAAATGAGGATCGCTTGCTCATCGGTTGGTTGTGGCTCTTTTGAATCTAGACTTAACGCCCTATTAAGCTCTCTAACAAATCGTTGGCCTACGCGAAGTCCTGCCTTACTTTCAAATAGGAAAAGTTCGCGTGGCATCGCCATTGAACTGCGAAATGCTTGTGTTGGTAGTTCAAGCGAGTATTGGTGATTGCTCATCCAAGTGCTGACAATACGACGGCCATCTTCACTTGGGATATCAGAGAAGGATTGAGTCGCGTAGTAATCGCGGCCGAAGTCGAGCCAAAGTACCGCCTCTGGGTGATTGTGATTCACGAAGGTTTCGCCATCGAAATCACCAATGAAATATTGCGTACCGGCTCCGCCACAGTGAGCGCCTTCGCCAATTCCGACCACCAGCACCCAACGTGTCTCGTCTGCACCTTCAATCGGCAGTTCAAACAGGTCAGGGCACTCCCACGGGCCTTTGCTGTGCGCACCGTGTCGGTAGCCAAATTCGCTCACTAATCGCCAATCGAGTAGATTGGTCGAACGGTAAAACTCAATATGCTGACCACAAGACACCACCATTACCCACGCTTGGCTTTGCTCATGCCAAAACACTTTAGGGTCACGGAAGTCGGGATTGCCACGCGCTGCGATGATTGGCGCGCCGCTTTGATATTTTTTCCACGTGATGCCATCTTGGCTGTAGGCCAAAGACTGCTGCTGAATCGGGTCTTCGACCTCAGAACCGTCAGCCAACGTTACTTTAGGCTGAATGAAAGAGGTATAGAACGCCAGTAAACCCGGCTTGCCGTTTTCAAATAGGCCGGACGTGTTGTGCCAATCGACAATCGCGCTGCCAGAAAAGCACATTCCTGAATCGTCTGGGTACAGCGCCGGTTCTAGCTCGTGCCAATCAATTAGATTGGTGCTGACCTTATGACCCCAATGCATTGGTCCCCAAACGGTATCGCTGGGATAGTATTGATAAAACTGGTGGTATTGGCCTTGGAAATAAACCAGACCATTTGGATCGTTCATCCAACCTGTATCTGGCGTCATATGAAGATATGGACGGTATTTTTCTGTCATGATGAGTTCGTTCAAGTAGGTAAAGTCACTGGGTTTGCCAATTTAGCGGTAACAGGCAAACCCAGACACTCTAAAAGTGTTTGAGCCTCTTCGCTTTTGAACTTCGAGTTAGAAGGCGAAGAGGCAACATTAGGTCGAATTAGAAGTTGTAGTTAATGCCTGCAATGAATAGAGGGATGTAACCGTCAAACTGGTCTTTGTTAGGGCCTGAAGAGAACTTGATGTCTTTGTAGCTCACTTCACCGAACATGCTCCAGCTCTTGTTAATTGAGTAGTTAGCTGAAATACCAAGCTTATTGTAGTCTTCCGTCCAAACGTGCGCGCCAGTATTGGTATCTTCTTTCTCTAACTTACCGAACTCACCCCAAAGCGATGCCGACGCTCTGCCCCAGCTGTACCAGATGCCCGGTTTGATGAATTGCTCAGTTTCAGTTTCACGCGTGTTAGCGCTGTTCTCTAAAGAAAGTTTACCTTGCTGTAGACGTAGGTTTAGCCATACACCCGAGTTATCCGAGATTTGGTAACCGATGCCCGGCTCGATCTCCCAGTATGGGAACTCACCTTTAAATTTGTCTGATACTACGTTGCCTTCGTCATCCACGCTCAGCTCTGTACCCGCACCACGCTTGTATTCCACATGGTATAGCGCGTATCCATTGAAGCTTAAAGAGTCTGTTAATCGGTAAGAACCGAAGACCTTTACGCCAGGCTGAATACGCTCGTCGATACTTTCCATCGCAAGCTTACCGCCAAGACCAATCGTACCGCGCTCAAAGCTGAATGCTTTGTTCGCCCAAATTTCTTGTATAGCGTTTACACCACGGTTGTAACTCGCATGTTTGGTGTTGCCGTTAAACAGTTCTTCACGGCCAGAGTAGAAACCGAAATCCCAGCCCGGTAGGTTATCATGTCGAAAGCTACCTTGAGCTAGCGTGTATTTCAGCTTACCTTCATTGACACCGTCGTCGCGGATTACGCGCTCAAGTTCCATGTTGGTACCGATGTTGCCGTGAAAACCGCTTTCTTCGGCTGCAGGTGCATTAAGAGCAGTAAGAAGCTCCGCGGTTGAGTAAGTCTCTTTCAGCGCTTCCAGTTTAGCATTGAGATCTTCTGTCGTTCGCTCTTTTTCTGCCATATGCTCAGCAAGAGCTAGAGGGGAAACAAGCAAGCTTAATAGGACGGAGGATGCCACTACTGTTTTTTTCATGATTATTACCTTATTATCACAGTGTTACTGTGCCCTAACGGGCTATAAAATGCCTGCTGCAACAGGCGTTAGAAGTACGCAGAATTTGGGCTGCAACCCGAATTCAAAGCGCAGTAATCCTAAGCCCGCCGCGATAGCGGGCTTTTTTAATTATTTTGATTATGTTGTTGAGCTAAGCGTTAGCTAGCTTGTCTTACCGATGGCGGCAAAGTGATTAGGTCGTTCAATGACATACCGCGCTGGTAAGCTGTACCTTTGCTATCAAATAGGTGACACTTCTCGGCGGGAATGCGGATGTTCAAGCGTTGGCCGACTTCCACTTTCACTGTACCCGGAACGCGAACCAACACTTCCTGACCACCGCGCACAAGTGTGGTGTAAAGAAGAGATTCAGTACCCAAGCGCTCAAAGCCTTCCACGATGACACCCACACCTTCTTCATCGAGGTGGATATCTTCAGGGCGAATGCCCAATGTCATCAATGCACCTTGTGTTGCACCTTTTGCGTTAACGTCGGCTTGGAATGTGTAGTCGCCGATTCAACCGTTGCTTTCTCGTCACATGCCGAAACCAGAGTTGCAGGAAGCAGGTTCATTTTTGGAGAGCCAATAAAGCCTGCGACGAAAAGGGTTTGTGGGAAATAGTAAAGCTCAAGTGGCGAACCCACTTGCTCAATTGCGCCATCACGTAGCACCACAATTTTATCAGCCAGTGTCATTGCTTCTACTTGGTCGTGCGTGACGTAGATAACCGTTGATTTTAGCTTCTGGTGATACTCCGCCAATTGAAGGCGCATGCGAACACGTAGCGAAGCATCTAAGTTAGATAAAGGCTCATCCAATAGGAACAACTTAGGGTTGCGCACGATTGCACGGCCGATAGCCACACGTTGGCGCTGACCGCCAGACAGTTGACTTGGTTTTTGTTTCAGCAGGTTTGTCAGCTCTAGCATCTCTGCCACTTGACGCACTGCTGAATCGATTTCTTCTTTGCCTTTTTTCGCCAGTTTTAGGCCAAAAGCAATGTTCTCAAAGACCGTCATATGCGGGTAAAGCGCATACGATTGGAACACCATACCAATACCACGGTCGGTTGGAGATAGGTTATTCACCACTTCTCCGTCTAAACACATCTCCCCTGATGAAATCTCTTCCAAGCCTGCCACCATGCGAAGCATAGTTGATTTACCACAGCCTGATGGGCCAACGAATACTGTAAATTCACCGTCTTCAATGGTCAGGTTGGCATCCTTGATGATATGGGCACCATCTGGATAAATTTTGTTGATGTTCTTCAGTTCTAAACGTGCCATTGTTCTACCTTAATAATTCTTGGTGGTTGTGGGCAGTGGCTTTCACCACCGCCCATCACTCTTCTTATGCTTAACCTAGGATTGCGCCTAAGTTCATGCCTTTAGTGTCGTCGAAACGCCATGTTGCGTGGCCAACTCGGTCATCAGGCCGATGCCAACAACACGCATACCCGCTTCTTTCGCCGCATCAACGCCGGCTTCTGCATCTTCAACCACGATACATTCGTCAGCGTTGACTCCAACTTGACCTGCTGCGTGAATGAATACGTCTGGCGCAGGCTTAGAGCGGTTCACCGACCAACCGTCACCAATCGCATCAAACAGCGGCGTTAGGCCAAGACGATGCAAAATTGGACGAGCATTCTTACTTGCTGACGCCAATGCCACTTTAATGCCACGCGCGTTTAGCTCTAGTAGGAACTGCTCAATACCTGGCAACACATCTTTTGCGGTAATAGAGCTTAGAAGATCAACGTAGTAGTCGTTTTTGCGCTTCATTAGCTCGGCGAATTTCTCTTCGCTGATTTCTGCACCATCAAGAATGATGTTCAGAGACGCTTGACGAGAAACGCCACGTAGCTGCTCGTTGATTTCACGGTCGAAGTGGTAACCCTCTTCGTCGGCCATACGTTGCCAAGCTTGGTAGTGAAGCTCAGCCGTGTCTGTGATTACGCCGTCTAGGTCGAAAATAAACGCCTTACACATTGAAAGTCACCTCAGTTGATTCGATTACTTTTGCTCGCCTGCAACTTCAATGTTTAGTGCTTGGCCATTAAATTCAGGACGCTCAATGCGAACTTGCTCTTGGTTAACCGTCACTTCCAGGCGCTCACCTTGCCAGTAGATTGGGAAGTTTAGGCTATCCCACTCTTTTGGTAGGTTCGGGTTGATACGTAGGTTGCCACCTAGCATACGAACACCACCGAAACCGTAAACCACACACTGCCACATGCCGCCGATAGACGCCGCGTGAATACCGTGGTCAGAACTCTTCATGTTCTGGCCGATATCGATAGATGCCGCTTGTTGGAACAGGTCGTAAGACAGCTCAGGGTTGCCCACATCTGATGCTAGTACAGAGTGCGTAGACAGACTCAGCGATGAATCGTGAAGTGTCTTCGGCTCGTAGTAGTTCCAGTTTGCTAGCTTAGTTTCAAGGTCGAACTTGTCTTCCTGCTGTAGGAATAGAACCATGATGTCAGCTTGCTTAGAAACCTGCATCTCGTTCACTTGATCTAGGCTGTAGTCTTGGAACAGGCCACCAACGTATGGCTGCTCTTTGTACTTAGTTAGGTCGATGATCTCTTTCTGTAGGTAAGTATCGTCCTGAGGGATGATCTTATCTTCTTCACGCGGCTGTGGTAGGTAGATGTCATCAACGCGCTCTAGCCACATCTTACGAGCTTCAACTAGGTTCAGCTTGTCAGATAGCTTAGCCAGTAGCTCTGGGTTAGACGCTTCTAGATCTTCGTAGTAACGAATCGCTAGCTTGATGTTTTCTACCGCCATGTAGTTAGTGAATGCGTTGTTATCGATGTGCTCTTTGTACTCATCAGGACCGATAACGTTGCAGATACCCCACATATTACGATCTTCTAGCCACTCTAGACGCTCGTCCAGAACGTTGCTGTGTCGAACATGATCTCGTAGCCCATGTCATCCATGAACTTCTGATCGCCTGTGATTTGGTAGTACTGCCACAATGCGTAAGTGATATCACACGTGATGTGCTGCTCGATAAAGCCAGACCAGATCTTAGTCGACTTACCTGTAATGATATCGACCGCGCCCCATACTGGCGTGACTTCTTCACCTGTTAGTGCCGATTCCCATGGGAACTGCGCACCAAGGTAGCCGTTGTCTGCTGCTTTCTTACGTGCGCCACCTAGCGTGCGGAAGCGGTACTCTAGTAGGCTACGAGCCACTTCTGGCATTGTGTAGATGAAGAACGGAAGCATGAAGACTTCTGTATCCCAGAACGAGTGACCTTTGTAGCCTTCGCCAGACAGACCTTTCGCACCGATACCGAAACGAGAATCGTGCATTGGTGTGAAGATGTTCAGTTGGTACTGAGCAAAACGAATCGCCAGTTGGTCAAAGTCGTTACCACCGATAGTGATATTCATACCAGCCCAACGCTTGTCCCATTCAGCCGCGCTGTCTGCAAGTAGCTCGTCGAAGCTGCGGTCTGCGTTTGCTTTAAGGTCGGTTAGTGCGTGGTCACGCAGTGCTTGAAGCTCGTAGTCTTCTACGTCGAACTGCTTGTCGCGAGATGTGTGTACTACACCCACTTTCTCAGTACCGAATGTGTCGCCCGCTTTCAGATCGTGGTGGATGTTAAGCCATACTTTACGGCGATCCATCTGTAGGCCTGGGTCGATTTCAGTTTCTTGACCGTTTACAAAGTAACGGTGAGACGTTAGGAATACGAAGTCTACTTTGCTCTCTGTTGTGTGCTGTAGAAGCTCAATGAATCGCTTATCATAGATACGCTTTTCACCTTCGTGGAAGTGCTGTGCACCCGAGTTTGAAAGTTGCGCATCCACACCAGAGCGGATTTCAATCTTCGCATCGCTGTTCACAGCCTTAACTTGAACATCGAACGCCATTAGATGAAGGTTTGCTTGCGAGAAGAAGCGGCGGAAGCGCATCTCGAAGCTCTTACCTTCTGTGTTTGTCCACGTGAACTCACGGATAAGTTCACCGTTTTTCACGTTTAGACGACGAGAGTAGTTGCTTACTTCACCCGTTTCTAGGTGGAAGCGACGACCATCGATGAAGATTTCGATAGCGCTCATATCTGCCGCGTTTGGCAGCTCTGTTACTTCATCTTCATCAAACTTGTTGTATGTACCCGCAACGAAAAGGTTGCGAACCTGTCCCACGTATTTTTCTTCCGTTGAGCTACGTGCGCCCATGTAGCCATTTCCTTGGCTCATTACTACTTCACATTTACCTTGGAATGCTGAGTCAAATGCCGTCTCTTCAACGATCCAGTTTTTAAGTTCGCCTTGACCAGCAGTGTAATTCATTAACATCTTAAATATCCCCGAGAATTAACCTTTAACAGCGGAAGAAATATCGTTACCAACGAAGTAACGTTGAAAAACCATAAACACAATGAGTACTGGGATTGTCGACAGGAATGCTCCCGCCAATATCAGGTTCCAGTCACCTGCTACGCCATAAGCGTTACGTAAACTCAATAGACCAACGGGTAGCGTGAACGCATCTGCTGGACTATTTATCACCACCAGCGGCCAGAAGAAGTCGTTCCAAGCACCTTGGAAACCAAGGATTGTTACCGACAAGATGGCTGGCTTAGCCAATGGCATAAACACTTTCCACAAAATCACCGCTGGGCTTGCGCCATCGACAATCGCGGCCTCTTCCAGCTCTTTTGGTATGTTTTCAAAGAACTGCTTCATAATAAGAACTTGCCCGGATGCCACCACGGCAGTTATCACGGCCCAAGGCGTATTCAGTAAGCCAATCTCTCGATAAATCAGGTAGTTCGAGATAAAGGTCACTTGCCCTGGAATCATCATGCTAAACAACATGAAGGCAAATACTGCACGTGCTCCAGTGAACTTCAGTCTTGCTAGGGCGTAACCCGCAGTACAGGCAAAGAACAGAGTTAAAATCACTTTACCAATCGCAATGACAAACGAGTTGATGGTCCAGCTCATGAATAAGCTCTTGCCGGTATCAAGACTTACCGATTCGGTGTAGACGCGAACGTAAGACTTAAACACGTAACCAATCAAACCCGGTGCGGCGTTGTCCCATGCAGCAACTCGGCCACGACGCTCCATCTTGCTTGGTGCAAGTGTGCTGTCGATTAGAATCTGGCCGCGCGGTGCTTCTACTGTTAGCGGTAGCGTTGCCACCTCTGGCCCTTCACCGTCGTACTTGATGGTGAATGCCCACGTTTGGCTGTGACCGGTTTTTTCAATTTCGCGACGACCGCGGCGCTCAATGAACGTCACCTCTTCGTTGCTATCCACCAGCTTTGGCTCAGATACCACAGCGTAGTCTGATGCAAAGTCAGTGACCGTCGCAGCAGCCATACCGGTACCAGGTCGGCGACGCGGTACTTCAATCGTTGGTACTGCTAGCTCTTTGCCCTCTTCAACCGCGTAAGTCACGGTGAAGTCGACCTCGGCACCCGGAGCAAAGCCACCAAACATAGGCGCATCATTACCCTGTTTACCAAGTTGGTAAGCAGCGCCCCAGTTGCTTGGTTGAACCTGAGCAAAACTAAACTTAAATGGCTGCTCAAGTGGGTCATCTTTCAAACTCGCTAGGAATGCAACAACGAACGTACCTAACATGATGGTGGCAATAGCCAGTAGCGCGGTGTAAACCCAAGCCACTTTTGCCCAGCGGCGGCGTGCTTGGAACTTAGCGACCTCAGCCATTGATGCCATAGGTTTTTCGTCTAGCTTTTGAGTATTGGTCATTGAGTTAGCCATCTGCTTTCTCCTTAATACCGAAGATTTTTTGCAGGTAAACCACGGCTAATGTAATGGTTGCCAAAATGAGTGCTGCTGCGCTTGCCATGCCGATTTGTGGCGTGCCACCCGGTGGGAAGGCGTTGTGGTAAACGTAGTAAGCCAGCGTAATACGTGATTCCAGCGGTGCTGCTGAACCCAACAGTGCGACTTGGTCGAACATTTGCAGTGTGCCGATGATTGAGAAGGTCACAACAACGAATGTCACGGGCGCAAGTTGAGGAATCGTAATGTTCCAGTGCTGTTGCCACTTGTTCGCGCCATCAATATGCGCCGCTTCATAAAGTTCTTCTGGGATACCTTGTAGGCCCGCTAAGAAAAGCAGCATGAAAGTTGGAATCGTGGTGTAGATGTTCTGAATCACGATAGCCCACAGCGTAAGCGGCATTGGCCCAACATGGTCACGTGTATTTAACCAGTTCACCTCAACAACAGCGTCTGTTACCGACACCCAGCCCATCGCGCTTGCCACGAATGTTCCCACAGCAGCTATGATGAAAGACAGAATCGCCCATGCCGGGTCAAACCAACTTACCGGTAAGCCTTTCAAACGATCTTTAGTCACTAGTACAAACTGAGTTGCCATTGCAATCAACACAAAGCAGCTAAGATGCGGGAAGTGATTCACCACGTCCGTAACAAAACCATTTAAGTAGCCATTCTTTTGGTAGAACCAAATGAAGATCAACGTAACGGCTGCACTCGACAAAATACTCGGCAGGTAAAAAGCTGTTCTAAAGAAGCTTTTGGCTCGAATCTTCGAATTCACCAAGATGGCTAAACCAAGCGCTAAGACCGTTTGAATACTGGTTACAATAAGAGAGAACCAGATTGTATTTGCCAGCGAAAGTAAAAACAGATCATCTGAAAGCAGGGCTTTAAAGTTACCCAAGCCTACCCAAACAGCTTCTGAAAACAGATCGTATTCCGTGAAACTGAAATAGACCGTTCTGACTAATGCATAAAGGAAAAAGATTACCAACGTCAGTACAAATGGCCCTGCTAAGAGCCATCCGTAGACTTGTTGGCGTAAACGTAAAGAGTTCATCCAACGCCCCGTTTAGTTTACTGTTAGAGCGTTATAACGTTCCTGAGCCATTTTAATCGCTTCTTTCTGCGACATCTGACCCAGTAGAACTGAATTTAACGCTTCGTTAATTGGGGTCATCCATGCTGTACCGTAATCACCAAACGCGAAAGGCTCTACATTTCCGTTGAGAGCGCCATCAAAGACTTGTTTGGCTAGTTCACTTTCTGAATCTTGCTGAGCGAAGAATTCAGACTCGCCTAAAGCTTCACGACTTGGCAGTGCTAAACCAGAATCCAAAACCCATTCTTGAGCCTTCTGACTAGTTAGGATCTCTACCGCTTTTTGCGTCGCTTCGATGTTCTTACCATCGGCGTTTACGCCCCAAGCAACCGTGAACAATAAGTTGCCGCGCTCGCCACTAACAGGGTCAGTAGGCATAAGCGTTGTGCCGTAAGGCAAGTTTGGCGCTTTGTCGCGCAGGTACCCGCTGATCCAGTTACCCTCTAGTGCTACTGCTGTTTCTTCAGTGCCAAAACAGCCGCCGCCCCATCCTTGACCAAGATCTGTCGCCAGAATGCCCACTTTATCTTCCGTCACAAGACCTGTGTAGAAGTTAAACGCGCGCTCGAAGTTCTCATCTAGAATCGTTTGGCCATCTTCATTGAAAGGCTTCCAACCCGTTGCCAATGCGAAAGGTGCGAAACGTGCGTAGTCAGGCATTACGCAGATTCCAGAAACTTCGTCACCCAATACTTCTTTCACTTCAAGAAGCTTGGTACGCAAGTCTTCCCATGAATCATCGTTTGTTGGGTAGTCAACTTCAGCGTCATCGAAGATATCTTTGTTAAATTGAAGCGCGATGGTGTTGAAGTCTTTCGCCACGCCGTATTGCGCGTCTTTAAGCGTAAATGCGCTATTTAGACTTGGAATTAGTTCATTTGATAGCGTGTTAAGGTCTGCACTGTTCGGTGCTACCTTTCCTGAGTTAACTAACGTGTTAGCAAAGACTACATCAATGTAGAAAGCGTCTGGTGCAGTACCCGCAGAAAGCGAGTTGGTGATGAATTGTGAGAAGTCCCCTTCAATTGCTTGATATTTTACGTCTAGTCCGGCTTTAGTGAAATCTTCAGCAAGTACATCATTAACGAGATTGTTCAATACAACGACATCGTTTCCACCCCAACCAGCAATGTTTACCTCAGTGGTAGCGAAAGCATTTGCAGACAGGCCAGCAGCGAGTAGGGATGCTGCTAATATTGTTTTTTTCATGTTGCCCCGATTCCTTCATTTCAAAACTTACGGCGATTATGCACACTTTACGTAAGCGCTTACGTTATATTGATCACATTTCTTTTCAAGTACGTAAATGCGTATGTCATTTTAGTGATCAATCACCCAAAATTGCCTTAAATAGCGTTTTTTTACCTAAAATTGACCTTCTTATGTAGAAATATAGATAGTAAACGTTCTCAGCACTGAGTAATTGCGAACATTTACGTAAAAAAAAGGCATGCTTTGCGCATGCCTTTATAAAATCTGATTGGTTTTACTATTTTTAGCTGATTAGCTGGTTTCGCCTAGCTTTAATGAAACAGGAACCACCGAGCCAACGGGCTTCTCACCTAATATCGCTTGCTCTAATAGTTTGGCGACGCCCTCTGCCAGCTTATCGGCGTCTTGGACCACAGTTGTTAGCTCATTAGAAATACCTGGCAGGCCGTCATAGCCACTACAGAGAAGGAATCTGGCAGCTTGTAACCTCTGTCTTTGAGGGCTGCTATCACACCTAATGCTGTCTCATCACACTCACACACAAAGCCTTGGTAGGATTCCAACTCTTTCTGATCGAGATTGATAAAGTAACGATAGGCAGCAATCTCGCCAAGTGGCTCTGACCCTGTTCTAAGCTCGCGAACTGGCAGAGCATTACTTGCCATCACCGACATATAACCTTGGTGGCGGAACTGATAACCGTCGCCGTAAGTGGTTGGTGTAACGAAACAAATATCCGTTAAGCCTTTGTCGACTAAGTGCTGCGTTGCTTCGCGGCCACCATTAAAATCATCTGGAGCGACCCAAAATGACCCTTCACTCATACCAATACAAACAAAAGGCAAGCCATTGTCTTTACAGGCTTTAATGCGTTCATCGTCGGCAGTAATGCCGAGTAAAATAGCGCCACCAACTGACTCTAGATCTACATCACCAAAGCTTACAGGCAGTAGGTTTCGGCCTGACTTTCGAATCGCAGACGACAAAGAAGGCCACAACATTCCTAGATAGCGCGAAGCATAGAAATCAAGGGGGCCTAATGAAATAGCGATGGTATTCTTATGACTTCCCGTTAGCTCGCGAGCAGACGTACTTGGTACGTACCCTAGGTCCTTGCAGATATCGAGAATCTTTTTACGTGTTTTTTCGCTAATCCCTGGCTTATTGTTGAGCGCTCGACTGACAGAAGCTATTGATACCCCAGCTATTTTAGCAGCTTCGTTAATAGTCGCTTTCTTCAGTTCGGCGTTTGTTTTCGGTGCTTTCACCTGTTTCTCCACAACAATTACGTAAATTTTACGTAAGATTATCGACCTTTTGCGCTAGAAAGCAAGTAATAACGATGAGCACAGTGCGATTTTCTTCAAGATTTTAGCGTTTTCACGTCTACTAACTGGCTGATATTACGCAATTTATAACGTAAACGTTACGAAAAATTTCAACCAGTTCGCTTTACTTGGGCCTTACGCAGTCCATTCGCTTTTTAGCATGGCGAGCACCACTGTGTCCCACCAGCGGCCTTTAAAAAACGATGCTGTTTAAAATGCGCTTCTTTACGCATCCCTAGTGCTTGACATAGTTTTATCGCAGGTAGGTTCTTACTAATGGTTTCGGCATAAATTCGGTGCACACCAAGATTACGAAAACCATAATCAGCGAGCGCTTTGGCTGCTTCAAGGCTTAATCCATCGCCTTGATGCTCTCTTGCTAGGCCACAGCCCATCGACGCCTGTTTATTCTCCTCCAAACGCAGACATACAATGCCAATAAAGTGCCCCTTGTTTTTACATTCCACCGCTAATTGATAAGAGGTACGTGGCACCTCTTTCGCTTGTTCAATAAACAGGTGCGTCAGTTCGCGATACTTTGATGCTTGGCAATCTTCCTCATCATAGAAGCGTTGATATTTAGGGTCTTGTGACAAAGCGACAAACGCCACTTCATCATCTAAGGTCATATCGCGTATTACCAAACGCTCGGTCTCGATCACAAACATACAAATCCTTTCATGACGACTTCAATCCCCAATAAACTATTATGCTATTACAACTCAACCGACATCTTGAAATACTTAACGCCTGACTTATCAAACTCATCGCCTTCTACTTCAAGCCCAAATCGTTGATAAAAACCAAGGGCACTGGTTCGAGCATCACACCAAAAACGCAACACCTGCTCTGCCTTAAGCTTTGTAATAGCATGCTCAATCACTTTGCTGCCAACCCCCTGCCCTTGGTATTGTGGCAACGTCGCAAACTTTCTTAAGCGAGCCGTGCGCCCATCACAGCTTTCTTTTATATAGATTGAAGCAACACACACTAAGGTTTGATCGACAAAAGCGCCGTAATGGTTGGCGTGCTCATCCCCTTCGACTTTGCAAAATTCGATGGCTTTATCGGGCCATAAAACGGTATGCCTTATTGGAAGGGCGTCTTGCCAAGCAATGGTTTTGATTCGCATGAAACTAGAATGGTAAGAAGACAATGGCCCCTATAGTAATCGCTTGGCGAGTGATTACTACTTTTATGCTCTATTTTGTTGGCAATACTTATGAATTGGTTCAACGCCTGACGTACTTCATAACAATATAACTAATTGGTATCTAATTTGGGCTGTACATTTATTCAACAAAAAATTGATTCAAAACAATAACACTAGAGTTATCACCAACCCGTAAAACTAGCTAGTCAATACTATCTATGGAGTGCCTTTGAAGGAGGAAACAATGAAAACTCTAGTCAAAAAACTACTGCCACTGTTTGTGATTGGAATGATTACAGGTTGTGCCGTCAACGCTTCAAAAGAAACAGGAACAAGCTTCTCTGGCAAGGTTGACTCAATCAAAAGTCAGGTAAACGCCACTCTATTGCTTTGGCGCAATGCAAGGTTCACAAATGGAGGTGTCTATTCTGCATTTTTCGTCAATGATCAGCGGATTGTCGAATTAAGAAGTGGGTTGGTTGAAATCGAACTAGAACCTGGAAGACATGACATCACCTTTGTGATTCCATCCAATTACTTGGAAGCACATCTACTGCCATCAAAAGCTGACAACTCACCATTCGTATGCAATTTAACATCTGAATTTGAACGCGGAAAAATCTACAGTCTCTATTTTGATCAATCGATGAACAATACCGACGCGAAACCTGGCTGCCGACGCTTAAGCAATATCACAGAAGGTATTCTTCCAAACGCTTATGGTCAGACGGAATACCTACCAGATGTCGCTTTGGTTCTAAAAAGGGATGATGCCCCCCAACTAACTACTAACAATCAGCCACAAGCTGCTGAGAGTAAAACGGTAGAGTCACCTGAATCCGACGCGTCAAGTGATAATAATTTGGCTGAAGTCGCTACCCAAACCGCAGCTACTGCATCTACAGCTGCATCCGCGACTTCAAGTACAAAAACACCGATAGTGACTACGGACAATAATAGCCAAGCGGTCGCAGATAGCAGCTCTGCATCTGTAGCGACTAAAGATCCTCAAAGCAGTAATAAGGAGTTTAAACAGATCTCCGAAAGCAATGTAATGGCTTCGGCTAATGAATCTGTAACAAACGATACTCAAGCGAAAGAGAGTCGATCAAGTCAAACTCATAGTAGTACCGCCATTACTGATGGTGGCTACCAATGGAAACAATCTAAAGCAGAACTAGCGCAACTTCCCGAAATGCTCCGTGGCGGATACCCATTATACAATGAGTATTACTTCTATCCCGAAGGTTACTTCTTACGATTATCATGGAGACTAAACTCTCACAGTAATCAGCAAGAAAACGGTTCTATATCAAATGGGGCCTGGAAACTGATAGATAATCAACTGGTCACTCAGGAATACTTGTGGTCACAAGGAAATCGATACGCCTATCGAGAATATATTTTCGATGTAAAACCAGACCAACTTGCCCTAAGTTCTCATACGATATACCACATAAGGGATTCTTCCATGGGGCGTAAAGGGCAATCTGAATCCTATCCAAACGATAAAAACATTTGGATTGCAACCAAAGGCGATGGACCTAGGTTATTTCACGAGTACCTCAACAATGAGTTCAGTGACTTTATTGGAGATTACACTAAGAAGCAGCTCAATGTGGAACTTGCAAAAGAGAAAGCTCAAACACCAACCAAATGGAAAGATAATCAGGCTATCCAGCTTGGCAAACTCGATAGAAGGTAGCAAGTCAATGAGGCGCGATAACGCTCAGTTACCTGTCATCAGTTTAATCCAGATTTAAATCTCGTTTAAACCTAGCACCGAAACCAAGAAACCGCCTATAGTGAGAAATGGGCGGTTTCTTATTTAAATGGTTTCAGTTTTCATGCGGCGTGAACGGCTACAGCTACTTTCGCCTATATTTGGTACTAACGAAGACGGAGAGCTGATTACCAGCAGTCACACTCACAGCATTCGCATTTATCAAAAATACGAACAGACGGGCTTAGACTTGGACGACGAAGGAAGTGAATACCCCATCATGACACCTGTTGACGCTGGTTCGGGGATGTAAAAGTGCGCGAACCAATGCCAGAGCTTTACCAGCACCAGATAGAGCCTAATGCATCGGTAGCGGAGTATTACTCGGAACGCGCCCAACAAGCGAGACTTGAGAGTGAATTTGACCTGCTTCCTTTTGGTGGTAAGTTAATTCAAACTGCCAAAGGCAAAGACGGGATATTTGGAATTGATCGCTTGAAAGATGTAATGACCGAAGTGGCCATTAA
>NZ_JYJP01000055.1 GCF_001012815.1 Vibrio mexicanus
ATAAAAAAGGGCTAGCTGTTAGCTAACCCTTTTCATCAGAAAAGTGTGAATGTTACTTCACTTCTTTACCTTGCGCCTGCATGTCGGCATGGTAAGACGAGCGAACAAACGGACCACACGCTGCATGAGTAAAGCCTAGCTCAAGAGCGATGTCTTTTAACTCATCAAACTCCGCTGGTGGCACATAGCGCTCAACGGGAAGGTGATGGCGGCTCGGTGCTAGGTATTGGCCTAGAGTCAACATCGTTACGCCGTGAGCACGAAGATCTTTTAGTACTTCGATGATCTCTTCTTTTGTTTCGCCTAAACCCATCATAAGACCAGATTTAGTTGGAACGTCTGGGTGCTGCTCTTTGAATTTTTGCAGAAGTTGTAGTGACCACTTGTAGTTCGCACCTGGGCGAGCTTTACGATATAAGCGTGGTGCCGTTTCTAAGTTGTGGTTGAACACATCTGGTGGATTGTCTTTTAGTAAGTCCAGAGCGACATCCATCCGACCACGGAAGTCAGGAACCAGAGTTTCAATCTTGATGTTCGGGTTCAGCTCACGGATTTCGCGGTTACAGTCCGCGAAATGCTGGGCGCCACCGTCACGTAAGTCATCGCGGTCTACAGAGGTAATAACCACATACTTCAGCTTCATATCAGAAATGGTTTTAGCCAGTTTCTTTGGCTCACCAACTTCAGGAGCAAGGGGACGACCATGGGCAACATCACAGAATGGGCAGCGACGAGTACAGATAGCACCTAAAATCATGAAGGTCGCTGTACCGTGGTTAAAACACTCGGCTAAGTTTGGACAAGAAGCTTCTTCACAGACTGAGTGAAGGTCGTTCTTACGCATTGCAGATTTGATGTCTTGAATACGCTTACTGTCAGCAGGTAGCTTTATCTTCATCCATTCCGGTTTGCGAAGAACTTCTTTCTGCTCCGTTGGCATGTTTTTAACTGGAATCAATGCCATTTTATCGGCGTCGCGGTACTTAACGCCTTTTTCCATTTGGATAGGTTTGCTCATGCTTCTTCTTGCTTCTTAGTCATTGCTTCTGTGCTAAACGTCACTTGCTCATAGTTGAGTAGCTCCATTAGCTCTTCTACTAATTGTTGTTCCACTGCTTCAATTTCGCTAGGGCCACCCACTTCGCTAACCTGAATCATCTCCATGCCTTGGTAACCACAAGGGTTAATCCGCAAGAATGGCGACAGATCCATGTTTACGTTGAGCGCGAGGCCATGGAATGAACAACCTTTTCGGATCCTCAAACCAAGCGAGCAGATCTTCTTATTATCGACATAAACGCCAGGGGCGTCGGGTTTCGCCGCCGACTCGATATTGTAGGCCTTTAAAGTGTTAATGACGAGGTTCTCTATATGAGTGACGAGATCTCGAACACCTAATTTTTTACGCCTTAAGTTAATCAGAAAGTAAACCACCAACTGGCCGGGGCCATGATAGGTGACTTGCCCACCGCGGTCGCTTTGAACCACTGGAATGTCGCCAGTGTCGATCAAGTGCTCTGCTTTACCTGCTTGGCCTTGAGTGAACACAGGGTTGTGTTCAACCAACCAGACCTCATCCGGGCTCTCTTCGGTGCGATTGTCTGTGAAGTCATGCATGGCTTGCCAGACAGGGTGATAGTCTTGTCGACCAAGTCGTTTAACGACAAGTTGATTTTGCATCCTTACTTCCGCAGTGGGTTAATAAACATTTTCAATTACAAAAGCCGATTATAAACACTATTGTGTCTTGGCACTACACATGGATAACAGCTTTTTAACCTATAAGTTGAGGGGCGTACTTTATCTTATTGATAAATAAAAAAAAGCGGCATGAGCCGCTTTTTAAAATATTTTTTAAGCTATCAAAAAATATAGAATGTATGCGTTACAGAACCATACGAACGATATCAATTTCACCTAACTCTTTGTATAGAGTCTCTACTTGCTCAATAGAAGTCGCAGTGATGTTGATTGATACCGAGTGGTAGTTGCCTTTCGCACTCGGTTTAACCGTTGGGCTGTAATCTCCTGGAGCATGGCGCTGAATCACTTCCAAAACCAGTTCTGGCAGTTCAGGCTTTGCGTGACCCATTACTTTGTAGGTAAACGAGCAAGGGAACTCAAGTAAGTCTTTGAGTTTTGCATCTGAGTTGATGGTCAACATATTGGATACTCCAAGTTTGAATTTCTTTTACGGAGGCGAATATTACTGACTATTGTGATGGATCTCAAGCGATCAAAAAAGCCGCACTAGGCGGCTTTTGTCTTCTCAAAGTTCTTGTTTAAAACAAACCTTTAAAAAGCAGTACGATGTAATCCCATAGACGACTAAATAGGCCGCCTTGCTCAACATCTTCAAGCGCTAGAAGAGGGTACTGTGCAATGTCTTCGCCTTCCAGTTGATAGTATAGCTTACCAACAACATCACCTTTCATAATTGGCGCTTCAAGTTCTTTCTCAAGAACAAAACTTGCGCTTAGCTTCTGTGCTTGACCGCGCGGTAGGGTGACGTAGGTATCTTGATCAAGACCAAGCGTGACTTTGTCTTTGTTACCCATCCAAACCGTTTCTTCAACGAAGGTTTCGCCCGCTTTATGTGGTGCAACGGTTTCAAAGAAGCGGAAGCCGTAGCTAAGTAGCTTTTTGCTTTCAGATTTACGTGAGTTCGCATCTTTAGCTCCCATGACAACCGCAACTAAGCGCATTTTACCTTCAGTCGCTGAGCTAACCAGGCTGTAGCCTGCATTACTCGTGTGGCCAGTTTTTATGCCATCAACATTCATGCTCTTATCCCACAGTAGACCGTTACGGTTGTACTGGGTGATGCCGTTATAAGTGTATTTCTTCTCTGAATAGATACGGTACTCTTCTGGTACATCGCGAATCAGCGCCGCGCCCAGTAGCGCCATGTCATATGGCGTAGAGTAAAGCTGGTCGTCGTCTAAACCATGCACGTTGGCAAAGTGTGTGTTGGTCATACCAATTGAACTCGCCCATGCGTTCATTAGATCGACAAACGCATCTTCAGAACCTGCAATATGTTCAGCCATGGCGACACAAGCATCGTTACCAGATTGGATGATGATGCCTTTGTTTAAGTCGGCAACTTTCACTGTCGTGCCCACTTCGATAAACATTTTCGACGAATCTGGGAAATTCTTAGCCCAAGCGTTTTTACTGATTGTTACATCATCGTCAAGGGAAATATTGCCACGCTCAATTTCTTGACCCACGACATAACTTGTCATCATCTTAGTTAAGCTTGCAGGCGATAATTTAGTGTTCATCTCTTTTTCGGCAAGCACTTTTCCGGAGTGGAAGTCGAGAAGAACATAACCTTTAGCGGCTATTTGTGGTGCGTCAGGGACGACAATAGGTGAAGCATTGGCCAGTGTTGCAGTAAGGGCAACGGTAGAAGCCATGAAAGATTTGAATAGCGTTGTTTTTTTCATGATGAATACAAATTATGTGTTAACAGTCCATATCTTAACAGAACTCGTGTTCTAGTACAGGCCAGCATAAACCGAGAATCTGGGGAAGTCCTAATGTGTAACTGTTTGTTTTCTTATAAATGCTGTTGAATGTCCCAGCAGCTTAACTTTGTCGAGGGTGTCTTGCGTCAGCTTATAGTCAGTAAACGGCCCAAGCATTACCTGATGAATGGATTCGCTACTATTGATAAAGCTCTCGACTGAAAGGTTCTGACTCAGATCTTCGGCTAAAGTTCGCACCCGATCTTCATGTTGCGAGCTAGCAACCTGAATCACATAGCTTGGAAAACTGTTTTTTTTGTTCTCACCTGTCGGTCTTTCGACGGTAATCACTTCAATTTCAACATTTGCCGTGCCTGTTTTGACCACATCGAGTTTATAGGCTGCCGCGTAGCTTAAGTCGATAATGCGCCCTTCATGAAACGGGCCGCGGTCATTGACACGAACAACGGTCGTTTTACCGTTATCTTTGTTGGTCACTTTGACATAACTTGGAATCGGCAGAGTTTTATGTGCTGCCGTCATCGAGTACATATCGTAGATTTCACCATTTGACGTTAAGTGCCCGTGGAATTTTTTTCCATACCACGAAGCTTTGCCTGATTGGGTGAAACCTTTGGCATCACGAATAATCGTGTAGTGCTCACCGCGAAGTGTGTAGTTGCTGTTACCCCCTAAGCTGTAGGGCTCATATTGTGGGATAGCATCTTCAATGTGCTCGACGGAAATTGGCTCGCTTGGCGCGGTATCATCGCTAAGCGAGTAGCGGCTGTCGCTTGATGAACAGCCAGCAAGAACGAGTAGTGATGCAATAAGTAGGAGAAAGTGGCGCGTCATGTTTATGTTGCCTTAGAGAATGCTTTTCTGTGTGTGTGGATAGACATCAAAATACCAAAACCGGCCATTAAGGTGACCATGGAGGTACCACCGTAACTGATCAATGGCAGAGGAACGCCAACAACGGGTAAAATACCGCTCACCATACCGATATTTACAAAGACATAAACAAAGAAGCTTAAGACCACGCTGCCCGCCATCATGCGGCCAAACGCAGTTTGAGCGTTACTCGCCAACAGTAGACCACGGCCAATGATAAAGATGTACAGAGCAAGCAGCAGCAGAATACCTAGCATTCCCCACTCTTCAGCGATGACTGCAAAGATGAAGTCGGTGTGACGTTCTGGTAGGAATTCTAATTGAGACTGGGTGCCTTGCAGCCAGCCTTTACCGCTGATACCGCCAGAACCAATCGCAATCTTACTCTGAATAATGTGATAGCCTGCACCCAGCGGATCAGACTCTGGATTGAATAGCGTTCGAACCCGCACCTTTTGATATTCGCGCATCAAGAAGAACCACAGCACAGGAATGAAAGCACCGGCGGCTAATGCCGCGGCAAATATGATTTTCCAGCTAATTCCGGCTAAGAAAATGACGAAGATACCTGACGCTGCGATTAGGATTGACGTTCCTAAATCAGGCTGTTTTGCAATGAGTATGGTCGGCACCATAACCATGACGAGCGCCATGACGATGGTTTGAAAAGAGGGCGGTAATGCTCGACGGCCAATGAATCTTGCGACCATCAAAGGAACGGCAAGTTTCAATAACTCGGAGGGCTGGAATCGAATGAAACCAAGGTTAAGCCAACGCTGGGCGCCTTTTGATGCTTCACCAAAGAAAAGCACTCCGAATAGAAGAACTATGCCAGCAAAGTACATTAATGGCGCTAAGGAGTCGTAGGTTCTCGGCGGTATTTGGGCCAGAAAAACCATAACACCCACAGCCAACACCATGCGCATCGCTTGACGTTCCATCATGGCCATGTCTTGACCACTGGCGCTGTACATCACAACAAGGCCGAACCCCATTAGTACCAATAAACCGAGTAATAAAGGGAGATCGATATGAAAGCGTTCAAACATCGAACGGTTTCTGCCTGTCGAAGGATCAAATTCCATTATTGCTCAGCCTCTTCTGGGTTTCCTAGAATCGCTCGGTCAAACAGTTGACGAACGACTGGTGCACCGTGACTTGAACCACCACCGGCGTTTTCTAATACGATAGTGACGATAACTTCTGGATCATCTAGTGGTGCAAATCCGGTAAATAGAGCATGGTCACGTAAGTGTTCAGCAAGTTCCTCAGCCTTATACTCTTCATCTTCAGCCAGCCCGAAAACTTGGGCAGTACCTGACTTACCCGCGCTCTCGTAGCCTAAGTTTCTAAACGCTCGTCGCGCTGTACCTTTTTGGCCATGGTTAACTAAGCGCATGCCTTCGATAGCCATATCCCAGTAGCGTTCTTCAACACCCTCGATAGGTGGATGAGTGTAGGTATCGATGTCTTCAAGCTCATGCTTTTCAAACTTTTCGCCGTTGACGATCGTTGCTCGAAGCAAGTGTGGCGCAATGCGTGTACCACGATTCACAACAACAGATGTGGCTTTGGCAATCTGCATTGGTGTGGCTGTCCAATAGCCTTGGCCAATACCAACAGGAATGGTGTCCCCTTGATACCAAGGTGTTTTATGGCGAGCCATTTTCCATTCTCGAGTTGGCATATTGGCTTTACTTTCCTCAAAGATATCCAAGCCAGTGTAATCGCCAAAACCAAACATCATCATCCATTGTGATATACGATCGATGCCCATGTCGTAGGCGATTTGGTAGAAGAAGGTGTCGACCGACTCTTCTATCGATTTAATGATGTCCACCCGGCCATGCCCCCAAGCCAACCAGTCACGGAATGGACGAGTATTTGAATTAGGGATGCGCCAATAGCCAGGGTCATTTCGAGTTGTCTTCGGGGTTATCACGCCTTCTTGTAGAGCGGCAACCGCAATAAAGGGTTTCACCGTTGAAGCCGGTGGGTAAATACCTAAAGTTGCACGGTTCACCAGCGGGCGGTTCTTATCTTCTAGCAGTGCGCGATAAGCTTTGCCTGAAATACCATGTACAAAGGCATTAGGGTCATAGCTTGGACTCGATACCATTGCTAAGACGCCGTTGTCCTCAGGGTCAAGAATGACTGCGCTACCCCTGCGGCTATCCATTAGTTTATGGACGTCCAACTGAAGGTCGATATCTAAATTGAGTACAATGTCTCTACCTGGAATCGGTGGAACGTATTTAAGTGTGCGGATAACGCGGCCACGACTGTTAACTTCGACTTCTTGATAGCCCGCGGTGCCGTGGAGCAAATCTTCATAGAATCTTTCTATACCAAGTTTCCCTATATCGCGGGTTGCTTGGTAATTGGCGACTTTTTCTTCGCGTGTAAGGCGTTCAATATCGCGATCATTGATGCGAGATACGTAACCAATGACGTGTGTAAGCACTTCACCATACGGATAGTAACGTTTTAGGTTAGCGCTGACGGAAACCCCAGGGAAGTTATGTTGATTAACTGCAAACGAGGCGACTTGCTCTTCATTGAGCTGCGTGAGTATTGGAACTGACTTAAAGCGGCGAGTATGACGACGTTCTCTATGGAATCGCTCTACCTGTTCTGGCGTGATTTCAAGGAACGCTTGCAGTCTTGAAATGGTGTCATCCATATCCCTGATTTTTTCAGGTATTAGCTCAAGGTTAAATACAGGGCGGTTCTCAGCAAGCAACACACCGTTTCGGTCGTAGATTAAGCCTCGATTGGGGGCGATTGGAACGACTTTGATTCGGTTATCGTTAGAGCGAGTTTTGTAGTCTTGATATTGATTGACTTGAATGTGGTAGAGGTTACTCAGCAACGCACCCACTAAAATGATGATACCGACAAACGCGACAAGGGCTCGATTGCGAAACAACCGAGCCTCTTCATGGTAATCACGTATTTGGCTACGCTTACGCAACATCTATGATTATTCCCGATGGTATGGGTGATTAGCGGTAATGCTCCAAGCGCGATAAAGCTTTCTGCCATAATCACGCGAACCATAGGGTGAGGAAGAGTTAGCGGAGATAGAGACCAACTTTGGTCTGCTGCTGCTTTACATGCAGGTGCCAATCCTTCTGGCCCACCGATGAGGATGGAGACATCACGAGCGTCGAGCTTCCAAGCTTCAAGTTGCCCAGCTAGCTGCTCGGTATCCCAGCGCTTGCCAGGGATATCAAGAGTGACGATACGATTGCCTTTCGGCACGGCTGCAAGCATAGCTTCGCCTTCTTTTTGAAGGATGCGCGCAATGTCGGCATTCTTACCACGTTTGCCTGCTGGAATTTCGACGAGCTCAAGCGGCATATCATGTGGAAAGCGGCGTTTGTATTCTTTAAAGCCTTCTTCGACCCATTTTGGCATTTTGGTGCCAACGGCGATGAGTTGAATCTTCACACTTAGCCCAAAGCTTCTCTAGTTGGTATAGCTCGCGATGCGCTTCTTGCATGACGTGAACCATGCTGGTTCCCATATCAAGGACTACCCATTCGCCTTCTGCTTCACCGTCTAAGCCAAGTGGTTCAAGGCCGGCTTTTTTCACTTCTGAAGCAACATGGTCTGCGATGGAAGCTACATGGCGTTTGGATGTACCCGTACAAATGATCATGTAGTCTGTCACGCTAGACTTGCCTTGCACATCTAAAGTAACGATATCTTGCGCTTTCATGTCGTCAGCTTTATCGGCTAGAAAGTCTTTCAGTTGTTCACGTTGCAAAGTGGTTTCCTCTTTGTTTATTAATCAATTAGGCATTGATAGATAGGCATTGATGAATAGACACGGCTGGCTAGACATTGGTAAGCCTACATTCGGGCGCAGTATATCACGCTTTTACTGGGCGACTGCGAAGTTTACCTGAGGCTGACATAGCTCTAAGCTTAACTGCTGCAATATTGGCCAAGGAGAGACCTCATATTGAGTTTTGCTGATCATCTCGGCTTTTGCCAGAAGAGTAATACAGCGCTGAAGCTTCTTGGGCTCTAGGCGGTTAAGAGCTGCTGAATACAACGGGCGCTTAGATTGCCAAATTCGGTATTGTTCGAACACTTTACCCATAGGTTGTGTTTGGGATAAATGCTTCATCTTAGTTAATTGCCAGATTTCCTTCTGAAGCGTTCGAATCAATATGATCGCCTCAGTGCCTTCTGCGTTTAACTGCCTTAAAATTCTTTGGCTGCGATTGGCCTTTCCTGCAAGTAGTGCGTCAATCCAATGGAAGGCTGTAAAGTGGTTGTGCCTACTTAAAGACTCCTCCAAGCGAACGAGATTGAGCTGACCGTCTGGATAGAGGAGTCGGAGTTTCTCTAGGCTCTGTGTCAAAGCAAACAGATTGCCTTCATGCCATTGAGCCAACATCTGAACGGCTTCTTGATCGGGCGACAATCCCATGTTCCTGCATCGAGATTGAACAAATTGTGGCAGTCGGTTTTGATCAGGTGAAATACAGCTAATCAGTGCGCCATTTTTAGATAGCGATTTAAACCATTTGCTGTTCTCTTGCGCTTTGGTGAGCTTGGAGCCGATGATAACCAGTAGTATGTCGTTATGCAGATACTCAGAGAGCGTGAGAAGCTCTTTAGCAATCGTTGCGTTAACGCCAGACTCTGGCAGTTCAAGTTCAACAATTTGCTTGGTTGAAAATAGACTCAGTGCTTGAAAACAGTCTAAAACCTGATTCCAATCTAAGCTTGCGTCAACACTAAAACGGTGCTTTTCATCGAAACCAAGAGTTTGAGCTTTTTGTTGCAGTGCAGATCTAGACTCTTGTACCAACAAAGGCTCATTGCCAATGACAAAATAAGCATTGAGTAAAGTCTTAGTTAAATGCTCTTGTAGGCGATCAGCAAATACTCTCATTTATTTACTGCTCTGATGTTAACTCTGATGTGGTTTGCGCTTCTTGCTGTGCTTCGATGGCAGCCGCTTGAGGGTTAGCCGCCTCGGGCATTACACCCTCAATGGTTTTAATATCGTATTGCTCTTCTTGCCCAGCAGGGATGGTGTTATCTAGCTCTTGCAGAAGTAGCTCATTGGCTTCGATATCTGCTTTTAGGCGACCCATTTGACGCAAAATTTGCGTTGCAGCCAATTTGCGCATTTCATCTTCGATCATGTCGCGCTCAACAGATTTTGCCAATGCAGTTAATGGGTTATCGAGGTAGCTTCGAGTCACGCTGGTTGAAAAAGTACGTGAGCCTAACTCTGGAACCGTGACGCGGTAGCTTGCGCGGAAGGTAAGCTCAATTTCCGCTGCACGAGTATTCTGATAGAGGGAGAGAGTACGCTCACCAACACCTTCGCCAAGTAGATGCAAGTTTGGAACGTCTTCCGCTGGTGGGACGACTTCAATTTTACTCATGCGAAGCTGGGCACCCACCATTCGTGTGAAAGTACTGTATTGGTCGTAACTAGAGAATGACATGGTGGCGAGTTCGTCTGGAACATCATAATCACCACGTAAATGGAAACCACAAGCGCTGAGAAGGCTAGAAAGTAGAACAATAAACAGGACTTTGATTGAAGGCGAAGTCAGGTGCATGGAGGGTGACTCTTGTTGTTAGTAATATTTATTTTATTGCTCTCAATAGCTTATAGTGAAAGCGATAAAATAAATAAACAGGGTGGTGGACCACCCTGTTAAATTTTATTGTTGCTCAAAAACGCTAAGTTTCAGTTAGCAATTTATAGTTCGTAACTTTTAGTTAGCAACAATGTTGAGAAGTTTCCCAGGAACGTAAATTACTTTACGTACGGTTTTACCTTCTGTGAATTTAGTAACGTTTTCATCGTTTAAGCCTAGCTCTTCAACTTGCTCTTTCGACGCGTCCGCAGCAACAGTCAGTTTCGCACGAAGTTTACCGTTTACTTGAACAACGATAAGTTTTTCGTCTTCTACCAACGCTTTTTCATCATGTTGAGGCCACTGTGCATTGTCTGCATCAGCAACACCTAGAGCTGCGCCCATTTCGATAGAAATGTGCGGAGTGATTGGATAAAGCATAACAACCACCGCTTTTAGCGCTTCATCTAGAATTGCGCGATCTTGAGCAGATTCTTGAGGTGCTTTAGCCAGCTTGTTCATCAGCTCCATGATAGCTGCGATTGCTGTGTTGAACGTTTGGCGACGCTCAATATCATCAGTCACTTTTGCGATTGTCTTGTGAACATCACGGCGAAGCGCTTTTTGGTCACCGGACAGAGCTGAAGTATCAACAGCTTCTGCAGCGCCTTTCGATGCGTGCTCGTTGACGAGTTTCCAAACACGTTTTAGGAAGCGGTTAGCACCTTCAACGCCAGACTCTTGCCACTCAAGTGTCATGTCTGCAGGTGATGCAAACATCATGAATAGACGCACGGTGTCAGCACCGTATTTGTCTACCATCTCTTGAGGGTCGATACCGTTGTTCTTCGACTTAGACATCTTGATCATGCCTGAGTGCTCAACATCACGACCTGTGCTGTCTTTCGCTGAAATGATACGGCCTTTACCGTCACGATCAACAGTCACGTCAGTGGGCGCAACCCACTCAGTACCGCCTTTCTCGTTCTCGTAAGAGAATGCATCAGCCAGTACCATACCTTGACATAGTAGGCGCTTGAACGGCTCATCAGAGGTTACGTAACCGGCATCACGTAGCAATTTGTGGAAGAAGCGAGAGTAAAGTAGGTGCATACAAGCGTGCTCGATACCACCAATGTACTGGTCTACTGGTAGCCAGTAGTTCGCTTTTTCTGGATCTAGAATGTCGTCTGCTTGTGGAGAACAGTAACGCGCGTAGTACCAAGACGATTCCATAAAGGTATCGAAGGTGTCAGTTTCACGTAGTGCTGGCTCACCGTTGAACGTCGTTTTCGCCCACTCTTTATCAGATTTGATTGGGCTAGTTACACCATCCATTACCACGTCTTCTGGAAGTACAACAGGTAGCTGGTCAGCTGGCACTGGATGCACTTCACCATCTTCAGTGGTTACCATTGGGATTGGCGCGCCCCAGTATCGTTGACGAGATACACCCCAGTCACGTAGACGGAAGTTAACGGTCTTAGTGCCTTTGTTTTCCGCTTCAAGTTTCGCTGCGATTGCATCGAATGCTGCTTGGAATTCAAGACCGTCGAACTCACCTGAATCGAACAGTACGCCTTTCTCAGTGTACGCTTCTTCAGAGATGTTTAGCTCAGAGCCGTCAGCTGGCTTAATCACAGGGACGATGTCTAGACCGTATTTAGTCGCGAATTCATAGTCACGTTGGTCGTGTGCAGGTACTGCCATTACAGCGCCTGTACCGTAGTCCATCAGTACGAAGTTAGCGACGTAAACAGGAACCTCACGGCCGTTTAATGGGTGAATAGCAGTAAGGCCAGTCGCCATACCTTTCTTCTCCATTGTCGCCATTTCAGCTTCTGCTACTTTGTTGTTTTTACACTCTTCAACGAAGGCCGCTAGCTCAGGGTTTGTCTTAGCTGCTTCTGCGGCTAGCGGGTGGCCTGCTGCGATACCAACGTAAGTCACACCCATTAGCGTGTCCGGACGGGTAGTGTAAACTTCTAAGTCGGCTTGACCTTTCACTTCGCTATTTTTTATTTGGAAACGAAGCTCAACACCTTCAGAGCGACCGATCCAGTTACGCTGCATGGTTTTCACCATTTCAGGCCAACCTTCAAGGTTGTCTAGATCGTCGATCAGTTCTTGAGCGTACTCAGTAATTTTGATGAACCATTGAGGGATCTCTTTCTGCTCAACGATTGCGCCTGAACGCCAACCGCGGCCATCAACGACTTGCTCGTTAGCCAGAACGGTTTGGTCAACGGGATCCCAGTTAACAGTAGACATCTTCTTGTAAACTAAGCCTTTCTCGTAAAGCTTAGTGAAGAACTCTTGTTCCCAACGGTAGTACTCAGGTGTACAAGTTGCGAACTCACGGCTCCAGTCGTAGCCAAGACCAAGCATCTTAAGCTGGTTCTTCATGTACTCAATGTTTTCGTAAGTCCATGGTGCAGGAGCTGTATTGTTTTTAACTGCTGCGTTTTCTGCTGGAAGACCGAATGCGTCCCAACCGATTGGTTGCATTACGTTTTTGCCTTGTAGGCGTTGGAAACGAGAAACAACATCACCGATTGTGTAGTTACGCACGTGACCCATGTGCAGTCGACCACTTGGGTAAGGGAACATAGATAGACAGTAGAATTTTTCTTTGTTTGGGTCTTCACTTACAACAAAGGTCTTGTTGTCATCCCAGTGCTTTTGAACTTTTTGTTCAATCTCTTGCGGGTTGTATTGCTCTTGCATCGATGATATCCGGTTATCTTGGAATTTGTGAGTTCGGTTAGAACAGACTTTAAATGATCGTCATAGAATACCTAAAGGTGGAGTCTACAACAATAGCCAATCTGTCTCGGAGGGAAGTGCTTATGCCAAAACGTAAAGCTCGCTATGAAGAGTTGTTTGAAGATGTGGTGGAAACACTAAAAAACAGCCCTGATGAAGTGAATAATGTACTCGAAACCTCGGGGCGGGTAGTCGATGCTGCTAATGACATGACAAAAGATGAGTTGTCGCTCATTTCGGCCTATGTTAAGTCCGATCTCAGAGAGTTTTCTGAGAGCTATGAAGAGGGTAAAAGTAGCCCATTTTATCTGATGATTGCCGATTCTATCTGGCAAGGTTTATTGGACATTACAGATAGAACCAAAGTGGAATGGGTAGAGTTGTTCGAAGATTTAGAGCACCAAGCTTATATCAAGCCGGAGAGGTGATTGGCTTGGGGATTTTGGTGTGTGATGAGTGTGGGCATCAAACCGAGTACAACCATCCAACCACGATAATTCCGTGTACGCATTGTGGTAGCAAAGGCTTTAGTCGTAAGCCACTGAAGCCATAAAGAGATATGCGACATTTAGAATAAAAAAGCGCACCTCAACAGGTGCGCTTTTCGATCAGTTACGCTTTAGGCGCCAACAAAGCAATAAGCTTAGCAAGACCCATACATAAAGCGGCCATGAGCCGAAAGAACGATAAGGCGTACTTCCTGTCGTAGAAACGAGCTCTGCAGTAAGAACGGCCGTCTCAAACTGAGGAACGCTCTCTATAATCTTACCCTTATGATCTGTGACTGCAGTTACACCGTTGTTTGTCGAACGAATCACCGGCTTACCCAGTTCGAGCGCACGCATTTGAGCGATTTCCATATGTTGCAGAGGCCCGATAGAGCGCCCAAACCAAGCGTCGTTAGATAGAGTCAGAATGAAGTCTGTGTCGTCGGTGATGTTTTGCCTAACTTGCTCATTGAAAATGATTTCGTAACATAATGCTGGTGCCATATGGCGACCGTTTGCAATGATGTTTGGTTGAACATAGTCACCGCGACTGAATGAAGACATCGGCAGATTAAAGAACGGAGCTAAAGGTCTAAGAATGTCTTCAAATGGGACAAACTCTCCGAAAGGTAATAAATGGTGTTTATGGTAGCGCTCACTTGGGTCGTACTCATATTCACCATAAGGTGTTACCCCCAATGCCAGAACACTATTATAAAACTGACGGTCTTCTCCCTGATTGACGACACCAGTGATGATGGCACTTTCGTTCTCTTTGGCGCTAGCATCGAGGTTGCGCAAGAAGGAGGAAATTTCGAACTCGAAAGCGGGAATTGCGGCTTCAGGCCATACCACAACATCCGCATCCCAGTTTTCACGGCTGAGCTCGGTGTATTTCATAATGGTTGGCCAGCGTTCGCTCGGCAGCCATTTTTTAGCCTGATCTATGTTGCCTTGAATGAGAGCGACTTTGGTTGTGCTGTCTGAATTTGGCGTTACCCAATCTATATTGCGGACACCAAAACCAAAACTGATAAGGACTGTTGGAATCAGGAACAGCTGGTAGCGTTTGTTTAAGATTGCGTAGGCCGCGGCACCTGAGCAAAGTAGCAGAGTGAGGGTAATTAACTCAACGCCTCCGATTGGAGCGAATGAACCAAGTGGTGATTCAATTTGGCTATAGCCCAACCATAGCCATGGGAAACCCGTCATCACCCAGCCGCGGAGCCAGTCGCTGATCAGCCAAAGAGCAGGGCCAGCGAATAAAAATCTAGACAGCGTATTGCTTGGGGTAAACTTGTTGAGAGTAAATGCAAATAACGCAGGATAAATTGCAAGATATGCAATGAGTAGTGCCATTAGAAATACATTGGCAGCGAGTGGCATACCACCAAAGCCAGCAATGCTGACGTATACCCAACTGATGCCTGTTGCAAACTGACCTAATCCCCAAAAATAACCAATGACGGCGGCTTGTTTGGGAGTTTGATTGCTTAATAGCAGTAGTAGCAACAGAGGGCTAAAAATGGCAATAGGCCAGATTTGATAGGGTGCAAATGCTAATGTTGTGGATGCGCCAACAAAAACGGCCGCAAGCGGCCGCATTAGGCGATGAGTAAATAATTTATTCATCTTTATCGTCGTGCTTTATCGTAATGTAAGCGCCTTAAAGGCGAAGCGTTACTCTTCAGTGGTTTCTGGTTGTGGTTGTTCATCAGGGATGGTGACCTGAAGTTGAACCACGCGACGGTTATCAGCCGCCGTAACCTTAAAGCTATAACCGGAAATTTCCACTACTTCCCCGCGTGAAGGTAAGTGACCGAAAGCTGTCATTACCAATCCGCCGACAGTATCCACCTCTTCATCACTAAACTCACAACCGAAGGTGTTATTGAACTCTTCGATGGTGGTCAATGCTTTGACTGCAAAGGTGTGTTTGCTGAGTTTGCGAATATCGAGTTCTTCTTCATCGTCAAACTCATCTTCAATCTCACCCACAATCTCTTCTAAGATATCTTCGATAGTGACCAAGCCCGAAACACCGCCAAATTCATCAACTACAATGGCCATGTGGTAGCGCTCTTCGCGGAACTCTTTCAACAAGCGATCAACACGCTTACTTTCTGGAACCACAACTGCTGGACGGATAACTTCTTCAATATCGAAAGGCGCACTGTCTGAGCCTAAGTATCTAAGTAGGTCCTTCGCTAATAGAATGCCTTCAACATGGTCTTTGTCTTCACTGATCACTGGGTAGCGAGAGTGTTGAGCATCGGTCAATAGTGCAACGAGAGTATCTAAATCATCGGTGCGCTCTACCGTAACCATTTGCGAGCGCGGTAGCATGATGTCTCTTACGCGCTGCTCTGAAATTTCCATAACACCCTCGAGCATATCTCGAGTGTCGTGGTCAATTAGGTCGTTAACTTCGGAGTCACGGATGACATCCACAAGTTCTTGTCTGTCTTTAGGTTCCCCTTGGAACAGTTGACCTAGGCGTTCAAAGAAGGACTTTCTACTCGGACCTTCTGACTTTTCCTTCTTACCTTCCGGTGAAGAGGGCGAATTATCTTCGTTCATTGCTTCTCTATTAAGTAACGCTATCAAATGTGTGATAGCACACATTAGGGAAGTGAGCATTTACTTAGCTCACTATGGCCCTATTTCTCAGCAATGTAGGGGTCTTCAAACCCTAACTCTTGCATGATTTCGGTTTCGAGTGACTCCATCTCTTCAGCTTCGTCATCGTCGATATGATCATAACCTAGCAGATGCAGGCTACCATGTACAACCATATGCGCCCAGTGCGCTATTACGGGTTTAGATTGATCTTGTGCTTCTTGTTCAACCACTTGGCGACAGATGATGAGGTCGCCAAGAAGATCAATCTCCATTCCTGGTGGAGCTTCGAAAGGGAAAGACAGCACATTAGTTGGCTTGTCTTTACCTCGATACTCATGATTTAGCTGGTGGCTTTCTTCGGTATCGACGATGCGTACAGTAAGCTCAGCTTGAGGCTGGAACTTACTGATAGTGACATCTAGCCAGCGCTGCATATCGGACTCAATAGGTAACCCATTGTTGTCTTCGACTGCAAGTTGTAGATCGAGTTCAATTGCCATGGAGGATTATTCCTTGTCGCTGCTTTCGGCTGCGAGTTTTGCTTCTCTCTCTTCGCGGCGACGTTTCTCAATTGCTTTGCGTTCTTTTTGGTCTTGCGCTTCCCATTTCTCGTAGGCATTTACGATGCGAGCCACGACAGGGTGACGCACAACGTCGTCAGACTGGAAGAAGTTAAAGCTGATTTCATCGACTTCGCTCAATACTTCAATGGCATGGCGAAGACCTGATTTTGCCCCACGAGGCAAGTCAATCTGGGTGATATCACCAGTGATGACCGCGCGTGAGTTAAAGCCAATACGGGTTAAGAACATCTTCATCTGCTCGACGGTCGTGTTCTGACTTTCGTCGAGAATGATAAAGGCATCATTGAGTGTACGGCCGCGCATATAAGCAAGTGGTGCCACTTCAATAACGTTACGCTCAATCAGTTTCTCCACGCGCTCAAAGCCCAGCATCTCAAATAAGGCGTCGTATAGAGGTCGTAAGTATGGGTCGACTTTTTGACTCAAATCACCTGGCAAGAAACCGAGTTTTTCACCTGCTTCTACCGCAGGGCGAGTTAATAGAATTCGGCGAATCTCTTGGCGTTCGAGTGCGTCAACGGCTGCAGCTACGGCTAAGTACGTTTTACCAGTACCAGCAGGGCCAATACCAAAGCTGATGTCATGAGTCACCATATTCATCAGGTACTGACCTTGATTAGGTGTACGTGGTTTGATGACACCTTTTTTGGTTTTGATGAAGACCTCTTTACCATGCTCAATACTGGATTCGAGATTTTGCTCAAGGACACCGGTTTCTTTAATCGCTAGGTGGATCATCTCTGGTTCAATGTCAGGGATATTGCCGCGAATAGGCGCAGTGTTTACGTAAAGCGTTTTTAGGATTTCGAGTGCAGCAGCAGAAGTGTGCGGTTTACCAACGATGGTAAAGAAGTTACCTCGGTAACTGATTTCGACACCTAAACGGCGCTCTAAATGCTTGATATTGTCGTCGAAAGGGCCACATAGACTGGCAAGACGGCGGTTGTCGGATGGTTCTAAATCTATTTCTAGGGTTACAATTTTTGTGCTCAAAGTAGCCTCACATTTGTGGGGACTCGATTTGGGCCGAGTCCCCAATGATTCATTTACTTTACTAAGATGGTTACTCAGTAAAGTAATTTCAAGCTTAAGGCGTAAATGTTGCTACACCTAGCTCATCTTCGCGTTTAGTTTTCGCCATCATTTGAGTTGGCGAAATGACGCTGCGAAGATCCATGTCTTTTTCAGTACGAACGAGCTCACCACGTAGTGAGTTAGCAAACACGTCAGTGATCTTCACGTCTACGAACTGACCGATAAGGTCTGCGCTGCCCTCAAAGTTAACGACGCGGTTGTTCTCAGTACGGGCGCGAAGCTCCATCAGGTTCTTCTTAGATGGACCTTCAACTAGTACGCGTTGCTCGGTATCTAGCATTAGGCGTGAGTAACGCATCGCTTGCGAGTTCACCACTTGTTGCAGTTCATATAGGCGCTCTTTCTTGGTTTGCTCAGAAAGGTCACATGGGTAGTCTGCGGCTGGCGTGCCTGGACGAGGCGAGAAGATGAAGCTAAAGCTCATGTCGAAATCAACATCTTTGATCAGCTTCATCGTTGCCTGATGGTCCATATCTGTTTCACCTGGGAAACCTACGATAAAGTCAGAGCTGATTTGAATATCAGGGCGCGCTTTACGTAGTTTACGAATGATCGACTTGTACTCGATGCCAGTGTGAGGACGCTTCATCATAGTTAGGATGCGATCACTACCGCTTTGCACTGGCAGGTGCAGGAAGCTAACAAGCTCAGGTGTATCTTCGTAAACAGCGATGATGTCGTCAGTAAATTCAAGCGGGTGGCTGGTTGTGAATCGAATACGATCGATACCATCAATAGAAGCCACTAGGCGCAGAAGTTCTGCAAATGAACAGATCTCACCGTCATGCATTGGGCCACGATACGCGTTTACATTTTGGCCTAATAGGTTTACTTCACGCACACCTTGATCAGCAAGTTGAGCGATTTCAAATAGTACGTCATCCATCGGACGGCTAACTTCTTCACCACGAGTATAAGGTACTACGCAGTACGTACAGTACTTAGAACAGCCTTCCATGATAGAAACGAATGCGGTTGCACCTTCTGCGCGAGGTTCTGGCAGACGGTCAAACTTTTCGATCTCAGGGAAAGAGATATCCATCACTGGTGCATCATCGTTTTGAGATTGTTTGATCATCTCTGGTAGACGGTGCAGTGTCTGTGGGCCAAAGATAACGTCAACAAATGGTGCGCGTTCACGAATATGGTCGCCTTCTTGAGTCGCAACACAGCCGCCAACACCAATCACCACACCTTCTTTTTTATCTTTTAGCGTTTTCCAACGACCAAGCTGGTGGAAGACTTTTTCTTGCGCCTTCTCACGAATGGAACAGGTATTGAGTAGGAGTACATCTGCCTCTTCAGGATCTTCTGTTAGTTCGAAGCCGTTTGCGGCATTGAGTAGGTCAGCCATTTTTGATGAATCGTATTCGTTCATCTGGCAACCCCAAGTTTTAATTAATAGTTTCTTACTCATTTCTGTTCGCTCGATCGTTAGTTTAAATTAAGGGAGCAAATGCCCAGTGTATCTTCGTCTGGAGACAATAAAATAAGCTCCAGTTCGGCAAGCGGCGTATTGTACTGCTTTCGATACAGGCTGACTAGTCCTAGGCCTGTCAATTATTTGAGGCGACTTTTTGATTACATTCGAGGGTGAAGAACGTACAATCGAAATGGCAGAAAATTCAAAATGGTAGAGTTGTAATAATGAAAGTGTTTGATGTTGCGATTGTTGGTGGTGGCATGGTGGGCGCGGCGGCGGCCGTCGGTCTGGCCAAGCTTGGTAAGCAAGTTGCCTTATAGAAGGCGCTGAGCCGATGGCGTTTGAATCCAACCAACCGATGGATATTCGCGTTTCTGCTATTTCACACCAATCCGTTGAACTCTTAAATGATTTAGGCGCTTGGCAAGACATACAAGCGATGCGCGTTTGCCCGTATAAACGGCTCGAAACGTGGGAGCATCCTGAGTGCCGTACTCGCTTTCATTCAGACTCTTTGGGCTTAGAACAGTTGGGCTTTATTGTTGAAAACCGATTGGTGCAACTAGGGTTGTGGAATCAGTTCTCTCAGTTCGACGAGATAGCGCTTTTCTGCCCAGACAGTCTAGCGCACATCGAACTCGGTGACCTGCCACTTCTTCATCTATCTTCGGGCCAACAGATCCAAGCTCAATGGGTGATAGGTGCTGATGGTGCAAACTCGAAAGTTCGTGATTTAGCTGGAATTGGTATTACCGCTTGGGACTACAGGCAGTATTGCATGCTAGTGAATGTTGAAACTGAACTACCGCAACAAGACATTACCTGGCAGCAGTTCTTCCCATCGGGTCCTCGCTCATTCTTACCTTTATGTGGAAATCAGGGGTCATTAGTTTGGTATGACAAACCACAGCGTATAAGGCAGTTGTTAGCCAAGACGCCAAAGCAGCTCGAAAACGAAGTTCACTCGTATTTCCCAAGTGAGCTCGGGCAAGTCAAAGTGCTTCAATCTGGTGCTTTTCCTCTGACTCGCCGCCATGCACAAAGCTATTCAAACAATCGTTGTATTTTGATGGGAGATTCAGCTCATACGATTAATCCACTTGCAGGGCAGGGAGTGAACCTAGGCTTTAAAGATGTCGCCAAATTTATTGAGTTAGTGGCAGAGAGTGGTTGCATCAACGATTCAGTTCTCGCGCAGTATGAAAGTCAGCGTAAACGTGACAATTTGCTCATGCAGTCGGGTATGGATGTATTCTATAAGGGTTTCAGCAATGACTTATTGCCACTAAAGATTGCTCGTAATGCTGCTTTGAAGATTGCAGATAAAGCAGGCCCTCTTAAAGAGAAAGTACTTAAGTACGCACTCGGCTTGTAACTAGAGACTTGTTAGTTCAAAGCAAGTGATTAGGGGCAAACATTCAGGCATAAAAAAACGCAGCCAATTGGCTGCGTTTTTTGTTCTTATTGTAAGTAAGTGGATTACTTAGTTACACGTAGAACTGGAGTTTCACCAACATTTACAGAACCAGAAAGCTTGTTCAGCTCTTTGATTTCGTCCATGTTAGAGATAACAACTGGAGTTAGAGTTGATTTTGCTTTCTCTTCTAGAAGCGCTAGATCGAACTCAATGATAGTGTCGCCAGCTTTAACTGATTGACCTTCTTCAGCGATACGCTTGAAGCCTTCGCCTTTTAGTTCAACTGTGTCGATACCGAAGTGAACGAAAAGCTCAACGCCGTCGTCAGACTCAATAGAGAAAGCGTGGTTTGTTTCGAAGATCTTACCGATTGTACCGCTTACAGGTGCAACCATTTTGTCACCAGCAGGTTTGATAGCGATACCGTCACCAACGATTTTCTCAGCGAAAACAACATCTGGCACGTCTTCGATGTTTACGATTTCACCAGAAAGAGGTGCGATAATTTCGATTGCACCAGCATCAGCGCTATCATCAGATACAAGCTTCTTAAGTTTGTCAAACAGACCCATTGTGTCGTGCTCCTAACGTTTTAATTTAATTCTGTCGAATTATAGTATACCAATCTAACAAGATAGACGACTATTTTTAGCCGTCTATCTGTCTGGTCAGATTAATTATTGTGTTTTTTCAGCGATGAATTTCTCTACAACTGCTTCAATCTCTGCAGCAGTTGGTAGTGAAAGTGCTTCTTCAGCCATTGCTTTCACTTCAGCGAAGTTAGAGTTGCGAATTACTTTCTTCACTTTAGGGATAGAGATACCGCTCATTGAGAACTCATCTAGACCCATACCAAGAAGAAGTAGCGTTGCACGCTCATCACCTGCAAGCTCACCACACATACCAGTCCATTTACCTTCAGCGTGAGAAGCGTCGATAACTTGCTTAATCACCGTTAGTACAGCTGGAGATAGTGGGTTGTATAGGTGAGAAATCATCTCGTTACCACGGTCTACCGCTAGTGTGTATTGAGTAAGATCGTTAGTACCGATAGAGAAGAATGCAACTTCTTTCGCTAGGTGGTGCGCGATAGCTGCTGCTGCTGGAGTTTCAACCATTACACCGATTTCGATGTTTTCGTCGAATGCATGACCTTCAGCACGAAGTTCTGCTTTGTACTCTTCGATTGCTTTCTTCAGTTCACGAATCTCTTCAACAGAGATGATCATTGGGAACATGATGCGAAGTTTACCGTGTGCAGAAGCACGAAGGATACCGCGAAGCTGGTCACGAAGGATTTCACGACGGTCTAGACTGATACGTACTGCGCGCCAGCCTAGGAATGGGTTCATTTCCTGTGGAAGATCCATGTATGGTAGATCTTTGTCACCACCGATATCCATAGTACGGATAATCACTGACTCGCCGTTCATTGCTTCAGCAACTTCTTTGTACGCTTGGTACTGCTCTTCTTCAGTAGGAAGTGCGTCACGGTCCATGAACAGGAACTCAGTACGGTACAGACCAACGCCTTCACCGCCATTACGCAGGATACCGTCACAGTCTTTAACTGTACCGATGTTACCGCAAACTTCTACGCGGTGACCGTCTAGAGTCTCAGCGTGAAGATCTTTAAGCTTCGCCAGTTCTTCTTTTTCAGCTGCAAATGCTGCTTTAACCGCTTTCGCTTCTTCAAGTTCAGCTTCAGATGGATTGATAACAATCTTGTTGTTCATCGCATCTAGGATAAGCATGTCACCGTTTTTCACTTGCTTAGTGATATCGTTAGTACCAACGATAGCTGGAAGCTCTAGTGAGCGTGCCATGATTGAAGTGTGAGAAGTACGGCCGCCGATGTCACAAGCAAAACCAAGTACGTAATCAAGGTTAATTTGTGCCGTTTCTGATGGCGTTAGGTCGTAAGCAACAAGGATAACTTCCTCGTCGATATCGCTTAGAGAAACGATGTTGATGCCAAGTGCGTTTTTAACAAAACGAGAGCCGATGTCACGGATGTCCGTTGCACGCTCTTTTAGGTACTCGTCATCAAGAGATTCTAGTGCTGATGCCTGCTCTTCAATCACAGTGTAGATTGCGTTGTCAGCGTGCATCTTGTCATTTTTGATTAGCGCTAGGATTTCTTCTTCTAGCTCTTCGTCTTCAAGAAGCATGATGTGACCTTCAAAGATCGCTTCTTTTTCTTCTCCGAACGTTTCAAGTGCTTTTTGCTTGATACCTTCTAGTTGAGCAGACGACTTGTTACGAGCGTCAAAGAAACGCTGAACTTCTGCTTCAACTTGGTCGTCAGAGATAGTTTGTGTATTTAGTACAATTTCATCTTCTTGAAGTAGTAGTGCTTTACCAATAGCAATACCTGGAGATGCTAGGATACCTGAAATCATAGCCTTACCTTAAATTGGTCAACTTTAAAACGGGAATAAAATGGGTGCGCTAACGATAACGTATAGCTTAAATTTCGTCCTATTTCGAACAAAGCCATTTTGCTAGGCAAAATGGCTTTGAAAATAGGAGACCGGATTAGTGTAGTTGATCCATTAGAGCAACTAGGTGGTCAACAGCTTGCTGAGCTTGAGGGCCTTCAGCAGAAATTGTTACTACAGTACCTTTTACTAGGCCAAGAGTTTGTAGTTTGAACAGGCTCTTTGCGCTAGCGCTTTTACCGTTAGAAGTCACTGTGATGTCCGCGTCGAATGATTTTGCTTCTTTAACGAACTGTGCAGCTGGACGAGTGTGAAGACCGTTTTCTGCTGTGATTTCTACTTGCTTCTCGTACATGTTGTATACCCCAATTGATTTATTTTTTGTTAGTTTCTTAACCAGATCAGCTTAACCGCTAATAGTGTGTTCTGCTAGCAGACCTACACTTTTTTCGTGTCAGAACTGATACTAAGTTAAATTTTTATAGCATCGATTTCAATCTAAAGTTGAATATCGATACTACGATAATCCGTTTTCTGCTTCTTTTATTTTGAAGCTAAAAATAAAACAGTGCTGATATTACCAAAGGTGTGGCGAGGATCAACAAAAAAGCCCCTAAATGGGGCTTTTTTGGACGAAAAATTGATTTGACACCGTATTACTGCTGGTTCTCTTTCTCAGTAAAAATGCCTGCAAACAGTGCTGTACTTAGGTAACGCTCACCTGAGCTAGGTAGTACAGTAACAATGGTTTTTCCTGCAAATTCAGGTAGTTCCGCTAGTCGATTCGCCGCTACAACTGCTGCGCCTGATGAAATACCTGCTAGAATACCTTCTTCTTCCATTAGACGACGAGCCATAGCGATTGCTTCTTCAGAAGTTACTGCTTCTACGCGGTCGATAAGCTCTAAATCTAGGTTGCCTGGGATGAAACCTGCGCCGATACCTTGAATTTTGTGTGGAGCTGGTTGGATTTCGTCACCTGCTAGTGCCTGGGCGATAACTGGAGATTCTGCAGGCTCTACAGCAACAGAAACGATGCTCTTACCTTTCTCGCCTTTAATAAAGCGGCTAGTACCTGTTAGCGTACCACCAGTACCAACACCCGCTACGAATACATCAACTTCACCGTCTGTTGCTTCCCAGATTTCAGGACCTGTAGTCTTCTCGTGAATCTGTGGGTTAGCTGGGTTGTTGAACTGTTGTAGCAGTAGGTATTTGTCTGGGTTGCTTGCAACGATTTCTTCTGCTTTAGCGATTGCACCTTTCATGCCTTTCGCCGCTTCTGTTAGCTCGAGGTTCGCACCGAGTGCTTTAAGAAGCTTACGACGCTCAAGGCTCATTGATTCAGGCATTGTTAGCGTTAGTTTGTAACCACGAGCTGCTGCTACGAAAGCCAGAGCTACACCAGTGTTACCACTAGTTGGTTCTACTAGCTCAACACCAGATTTTAGCGTACCTGCTTTTTCTGCTTCCCAAATCATGTTCGCACCGATGCGACACTTAACGCTGAAACTTGGGTTACGCGCTTCAACTTTAGCCAGTACTTTACCGTTACTTACTTTGTTTAGACGTACTAGTGGTGTGTTACCGATAGTTTGGGAGTTATCTTCGTAGATTTTGCTCATGATAATGATCCTTCATTGAAAGTGGCCGACTTCACTTGCGACGATTTAGCTAATCAAGTCTGGCAAAAGTATGGGTGTTTAGTATGAATAAGAGATTAAGCTACGAAATGAAAGTGTAGAAGGATTAAAAAGTTATAACATATAGATTGGAAGATAAATGCCCTTGAAAAGTGTGATCTTCAAGGGCATGACAAAGGATAAGCTAAGCGGTTGCTAGTGTTTAAATTTCTCAACCCATAAAGCTGTCGCGCCACAAACTGCTATCGGCATCACGAACAGATTCAAGATAGGAATGGTGGTGAACAAGGCAACCATTGCGCCAAACCCGTATGCTTTACCTTGTTCTTGTTTGAGCTGCATGCGCATTTGATTGAACTCGATTTTGTGGTTATCAAACGGATAGTCACAGTATTGAATAGCGAGAATCCACGCAGTGAAGATAAACCAGAGGATGGGGCCTATGGTCTGTCCAAGGGCCGGAATGAGCAGCAGCAAGAAAAGGCCGATCGCTTTTGGTAATACATAAAGAAGCTTTCGCCATTCGCGGGCCAAGATTCTAGGTGTATCTTTAATAAGAGAGACTAACCCATCATCATTGATTTTCTGCCCCGTGAGTTTTTGCTCGACCTTCTCAGCTAACAGTCCATTGAATGGAGCGGCAATAAAATTCGCTAAAGTGCTAAAGAAATAGGAAAAGGTGGCCAGTATGGTAATCGTTAACAATGGCCAGAGTATGTAGCTCAACCAAGAGAGAAAATCAGGCACCTGACCCAGCATTTGATTAATCCACGCATCTAAGTTTGCAAATAGGTAAAACAGAGCGCCGCCAACGAGTAAGATATTAGCTAATAGAGGGAGCAGGACAAACTGGCGAATGCCAGGTTGCTTGGCAATAGAAAAACCATAAAAGAAGTAACTGATGCCATTTCGATTGTTTCGTCTTGTTTCCATACTGGTTGTTTCTTTCTTAAAAATTGTTACCAACCATTTTAACGAATCAATTGAAGAAAAAAAGCGTGGTCAAAATCACACCATATGAGGAACTTCTCACATTAAGTTGTTCTAATGTTAGGGTGAACTTTGGTAGAGTAAGGAATATGCCACTTTACCAGTACGGTAAAAAGTTCGATTGTTTATTGGTCTATATGACCTAAGCGTCAGAGCTTAGTTTTTAGAGTAATTGAGAGTAAATAATGCAGGAATTGCGATTCGTACTCATTATTGTCGGCGCACTAGCGATTGGTGCGTTACTGTTCCACGGTCTTTGGACAAGCAAAAAAGAAGGGAAGTCTAAGTTTGGTGATAAACCACTAGGCCGAATTGACGTAGATAAAGATGAGGATGAAGACGCACCTCAGAGAGCTTTTGCTCCTGAAGACGATTTTGAGATCATTAAGAAAGAGCGCAAAGAGCCTGCATTTGATGATGCTTCAATACAGTCTGACCCATTAATTGGCGATCCATTAATCGCGGATCCATTAACTGCCGACCCATTAACTGATGGCTACGCCTCTGAAACCGTTGAAAGTGTTGAAACAAGTCAAGCGATTGAGCCAAACGAAGAGGTGCTTGAGCCTGTATTTGTGTCTGAGCCGATCATCGAAGAAGACGGAAAGCTTGAAGACGAGCTTGTTAAGCCTGAAGAAGTCGAAAGCACTGTTAATGGAGTTGACACAACAGAGCCTGTGTTATCTGCAAGCTCTTCTGTTACTGAAAACAATCAAGAGCAAGAAGCTGAGCCAGAGATGGAAGTGATTGTTCTGAATGTACACTGTGCCGGTGACGAACCATTCGTTGGCACTAAGCTGTTCGATAGTATGCAACAGAACGGATTGCTCTACGGCGAGATGGATATATTCCACCGCCATGCTGATCTTTCAGGAACAGGTAAAGTTCTGTTTAGCGTCGCTAATATGATGCAGCCAGGAACTTTAGAGCATTCAGACCCAGCAGAATTTACCACGAAAGGTATTTCATTCTTCATGACGTTGCCATGTTTTGGCGAAGCCGATCAAAACTTTAAGTTGATGTTAAAAACGGCGCAGCAAATTGCAGACGACCTCGGTGGCAATGTACTCGACGATGCGAGAAATCTAATGACGCCAGATCGTTTAGCTGCGTATCGTAAACAAATTCAAGAGTTCAACTTAGCAGCGACTTCATAAACTGTGTTGGATTCACTATTCTATTAATAGGCTCCTCCCAGGGGCCTATTTTTTTACCTCATTAGTTAAGAGATGATCATGTCAGAAAGTCTAAAAGCAAAACTCGAGCAATTAAAAGAGACATTGCATTACCATGCCGTTCGTTACTACGTGGAAGATAGTCCTGAAATCCCGGATGCTGAATATGATCGATTAATGCGCGAGCTTTTGGAGATTGAAGAGATGCACCCAGAGTGGGTGACAATTGACTCTCCAAGTCAGCGTGTTGGCGGAGTACCACTAGACGGTTTCAATCAGGTACAGCACGAAATTCCAATGCTATCCCTTGATAATGCATTTAATGATGAAGAAATTGATGCTTTTCATCGCCGTATGAAGGAGCGTGCTATCGGGACCGACATCAGCCAATTTTGTTGTGAGCCTAAGCTTGATGGATTAGCGGTAAGTTTGATGTATCAAGATGGTGTCCTTGTTCAAGCTGCAACCCGCGGTGATGGTTCGACAGGTGAGAACATTACCGAAAATGTGAGAACTATTTCATCGATTCCTTTAAAGCTTCGCGGCAGCGATTGGCCGAGTAGGCTGGAGGTGCGTGGTGAAGTGTTCATGCCAAAGGCTGGTTTTGACAAACTTAACGAGCAAGCCCTAAAAAAAGGTGAAAAAGTCTTTGTGAACCCACGAAATGCAGCCGCGGGGAGCTTGAGACAACTTGATTCAAGAATTACCGCGCAGCGTCCGTTAGCATTTTATGCTTATAGCGTTGGGGTTGTTGAAGGTGCTGAACTATCAAAGAGTCATTACGAGCGCTTTCTTCAGCTAAAAAACTGGGGGTTACCTATGTGTCCAGAAACACGCAAAGTGGGTTCCCTAGATGAGGTAAAAGAGTATTACCAAGACATAATGTCACGTCGTGATGAACTGCCTTATGAAATCGATGGTGTTGTCATCAAAATAGACTCGATTGATGCTCAAGAACAACTTGGGTTTGTTGCTCGCGCGCCGAGATGGGCGATTGCTTACAAATTTCCTGCACAAGAAGAGATCACTGTACTCAATGACGTTGAATTTCAGGTAGGGCGAACAGGCGCCATCACTCCTGTGGCAAAACTCGAGCTGTATTCGTAGGTGGTGTAACGGTAAGTAATGCCACATTACATAACTCAGATGAAGTCCAACGCCTAGGTGTTAAGGTTGGCGATAGTGTTATCATTCGTCGTGCCGGTGATGTGATTCCTCAGATTGTTGCCGTTGTTCAAGAAAGAAGACCTGATAACGCTCGAGATATCGTTTTCCCAACACAATGTCCCGTTTGTGATTCCCCTGTTAAGCGTATCGAGGGCGAGGCCGTTATTCGCTGTACAGGCGGCTTAGTTTGCCAGGCTCAACGTAAAGAAGCGTTAAAACACTTTGTTTCTCGTAAAGCTCTCGATGTGGATGGCTTAGGTGAAAAAGTCATCGAGCAATTAGTCGAACGAGAAATGGTTGAAACGCCGGCAGATTTATTCAAGTTAAGTGCTGGCGTGCTAACTGTATTAGATCGAATGGGGCCAAAATCAGCCCAAAATGTTGTGAACGCTCTACAAATTTCTAAAGAGACCACTCTTGCTAGGTTCCTTTATTCTCTAGGGATACGTGAAGTTGGCGAAGCAACTGCGGCAAACCTTGCCCAGTACTTCAAAACACTGACAGCGGTGAAAGAAGCTACGTACGAGCAGCTAATTGATGTTGATGATATAGGTGACATTGTAGCAAAACATATCTTGGCATTCTTTGAGCAAGAAAATAACCAAGCAGTAATACAAGATTTACAAGACCAAGGCGTGCATTGGCCAGACGTTGAAGCACCTGAAGAAGGTAAAAGTTTACCTTTAGATGGTTTAACGGTTGTATTGACCGGGTCGTTATCACAACTTTCCAGAAATGATGCTAAAGCTGCACTGCAGAATCTCGGTGCTAAGGTAACGGGCAGTGTTTCTAAAAAGACTGATATTCTGTTTGCTGGTGAAAATGCGGGTTCAAAGTTAGCCAAGGCACAAGATTTAGGCGTTGAAATTAAGACAGAGCAAGATTTACTTGACCTCATGTAGTACTCAATAACATAAAAACACCATAAAAAAGCCTCAATTTATTTAAATTGAGGCTTTTTTCTTGCCTTCAATTAAGTGTCGTAATACGGGGCAGATCATTATGATACTTGGTACTGTGATCTTGCTCAACTAATTGAGTATTAATTTTTCTGGTGTAGCTCTATGCGGAACAGATCAAAGTTTATAACACTCATATCGCTCTATGTTGTTGTTTTGTAATGAGTATTGTTTGGTTTAATAAAGTTCATTTTAATAGCGAGATCTTGATCACTATCTGGATAAAAGTTTGGTCTTGCTCATATTTTTTTAGAAAGAAATTAAGTCTTCATTGATATTTTTTTTGTCGAAGTTAGTCTGAGTGCATGGATACACACTGTGTATGCAGGAAATAGAAAATCAAAAGTTAAAGGTTAATTTAGATTTTCACATAGGAAATGATTTCTCCCTTCGGCGGCCAACTTAAGGTGAGAAGTATAAAAAGACAGCTATATCCATTTTTAGGAGTTTTTTCCATGGACAAAATGTTTAAACGCACTCTTCTAGGTGCAGCAGTGGCTTCAGTAGCATTCTCTGGTGCAGCACTAGCAAAACCAGCAACAGACACAGTAGATCTTTACGGTCAAGTTGCTCTGTCTGTATGGCAGTTCGGTGAAGACAAAATTGGTGGTGGCGACGCTCCAATCAAATTTGAAAACGAGTCTCGCTTCGGTCTACGTGGCACTAAAGAACTTGCACGTGCTCCAAAGCTAATCTGGCAATTAGAAGGTGGTAACGTAGGCGATGCAGGTGCTAACAGCGGCCTTGGTGTTCGTGATACTTACGTTGGTTTTGAATTCGAAGATGGTGGCAAGTTCCGCGCAGGTCGTATGCTAACTCCTCTTTACCAAATTGTTGACTGGCCGTACTCAGGTCAGCGTGCTGGTGCTGTTTTCGATTGGGGCGGTGACGTAATCGGTGGTGCTCGTTATGACCGTCAATCTAACATGATTCGTTACGATTCTGCTAACCTAGGTGGTTTCTCATACAACCTAGCTGCTGGTCGCGGTAATGAGTCTGATAAAGATTCAAACTTTGTGGGTGCCGGTCTTCACTTTACTACAGGTGGTTTAACTTTCCACGGTGGCGTAGAAGCTGGTGACAACCGCACTGTTAGTAACTTGAACACTGCTTATAACCAGTGGTTAAACCAGAATCCAGGTGATGCTCCTGCTCTAGGCGATGATGATACAATTTCAGCACGCTCAGATACATTTGCTGCTATCGTAGGTTTTGAGTACTACATTAATAACTTTGGTATTTACGGTGCTTACAAACGTGAAGAAGCAAAGTATGAGAACGTTGTTTTAGATGATGTGGCACGCCCTCAGCTAGATGGTACTAAGATTGAGCAAGATAGTTACTCGTTTGGTTTAGTATACAGCGGCGTAGAGAACTGGCAGTTCAAACTTAACTACGCAGCTAACTCAGATGCTGATCTAAATAGTGCAACAGTTGATGGCACAAACGACTACATTCTATCTGGTCAAGCTCTATACTTCCTTGATGACTCAGCAATCACTTATGTTCGTCCTTACACTATCTCTAAAGATGATTCTTCTTCAGAGTTCGGTTGGGTTGGGGTATCGAGTACTACTTCTAATCTAACTTAGATTAATTTCAATTCAAAGCCAGCAAGTATGCTGGCTTTTTCATTTTCTGATTTATAGGATTAAATTGATGTGCTTATTGTTAGCTTGAACTATCAAAGGTAAAGGCTTTAAGAGTGATTGAGTATGGTTGGCTATAAAGTATGATTTATGTTTTATAGAAAAAGATTGTATTGTGAACATGCATGAGTTGACATTAGATTTCTTGAATCTACTATCATAGGTAATAAAAGCCAGCGTATAGCTGGCTTTTATTAGGTATGGTAAAAACGGTTATTCGAAGTTACTGATTGCCCAAGTCAAGAATTTCTTCTTTTCTTCAGATGTTGCATTGTTGTATGCATTTTTAAGTACTTGATAGGTATCACTATCATTGTCGATACTTGCAGTAGGTGTGGTTGTAGATGCAGGTGAGGGGCTACTTTGAAAGTTTCTTAAACTTGCGATCTCTGTACTTTGATTATACTTGTTCACTTCATGAACCATATCTGGCATGAGTTTGAAACCAATAACTAAATTATCTTTTACCAAGCTTTTTGGCTCACCATTATCACTTGCAAGTGTAAATGTTGGGTTTGTGTCGAATGCCATACCTTGATCAAGTGTTTCAATATTGGGGAGAGTTAAGCGAAGTGATAAGTCTGATTCATTGAAGGTAGCAACGAGCGGAGTCGATTTAAACTTTGTTTTATCCTGACCCGATTCTCTAACGATCTTAGCAACTCTAAAAACAATTTGATTTAATCCGTTATCGAGAGTTAGGTTATCTTTGTAATCAAAGCCTAAACTTGAGTAGCCTGCATCTTCACCGTTCACTGTTAGTAGTTGAACTCCTCTTGGAATATCGATTTCAACAGATGCAAAAGAAAGGCTAGGTGCCAAAAGAAGAGCACTAGTAGCTGCTTTAGTAAATTTCATAAAAACTCCATTATGATCGTTGAGATTATCCATCTCTGTTTAAACTAATGTTAAGTATTTTTTTTGTGAAAAAAAATAAGAATTGCAGCAGGATGAGATCTGAGGTGGGGAATTAGTGATTTTTATACTGAAAAAGGCTCTGGTATAAGCCAAAGCCTATAGTGGACGCAGTCTAAGGTAGAGCACCTAGTATTTGCCGCCTTTCATTGTACAAACATTAGTTGGTAAGAAATCAACGCTTCCATCACTCATGTGACAGTCAACACGTGGACCTACTTCCGTATGGCCGGTATAGCCAGCAAATACAGGTAGACTTAAAACAGTAGCGAACATTAGAACGATTAATTTTTTCATGATTATTCTCCAGTTGGTATCTCGTTGAGATAACCGTTAATACGGTAATCATGAGAAATAGATCGCATTTATGGAGAATAAATTTCAAAAATTAAGGGTTTTTCTTGCTTTCAATGTAATGCCTTTTACATCAATAACTTCTACCTGGCTTCCTTTTGGTGTAGCTTGGTCCAGTTCCGCTTTCCAAGTAGTATCACCGACTCTTAAACGACATGTGCCAGCCGGTAAATCTTCCGTCACCGTGATTATCTGACCGATCAGCTGCTTTTGTTTTTCATTTAGATCTCGAAGTCTGTCGTCTTCTGCATCTTTTTTGTGTTGCTTTCGCCACCACAGCCAGGTAGTTGCAAGTGAGAAAATCGCAAAACTAGACCATTGAAGTTGCCAACTCATAGGTAGGCTCGATAATAAAGTACCTACCGCGAGGGCAGAAAGACCTATCCATAAAAAGTAGCCTGCGGTTCCAAGCAGTTCAAATGCAATCAAAGCTAGCCCGAGGCTAGCCAATGCCAATGATTAATTGATTCTAATAACTCAATCAAGGATTACCTACCTATACGTTTTTGCTCTGATCATCGCTACTTTGCTTAAACATTTCAGCAATACCGGCCACAGAGCCCATTAGACCAGTAGCTTCGAGTGGTAGCATGATAATTTTACCATTTTCGGCTTCACCAATGGATTTTAGTGCATCGGTATAACCTTGAGCAATGAAGTAATTAACGGCTTGCATGTCACCCTGAGCAATCGCATTCGACACCATCTCTGTCGCTTTCGCTTCTGCTTCTGCAGCACGCTCACGAGCTTCAGCTTGCAAAATAGCTGCTTGTTTTTCACCTTCCGCTTTTAAGATCTCTGACTGCTTATGACCTTCTGCTTTTAAGATCTCTGCCTGACGTACCCCTTCCGCTTCTAAGATATCAGCACGTTTGTTACGTTCGGCTTTCATTTGAGCGTTCATTGCAGCAGTGAGGTCTGAAGGCGGTTGAACGTCTTTAATCTCAATACGCGTTACTTTTACACCCCAAGGGTTAGTCGCTTCATCGACGATGGCCAATAGTTTGGTGTTGATCATGTCACGTTGACTGAGCATTTCGTCGAGTTCCATTGAGCCGAGAACGGTACGAATGTTGGTGAGGGTAAGGTTGCGAATAGCGTGTTCAAGATCGTTGACCTCGTAGGCTGCTTTTGCAGCGTCAATAACTTGAACGAAACATACTGCATCAATGACTACGTTTGCGTTGTCTTTAGAAATGACTTCTTGAGCTGGAATGTCTAAGACACGCTCCATCATATTAATCTTTTGACCGATACGATCGATGAAAGGAATGATTAAATTTAATCCGGGTTTTAATGTATGGGTGTATCGACCGAAGCGTTCTACTGTCCAGTTGTTACCTTGTGGTACGGTTTTGACAGCAGAAACGATGACTGCTAAGGCGACGAGGGTAAATATTCCAATCGTAATTAAAGAGTCGATAGCCATTAATTTATTCCTTTATAAAATGAATCTAGATTCATAATACACGGAAAAACAATGATATAAATGAGAACTGAGAGATAAAAGTAAAAATGAGAGCCAAACTACTTTGCTCTCATTTTTATGTTTTAGATAAGGGAGTTAGTACAGTAGCGAATAGAGCTGCCTGCGGTATTGGCTGGCCAATGCATTGCCTTGACCCAACGCCGCGAGAATATCCATTAGTGTTTTTTTCATTTCACCATCAAGCGCGTTTAGGTCTGACTTAAGGAAGGACCAAAGCAGTTCGAGCGCTTCCTCATCTCTGCTTACCTGATGATATTGAAGGGCAAGCTTGCAAGCGATGTCAGCGTTGCTTGGTTCTTGTTTGTGTTGTGCTTCAAGCGCTTGAATTTCAGTGCTATCTGCTGCCTGTAAGTGCAGTTCTAATTTTGCCATCAGCCCTTTATAGTAGCTATCTTGATACTCTAGAGGGATCGTATTGAGTGTCTGCTCCGCTTGAGCAAATTGCTGGGTTTCTAGCAAACAGTCTGAGAGCGCAAGCTTGACATCACCTTTTTGCTTGAACTCGTCGGAAAGTGATTCCAACAGTGAAAGGGCTTGTTGGTGCATTCCAGCTTCAAGAAGGCTCTTAGCTTTGTTGAAGTTCAGCTCATCTTGACTTGGTAAATGCTTGACTAGCATCTCTTTGATGGACTCAATTGGCTGAGGACCGCCTAATCCATCTACCGCTTGGCCGTTGATGAACAATGCAATCGTTGGGAGTGTTTGTACGCCAAATTGAGCAGCAATCGCTTGCTCTTGCTCGCAATTTAGTAAGGCTAGCGTGAAGGCTCCGTCGTATTGTTGAGTCAACGTTTGCAGTTCTGGAATGACTTGACTACTTTCTGGGCTCATCGATGCCCAAAAGTGAATCAGTACCGGTGTTTGCATTGAACCTTCCAAGACCTGACGGAAGTTTTGTTCATTCAACTCAACAATATAAGGTGATTGCATAGGGAGTGTCCTTAAATCTTTGCTTTGAAAATTAGGTGAGGGCGAACGAGTGAGTTTTCAAGGTGCTGGGTTGAAATATCCTGTTGGCGAAATAAAAAAGCACCGCCTAGTGGCGGTGCTTTTCTTTTGTGGCAAGCAAAGGTGTTCAAAACCAGATAAATAGAGCCAGTGTTACACCAACGCCTATCCAATTAAGTTGATTTAGTGTCATTGGTATCTGCGAACGGTAATATTTTTATCAATACAACTTGTGGTTTCTATATTTACTAGTACAGAAATCAACAAACATAGTATGTCGAACAAATGTTACGCGATTATGACACGCTAAAAACTATGCGGCTTTGTCGAGAATTTTATCTAGCAATCGGGTTGGTAATAGACGCTTTAATACTGCGAACACTTTAGTAGGTGTCGTCACACGGTAGCGTAGCTTTGGTTTTTTCGATTCTAGGGCGTCGAGTAACGGTGAGATACAAGACTCAGCAGGTAACACAAAAGCGTTGTTCGACTTGTCGTTATTGAGTCTATTGAGTTGAGCTTGATATTGAGAAGAATGCGGGCTGTTTTCGTAATCGATCCATTTCTCAAATGCAATGGCCGCATTGGCTCTAAATTGCGTCTCTATTGGTCCGGGCTGAATAAGACTCAAGTGAATGTTGGTATTTTTTAACTCGAGGCGCAGCGTATCTGTCCATCCTTCCAAGGCAAATTTTGAAGCGTTGTATGCGCCCCTGTATTTCATTGCAGCAAACCCGAGGACTGAACTGTTTTGAATAATTCGGCCTTCGCCTTGTTTTCGCATCGTAGGCAGAAGCTCACCGACGAGTTGATGCCAGCCAAAGAAGTTGGTCTCAAATTGTTCCCTCAATGCTTGAACGGAAGATCTTCCAATGCGCCGGGTTGCCCGTATGCACCATTGTTGAATAACCCATAGAGCTTTCCGTCGCACAGAGATAACGTTTCTTTGACCGCCTTTGAAATGCTGCTTGAACTGGTTAAATCAAGATGAATGCAGGTTAGGCCTTCGCGCTGCAATCTTTCGACATCTTCGAGTTTTCGGCAAGATGCGATAACGCGATAACCGCGCTTATGTAAAGCATGCGCACAAACATAACCAATTCCTGTTGAGCAGCCAGTGATGAGAATACTTTTTGACATAATGGTCTTCGTAGATTTTTGAATGACTCGTTAATCGTGATGTTGTAGGAGGTTTTTCAGTGCAGGATCCAGCCTTGAGTAACTGAAGCGAAAGCCAAGTTCTGTCAGTTTCTTGGGTTTGGCTCTGACACTGTCAAACAAGAGAGTCGAACTCTCACCCATGGCAAGTTTTAATGCCCACTTCGGTGTGAAAAATAGGTGAGGGCGTTTCAGTGTTTTCGCCAGCTTTTGACTAAACTCTTTGTTCGGCACGGGATGGGGAGCGCATAAGTTAAACTCGCCATGGGCGTGTTCAGTTTCAAGCAAGTAGAGAATGCCTCTTACCATGTCCAACAGATGTATCCAAGGCATGTACTGTTGGCCATTGCCAATTGGGCCGCCGACCCCAAGCTTATATGGGATAAGCATTTTCTTCAAAGCACCACCTTCAGGGGAAAGCACAATTCCGGTTCTTAATAGACAAACTCTGGTGGTGTTGGTTCTTGCTCGATTAGCAATTTGTTCCCATTTAGCACACACGTGATGGGGGAAATTATGCTGGTGCACATGAAGGCTTTCGTCAAAAGGGTGAGATTGCTGATCACCATAGTAACCAACGGCTGAACCACTGATGAAGACAGCGGGTGGCTCCGTACTGGCATGAATGAGTGAGACTAATTGCTCGGTAATCTTCCAGCGGCTTTGGCAAATGGCTTCTTTCTGAGCATCCGACCAACGTTTGTCGGCAATCGGCTCACCTGCTAGGTTTATGATCGCGTCGAAACCATTGAGATCTTGAAGATCGTCCAATGAGGTGATGTAGGTGATATTGCCGACATCGGCATGCTGCACCGCCTGTTTGGCTCTATCTATATTGCGGGTCAATAACACGACAGAATGCGTCGTAAAGTGCTTGATTAACTCTTTACCAATAAACCCTGTTCCGCCTGTCAATAATATCCGCATAGTCATCTCCCTTTGTTATTGAATTATAGCGCCTTTATATGATTTTGATATGACAGAGTTGTCGTCTTGTTCGTTAAACAACGCAGAGATTCCGTAATTAGATCAAATAAATGTCACTTTGCTCTTTTTATTTATTGATACCGGATATGAATCACACGACTCAACAGAGCCGTTTGCCATGCTCTAACTATATCGCGTAACGGAGGCTTCTATGAGTGGGTTGAGTGCTTTGATTCGTACCATGCTCAGCAGTTTAAGAGACTTGCTGCCCATTATTGTGGTCATTGGTTTCTTTCAGTTGATCGTACTTCAAGAACCTTTGCCAAATTTGTTTTCGATTTCTCTTGGCTTACTTCTGGTTGTCTTTGGTCTTACCCTATTTGTCTTTGGTCTAGAGATGGGCTTGTTTCCAGTGGGGGAAGCAATGGCTCAGGCCTTTGCTCAGAAAGGCAGTGTAGTCTGGTTGCTCATCTTTTCATTTTGTCTTGGCTTTGGCACTACTATCGCTGAACCCGCGTTGACTGCCGTATCCAATGAAGCGGCTGAAGTGGCAGCAGAAGGCGGAGCGATAAAGAACACGATGGAAAATCGCGAGTCTTATGCCAACGGCTTAAGGTTAACGGTCGCGCTGTCAGTTGGATGTGCAATTGTTCTTGGAGTTCTCCGAATTCTTAAAGGTTGGCCAATACACTATTTGATTATTGGTGGTTACATTGGAGTCGTGATACTTACAGGGTTCGCTCCGGAAAACATTATCGGCATCGCTTATGACTCCGGCGGTGTCACGACTTCAACCATCACTGTTCCATTAGTGACAGCCTTGGGGGTAGGGCTAGCATCCTCGATCAAAGGGCGCAATCCCATGATTGATGGATTTGGTTTAATTGCGTTCGCGTCACTACTGCCGATGATGTTTGTGATGATATTCGGAATGGTGATGTCATGATTGGATTCACCTCGTTCTTTGACGTTTTGCTCGATACCATAAGAGATGTCACCCCAATCGTCTGTATTATCTTTGGGTTCCAATTTGCAGTGTTACGACGGCCTGTAAAGAACTTGCGTATGGTTGTTCTAGGGTTTGTTTTGGTCATCTGGGGTCTAACCTGCTTTCTAGTTGGCCTAGAGCTTGCCTTATTTCCCCTTGGTGAAACCATGGCAATGCAGCTCACCGAACCGGATTTTTTAGGATCGGTGCGGGTTTCATTGTCTGGTGTTTTACAGTGGTTTGATTATTACTGGGTATACCTCTTTGCTTTCTTTATTGGTTTCAGCACCACCATTGCAGAGCCATCGCTTATTGCCGTAGCTATCAAAGCCAATCAAGTATCTGGTGGCAGCATTAGCGTAAATGGTCTTCGTTTTGCCGTTGCCCTTGGTGTGGCGGTTGGCATAGCACTAGGAAGCTATCGAATCGTCGTCGGCGATCCCATTCATTATTACATCATTGCGGGCTACGTCGTTGTGGTGGTTCAAACGTTCTATGCACCCTCAATCATTATTCCTCTCGCGTACGATTCAGGTGGCGTGACGACTTCGACGGTTACAGTTCCATTGGTTGCAGCGCTAGGCTTAGGCTTGGCATCTACCGTACCAGGCGAAATCCTATGATTGATGGATTTGGCCTCATCGCGTTTGCAAGCTTGTTTCCGATGATATCTGTGATGGGGTATGCGCAGATAACACAATGGATGAATAAAGAACTGAGTTCTAAGGAGAAAGACAATGCGGTTTAAACTGATACTGGCCTTTGTCGAGGACACAAAGACAGATGTGGTGCTCGATGCGGCGCGCAGTGCCGGAGCGACAGGCGCAACGGTAATTAATAATGCCCGGGGCAAGGGCTCAATCAGAAGAGAACTTTTTTTGGTTTGACGCTGGAAGTACAAAAAGACGTATGCCTGTTTGTTGTCGAGGAACACCTGTCTCGTCAGATCCTTGAGCGAATAAGTGAAGTGGGAGAGTTCGATCAAGAGCCTGGTCAAGGAATAGCGATACAAATTGACGTTGAGGATGCCGTTGGGGTCGCCCATCAAGTCGAAACCTTGGCGAAAGTTGTGGAGGATGAGTTATGAGTACACAAGACAAGATTCGAGTTAGACATGTTATGGCGAGTACCTACGTTATTGTTGATGGCCTGACTACGGTGCACGAAGGAATTGGCTTGGCACGAAAGCACAATGTTAAGGCGTTGATTGTGAACAAGAGAAATGATGATGACGAGTATGGCATCGTGCTGATGAATGATATTGCCAAAAAGGTTCTAGCCAAAAATCGTGCGACTCACCGAACTAACATTTATGAGATCATGACTAAACCGGCGTTATCCGTGTCTCCTGAAATGAATGTGAAGTACTGCGCACGTTTGTTTGAGCGTTTTGGTATTAGCCGAGCGCCTGTTATTGAGGATGGTGAGGTCATCGGAATGGTTAGTTACAACAATATTGTGGTTAATGGTATGGCGATTGATGACGAGTAGTGGGGAATTTCGTAGAATCGCTCCATTCTATTGATAGAGAGGTCACCATGACATTATTTTTTGCTTCTGATTTACATGGCTCACTGCCCGCGACTGAGCGGGTATTAGAACAATTTAAGCGCTCGGGAGCAGAAACATTACTACTACTCGGAGATGTCCTTAACCACGGGCCGAGAAATCCAGTGCCTGAAGGTTACAATCCTCCTTTGGTAGCAGAAAAGCTCAACGAACTTGCGGACTCTATCATCGCGGTGCGAGGGAACTGCGACAGTGAAGTCGACCAAATGTTGTTAGCGTTCCCCATGATGACCGACTATTCATGGATTATTCTAGAGTCGGGGCAGCGTGTATTTCTAACCCACGGTCATTTATATCATGCAGATAAAATGCCGCCTTTAAAGCGTGGCGATGTGCTGGCGCATGGTCATACCCATATTCCGACAGCGCAGTGGCAAGAATCGGTGATTGTATTTAATCCAGGCTCAGTGACCTTTCCACGTGGTGGTTTTAAACCGACTTATGGCCTCTTGAAGGATGGAGTGCTTCAAGTGGTCAGCTTTGACGAGGAAGTTATTGCTGAGGCTAGCTTAATTAGGTGAGTCAACGGTACGAAAAATCATTTTAGTAGACAGTAAAACCTAAAAATTTACGATAATTTTGTGGTTTTTATGGTGTTGGGTTAGAGAATTAGCTTTAACCCAACAAACAATGTCAGAAGTTCAAAAGCGATCTTAATCAGTTTGTTTGAGCTTTTTGTGACAAAGTAAGCGCCAATTGCGCCACCCAAGAAAGAGCTTGCGAGCAGTATTGGTAACCAAGGCCAATATATTGGGGCGCCGGCTTGCACAACTGCAATTCCTCCAATGCCATTCCAAAATAAACCGACACAAACTAAAGTAATAGCTACAGCTTGTTTGTAGCTGTACCCAAACCATCTGACCAAAAAGAGCGTGACTAAAAGGCCAGAACCAGCCGTTAACGAGCCATTGATAATGCCAATGGTGATAAATCCAATCCCGCCAATGACATATCCGGTTGATGTCCTATTTATTGGCGCTTCGGTCTGTCCTAAATCTTTCTTAAAGCGAGAATAAACCCCGAGTGCCAAAATCATTAATCCAAGTGCAGATTGGGCAATATCTTCAGGGATCTTCAAAATAATATTTGCGCCAATAATGGCACCAAGTGAGCCCGTGAAGGTTACGTATATGGCTGTTTTAAAGGAGAAGGTTCGATTTTTACAGTGTGTGTAAGCTGCGCCAATCCCTAATGCGACACTCGCGACTTTGTGGGTGGCTAAAGCGCTTGAAAAAGGCAGACCTAGAAAGATAAGAAGGGGAAACTGCAACAAGCCAGCCCCGCCACCGGATAAGGACGCTAGCGTGTTGGCAATGAGAGAGCCGAGAAATAGCGCTATTGAGCTGAAAATATCCATAATAAACAAAAAGGGGCGTCCTGCCCCTTTTCCAATCAAATAGTAGAATTAATTCGTTGAAAGTACCGTAGAGCCGTGACTTAAACTCGTGAGTAATAGTGTTTTCTCATTCACGATGTCAATGCGGCGGCTTTGCTGTGCATCCATCTTAAACAACTGTGTGATCAAACTCAGCTGCTCTTCAGTGAAGTCTTTTGATTGAGCCGCAGAGATGTCTTTAAACTCAACTGGAGATACCAGCAGGTAATTATCACTTATACTCCATTCACCGGTTTCTGAGATGTTGATTACACTTGGCGTATCATTATTCTCAGCAAACAAACGTACGTTGGTAACACGAATGTAAGTACCGTTAGGAAGGTACTTGACGTTTGAGCTTACGTCAGCTTTACGCAGCGGGCCTACGCTTTCTTCTTGATTGTTCTCGGTAACAACCGTCACCATTTTCGACTGCCATTCTTGTGAGGTTAAAACTTGCTCTAGTTTTAGATCGCTTCCCCAATACAACCATCCACTAAACAGTACGGATAGGCCTAGAATGATTGATGCAATTTTTTGATTCATAACTTATTTCCCAGACTTACACACGCGGTTTAACTCATCTAACTCAGCAAAAATACGCACTGTCATATTTTCGCCTGAATAGTTGATTGAGTGAATGTAGTTCAGAATAACCTGATTACTTTGACCACCTGTTGCGATGACTTGTGTCGGTGCTAACTCTGCCGTATGCGACGCACTGTAGTACTTTACACACTGTTCTATAGCCGGTAGCCAATCAGAAAGATCCGGGTGGTTGTTTGGCGTCATGACCGGAATACCTTCATAAATCGCCAGTTCACGGAAGCTTGACTGCGCAGGGTTGGTGAACAAAACGACAAACAAAGGAAGGAGGCCAGCCAGAATAAGCAGAGCGCGAATTTGCCACTTCGGTGCTTTTGCTGCTGGTGTGACCGGAGCATGAGTTGATTGGTACTGAGCAACGGGCTCTGTATCAACAACCGGTTTAAGTTCTGGTTCAACTGGCGCGATAGCGTCTTCGACTACTGGCTCTTCTTTCTCGGCGGTATCGTTGCTCAGTAAAGGCGCTGCTCTATCTACAGAACAAATGAGCTGATAACCACGTTTTGGTACCGTTTTTACAAACATAGGCGACTTGGTTGAATCTTTTAGCATTTTACGCAGCGTCGAGATCGCCTGAGTCAGACTTGAATCGTCGACCTCAAACCCTTGATCTCGCCAAACAAATTCATGCAGCTCATTTCGAGAGATGACTTCGCTTGGTCTTTCTGACAGCAATAATAAAATTCGGCTTTCGTTGCTACCTAAACGTACTACTTCATTGTCATTTTCGTGGTCAATGAGAGAGTTACTGTTTGGATCGAAAGTAAATCTGTTCGCAAGATTAAACTTTGTGCCTATATTACTCATTCAATTCTTCTTTGTGTGTGCGTGTTATTCGTCTGGGAAGTATCAGAAGGCGCTAATTATACCTAACAAAGTACAGTAAATTTAGCCTCTTTGATATTTTCGTCGCTAAGGATAATAAAAACAAATAAAAAAAACATCGTTTTTATGGTTTTTGACCTTGAATTTACAATTGTCAGCCATATGTTAAGTAGCAACTTACAGACAAAAGTAGTGCGTTCGTGTAAGGCGGGCACTAGGTTATTGATGTTATGGAGCAAAGATGAGCGAAACAACCAATTCAACCGTAGACAATCAAAAAGAAACACGTGGTTTCCAGTCTGAAGTGAAGCAGCTACTTCACTTGATGATTCACTCTCTGTATTCGAATAAAGAGATCTTTCTTCGCGAACTGATTTCAAACGCGTCGGATGCATCCGATAAACTGCGTTTCCAAGCGCTTTCTAACGCTGAACTATACCAAGGCGATGCGGACCTAGGTGTGAAGCTATCGTTCGATGAAGCAAATAACACGCTCACCATCTCTGACAACGGTATTGGTATGAGCCGTGAAGATGTGATCGAGCATCTTGGAACGATCGCAAAATCGGGTACAGCCGAGTTCTTCTCTAAGTTGTCTGAAGACCAAAGTAAAGATTCTCAGCTAATTGGTCAGTTTGGTGTTGGTTTCTACTCTGCGTTCATCGTCGCTGATGCAGTAACTGTACGTACTCGCGCCGCAGGTTTGGAGTCTAACCAAGCAGTTCAATGGCATTCTGCTGGTGAAGGTGACTACACCATAGAAAACATCGAGAAACAGTCACGCGGTACGGATATCATCCTGCACATGCGTGAAGAAGGTAAAGAGTTCCTAAACGAATGGCGTCTACGTGATGTCATCAGTAAATACTCAGACCACATTGGCATTCCAGTTTCTATCCTGACTCAAGAAAAAGACGAAGAAGGAAAAGAGACGGGCGAGACTAAGTGGGAGCAAATCAACAAGGCTCAAGCGCTATGGACTCGCAGTAAGTCTGAGATTTCTGACGAGGAGTACCACGAGTTTTACAAACACGTATCTCATGATTTCGCTGATCCACTACTTTGGAGTCACAACAAGGTAGAAGGTAAAAACGACTATACAAGTCTTCTTTACATCCCATCGAAAGCGCCTTGGGATATGATGAATCGCGACCATAAATCTGGCTTGAAGCTGTATGTGCAGCGCGTGTTCATTATGGATGACGCTGAGCAATTTATGCCATCTTACTTACGATTTGTTCGCGGTTTGATAGATTCAAATGATCTTCCACTAAACGTTTCGCGCGAAATTCTTCAAGACAATAAAGTGACTCAGTCGCTACGTAATGCTTGTACAAAACGCGTATTGACCATGCTTGAGCGTATGGCCAAGAACGATGATGAAAAGTATCAGGCGTTCTGGAAAGAGTTTGGCCTTGTCATGAAAGAAGGCCCAGCAGAAGACATGGCAAACAAAGAGAAGATTGCCGGTCTATTGCGCTTTGCATCGACGGAAGTAGACAGCGCGGATCAAACGGTTGGTTTAGCGTCATACGTTGAACGCATGAAAGAAGGTCAAGATAAGATTTATTATCTAACGGCAGATTCATACGCTGCAGCGAAGAACAGCCCTCACTTAGAGCAGTTCAAAGCGAAAGGTATCGAAGTGGTTCTAATGTACGATCGTATCGATGAGTACGTGATGAACTACCTGACTGAGTTTGATGGTAAGCAGTTCCAGTCGATCACTAAAGCTGGGTTAGATCTGAGCAAGTTTGAAGACGAAGCTGAAAAAGAGAAGCAGAAAGAGACGGAAGAAGAGTTCAAATCTGTTGTTGAGCGTACCAAAGAGTACTTGGGTGACCGAGTGAAAGAAGTACGTACGACCTTCAAGCTTGCGACAACACCGGCTGTTGTCGTAACCGATGATTTTGAGATGGGCACTCAAATGGCAAAACTGCTTGAAGCAGCAGGCCAAGAAGCGCCACAAGTGAAGTACATCTTTGAGATTAACCCAGAGCATGCGCTTGTTAAGCAGATGGCTGATGAAGCCGATGAAGAAGCCTTTGGCCGTTGGGTTGAAGTTCTGCTAGGCCAAGCCATGCTGGCAGAACGCGGTTCGATGGAAGACCCTTCGCAGTTCTTAGGTGCTATCAACAAACTACTGACTAAGTAGCTGTTAGACTAAAGCGTAAAGCCCGTTCTAAACGGGCTTTTCTTATGCTAGGCCTTAGTTCACTTGGTTGGTATAGCTGGTGGAGTTTGTCTGTGATTGCCTGAGCCTGTGATAAAAAGGCTAAAAGAGCTAAATTGATGATTTAGTATTCTTTAGTCGTAAACCCGTCGGCGAAGACAATTTTTGTGTTAGACTACGCTCGCTCAGTCAAGAGTTGCAGTAATTATTCATGGTCACTGCATAATAAAACTTATACCGAAACTTATCGTTGCAAGCATTCAAACTGTGAGCTTCGGTATAAATCAAACTTTGTAAAAGAGGATTAAACATGCGCATCATTCTTCTAGGTGCTCCAGGTGCAGGTAAAGGCACACAAGCAAACTTCATCATGGAAAAGTACGGTATTCCACAAATCTCTACTGGTGATATGCTTCGTGCTGCTATCAAAGCAGGTACAGAGCTTGGTAAACAAGCTAAAGCTGTTATCGACGCTGGTCAGCTAGTTTCTGATGAAATCATCCTTGGTCTAATCAAAGAGCGTATCGCTCAAGACGATTGTGAGAAAGGTTTCCTACTAGACGGTTTCCCTCGTACTATCCCTCAAGCAGATGGCCTGAAAGAGATGGGTGTAGACGTAGATTACGTTATCGAGTTCGACGTTGCTGACGATGTTATCGTTGAGCGCATGGCGGGCCGTCGTGCTCACCTTGCTTCTGGTCGTACATACCACGTTGTATACAACCCACCAAAAGTGGAAGGTAAAGATGACGTGACTGGTGAAGATCTGGTTGTTCGTGATGACGATAAAGAGGAAACGGTACGCGCGCGTCTAGGTGTTTACCATGAGCAAACTGCACCACTTATCAACTACTACGGTAAAGAAGCTGAAGCAGGCAACACTAAGTACCTTAAGTTCGATGGTACTAAGCAAGTGACTGAAGTAAGTGCAGATATCGAGAAAGCATTAGCATAATTTCGCTAACATAAATTGCTAACTGCGATTTTTGAAAATTTGCTATAGTGAAGGCGACCCAAAGGGTCGTCTTTTTTTTGTTTACGGTCTGATCTATAAGGATCTTCTTCGCGTAAAAATCAATTTCGGTGTGAATAGGAAGTTATGCAGAATAATAACAAACAAGGTGTATTGCTGGTTAATCTAGGTACACCAGATGCGCCCACTGCGCCTGCGGTAAAAGCATTTCTTGGTCAGTTTCTCCATGATAAGCGAGTTGTCGACCTAACTCGTTGGCTTTGGTGCCCAATTCTTCATGGTGTCATTTTACCGATTCGCTCGGGTAAAGTGGCCAAGCTTTATCAAAGCGTCTGGATGGAAGAGGGCTCTCCTTTAATGGCCTACTCCAAAGCGCAGAAGGCGAAGCTAGAAGCTGCCACCGACCTGCCAGTTGAACTCGGAATGACCTATGGCAACCCAAGCATTAAGAGCGGCATTACTGCACTGCTTGAGCGTGGGGTGAAAGAGGTGATTGTTCTTCCTTTATATCCACAATACTCGGGCACCACTACAGCCGCAGTTTCTGATGCTCTGTTGAAAGCACTGAAGACCTTTTCGGTTGTTCCTGCTTATCGATTTGTTCAGCATTACCACCAACACCCTCAGTATATTAAAGCGTTAGCGGATTCAGTTCGTCGCTCGTGGGAAAAAAATGGTCAGGGCGATTACTTACTTTGCTCTTATCACGGTATACCGCAGCGTTTTGCAGACAATGGCGATGTGTATCCACAGCATTGCGAAAATACGACTGCGCTACTTCGTGAAGAACTTGGGCTTTCGCAAGACCAAATTGGCATGAGCTATCAATCTCGTTTTGGCCGCGAAGAGTGGCTTAAACCCTATACTGACAAGACATTAGAACAACTGCCAACTAAGGGCATTAAGAAGTTAGATATTATTGCTCCAGCCTTCTCTAGTGACTGTTTAGAGACGCTAGAAGAGATTTCTGAAGAGTGCAAAGACATTTTTGTTGAAAGTGGTGGGGAAAGCTTCAACTACATCCCATGCTTGAATGATGATGACGGCCACATTGAGCTGATGGCGCAACTTGTTGTAACTAAATAGAAATTATCGGCATTCACAATGACGTAGAGATGAGTGGTACTTTTTTTTACGTTTTGCGCCGATTTGGTCTGCCAATAGAGAGTAAGGTTCTCATATTTGCATATTCTAATCGTAACTCGTTCGATGTTAGGATGGGCAAAAATTATAACGAGTTGTTTATGAAAAGTTGGTATTTAGTCTATTGCAAACGAGCTGAGCAGCAACGAGCTAAGCTTAACCTCGAGAACCAAGGGGTAGAATGTTACTACCCAGAGACTCAGGTAGAAAAGATTGTTCGGGGAAAGAGAGTCACTAAACTTGAACCCCTCTTTCCCTGTTACATGTTTATTCGATTTGATGTCAACGAGGGGCCTAGTTTTACAACGGTTCGTTCAACCCGTGGCGTGGTTGATTTTGTTCGCCAAGGCTCTACCCCTCATGAACTGCAAGGTGATCTCATTATCACGCTGAAGGAATCTGCCAGCAGCAGTGAGGTCTCTCAGCAAAAGCTTCCTAAAAAGGGTGACCAAGTTAGAGTCAAGAGTGGTCAATTTGCGGGTATTGATGCAATTTATCAGGAGCCGGATGGAGAGCTTCGTTCGATTATGCTGGTAAAAATGCTCAGCCAAATTGTTCCAATGAGCATAGATAACAAAGATATGGAACTTTAATCCCGTCAACCTTATTTAGGACGGTACATTAAGAACTAAAAAGGCACCTTACGGTGCCTTTTTTGATGAACTCAGTTAGTCAATTAGTAAGAGTCGTTATGAACGGCTTTCACTGCGCGACCTGAAGGATCTGCGTTGTTTTTGAATGACTCATCCCACTCAATGGCTTTCGCAGAAGAACACGCAACTGAGGGACCACCTGGTACACATTCTGCAGCTGACTCTAGAGGGAATAGCTCTTCAAAGATCTCGCGATATGCATAACCTTCTTTTGTCGTCGGTGTGTTGTATGGGAAACGGTACTGAGCGGTTTCCATCTGTTGATCAGTCACTTTCGCATCCGCAGTTGCTTTCAGTGTGTCAATCCAATCGTAGCCAACGCCGTCTGAGAACTGCTCTTTTTGACGCCATGCAATTGATTCAGGCAGGTAGTGCTCAAAACACTCACGTAGGATGTGTTTCTCCATTTTACCGTTACCACACATCTTATCTTCAGGGTTTAGACGCATTGCAACATCGATAAACTCTTTATCTAGGAATGGCACACGACCTTCAACACCCCAAGCTGCTAGTGACTTGTTCGCACGAGCACAGTCGAACATGTTTAGTGCAAGTAGTTTACGAACGGTCTCTTCGTGGAACTCTTTCGCGTTTGGCGCTTTATGGAAGTACAGGTAACCACCGAAGATTTCATCCGCACCTTCACCAGAAAGAACCATCTTGATGCCCATAGCTTTGATCTTACGAGCCAGTAAGTACATAGGAGTCGAAGCACGAATCGTTGTCACGTCGTAGGTTTCGATGTGGTAGATAACATCACGAATCGCATCTAGACCTTCTTGAATCGTGTACGTCATCTCGTGGTGAACGGTACCAATTTGGTCTGCAACTTCACGTGCTGCCTTAAGGTCAGGTGCGCCTTCTAGGCCAATAGCGAATGAGTGAAGTTGTGGCCACCAAGCTTCAGATTGGCTGTCATCTTCGATACGCATTGCGGCAAAACGCTTAGCGACTGCTGATGTGATTGATGAATCAAGACCACCTGATAGAAGCACACCGTAAGGTACATCAGTCATTAATTGGCGCTTAACCGCTGCTTCCAGTGCTTCAGTCAGTTCTTCTTTGCTAGAGCTGTTACCCTGAACAGCTGCATACTCATTCCAGTCACGAGTGTAGTAACGTTGTGGTTCAGCATCTGCACTGCCGTAGAAACAACCTGGAGGGAATTCGCTCACTGTTTTACATACAGGAACCAGCGCTTTCATCTCTGATGCTACGTAGTAGTTTCCGTGTTCATCGTAGCCTTGGTATAGAGGAATGATACCGATGTGGTCACGGCCAACTAAGTATTGGTCTTTCTCTTCATCGTAAAGAACGAAAGCAAAGATGCCGTTTAGCTCTTCAAGAAGGTCAGCACCGAACTCTTGGTATAGTGCAAGAATTACTTCACAGTCAGAGTCTGTTTGGAAGTCATACTTACCTTCGTAGCGAGCACGGATCTCTTTGTGGTTGTAGATCTCGCCGTTAACTGCAAGGATGTGTTTTTTATTCGAGCTGTACAGCGGCTGAGCACCACTGTTTAGACCAACGATAGCCAAGCGCTCATGCGCTAGGATTGCTTTGTCTGATGCATAAATACCTGACCAGTCTGGGCCACGATGTCTAAGTTTTTTTGACATCTCAAGCGCAACTGGACGCAGCGCAGCCGCATCACTTTTTATATCTAGAATCCCGAAAACCGAACACATACTACATCCCTTTAAATATTTTTTAATCTGTTGGCTTCAATTTGCCATTCTGATTAAAAAAATCAACAGGGAATGATGAAAAAGAATTAAAAGCGCGATTAATGATGTATTTTTTTTAAAATATATTGGTTTTATTAAAAAAACTCCAAAGGATGGTGTTTTTTTGAACTAAACAAAAACGGAAGCCACATAATGACTTCCGTTTTAATTTGCTTGTTGATGCTAGAAAGACTAATTCGGTGAGCTAAATTTAGGGTTTAAATGGTCACACACGTGACGAGCAAAACCGCTACCTGCCTCGTTGTAAATATTAAATGCAGCATCAGCACCTTCTTCTAATAAATTATCGAGCTGATCTTGATACTCTGCGATAGCGGCGATCTGTCCTTTGAAGTTTTTAAGCTGCAGTTGCTCTAGCGCAGTTTGGTTACCTTGGTGATGAGGCATGGCAAGCAGTACCAGTTTTACATTGGCAGTATCTAAAATACGCTCCCAAAAATCGGAGTCGGTTGCGTCGCCAGCAATCACATTTCGGCCTTCAGCACGATGCTTGTGAGCGGCTTCTTCTCTGACTTCAATACCTAATGCTATTTTTCCATAACGACTTCTTAGTTCGTCATACGCACCTGTACCAATGCGTCCCATACCTAAGATCAGTACCTGAGCATGACCTGGGTTGATGAGTTGGTCGCGTTGATGAAGTTTCTCTGCCGCATGCTCTTTAAGCCAACGACTTGAGCGTTGATATAGCTCGTGGCCTTTTCTGTTTAGCGGTGCAGCAAGGACAAATGAAATCGACACAGCAATGGCGATGGCGACTAGGATATCACCTTCCATCCAGCCTAGTTTAAAGGCAAGGCCGCCGACGATAAGACCAAATTCGCTAAAGTTAAATAAGCTGAGCGAAGTCAACAATGATGTACGCACGCGGAATTTGAACTTGTTAAGGACCGCAAAGTAAAGCACGCCTTTGATGGGCAGCAATAACAAGAAAAGTACCGCCAATGCAAAACCCGTCATTGTCGGTTGCTCAGACAGACCGATATTGAGGAAGAAGCAAACGAGAAACAGCTCTTTTAGATTAAATAGAGATTTAGATAGCTCTGAAGCTTTTTTATGACCTGCGAGCAGCATGCCTAATACTAGCGCGCCTAGATCGGGCTTAACCCCTACAAATTGGAATAAACCGGCACCGACAACTAGCGCGAAGAAGATACCAAAAAGCACCAGCATCTCACCGTGACCAACTTTGTCCAGTAACTTGTAGAATAATGGTCGTAGTAGTGGCAGCCCGAATAGAGCGATGGCATACCATTCTGGTATCTTGCCAGTAGAAGCGGTTAAGAACACGACAGCAAAAATGTCTTGCATGACGAGAATACCAATCGCCAATGTGCCATAGGTTGCGTTCATTTCGCCTTTCTCTTGCAATGTCTTCACGGCAAAAACGGTGCTTGAGAAGGACAGAGCAAAGCTTAAAAGAACAAGTTGCTCAAATGACATTGAGGCGAGGCTCGAGATCCCAAGGAACTTAAACCCAAAAAGCAGTACCGTGAAAATTGCGGTTGAAAGAAGGTTGTGTACTGTCGCGCCCGCCCAAATTTCTTTAGAGAGCAAAGTTTTGACATCGAGCTTTAAGCCAATTGTAAACAGGAGCAGGGTTACACCTAAATCGGCCAGTAAAACGATAGTGTCGTTGCTCTCATAGCCCATAACATTCAGGCCAAAGCAGCTAGCAAAAAGCCAACGAGGGAGGGAGGTTCAACTTCAACGCAATAAAGCCTGCGATGAAAGCCGATGAAATTAACAGTAGTTCCATAACGAGTGATGCTTCCAGATAACAAAAAGGCTGTGTAAACACACAGCCTTACATTTTACGGCAATTGATTGCGTAGTAAATTATTCTTCAAGGAGTTTTTGTAACAAGACACCATTAAGCATTGCGCGCTTAATCATAGCGAATGCACCCATAGTCGGGTGTTTGTCGATTTGAGAAGCGACAATCGGTAGCTCTTGGTGGAAAGTCGTCAGTGACTGGTTTTCCACGTTGCGGCGAATGGCAGGGAAGATAATGTCTTCACACTGAGTGATATCGCCGGCAATGACAATTTTTTGAGGGTTAAATAAGTTGATGGTAATCGCTATTGCTTTACCTAGTTGATTTCCGACGCGAACTAAACTTTGTTTAGAAAGCTCATCACCGTTGTTGGCATGCTCACAAACGTCATGGATGGAAATACTGTCAAGTTCAGTCAAGCTCGACTCGTAGCCCTGATTGATTAACTTATTAACGCGAGAAATAATCGCTGGGTTAGCGGCAACCGTTTCCAAACAACCAAAGTTACCACATTGACACTGTTCACCAAGTGGGTCGATTTGGATATGGCCAATCTCACCAACGTTACGATTATAGCCCAAAAATACTTGGCCATTAACGATAATACCGGCACCGGTACCACGATGCACACTCACTAGAATTGAATCTTGGCAATCTTGGCTTGCGCCGAAGTAGTGCTCCGCGAGTGCCATACCACGAACATCGTTACCCACAAAACATTGAACATGGAACGTATCGCGAACTAAATCGCTCAGTGCAAGGTTATCAATGGATACGTTTGGCATGTATTCAACGACACCACTTTCTGGGTTGACCAGACCAGGCAGTGAGATACCGATGGCAATCAGTTGGTTGATAATGTTTTGATTATCAGAGATGAAGCTCTTGAGGTAAGAGATCAAGCCTTCAGTTAGTTCCTCTTGCTTGGTGTAAAAGAACTCATGATAAGTCGAAGTAAGTTCTTTCCCGCCCAGATCATAAAGGCTGAACTGAAAGTAATCACGGCCAATTCTCACCGCTACAGAATGGAAAGGTTCAACTTCTGTAGTGAGAGAAATGGCGCGTCTGCCTCCAGTGGAGGCTTGTTGCGCGACCTCTTTGATTAGGCCGCGCTCGAGTAATTGGCGGGTAATTTTCGTAACACTGGCAGGCGCTAACTGACTAACATCCGCAACTTGGATGCGAGAAATCGGACCTTGTTGGTCGATCAGCCGGTAAACTGCTGCACTGTTAAGTTGTTTAACTAAATCTACGTTACCTATTTGTCCGCCATTCATTCTCAATTTTGCTCGTATTGTCCGTTAACAACAGTCGCTTGAACATTGAAGTCACGATCAAATACAGTCAGGTTTGCAACCATGCCTTTCTTAATGCGGCCTAGTTTGTCTTCAACCCCGATTGCAGTTGCTGGGTACAGAGTAGCCATACGCAAAGCTTCGTCCAAAGCGATACCGACATGCTCAACTGTATTTTGTACTGATTCGATCATAGTGACAGCTGAGCCACCAAGCGTGCCATTTTCATCAACACACTTGCCATCTCGGTAATATACTTTCTTACCTACAAAAATAAAGTGATCCATATTAGCGCCTGCCGGAGCTGTGGCATCGGTCACTAATACTAGCTTTTCACCTTTGATTTTATGCGCAATTCGGATGTTTGCGTAGTCAACGTGGAAACCATCAGCAATGACACCAGCATAAACTTCTGGAGTGTCATAAATTGCACCCACAACGCCAGGCTCACGACCAACCATAGGTGTCATTGCATTAAATAGGTGAGTAGCAAAGGTGATGCCCGATTCAAAACTTTGGCGAGCTTCTGCATAAGTGGCATTAGTATGACCAATCGAAACGACAATACCCGCTGCTTTAAGGCGTTCGATGTGCGCAGGATCGTTGTGCTCTGGTGCCAGCGTCACTTTTGTCACTAGGTCTGCGTTTTCACAGATGATATCGATCATGCTGTCGTCAGATGGACGAATGTAGTCAACGCTGTGAATGCCTTTTTTAGCAACGTTTAGATATGGACCTTCAAGGTGTAGGCCAAGAGACTGGTTTTGGTATTTGTTGTGGTACTCACGAGCCGCTTCGATAGCTTGACGCATGTTCTCATCAGAAGAGGTAATTAGCGTAGGCAAGAAGCTAGTACAACCTGACTTTAGGTTTGCTTCATGCATGATTTGCATCGTTTCTGCTGTGATTTCATCGTTCAGCATAACGCCGCCACAACCGTTAAGTTGAAGATCGATAAAGCCAGGGCTTAGGTTTGCACCGTTTAAGTCACGTGTCTCAATGCCTTCTGGCAGTTCACTAATAGGGCAAACTTTCTCAATCAAGTCATTGTTGATGATCACAGCGTGGTCAACTAGCACATCGCTGCTAGTGTAAATTTTACAGTTAGTTAGCGCATACATGGTTAGCTAATCCTTATGAGTATGAGTTTTTATAAATTGTGAGCGACCTAATGAAAGCATGGTGTTTTCTTGAGCAAATTAACACTTTATTTGCGAGCTTCAATTAGGTTGCAAAATATCTTTAGCAAGCGGTCACAGTTGCAGTGGGATTTATCCATGTATTGGATGATACCTACACGAAAAATTGCCGTACTACATGAGTAGGAAAAAGCCTACTTAAACTTCGGTGATGCTTGGTAATTAAGGGATTACCCACCAAGTGCATAGGCGAAATGTTATCGCTTATTTATCATTTTTTTGAATTGTAAAATAAGTTTTATGATCTAGCTAGCAAAAACCTCCGGATTTACCATATTCTGGTGATTAGGATCACAAATGATAAGGTTTTAATTTGCGGAGCAAAATTAATGTCATAAACTGACATCGACTAAATTGAGCAGCCAAGAATGGCTTCTCAGCTAAAAACTAAAAATCCTATAGGGGGAACTTAAGGTGAATATTCTTGGATATGCGCAAAAGTTAGGTAAAGCTCTAATGCTTCCTATCGCAACGCTTCCAATCGCAGGTCTTCTACTGCGACTTGGTCAGGGAGATGTATTGGATATTGCATTCATGGCGCAAGCTGGTGGTGCAATCTTTGGTAACCTTCCACTACTATTCGGTCTAGGTATCGCAATCGGTCTTGCAAAAGACGGTTCAGGTGCTGCTGGCCTAGCTGGTGCAGTGGCGTACTTTGTACTGACTGCTACAGCAACAACAATCAATGCTGACGTTAACATGTCATTCTTCGGCGGTATCTTCGCGGGTATCATCGCAGGTCACTCTTACAACGCTTTCCACGCAACGCGTCTTCCAGAGTTCCTGGCATTCTTCTCAGGTAAACGTCTAGTTCCTATCATGCTGGTCTATTTGCTCTAGTAGCAGGTGCAGTAGCTGGTGTTGTATGGCCATCAATCCAATCTGGTCTTGACGCTCTAGCACACGCTGTATCTTCTTCAGGCGCTATCGGTCAATTTGTTTACGGTACTCTTAACCGTGCACTTATCCCTGTTGGTCTTCACCACGTTCTTAACTCTTACTTCTGGTTCGGCTAGGTACGTGTCAAGAAGTTCTAGTAACTGGTGCAGAAGCTGCAGGTCAAGCACTTCCAGCTATCCAACAGCTTTGTGTAGACCCAGCTCTTGCTAAGACTCTAGTTGCTGGCGAAGCGCACACGTTCCAATTTGCTAACGCTGTAAACCCAGAAATCACTGCAACTGTTAAAGAAGTAACTGAAACAGTTAAGTCTGGTGACCTTCACCGTTACTTCGGTGGCGACAAAGGTGCTGGTACATTCATGAACGGTTTCTTCCCTGTAATGATGTTCGGTCTACCTGGTGCTGCTCTAGCAATGTACCTAGCAGCTCCTGCTGAGAAGCGTAGCCAAGTTGGTGGTGCTCTATTCTCTGTAGGTTTCTGTTCATTCCTAACAGGTATCACTGAGCCGCTAGAATTCATGTTCGTATTCCTAGCTCCTGCTCTATACGCAATGCACGCAGTATTCACTGGTCTATCTCTAGTAGTGGCGAACATGTTCGGTACTCTGCACGGCTTCACGTTCTCTGCAGGTCTAATCGACTTCGTTCTAAACTGGGGTCTAGCGACTAACCCGTTCACTCTACTACTAATTGGTTTAGCGTTCGGTGCTCTATACTTCTTCACATTTAGCTTCGCAATCCGCGCATTCAACCTTAAGTCTCCTGGTCGTGAAGACGACGAAGAAGAAGGTGCTGCACCAGCGGGTGAAGCGTCTAAAGGTGACCTAGCTCGTCAATACCTAAAAGCTCTAGGTGGTCACGAGAACCTAACAACAATCGACGCATGTATCACTCGTCTACGTCTAACTCTTAAAGACCGCTCTATTGCTGATGAAGCAGTTCTTAAGAAGCTTGGTGCGAAAGGTGTTGTTAAACTAGGTGAAAACAACCTTCAGGTTATCCTTGGCCCACTAGCTGAAATCGTTGCAGGCGAAATGAAAGCTATCGGTGCAGGCGAAGACCTATCTGATGTAAAACTTCCTTAATAGCCTTAGCTAAGAAAGAAAGTTAAAGAAAGCCTCCTTCGGGAGGCTTTTGTTGTTTTTGTCGTCATGTAGATTTTGCTACTGACAAATATTGCGAAGAATTTGTCGGTTCTTATTGTGTAAATGGTAAGAATTGTGGATCATTAGCGGTAATATTCTCTGCGCTTTGTGAAAGCAAAATAGAGTGCAATTTTTTCTGACAATACGAATACTGTTGAGGTGCTATAGATGAGTGAAGCTGAGGCTCGTCCATCGAATTTCATTCGCCAAATCATTGATAAAGATCTGGCTGATGGCAAACACACTAGCGTGCATACTCGTTTCCCGCCAGAACCAAATGGTTATCTGCATATCGGTCACGCGAAGTCTATCTGTTTGAACTTTGGTATTGCTCAGGACTACCAAGGCCAATGTAACTTGCGCTTTGATGATACTAACCCTGAAAAAGAAGACGTAGAGTACGTTGAGTCGATCAAAAACGACGTCACCTGGCTTGGTTTTGAGTGGTCGGGCGATATCTGCTACTCATCAAATTACTTCGACAAGCTATACGGTTACGCAGTTGAACTTATCAATAAAGGTCTAGCGTACGTTGATGAGCTAACCCCTGATGAGATTCGTGAGTACCGTGGCACGCTAACTGCGCCGGGCAAGCCTAGCCCGTATCGCGACCGCACACCTGAAGAAAACCTAGCGCTGTTTGAAAAAATGCGTGACGGTGGCTTTGAAGAAGGCAAAGCGTGTCTACGTGCCAAGATCGATATGGCGTCTTCGTTTATCGTGATGCGCGATCCTGTGCTATACCGTGTGCGTTTTGCAGAGCACCATCAAACTGGTGATAAGTGGTGCATTTACCCAATGTACGACTTCACACACTGTATCTCTGATGCACTAGAAGGCATTACGCACTCTATCTGTACGCTTGAATTCCAAGATAACCGTCGCCTTTACGATTGGGTGCTCGACAACATTACTATTGATTGTCAGCCTCGTCAGTACGAGTTCAGCCGTTTAAACCTAGAATACACAGTGATGTCTAAGCGTAAGCTTAACCAGCTAGTAGTAGAGAACTTGGTTGAAGGTTGGGATGACCCACGTATGCCGACGATCTCTGGTTTACGTCGCCGTGGTTTTACTCCAGCTTCTATTCGTGAGTTTTGTAAGCGTATTGGTGTGACTAAGCAAGAGAACATGATTGAGTTTGGTTCTCTTGAGTCTTGTATTCGTGATGACCTAAACGAAAACGCACCTCGTGCAATGGCAGTTCTTGATCCGGTTAAGATCGTTATTGAAAACTACGAAGAGGGTAAAGTAGAGAACTTATCGGTTGCTAATCACCCGAACAAGCCTGAGATGGGGCAGCGCGACGTACCGTTCACTCGTGAAGTTTACATCGAGCGCGATGATTTCCGTGAGGAAGCGAACAAGAAGTACAAGCGCCTAGTTCTAGGTAAAGAAGTACGCCTTCGTGGTGCTTACGTCATTAAAGCAGAACGTATCGAAAAAGATGCAGAAGGTAACATCACGACAATCTTCTGTACTTACGATGATGAGACTCTAGGCAAGAACCCTGCAGACGGCCGTAAAGTGAAAGGCGTAATCCATTGGGTTTCAGCAGACAAAGCATTACCTGCTGAAATTCGTTTGTATGATCGCTTGTTTACTGTTGCAAACCCAGCAGCGGCAGATAACTTTGCAGAGACGATCAATCCTGAGTCACTGGTTAAAGTGAATGGTTTTGTTGAGCCAAGCCTTGTTGAAGCGGCAGCTGAAGCAGCATTCCAGTTTGAGCGCACAGGCTACTTCTGTGTTGATTCGAAAGACTCATCGAGCGATAAGCTGGTATTTAATCGTACCGTTGGTCTTCGCGATACTTGGGCGAAAATCGAGAGTAAGTAGATTTGAGTCTAATTGACCAAAATAAAAAGCCAGCACTGTGTGCTGGCTTTTTTTATGTTTACTTTGCTATCGTGAGCATCGATGCAATGAAATGTGTTATTTCTTTTCGTCGTGCGCTTTAGGATCGGTTTTGCATGATCCATCAACACACTTACCATATAGGTACAAACTATGGTTGGTCAGCTCGATATTGTAACGAGCAGCAATTTCTTTTTGACGCTCTTCAATAATGTCATCAGCGAACTCTATTACGGCACCGCAATCGAGACACACTAGGTGGTCGTGATGATGCTGTGTTGAAAGTTCAAATACTGACTTACCACCTTCGAAGTGGTGACGAGTCACGATACCTGCATCATCAAATTGGTTGAGAACACGATATACCGTCGCTAGGCCAATTTCTTCACCGATGTCGATCAACTTTTTGTAGAGATCTTCTGCACTGATATGCTGGTAATCTGGCTGTTGAAGAAGTTCTAAAATTTTCAGCCTTGGCAAAGTTACCTTAAGCCCAGCATCTTTTAATGCTTGATTGTTGTCTGACATAAACTTTCCTGTTGATGATCTGCTGTTTAAACAGAATTCAGTATTCTTATCATTATAAGGTAGACGTTCTCAACATTAAACCACGAACTTCAAGCGGTTACTCAGAAAAATTGATAATGTCGGGTAATCTCACTAAATTTTGAGGTACGACCAGTTACATTGTGTTAACATTTTCGACGTTTTATTAATTTAGAGACAGGATTGATAGATATGGACCGTCGACTAGCCAAGATATATAAGCCAAGTGTTGTGAAATTTGCATTGAACATATGGCCACCATTTTGGGGGCGGGTATACGTATTCAGTCAATCAGTGAAGATTTTCGACAAGTTGAGATGAAACTTAAACTCAGGTGGTGGAACAAGAATGCCAATCGTACCCAGTATGGTGGTAGCATCTTTTCACTGACCGATCCTGTTTATTCGTTGATGTTAATGGGGATTCTGGGCGAGGAGTATTATGTCTGGGACAAAGAGGCAAGTATTGACTTTAAAAAGCCAGGCAAAACCGATCTATTTGCTCGCTTTGAGATCACCGATAACATGCTCGATGATATTTATCGAAATACCGCTGACGGCGATAAATATTTCCCAGAATTTCTTACTCATGTGCTTGATAACGAAGGGGAGCTAATTTCAACCATACATCGAAAATTGTATGTAAGAAAGAAGGCTAAGTACCGTGAAGTGAGCAACGAATAGGCATAAAAAAACCTCCGAAATGGAGGTTTTTATTTGAGATGTGGCTTAGTCTTCAAGCTCTGCTAAACACATCTCTTCGTAAATCTGTTGTACCCACTTAGATACGCGGTCATCAGTAAGTTCAGGCTGGCGGTCTTCATCGATACATAGGCCGACAAATTGGCTGTCATCGCCTTCTACTAGCGCTTTAGACGCTTCAAACTCGTAACCTTCTGTTGGCGTGTAGCTAAGATTGTGCCGCCTTTCGCTTCTACGATATCGCGAACAGTACCCATCGCATCGCAGAAGTACTCCGCGTAATCTTCTTGGTCTCCACAACCGAAGATAGCAACAAGCTTAGTTGAGAAATCAATGCCTTCTAATTCTGGGAAGAAATCATCCCAATCACATTGAGCTTCACCGTAGTACCATGTTGGGATACCAAGTAGTAGCAGGTCGAAGTTGTCGATATCTTCTTTGCTACTTTTTGCAATGTCTTGAACGTGGACGAGTTTCTTTCCAAGCTGCTTCTGAATCATTTTTGCAACAGCTTCTGTATTACCAGTATCGCTACCGAAGAAGATACCTACACTTGCCATAGAGTCTTTACCTTATGTTATTCGTTGAGTGCATAAAGTGGGTTAGCCTAAACCGCTACCTTCCCAACTTAGCTGAATTAACCCTTTTGCGATGAATCCAGCGCAGCCTAGAAACAGTACTAACCATACAATACGACGACCAAACGGAGGGACATTACCTTGTTTTAATACATCTTTTATCGCCATACCTATTAAGAAAAAGATAGACGCAAAGAGCAGGTCAAGACCAATAGACTCAAGCTGGTTCATGTAGTCGTAAAGCATGATAATCCTTTATGCCAAATTGCTTGCGCGCACTATACCATTGTTATTTATTAAAGTTAATTGTGGTTTGCTCAACTTTACTTAACATGCGGTAACTAGGGCAAAAATTTGCGTATTACCCGTATAACTTCTTGGGGCTTTTCTGCATGTAACCAATGGCCGGTGTTGGCAATGATATGCGCCTTCGCATTGCTAAACTGCGCTTGTATGTCTGCCTGATGAGATGGTAGCAGATACTCAGATAGAGCACCTTTCACAAATACGGTTGGTACGTCGGTTTTTGAAATGGGCTCCCAACCAATAATGTTCTCGTAGTTGTCGACTAACGAAGCCACATTGAATCGCCAAGCCAGTACATCGTTATCTTTAAACAACGACTTACTTAAGAACTGTCGTACTCCTTCCATCTCGATGTGCTCGGCCATAATAGATAAAGCGTCAGAGCGTGTGGTAGGGCGCTTCTGTTCAACCGCTTGTAGGCCAGAAATCACATTGTCGTGTTTTCGCTCGGTGTATTTTACTGGCGACATATCGAGAACGATAAGCTGTTTAGCAAGTTGTGGTGCAATGTCGATCAACTTGATTGCGACTTTGCCTCCCATCGAGTGCCCGATCACCGTAATATCTTTTAAATTAAGGTGCTCAATCACTTCTAATACATCTTGCGCCATCTCAGCATAGCTGTGGCTTGGTGAGTGGAAGGATTGACCATGGTTTCTCAGATCGATACTAAGGACTTGATAATCTTTCTTTAGATCGCGTGCCAAAAGCCCTAAGTTATCCAAGCTACCAAATAAACCATGGATAAGGATAATCGTTTGGCCTTCGCCTTCGAGTTTGTAATTAAGAAGTGCTGACATTTTATCTTATTAGTGACTGGTTTATCGTAGAGTATCAGAAAAGATCTCGCTATAATCCCCCAGAGTTTAAACATAGAGATTGTGAAAAGCGAATGAAAACAATTGAGGTTGATGAGGATCTATACCGTTTTATTGCAAGCCAAACGCAACATATTGGAGAGAGTGCTTCCGATATTCTGCGACGCTTACTTAAGGTAGACAACCAAGAAGAGCAGCAAGCAGTTGCTGCGCCAGTAGCAGAGCCTAAAGGCATTGTTGTGAGTAAAGATGCCGGTAAAGTTGAGAAGGTAGACAGCGTCAAAGAGATGCGTTCATTACTTATCTCTGATGAGTTTGCGGGCCTAAAGAAAGCGATTGATCGCTTTATGCTTGTGTTGTCGACACTGCACAAAATTGATGCAGATAGTTTCTCAGAAGCCACTCAGGTTAAAGGTCGTAAGCGTGTTTATTTTGCCTCAGACGAGCAAACTTTACTTGCAAGTGGCACCACCACTAAACCGAAAGCGATTCCAAACTCTCCTTTCTGGGTTATCACTAATACCAATACCAGTCGAAAACGACAAATGGTTGACCAACTGATGGTTAGGATGAACTTCCCATCAGATTTGATTGAAAAAGTGGCAAACTCAATCTAAAAAATCCAACCAAGACCCCATAATGTTCAAGGTGAACGGCTTAATATGGGGTCTTTTGTTTTTTAAGAAAATTAATGTTTTAAAAGGATGTCAACATGGCTATGCACCCGCGTGCGGGACAAAAAGCGCAACAATCCGATCTTCACAATATTCCAGCGCTTGTCTCAAACTACTTCTTACTTCAACCAAACTCTCAAAACCCTGACCACAAAGTACAATTCGGCACATCGGGTCACCGCGGTACAGCGGATAAAACCACGTTTAATGAGAACCATATCCTAGCGATTGCTCAAGCTGTAGCGAGATCCGTGCTGAGTTAGGGACTACGGGGCCGCTTTTTGTCGGTAAAGACACGCACGCGCTTTCTGAGCCTGCTTTCTTTAGCGTATTGGAAGTATTGATTGCCAACGGTGTTGAAGTTATTACTCAAGAAGATAATGCTATACGCCAACGCCAGGTGTGTCTCACGCGATTTTAACATACAACGCCAAGCATGACGCTAAAGCGGATGGTTTGGTGATTACACCCTCTCATAACCCGCCTCAAGATGGTGGCATCAAATACAACCCAACTCACGGTGGCCCAGCGGAAGACAAGCTGACAAAAGCTATCGAGAATCGTGCGAACGCACTGATTGCAGAAAATATGCAAGGTGTTAAGCGCATGCCTTTGGAAGAAGCAAAAGCTTCACCTCTGTTTAAGCAAGTGGATCTAGTTAAGCCTTATATCGATGACCTCGTGAATGTTATTGATATGGAAGCCATTCAAAAAGCAGACCTAAAGATTGGTGTTGATCCATTGGGCGGTAGTGGTATCGATTACTGGCGTCAGATTGCTAAAGCGTACGACCTAAACCTAACGCTTGTGAGCGAAGCGGTTGACCCGACGTTCCAATTTATGTCTTTGGATAAAGATGGTGTGGTTCGTATGGACTGTTCATCACCTTACGCGATGGCAGGTCTACTGGCACTTAAAGACGATTATGATCTCGCTTTTGGTAATGACCCAGATTACGACCGCCATGGCATTGTGACACCTAAAGGGCTAATGAACCCAAATCATTTCTTAGCTGTGTGTATCGACTACTTATACCGTCATCGTGAAGGTTGGGCGAAAGATGTTGCTGTCGGTAAGACCTTGGTGTCTAGTGCACTGATTGACCGCGTGGTTGCTGACCTAGGTCGTGAGCTGTGTGAAGTGCCAGTTGGTTTCAAATGGTTTGTGGATGGATTGTACGAAGGCCGCTTTGGTTTTGGCGGCGAAGAGAGTGCCGGAGCTTCTTTCCTTCGTAAAGATGGTACGCCTTGGGCGACAGACAAAGATGGCATCATCCTTTGCCTTCTAGCTGCGGAAATCACTGCCGTAACGGGTAAGAACCCTCAGCAGTACTATGAGGAGCTGGCAGAAAAACACGGTGAATCTAAGTATAACCGTATTCAAGCGGTAGCGAATGGTCCACAGAAAGATGTCTTGAAGAAGCTGTCTGCAGAGATGGTGACTGCGGAGACATTAGCTGGTGATGCGATTACCGCTCGTTTGACTCATGCTCCAGGTAACGGCGCTGCAATTGGTGGCCTTAAAGTGACCACTGAGAACGGTTGGTTCGCCGCGCGTCCATCGGGTACTGAGGATATCTACAAGATTTACTGTGAAAGCTTCAAAGGTGATGAGCACCTAAAACAGATTGAAGCAGAGGCTCAGGAAATTGTGAACCAAGTGTTTGCTAATGCTGGGTTGTAATTCGTTCTATCTCTGATTTATCAGTAGATTACTTTTGATATTAAAGGCGACCCTCGGGTCGCCTTTTTGTTTTCTAGAGACAGTTATCTGGCAACAGTTATCTAGGAATAGTTATACGGGAAAGGTATCTAGACTTACTAGCTAGATTTGTTGTTTGGCCAACTATCTGGCACGACAAACCAGAAGCGGCCACTTTGGGTTTGAGCATGCACAAAGCGGTCATTTGAAGGCTCTACAGGCTCAGAAAACTCTTCAGTTCCAATAGCCCACAATGGTTTGCTCAATTCATAAAGCGGTTCATTTACTTGATCTAACTGGCTGTGATAGCACCAGAAGCCCGAAATTTGGTTATGGTCTAACTCGAAACCAAGGCATTCTGTTGGAGTCTCTTCTGGAGAGAAAGGGTTGATATACAGTCTTCCTTGCATCAGCAGGTGCTCGATCGGAGTATCGCTTAAGGGAAGTTGCTGGTGGAACTCTTCACGCTGGCTCATCTTGAGTTGATGAGTCAACATTCGATCGAGCTTCTTATGTAACTGATCATGGGCATTAGGGCCGTACCATATGCCTTTGTAGAGAAGATAAAACTTGATGGCCACTTCCCAGTGCTCATGCGATTTCTGTTCTTGATTGCGGAGGATAAGATCCACGGCTCCGATCGTTCGGCCCGTTGCATCGTTGAGCTGGATCTCTTCCGCTAGGATTTCGTAGCGTGGCGAGCTAGATAGCAATCTGGTGCACAGATGCTGGTACAGAAAACCAAGTCTGGGATTACCTTCATAGCGCTCTTCATCGGCAAGAGAAGTATGAGGGATGCTTTCGAATGTCGTGAAAGGTGGCTTTGCCTTGAATAGCGGTGGAGTGTTAGCAATCCAATGATAAAACTTTTGTAACGAATTCATCCATAATCCTTTAAACCACGATCAAAGCGCCGATACTATACCGGATTTTATCCATATTGGGGACTGACCCTAGCATCTGGGGTTCGCTTCGATATAAAATTTGGTTATTCAAATGCATTGGAAGTGACAATGAATATTTTAAAGTTAGAACAAGTTCTGAATGAGAAGTTATCGCCACAGCTTATAAAAGACTATGCCCCAAATGGATTGCAGGTTGAGGGTAAATCCGAAGTTAAGCGCATCGTGACGGGTGTCACTGCATCTCAAGCGCTTATCGACAAAGCGATAGAGTTAAATGCAGATGCACTTTTGGTTCACCACGGTTATTTTTGGAAGGGTGAACCAGAGCCGATTCGAGGAATGAAGGGCAAGCGTATTCGAACTTTGATAAAGAATGACATCAACTTAATTGGGTACCATCTTCCGCTAGACATCCACCCTGACCTAGGTAACAACGCAGAGCTAGCACGTCTTCTTGATATTGAAGTAGAAGGGGGCTTGAAGGGCATCCACAATCTGTTGCGATGTTTGGTCGTTTGAATAAGCCGCTGACAGGTGCAGAGTTTGCAGATCGTATCGACCAAGTTCTGAATCGAAAGCCTTTGCACATAGCGCCAGACAACGCAGAAAAGACGATCGAAACGGTTGGTTGGTGCACTGGCGGCGGGCAAGATTACATTGAGTTAGCCGCGCAACATGGTTTAGATGCGTTTATCTCTGGCGAGATTTCGGAGAGAACGACTTACTCAGCACGTGAGCAAGATATCCATTACTTCGCTGCAGGACATCATGCAACGGAGCGTTACGGCATTAAAGCACTCGGTGAGTGGCTGGCATCAGAGCATGGATTTGATGTTGAGTTTGTTGATATTGATAACCCAGTATAGCTAGGTACTGGCATTTATTTGTCGTAATTTGACGACAGAAATGAAAAAGGGTTGGCACTGTGCCAACCCTTAATTTTACTCAACCACTTCTATCACTCGCGTTCGTGAAGAGGTTGGAAGTCGCGCTTTTGCTCACCAGTGTAAAGCTGACGAGGGCGACCGATACGGTTAGTCGGATCGCTGTGCATCTCGTTCCAATGCGCAATCCAACCGATAGTACGAGACATCGCGAAGATTACGGTAAACATTGAAACAGGGATACCGATCGCTTTCAAAATGATACCAGAGTAGAAATCAACGTTCGGGTACAGTTTCTTCTCTACGAAGTACTCATCAGAAAGTGCGATGCGCTCAAGCTCCATTGCTACGTCAAGTAGTGGATCTTGGATGTTTAGCTCTTTAAGAACTTCGTGACACGCTTCGCGCATTACTGTCGCACGAGGGTCGTAGTTCTTGTAAACGCGGTGACCAAAGCCCATCAAACGGAACGGGTCATCTTTGTCTTTCGCTTTTGCTACATACTCTTCGATGTTATCTACGCTACCAATCTCTTCTAGCATACGTAGACACGCTTCGTTAGCACCACCGTGAGCAGGGCCCCAAAGAGACGCGATACCCGCTGCAATACAAGCGAATGGGTTTGCACCTGATGAACCCGCTAGACGCACTGTAGATGTGGATGCGTTTTGCTCGTGATCTGCGTGTAGAGTAAAGATTTTATCCATCGCACGTGCAACAACAGGATTTACTTCGTACTCTTCACATGGATTTGCAAACATCATGTGTAGGAAGTTCTCTGCGTAGCTTAGGTCGTTACGTGGGTAGATGAACGGCTGACCGATTGTGTACTTGTAACACATCGCTGCCAGCGTTGGCATTTTTGATAGTAGACGATACGCTGCGATTTCACGGTGCGTGTCGTTGTTGATATCAAGTGAATCATGGTAGAAAGCCGCGAGTGCACCTACCACACCACACATTACCGCCATTGGGTGAGCGTCGCGACGGAAGCGTGGAAGAAGCTTGCGATTTGCTCATGTACCATAGTATGGCGAGTGACAGTGGTTTTGAATTTTTCGTATTGCTCACGATTTGGGGCTTCACCGTAAAGAAGGATGTAACATACTTCTAGGTAATCGGCGTTGTTTGCCAATTGATCGATTGGGTAACCGCGGTGTAGAAGAACGCCTTTACCACCATCGATGTAGGTGATTTGAGATTCACAAGATGCAGTGGCAAGAAAACCTGGGTCAAAAGTGAAGTATCCGTTTGCTCCCAGTTTACGAACGTCGATTACTTGTGGGCCTAGTGTCCCATCCATAATCGGCAGCTCGATTGGCGCTATACCTTCAACATGAAGGGTCGCTTTCTTATCCGCCATAACAATCTCCTTTGTTTATTATTAATCCGTCCAGGATGTTTATGTGCCATTTTTGTACGTGTGTTCGTTAACAAAGTCAATTTTTCTCCTCTGATGTGTGCACTTGTTATGATTTTTTATGCTCATAAAGTTAAAAATCTGTTCTGTGTAGCAAAAATTGTTACATCAATTGTATTAGAATGTTGCGAGCCGTATAGTGGCGCTGTAAATTTTGGAGGAAACCTTATAAATTCAAGGCTTGAAACAAATGTGAGGTGAGTTTTTGAAGTCTTGTTGTTAACAATTGTTTTACATTTAACTGTTCAAAAAACAGAAAAAAGCGTTAACAAAATGTTAACTTTTGTAGGTTTGTTACCAAATTTTCATTCATAACAATAAATGCTCAATGGAGCTGAGTGAGCAAGCCCGTGAAAGAAAGAAAGTCAAGACCTGTTAATTTAGATTTACAGACCATCCACTTTCCGATCAGCGCAATCGCATCCATCCTGCACCGTGTGTCTGGGGTGATTACGTTTGTGGCGGTCGGTATTTTGCTTTGGTTATTATCCATTTCCTTATCATCCCCAATGGGTTTCGCGCACGCGAGCGACCTAGTTAGTGGCTTCTTCGCGAAGTTTATTCTTTGGGGCATCCTAACTGCACTTGCCTACCACATTGCTGGTGGCATTCGTCACTTGTGCATGGACTTAGGTTACTTTGAAGAACTTGAGTCAGGTGCTATGAGTGCAAAAGTAGCCTTCATCGCTACTGCAATTCTGTCTGTGCTTGCGGGGGTTTTGGTATGGTAAAACACATCTCTTCGTTTGGCCGTAACGGTGTACATGACTTTGTACTGATCCGTGCTACTGCCATCTTAATGACGCTGTACACTATTTACTTGGTGAGCTTTTTCGCTTTCTCAGGTGATATCTCTTACGTCTCTTGGGTGCAATTCTTCTCCGGCACCTTCACCAAAGTATTCACTATGCTTGCTCTGGTATCCATCTTAATCCATGCGTGGATTGGCTTATGGCAAGTTCTAACTGACTACATCAAGTGTTCAAAACTACGCGTTGGTTTGCAGCTTGGTTGTGTAGCTGTTCTGCTTGGATACTTTTTCTCTGGTCTGTTTATTCTGTGGGGTGCGTAAGTGACTATTCCAGTTCGTGAATTTGATGCCGTAGTAATCGGCGCAGGTGGTGCTGGCATGCGTGCAGCACTGCAAATTTCAGAGCAAGGCCTAAGCTGTGCCTTGCTGTCTAAGGTTTTCCCAACCCGTTCTCATACGGTATCTGCTCAGGGCGGTATCACGGTTGCGTTGGGTAACTCGCACAAAGATAACTGGCAGTGGCATATGTATGACACTGTAAAAGCTCTGATTACATTGGTGACCAAAACGCCATTGAATATATGTGTAAGAATGGCCCTCAGTCGGTAATCGAACTTGAGAAAATGGGTCTACCATTCTCTCGTTTTGAAAACGGTTCGATCTATCAGCGTCCATTTGGTGGTCAGTCAAAAGAGTTCGGTGGCGAACAAGCGGCGCGTACTGCAGCTGCTGCGGATCGTACTGGTCACGCGCTTCTTCATACTCTTTACCAACAGAACATTAAGCATAAGACGACCATCTTCTCTGAATGGTATGCACTCGATATGGTTAAAAACCAAGACGGTGCGATCATGGGTTGTACTGCTATCTGTATGGAAACGGGTGAGATTTGCTACTTCAAATCTAAAGCAACCATCTTAGCAACAGGTGGCGCAGGTCGTATTTACGCTTCTACAACGAACGCTCACATCAATACCGGTGATGGCGTTGGTATGGCACTGCGTGCTGGCGTACCAATGCAAGATATGGAAATGTGGCAGTTCCACCCAACAGGTATTGCAGGTGCGGGTGTTCTTGTAACTGAAGGTTGTCGTGGTGAAGGTGGTTACCTTCTAAACAAAGACGGCGAACGCTTCATGGAGCGTTACGCACCAAACGCGAAAGACCTTGCGGGTCGTGATGTTGTTGCTCGTTCAATGATGATCGAAATTCGTGAAGGCCGCGGTTGTGATGGTCCGTGGGGCCCGCATATTAAACTTAAGATGGATCACCTTGGTAAAGACGTTCTTGAATCTCGTCTTCCTGGTATTTGTGAGCTTTCTCGTACGTTCGCACACGTCGATCCAGTTAAAGAGCCAATCCCAGTAATCCCAACATGTCACTACATGATGGGTGGTGTACCAACACAAGTTTCTGGCCAAGCAATCAAGCAAGCGGCAGATGGCAGCGATGTTGAAGTTCAAGGTCTATATGCTTGTGGTGAGATCGCATCGGTATCGGTACACGGTGCCAACCGTCTAGGTGGTAACTCACTGCTTGACCTTGTAGTATTTGGTCGTGCGACAGGCCTGCACCTAGGTGAAACACTAGCAGCGCAAGCTGAAGCTCGTCCAGCAACTGAATCTGATATTGAAGCATCATTGGCTCGTACCATGCGCTGGGAAAACAGCACTGGTGGCGAAGATCCAGTACAAATCCGTAAAGACCTACAATCTTGTATGCAAAATAGCTTCTCGGTATTCCGTGAAGGCGACGCAATGGCAACGGGTCTTGAAGAGCTTAAAGTGATTCGTGAGCGTCTGAAAGATGCGCACCTTGCAGATAAGTCTTCAGAGTTCAACACGCAACGCATTGAGTGTTTAGAGCTTGATAACCTGATGGAAACGGCATTCTCAACAGCTGTGGCGGCTAACTACCGTACAGAAAGTCGTGGCGCACATGCTCGCTTTGATTTCCCAGACCGTGATGATGCAAATTGGCTATGTCACTCTATCTACGACCCAGAAACGGAAGCTATGAGTAAGCGTGATGTGAACATGACGCCAATTCATCGTGACGCATTTCCGCCTAAAGCACGTACATACTAAGGGAGGTAACTAAAAATGAAACTGAACTTCTCTGTGTACCGCTACAACCCTGATGTTGATAGCAAACCTTATATGAAGGACTACGTTCTTGAGGTAGAAGAAGGCTCTGACATGATGGTGCTTGATGCACTTATCCTATTGAAAGAGCAAGATCCAAGTATTGCATTCCGCCGCTCTTGCCGCGAAGGTGTTTGTGGCTCTGACGGTTTGAACATGAATGGCAAAAACGGATTGGCGTGTATTACGCCGCTTTCTGCCTTGTCTGGCGACAAATTAGTAATTAGGCCACTACCAGGGCTTCCAGTTGTACGTGACTTGATTGTTGACATGACGCAATTCTATGATAATTATGCGAAAGTTAAGCCATTCTTGATTTCTGATGGCAACTTACCTCCATCGCGTGAGAATCTTCAGGCTCCTGAAGAGCGTGCGCATCTAGATGGTTTGTATGAATGTATCATGTGTGCGTGTTGTACAACTTCATGTCCGTCTTTCTGGTGGAATCCAGATAAATTTATCGGACCTGCAGGCCTACTTGCAGCGTACCGTTGGCTAATCGATAGCCGCGATACTGCAACGGATGAGCGCTTGTCAAATCTTGACGACGCATTTAGCGTTTTTCGTTGCCATGGCATCATGAACTGTGTAAGTGTTTGTCCTAAGGGACTAAACCCAACAAAAGCAATTGGTCACATCAAGACGATGTTGGTTAATCGCTCTGTGTAAAAAACAAAAAAACTTGCCAGCTCCGAAAGGAGCTGGCGTTTATAGCTCGGCATAGACCGAAGCAAACGTGAAATCTACTGGTTAAGGGAAAATATGCACAACGGCGTGATGAAGGCATGGCTCGAGTCTTCACACTTGGCTGGCGCCAATGCAACTTATGTAGAAGAACTCTACGAACTGTATCTAAGTGACCCCGACCTGGTAAGTGAGGAGTGGAAACGTGTATTTGAAGATCTGCCTACGCAGGCTTCAGAGGTGGTTGAACAACCCCATTCACGCGTCCGCGAATACTTCCGTCGACTCGCTCAAGAAACAAAGCATTACAATGTCCAAGTTAGTGATCCTGATGTCGATGCAAAACAAGTAAAAGTTCTGCAGTTAATCAATGCCTATCGTTTTAGAGGGCATCAAGCAGCAAACCTAGACCCGTTAGGTCTATGGAAAAGAGATGCAGTTCCTGATCTCGACCCCTCATTTCATTCTCTCACCGATGAAGATTTTGAAGAGACGTTTAACGTAGGTTCTTTTGCCATTGGCCAAGAAACTATGGTCCTAAAAGATCTCTACAAAGCGCTAAAACAAACCTACTGTGGTTCTATCGGTGCTGAGTACATGCACATGACCAATACAGAGCAAAAACGTTGGATCCAACAACGTTTAGAGTCTGTAGTCGGTCAACCATCATTCAACAAAGAAGAGAAACTGGCTTTCCTTGACGAGCTCACTGCAGCTGAAGGTCTTGAGCGTTACTTGGGTGCTAAATTCCCAGGTGCAAAACGTTTCTCGCTGGAAGGTGGTGATGCTCTGATCCCAATGACGAAAGAAATTATTCGTCATACTGGCGGTCAAGGTATGCGTGAAGTTGTTATTGGTATGGCCCACCGTGGTCGTCTTAACATGCTGGTTAACGTTCTGGGTAAGAAGCCGCAAGACTTATTTGATGAGTTTGCTGGCAAGCATGACGAAACATGGGGTACTGGTGATGTTAAGTACCACCAAGGTTTCTCTGCTGACTTTGCGACTCCGGGCGGAGACGTTCACCTTGCGCTAGCCTTCAACCCTTCTCACTTAGAAATCGTAAACCCTGTTGTTATCGGTTCGGTTCGTGCTCGTCAAGATCGTCTGGGCGACAAAGAAGGCAGCCAAGTTCTACCAATCACGATTCATGGTGACTCTGCGATCGCAGGTCAGGGTGTAGTACAAGAGACGTTTAACATGTCTCAGGCGCGTGGTTTCTGTGTCGGTGGTACGGTTCGTATTGTCGTGAATAACCAAGTCGGCTTTACAACCTCTAACCCTCGCGATACGCGTTCTACGATGTACTGTACTGACATCGCTAAGATGGTTCAGGCGCCAATTTTCCACGTTAATGCTGATGACCCAGAAGCGGTTGCTTTTGTTGCACGTTTGGCGGTTGATTACCGTAATACGTTCAAACGCGATGTGGTTATTGATCTGGTTTGTTACCGTCGTCATGGTCACAATGAAGCGGATGAGCCGAATGCGACTCAGCCGTTGATGTACCAGAAGATCAAGAAACACCCAACACCACGTAAGCTTTATGCTGATGTTCTTATTGACCGTGGTGAGTTTGATATTGAAACCGCAACTCAGCTTGTTAACGAATACCGTGATGCGCTTGATCATGGTGAAGTCGTCGTTAAAGAGTGGCGTCCAATGGCGCTTCATTCAGTAGACTGGTCTCCTTATTTAGGTCATGACTGGAACATCGAGTGGGACAGCAAAATAGACGCTCAGCGCATCAAAGAGTTGGGTCAAAAGCTTTGTCAGTACCCAGAAAGTCATAAACTCCAAAGTCGTGTAAACAAACTTTACAATGATCGTCTTGCGATGATTAACGGCGAGAAGCAGTTTGACTGGGGTATGGCCGAGACACTGGCTTATGCAACATTAGTTGACGATGGTAAGCGTATTCGTATTTCTGGTCAGGATTCAGGCCGTGGTACTTTCTTCCACCGTCACTCGGTTCTTCACAACCAAACAGATGCAAGCACGTTTGTACCTCTCGCGAACATTCACGACAAGCAGGGTCCATTCCAAGTATTTGACTCAGTATTGTCTGAGGAAGCGGTACTTGCGTTTGAATACGGTTATGCAACAGCTGAGCCTGGCGGTCTAACGCTCTGGGAAGCTCAATTTGGTGATTTCGCAAACGGCGCTCAAGTGGTTATCGACCAATTCATCTCGTCAGGTGAGCAGAAGTGGGGCCGTTTGTGTGGTCTAACTATGCTTCTACCGCACGGTTATGAAGGACAAGGTCCGGAGCACTCTTCTGCGCGCCTAGAGCGTTATCTGCAGTTATGTGCTGAGCAAAATATGCAGGTGGTGATTCCATCTACACCAGCTCAGGTTTATCACATGATTCGCCGTCAAGTTGTACGTCCAATGCGTCGTCCGCTAATCGTAATGTCGCCTAAGTCTCTGTTGCGTCATCCTCTGTGTACTTCTTCACTTGAAGACCTTGCAGAAGGTACGTTCCAGCCAGCAATTGGTGAGATTGATTCTCTGGATGCGAGCAAAGTGAAACGCGTTGTTTTCTGTTCAGGTAAGGTTTATTTCGACCTTCTCGAGCAGCGTCGTAACAACGAACAAGAAGACGTGGCAATTGTACGTATTGAGCAGCTTTACCCATTCCCTCTGGATGAGGTTCAAGCAGCAATCGCAGAGTTTGAAAACGTTGAAGACTTTGTTTGGTGTCAAGAAGAGCCTCAAAACCAAGGCGCTTGGTACTCTAGCCAGCACAATTTCCGTATGGCAATTCCAGCGGGTGCAGATCTGAAATACGCAGGTCGTCCAGCATCAGCATCACCGGCTGTCGGTTACATGTCGGTACACTTGAAACAACAGAAAGCGTTGGTTGAAGACGCTCTGAACGTAAACTCGAAATCTTCGGATTAAGAACTAGAAGTTAAAGGAAGAAAGAATTATGACTATTGAAATTCTGGTTCCAGATTTACCTGAATCAGTAGCGGACGCAACAGTAGCCACTTGGCACAAACAACCAGGTGAAGCAGTAGAGCGTGATGAAGTACTTGTTGATATCGAAACTGACAAGGTGGTACTAGAAGTACCGGCTCCTGAAGCGGGTGTTTTAGAAGCTATCGTGGAAGAAGAGGGTGCTACGGTACTTTCTAAGCAGCTTATCGCGAAGCTTAAACCAGGTGCAGTAGCAGGTGAACCGACTACTGACACAACTGAAGATACTGAAGCATCTCCAGATAAGCGCCATAAAGCTTCTCTTACTGAAGAGAGCAATGATGCATTAAGTCCTGCAGTTCGTCGTCTGCTAAGTGAGCATGGTCTTGAAGCTTCTCAAGTTAAAGGCACCGGTGTAGGTGGTCGCATTACTCGCGAAGACATCGAAGCTCATCTTGCGAATGCTAAAGCGGCTCCTAAAGCTGAAGCTTCTGCTCCAGTTGAAGCACCAGCGGCGGCTCGCAGTCAAAAACGTGTTCCAATGACGCGTCTACGTAAGACCGTGGCAAACCGTCTTCTAGAAGCGAAGAACAACACGGCGATGCTGACTACGTTTAACGAAGTGAACATGAAACCAATCATGGATCTTCGTAAACAGTACAAAGATCAGTTCGAAGAGCGTCATGGTATCCGCCTTGGCTTCATGTCTTTCTATGTGAAAGCGGTAACTGAAGCGTTGAAGCGTTATCCAGAAGTGAATGCTTCTATCGACGGTGATGACATTGTTTATCACAACTACTTCGACATCAGTATGGCAGTTTCGACGCCACGTGGCCTTGTAACACCAGTACTAAAAGACTGTGACACGCTAGGTTTCGCGGATGTAGAGAAAGGCATTAAAGAGCTAGCGATCAAAGGTCGCGACGGCAAGCTAACAGTAGATGAGCTAATGGGCGGTAACTTCACTATCACGAACGGTGGTGTATTTGGTTCCCTAATGTCTACGCCTATCATCAACCCACCTCAATCGGCAATCCTGGGTATGCATAAGATCCAAGAGCGTCCAATGGCGGTAGACGGCAAAGTTGAAATCTTGCCAATGATGTACCTAGCTCTGTCTTACGATCACCGTTTGATTGATGGTCGTGAATCAGTGGGCTTCCTAGTGACCATTAAAGAGTTGCTAGAAGATCCAGCGCGTCTGTTATTAGACGTTTAATATCGCTAAAACGTCTAGTTACCCCTTGTAGCTAGACGTTTATTAGTTTCAAAGGCTAGACTGGCTCAGCGTCTGGCCTTCACTTGAATCGTTGCATGTTATTGAAATAGGTGGCGATTTATTTGAGAAGACCCTACAGACGCCCACGCCTTGTGCGGCGTTACGGAAATAATAATCCCTTAAGGGAAAATAAACGGAATATCATAATGAATTTGCATGAATACCAAGCCAAACAGCTGTTTGCAGAATTCGGTTTGCCTGTACCGGAAGGTTACGCGTGTGATACACCTCAAGAAGCTTTTGAAGCGGCAGGGCGTATCTCTACTGAGAAGAAAGTTGTTAAGTGTCAGGTTCACGCTGGTGGCCGCGGTAAAGCGGGCGGTGTAGAGCTACACGACACCAAAGATGGCGTTAAAGAGTTTGCACAAAAGTGGCTAGGCAAAAACCTAGTAACTTACCAAACAGACGCTAACGGTCAGCCAGTAACTAAGATCCTAGTTGAAGAAGCGTCAAACATCGCTAACGAACTATACCTAGGTGCAGTGGTAGACCGCGCAACGCGTAAAGTTGTATTCATGGCATCGACTGAAGGTGGTGTTGAAATCGAGAAAGTTGCAGAAGAGACGCCAGAGTTAATTCACAAAGCTGCAATCGATCCACTAGTAGGTCCTCAAGCTTACCAAGGCCGCGAGCTCGCATTTAAGCTAGGTCTTGAAGGCGATCAAATCAAACAATTTGTTAAGATCTTCATGGGTCTTGGCAACATGTTCTCTCAGTACGACCTAGCTCTACTAGAGATCAACCCTCTAGTTATCACTGGTGAAGGCAACCTTCTATGTCTAGACGGTAAGATTAACATCGACTCTAACGCGATGTACCGTCAGCCTAAGCTACGTGAAATGCACGATCCTTCGCAAGAAGATGAGCGTGAAGCGCACGCAGCTCAGTGGGAACTAAACTACGTAGCACTAGACGGCAATGTTGGCTGTATGGTTAACGGTGCTGGTCTAGCAATGGGTACGATGGATATCGTAAACCTACACGGCGGTAAGCCAGCTAACTTCCTAGATGTAGGTGGCGGCGCAACCAAAGAGCGTGTAGCGGAAGCATTCAAGATCATCCTATCTGATGACAATGTAAAAGCAGTACTAGTAAACATCTTCGGTGGTATCGTTCGCTGTGACATGATCGCTGAAGGTATTATCGGTGCGGTTAAAGAGGTAGGCGTAAGCGTACCAGTTGTTGTTCGTCTAGAAGGTACTAACGCTGACCTAGGTCGCGAAGTTCTTGCTAATTCTGATGTTGATATCATTGCAGCTGAGTCACTAACTGACGCTGCTCAGAAAGTTGTTGCTGCTGCGGAGGGCAAATAATGTCTGTACTAATTAATAAAGACACGAAAGTAATCTGTCAGGGTTTCACTGGTGGTCAAGGTACTTTCCACTCTGAGCAAGCTATCGCATACGGTACGCAAATGGTTGGTGGTGTTTCTCCGGGTAAAGGCGGTCAAACTCACTTAGGCCTACCAGTATTCAACACTGTACGTGAAGCGGTAGAAGCAACTGGCGCAACAGCGACAGTAATCTACGTACCAGCACCTTTCTGTAAAGATGCAATCCTAGAAGCGATTGATGCGGGCATTGAGCTAATCGTAACAATCACTGAAGGCATCCCTACAACAGATATGATCGACGTTAAAGTGAAGCTAGAAGAAACTGGCGCACGTATGATTGGTCCTAACTGTCCAGGTCTTATCACTCCAGATGAGTGTAAGATTGGTATCATGCCTGGTCATATCCACAAGAAAGGTAAAGTAGGCATCGTTTCTCGTTCTGGTACTCTAACATACGAAGCAGTTAAGCAGACTACAGACGAAGGTTTCGGTCAGTCGACTTGTGTTGGTATCGGTGGTGACCCAATCCCAGGTTCAAACTTCATTGATATCCTAAAACTGTTCCAAGAAGACCCTGAAACAGAAGCAATCGTAATGATTGGTGAAATCGGCGGTACTGCGGAAGAGGAAGCTGCAGCGTTCATCAAAGAGAACGTAACTAAGCCAGTGGTTTCTTACATTGCTGGTGTAACGGCTCCTCCGGGCAAACGCATGGGTCACGCTGGTGCAATCATCTCTGGTGGTAAAGGTACAGCAGAAGACAAGTTTGCTGCACTAGAAGCTGCGGGCGTTAAGACGGTTAAGTCTCTAGCTGACATCGGTAAAGGTCTACGCGAAATTACTGGTTGGTAATCTGCACTTTACCTAGATAGAGAATAGAAAGGCTTGGTCAATGACCAAGCCTTTTTTGTATTGATGAGCACGTTGTCTAACCATTTAGCTTGAAACATAACGTTAACTGGAAATAAAAGGAAGCGGGCAATAAAAAAGCCGACAACAAGTCAGCTTTTTCGTATTTTATAGAAGTAGGCTCTTCTAGAGCTACAGAATCATCGCGGCTAACCAACCAAAGGCGATCAGCGGAAGGTTGTAGTGAAGGAAGGTTGGAACAACCGTTTCCCAAATATGTTCATGTTGACCGTCGGCATTTAGGCCAGATGTTGGGCCTAAAGTAGAGTCTGAAGCTGGAGAGCCTGCATCACCAAGCGCTGCAGCGGTACCAACTAGCGCAACAGTGGCCATTGGAGAGAAGCCAAACGCCAGTGCTAGTGGGACATAGATGGTTGCGATGATTGGAATGGTCGAAAACGATGAACCAATACCCATAGTTACTAATAGACCGACAATTAGCATTAGCAGTGCTGCAAGTGGCTTATTGTCGCCAATAGAAGTCGATAGCGCTTCTACCAGTGTTTCTACACCGCCGGTTTCCTTCATTACTGCGGCAAAACCTGCTGCTGCAATCATGATGAAGCCAATCATAGCCATCATAGTCACACCACGGGTAAATACGTCTTGGGTATCTTTCCAAGCGATCACACCGCCGATGGTGAAAATCATAAAGCCTGAAAGAGCACCAATGATCATAGAGCCGGTAAATAGCTGCATAGAAAGAGTTGCCACGATAGCTACGATAGACACTGCCACATGGGCTTTGTTTACTGAAGCCGGGCTCTCTTCAACGTGAGTGAGCTCAGTTTCTTTGTATTCACGGGGTTTACGGTAGCTAAAGAAGATTGCCGTAAGTAAGCCCACCAACATACCAGCTGCTGGAAGTAACATCGCCGTTGGAACTTGACTTGCCGTTACACCTTCTAGACCGTTGTTGTTGAGGTTAGTAAGAAGAATGTTGTTAAGGAAAATTCCGCCGAAGCCAATTGGCAGCACCATGTATGGAGTGACAAGACCAAACGTCAGCACACAAGCGATAAGACGACGGTCTAACTTAAGTTTTGCGAAGACGCCTAGAAGAGGTGGAATTAGAATAGGAATAAAGGCGATATGCACAGGTACTACGTTTTGTGAAGACATAGTGACTAGGACTAGTGCGATCAAAACCAAGTACTTAAGACCAGTCGACGCCGCGCCATTCTCTTTACCGTGGATTTTCTTGATAACACTTTGAGCCATGAGATCAGTCAAGCCTGAACGCGAAATAGCAACGGCAAATGCGCCCAACATGGCATAGCTAAGCGCAATGGTCGCACCGCCGCCTAAACCGCTTTCGAACGCAGAAACAGTTTGGTTTAGGTCCATACCAGCCACAAGGCCGCCAATAATGGCACTGAAAGTTAATGCCACGACGACATTAACGCGCATCAGTGCTAGTACAAGCATAATGCAAACGGAAATAACTACAGGATTCATATTTTTCTCGGAATGTTGTGTTTGTCTTTAATTGTAATTTTATTGTTCGTCAGAATCGGTGACTGGCCAGCCGCCGAGCGCTTTCCATTTGTTCACGATACCGCAAAACAGATCGGCTGTTTTTTGAGTATCGTAGAGCGCTGAGTGCGCTTCTTTGTTATCGAACTCCATTCCTGCTGTTTTACAAGCTTTGGCCAATACGGTTTGGCCATAAGCCAGACCGCTTAATGCTGCTGTATCAAAGGTAGCGAATGGATGAAATGGAACACGCTTAAGCTTGCAGCGCTCGCTTGCTTGCATAACGAAGTTATGATCAAACGTTGCGTTGTGGGCAACCATAATGGCCCGGCTGCAGTCTGCCGCTTTCTGTTCCTTACGAATGAGTTTGTATATCTCTTTAAGCGCGTAATCTTCCGTAACGGCGCCACGCAATGGGCTAAATGGGTCTTTAATGCCATTAAAGTCCAGCGCTGCTTGCTCTATATTTGCACCTTCAAAAGGCTCTATATGAAAATGAATCGTGCTAGCGGGATGCAGGTTGCCTTCTTCATCCATGGCAAGTGTGACTGCACAGATTTCTAGAAGCGCGTCAGTTTCGGCATTGAAACCAGCTGTTTCCACGTCAACAACTACAGGGAAGTAGCCACGGAACCTTTTTTTCAGCGTCAGTGCTTCGTTTATTTCACTCATGAGAATCCAATTTCATTCGACAGGGCGGGCATTATTGCAGATTATTAGGGGGATAAAAACTCAAAAAGCTTTATTCACTAGTTCAACAGTGGCTAGAATTTTGCATTATTCAGAGCAGAGTGACAAAAGAGGCAATAAACCGCCTCACAATAAGCAGTTCCTTAGAAGTAGTATTGAAACGAGATGACACAAGCAATGAACAAGTTTGCCGCTATTATATTATCCTTATTAGGCTTTGCCGCTTCGCCACTGGCGGAGGCAATGGATAAGCGATACGTAGCAACGCCTAACCAATCACAGTGGCAGATGGTGGCCAACACGCCGCTAGAGTGTCGACTCGTTCATCCAATCCCTCATTATGGTGATGCTGAGTTCTCATCTCGAGCCAGCAAAAAAATTAATCTCGACTTTGAACTTAAGATGCGCAGGCCAATGGGCGAGACGCGTAATGTAAGTTTAGTTTCTATGCCTCCAGCTTGGCGACCAGGCGATGGAGCAGAAAGAATTACCACAATGAAGTTCTTTCAACAGTTTGATGGTTATGTGGGTGGCCAAACTGCGTGGGGCATCTTAGGTGAGTTAGAAAAGGGTCGTTACCCAACGTTCAGCTATCAAGATTGGCAGAGCCGAGATCAGCGAATCGAAGTTGCGCTTTCTTCGGTGCTGTTTCGGCAAAAGTACTCAGTATTTAGCGACTGTATCAGCAATCTATTGCCGTACAGTTTCGAAGATATCTCTTTTACGATCCTGCATTACGACAGAACTAGCGTGCAGTTAAATAAAGCGTCGCAAAAGCGTTTACAGCAGATAGCGGAATACATTCGACATAACCAAGATATCGACCTGGTATTAGTTTCAACGTATACGGACTCGACAGACAGCAGAAGCGCTAGCCAAAACCTCTCGGAACAGCGTGCGGAAGTGCTGCGTGACTATTTTGAATCGTTGGGGTTACCGGAAGATCGCATACAAGTGCAGGGGTATGGTAAGCGTCGCCCAATCGATGATAACTCTTCACCGATTGGCAAGGACAAAAACCGTCGAGTTGTTATCTCGCTTGGACGGACTCAAGTTTAATTCAATTTAAACTTATGGATGAGCTGGCAGTGGCTGGCAACTTCGATATCTTGAATTTGCTTGGCGATTTTAGGGTTTGGATGGCGCTTAATAAACTCAATAAGCGCTTTCTGACAGCAACCTAAGGAGTCCACAAATGCATCACAATGTGTATTCGGACATTGAGGTACTAATGTCAGTACTTTTTCAGACGCAAGTTCGAGATACTTGAGTTCATACTTTACATCACCAACGGTGCGCCAGAAGCTTGCGAGGTTATGGCAGGAAATAACCGAGATTAGTAACCGATCTTCTGCGTCAATATCCTCGTTAGATACTAAGCCGTCCGCAACGGTTAAAGCTTGTTGATAATGCAGGATGCTACGAAGGTGATCATCTTGTTGCATTGCAATATCAGCCTGTAACGTATGTTTTTCCCACTCTGAAACGCTCATATCAGCCCTCCTTGATAATATCAGGTTAATCTAAATGATAATTACTATCATGTAAAGTGACTTATCGATAGATCGAAGATAGAGATTTGAGGGTGGTAGAAAAAGAAAACGCATAGCGATGGGCTATGCGTTATAAATATAGAGAACTTCTGTGACTAAATAGTCTATTGTTAGCCTTCTAAGCCAGCAGAAGCTTGTTTGTTTTGGATTAACTCAATCATGTAGCCATCAGGATCTTTTACAAATGCGATATGAGTAGTACCGCCTTTGACTGGACCAGGTTCGCGAGTAACATTACCTCCAGAAGCCTTGATCGCATCACACGTGCTGTAGATATCTTCCACGCCAATAGCGACATGGCCGAATGCACTACCTAGATCGTATTCTGATGTTCCCCAGTTATAGGTCAGCTCGATAACCGCTCCTCGCTTTCATCGCCATAGCCAACAAACGCCAAAGTGTATTCGTACTCTTTGTTTTCGTTTGTTCTCAACAGAGTCATTCCCATGATCTTGGTGTAAAACTCAATCGACTTATCTAAATCGCCAACTCTTAGCATTGTGTGAAGAATTCGACCCGTTGTCATTGCATGCTCCTTATGTATATTAATTTTTAACACATTATACGATTCTTTAAATACAGGGTTACTCAAACTTCCGTTTTCTCTTTAAATTCGCACAAATCTTCAATTAAACAGCTACCACAACGAGGCTTACGGGCAACACAGGTGTAGCGGCCATGCAAGATTAGCCAGTGATGCACATCAAGCTTAAACTCTCGTGGTACGACTTTGAGCAGTTTTTCCTCTACATCATCAACGGTTTTGCCCATCGCGAACTTTGTTCGATTAGAAACGCGGTAAATATGCGTATCAACGGCAATCGTAGGCCAACCAAATGCGGTATTCAGAACCACATTGGCGGTTTTTCTTCCTACACCTGGTAGCGCTTCTAGTGCAGCTCGATCTTCTGGGACTTCACCGTTATGCTTTTCTAACAAGATCTGACAGGTCTTGATGGTGTTTTTGGCTTTGGAGTTAAACAGACCAATTGTCTTGATGTACTCAGTTAAGCCTTCAACGCCAAGATTTAGGATATCTTGCGGAGTATTCGCAACTGGGTAAAGCTTATCAGTAGCTTTATTAACACTTACGTCGGTTGCTTGGGCCGACAGCAAAACTGCAATTAGAAGCTCAAACGGTGTACTCCAGTTGAGCTCGGTTTGTGGGTTGGGATTGTCGTCCCTGAGACGCTTTAGTATCTCTATTCGCTTCGTATTGTTCATCCAGCTGTACTTTATTGTTATTTGTTTTTAGGGCGTGTTGATCTTTCATGGTTAAATTTTGTTCGAGATAAAATCGTTTTAGGCGCGGCGAAGACTATGCAGCTAGTCATTCTAAGCAAATGGTCTTCAACAAAGCATGAAACGATTTTAGCCGAACCCTTTGGGCAGCCTTTGTGGTTCATTTCTACTGCGTTATCGGCTTCTCATGTAGTCTAGCTACACATCAAAGCCTCTGTCTTGTACAAATTTCCCACAAAGTGCTGCAAAAATCAGCTTGAAAGGTCAACACGCCCTAGTTATGTATGTATGATTGTGCGTTTAGGTATTCGTGACTCGAGCTCTTTCAATCGTTGGCTTTTCGGCTTTAGGGGCACGTTTAGCGATTTGGTCGTCAATCGCGTTTTTAATCGCGATAAGCAAACCAACACCAATGAAAGCGCCAGGTGGCAATAGAGCTAATAAAAAGCTGTTATCAAACTGGAATAGTTCGATTCGCAGCACAGTTGCCCAGTCGCCTAGAAGTAGGTCTGCACCATCAAACAAAGTACCGTTACCTAATATCTCGCGCATGGCGCCAAGTAGAACGAGCACAGCACCCATTCCCATACCCATCCAGAAGCCATCTTGCGCAGCGGCAAGTGGTGCGTTTTTAGAAGCAAACGCCTCAGCGCGGCCAATGATGATGCAGTTGGTTACGATAAGAGGAATGAAGATACCGAGTGAGAGATACAACCCGTAAGCATAAGCGTTCATCAACAGCTGAACACAGGTCACAAGCGCTGCAATGATCATCACGAAGATCGGGATACGCACCTCTTTAGGTACATAGCTTCGAATAAGAGATACGGTCACGTTGGAGCCGACAAGGACCAACAATGTAGCGATGCCCAGGCCTAGTGCGTTCGTTACGCTAGACGAAACTGCCAATAGGGGACAAAGCCCAAGTAGTTGAACTAGAGCAGGGTTGTTGTCCCACAATCCGTTCTTGATTAACTTTTTATGTTCGCTCATTGGTTGCCTCCGCAGTTCAGTGGCTGAGACCAAATGGTGTCTCTATTATCCTCGACAAACATGACCGCATTTTTTACCGCTTTTACGACCGCTCTTGGGGTAATGGTTGCACCCGTAAATTGATCAAACTGGCCGCCATCTTTTCTAACAGCCCAGCTATCTTGATTATCTTCAGTGACAGTTTTACCAGTAAAAGAGGTGATCCAGTTGGATACACGAAGGTCGATCTTGTCACCTAGCCCAGGAGTTTCTTGATGGGCAAGGATGCGTGTACCCGTTACGACACCTTGGTTGTCCATACCAACAATCAGTTTGATTCTGCCATTGTAACCATCAGGCGCGATAGCTTCGATGGCAAGGCCGTTTGGCTCACCATTTAAAGTCGCCAAATAAACGGGCATGTTTTCGTTTGTGCCAAGCATGGGATCTGAAACGAGAGTACATGCTTGATAGAGCTCATTGTCGTGTTGATCTGGCGCAATGACTTGGTTGAGAACACTGAGTAGTTGAGCTTGCTCCTGCTGGTGGATTTTGTCTTGCGTCAGGTAGTGCGTCACCGCGACAACACCTGTGGAGGCACAAGCAAAAATCGCAAGCGTAAGACCGTTTTTCTTAATTGCCTTTAGCATATTACTCTAGTGTCCGTAAGTTCTTGGTTTTGTGTAGTAGTCGATCAGTGGTACACACATGTTAGCCAGCAGTACAGCGAATGCGACACCATCAGGGAAGCCGCCCCAACTGCGAATAATGAAGACCATGGCGCCAATGAATGCGCCGTAGATCAATCGCCCTTTCACTGTCGTCGAAGCTGATACAGGATCGGTTGCGATAAAGAACGCGCCGATCATGGTTGCGCCAGACAACAAGTGTAATAGTGGCGTGCCCGTAGTACCAGGTGCCAGCAACATGCTCAGTGTGCTCGCTACTGCCAGACCTGCTAATAAGCCTACAGGAATGTGCCAGTTGATAATGCGCAATTTCAACAGCGCTAGTCCGCCAGCTAGGTAGGCAAGGTTTACCCACTCCCAACCAACGCCAGCAATACCGCCAAATTGGGCTGTCTCATTGCTTCACTGGTTGTTTGGCCGGTTGTTAGCGCTGTTTTGAACGCATCTAACGGTGTAGCCATGGTCACCCCATCTATCCCAGTGCGAATTTGAATAAGTGATAAACCATCGGTGTTGAATCCACCAAAGATCAGCGAAAACGCATCCACGAATGTGATTGGATCTCTAGACAGGACCGCAGGCTCAATCCAACTGGTCATTTGCACCGGGAACGAGATGAGTAACACTACGTAAGCCACCATTGCGGGATTAAATAGGTTTTGTCCTAATCCACCATAGAGGTGTTTGGCAATAACAATGGCAAAAAAGATACCAATGAACAAAATCCACCAAGGGCGAGTGGGGGATGGCAACGGCAAGTAACCAAGCGGTGACGATTGCACTATTGTCACGAAGCGCTGAAAACGGATGACGTTTGCGAGCCAACATCACTAAGCCTTCGAATATCACCGCAAGGGTGATAGCGAACACAAGCTGGATGATTGTTCCCCAACCAAAAAAGTAGGTCTGAGCAATAAGGCCAGGAAGGGCACAAATCGCGACCCATTTCATTAGGTCTGGCGTGCTCTTTCGATTATGCGCATGGGGCGAGCTGGCAATAAAAAATGACACTACTCTTTCTCCTCAGAGTTATTCTGCAGATTCGCTTGTTCTGCTTTTCGAGCCTTAGCCCTTGCAATGGCGGCCGCTACCGCCGCTTTTTTCGGGTCGACCGCCTCTTCGTCTGAAGATTCATGCGTCTCTTCAGAAGGTTGCTCGTTTTCAGCCTCTTGCTGAGCTTTTTTGGCTTTAGCACGAGCAATCGCAGCAGCAACGGCTGCTTTCTTCGGGTCAACCGCTTCTTCGTTTGAAGACTCAGAAGTCTCTTCGGAAGGTGGAACATCACCTATTTCTTTCTGTGTCTTCTTTGCTTTAGCGCGTGCAATCGCAGCCGCTATGGCCGCTTTCTTCGGATCGATCGTTTCTTCGTCTGAAGATTCAGAAGTCTCTTCAACGGGTTGAGCATCTGTTTCTTGCTGTGCCTTCTTTGCTTTAGCACGCGCAATCGCAGCAGCAACGGCTGCTTTCTTCAGATCGTTCGCTTCTTTGTCTGAAGGTTTAGAAGTCTCTTCCGAAGGTTGAGCATCGTCTGTTTCTTGTTGCGCCTTCTTTGCTTTAGCGCGAGCAATCGCAGCCGCTATGGCCGCTTTCTTTGGATCGATCGATTCTTCGTCTGAAGATTCAGAAGTCTCTTCAGCAGGTAGAGTGTTATCTGTATCTTGCTGCGCCTTCTTGGCTTTCGCACGAGCAATCGCAGCAGCTATGGCCGCTTTCTTAGGATCAACCGCTTCTTCGTTTGAAGATTTATCACCAGTGTTTTGAGTATCAGTACCTTGGGACTGTTCGGCCTTCTTCGCTTTAGCGCGCGCAATGGCTGCAGCTACCGCCGATTTCTTGTCTATAGAACCTGAATCGTTAGCTTCAGCAGATTCGTTGGATTGCGCTTGTTCTTGCTTGGCTTTACGCTCACGAGCTTGACGTTTGCGCTCTTCGCGTAGTTTCGCCATTTCGCTGTTGTCTGGCTCTGTACTGCCAGACTCCATCGCAGCTTGCTGTTTCGCTTTTGCTTTGGCAATGGCCGCAGCAACAGCTGGCTTGACGGTTGGTTTTTTGGTCTTCTCTTTTTGAGCTTTAACGCGAGCAATCGCTGCAGCAATAGCATCATCGCCACCGCTAGACTCTTTCATCGTTTTACGACGATTGTCGGCTGCTTTCTTGAAGCGATTTTCACGTTCGGCTTTGTCACGCTCCATTCGAGCGTTCTTTTCTTCAAAGCGCTGTTTTGCGCGCTCGGCAGCAAGCGCTTCGTCTTTACGTGTGCGGATCTCAGCTTTGGCTTGACGATAGTAATGCACCAGTGGGATTTCACTTGGGCAAACATACGCACAGGCACCGCACTCAATACAATCTTTTAGGTTGAGCTCTTCGCACTTATCGTAGTCTTCTGCTTTCGCATACCATTGGAGTTGTTGCGGCAATAAAGAAGCAGGGCAGGCGTCGGCACACTGACTACAGCGAATACACTCCATCTCATAGCGAGACGAGGAAATCTCTTTGCGTGTAGGAGCCAGAATGCAGTTGGATGTTTTGGTAATCGGCACATTCCCATGAGGGAGTGTGAACCCCATCATAGGACCGCCCATGATTAGACGCTCTAATTTGCGGTCAGCTTTGTAACCAAATTCATTGAGTAACGCCTCAACGGAAGTACCAATTCGAGCCCAGACATTTTTAGGCTTCGAGAACGTGTTACCGGTTAAAGTAACCACGCGATCAATGACGGGTTCACCATCGCAAATCGCTCGTTTAATGGCATAAAGCGAGCCCACGTTCTGCACTAAAATTCCGATGTCAGCAGGAATGCCGTCGTTAGGCGCTTCTTTGTTGGTCAGAATTTTTATCAGCTGCTTTTCACCGCCCGATGGGTATTTGGTCGGAATAACTCGGATGACCAGATCTTTGTCTTCGGCAGCATGCTGTAGAGCTTTGATCGCTTCTGGCTTGTTGTCTTCTATACCAATGATGGTCAGTTTTGGCTTTAAGATGTGCTCGACAATTTCAATGCCGATAATGATTTCTTGAGCGTGTTCTTGCATCAAGCGGTCATCGGCTGTGATGTAAGGTTCGCACTCAGCGGCATTGATAATGAGTATCTCAGTGCGCGCTAGGCCTGACTGGATCTTTTTTGCCGTCGGGAAGCCAGCGCCACCCATACCTGAGATTCCCGCGAGCCGGATCTGCTCAATTAACTCATCGCCAGACAGTTGGGTGTAATCTTCGCAAATAGTTCGTTCACACCAAGTATCTTCTCCATCAGGTTTGATGACGATAGATAGCTCTTTTAAACCAGATGGATGAGCGGTTGTTCTTGGCTCAATGGCTGTAATGGTACCCGAAGTCGACGCATGAATAGGCAACATGAAACTGGTGTTGTAGCGCGTAAGAGGTTGGCCTTTGAGAACCTTATCTCCAACCGCAACAATCAGATCGCCCGCTTTACCAATGTGTTGTTTAAGCGGTAACACGATTTCAGTGGGTACAGACGCAGACACAATCGGATTTTGGTTCGATTGCGTTTTGTTTTCGGCAGGATGAATACCCCCAGGAAAGTCCCACAGGGTGCCTTGTTTGATTTGTTCAATTAACGACAACATACCACTTTAACTCGCTTTGCCCTGCACATCAGTGCTAGGCGATTCGGTAACATTAACAACAGGAATAGAGTTCAGCTGCCACTTCCAAGTGTCGGTCGTTGTCTCTACTGGGATCATTTCAATACAGTCTGTTGGGCAAGGAGCAACACAGAGGTCACAGCCCGTACATTCATCCTTGATTACGGTGTGAAGTGCTTTTGTTCCACCTACGATGGCATCAACGGGACACGCCTGAATACATTTGGTGCATCCTATACACATGTCTTCGTGAATGTAGCGACGGTTTTGACGTTATCCGACAGGTCATGAGCGGAGTCTTGGACTTCAACGCCCATTAAGTCCGCTAACTTTTCAATCGTAGCTTGCCCGCCGGGAGGACATTTGTTGATGTTGTCCCCATTGGCGATCGCTTCTGCGTAAGGTCTACAGCCAGGATAGCCACATTGACCACATTGAGTTTGTGGCAAAATACTGTCTATCTGGTCGACGATCGGATCGGCTTCAACTTTGAATCGGATCGAGCGAAGCCAAGCAGCGCACCAAACAGTGCGGCTAACGCGACAACGGCCAATACAGCAATCAGGATGGTACTCATTATAGTTTCACCAGACCCGTAAAGCCCATGAAGGCAAGCGACATCAAACCTGCAGTGATCATGGCAATCGACGCACCTTTGAATGGAGCGGGTACGTCGGCTGCTGCAATACGCTCACGCATAGAAGCAAATAGAATCAGAACTAGCGAGAAGCCGGCCGCAGCACCAAATCCATAAACGATAGATTCGACAAAGTTGTGGCTCTCTTGAATGTTCAGCAGAGCAACACCTAGAACCGCACAGTTCGTCGTGATCAGAGGCAAGAAAATACCGAGCAGGCGATATAGGGTCGGGCTAGTTTTGTGCACGACCATTTCCGTGAACTGCACCACTACGGCGATCACGAGAATAAAGCTCATTGTTCTCAGGTATTCAATGCCAAGTGGCGCAAGAATGTAGGTTTCTACAAGATAGGCGCTCACTGAAGCAAGGGTCAAGACGAATGTTGTCGCCAGCCCCATTCCAATGGCCGTTTCGAGTTTTTTCGACACGCCCATAAATGGGCATAAGCCCAAGAACTTTACCAGTACAAAGTTGTTGACGAGCACAGTGCCGACCAACAACAAAAGATATTCGGTCATAGTAGTTTTAGTTTAAAAATCCGATCCCTTTATTATCCTGTTTTGGTGGGTTAATAACAACCAAGGAAAGATAAGGTTTTACATGTATGAATAAAAAGTATACGTAATATCAACGGATTCGTATCACTAACAAGGCTATTTGGGCCAGAACGTCTTGTCAGATCATTCAAAGGTCGATAGAAAGGCTCTTTTTTACTCAGATGAGATCGAGGGTTTTAAGGTTCTTCAGAAGGCTTGGAGCGGCAGTTTTGTACTGAAAAGCAGTTTAGAAACGAAAAAGCCGCGTCTTTCGACACGGCTTTTTCTAAACTTGGCTGTCCTGCGGACTCGAACGCGGGCGGCTAGCTCTGTGACATTGGCTTGGAACAAGCCAGTCGCTTAAAAGTAAAAAAGCTCAACCTTTCGATTGAGCTTTTTTAGAAATTTGGCTCCCCCTGCGGGACTCGAACCTGCGACATACGGATTAACAGTCCGCCGTTCTACCAACTGAACTAAGGGGGAATTGCTTTAAGCGCTGCGAATCTTAGCGATAGTGCATAATCATGTCAATAATTAAAACAGCGAAAAAACGAAATAAAAAGCGTAAAAAAAATCTTTACTTTTTTGTATCCCTTACAGTTAAAGGGCTTTCTTTACTTATCCACCAAAATTGTGGATAAGTGTGTGAATGACTCCTGATTAACTATTTTTGATCTTCTGATACTGTGAATAACAATCGATTGCTCTAAATAAGGGATTACTGATAAAGCGCTGTCGCAAAAGGGGTTTGATACGTTTTTACTGGTGTTGTTGATAGATTGGTAATGATAAGTGAGAGATATGGATCGAAAAAGATCTTGTTATTTTGGGGAAAAGCTGTGAATGATTTTTAGGGAGTTTTCAAGGAAGAAGATCATTCAGGGCGAAAGATATTAACAGACTTAAATGCAGTAATCTAGCGGCAGAATCAACATGTCATAAAATTAGTCGGATATTCTGATTTATTTATTGCGGGTGTATGGATATACAGTCACAATAAACAGATCGAAAGCAGAGGGTAGGATAATATGAGTAAAGTATTCGAATTGGTTTCAGATTATAAACCATCCGGCGATCAGCCCACGGCGATCAAAACGCTTTTGGATGGGATTGATTCTGGCCTCGCTCATCAAACCCTACTTGGTGTAACGGGATCGGGTAAAACATTTACGCTGGCAAACGTGATTGCTCAGGCGCAAAGGCCCGCTATTTTACTTGCACCAAACAAAACCTTAGCAGCCCAGTTGTACGGCGAGATGAAGGCTTTCTTTCCGAATAATGCGGTTGAGTATTTTGTTTCTTACTACGACTACTATCAGCCAGAAGCCTACGTTCCTACCACTGACACTTTTATTGAAAAAGACTCTTCGGTGAATGCCCACATCGAACAGATGCGCCTATCGGCAACCAAAGCGTTGCTTGAGCGTAAAGACGCCATCATTGTTGCATCTGTCTCCGCTATATACGGCCTTGGCGATCCGGAATCCTATCTAAAAATGATGCTCCACGTGCGTCGTGGTGATGTGCTAGATCAGCGCGATATTTTACGCCGATTAGCCGAACTGCAGTACAGTCGCAATGACGTGGCTTTCGAGCGAGGGCAGTTTAGAGTTCGTGGTGAAGTGATTGATATATTCCCTGCAGAATCAGACCAAGATGCAGTGCGTATCGAGATGTTTGATGATGAGGTTGACTGCATTAGTGTATTCGATCCTTTGACTGGTGTGGTTAAACAACGCGATTTGCCTCGTTATACGATTTACCCGAAAACGCACTATGTGACGCCAAGAGATCGCATGTTGGATGCGATTGAAAACATCAAAGATGAGTTGAGAATCCGACAGGATTATCTACGCGATAACAATAAGTTGCTAGAAGAACAACGAATCTCTCAACGTACTCAGTTCGATATTGAAATGATGAACGAACTTGGCTTTTGTTCGGGTATCGAAAACTACTCTCGTTACTTAAGTGGACGCCAAGAGGGTGAGCCGCCACCAACCCTATTTGATTACCTTCCTCATGATGGCTTATTAGTCATTGATGAGTCCCACGTAACCGTTCCACAAATCGGTGCCATGTATAAGGGCGACCGTTCGCGTAAAGAAACCTTGGTTGAGTTCGGTTTTAGATTGCCATCTGCGCTTGATAACAGACCGCTCAAGTTTGAAGAGTTCGAATCTCTGGCGCCACAAACCATATTTGTGTCCGCGACTCCAGGTAACTACGAACTAGAAAAATGCTATGGCGATATTGCTGATCAAGTTGTTCGACCTACGGGATTATTGGATCCAGAACTGGAGGTGAGGCCAGTCGCGACTCAGGTTGATGACCTGTTGTCAGAAATTCGTATTCGAGCGCAAAAAGATGAACGTGTGCTTGTTACCACGTTAACCAAGCGTATGGCTGAAGATCTTACTGAATACCTTACTGAGCACGATGTGAAAGTTCGTTACCTTCACTCCGACATTGATACGGTTGAGCGAGTCGAGATCATTCGTGACTTACGTTTGGGTGAGTTTGATGTGCTGGTGGGGATCAACTTACTGCGAGAAGGTTTGGACATGCCGGAAGTGTCTCTGGTTGCTATTTTGGATGCAGACAAAGAGGGCTTCTTACGCTCGGAACGCTCATTAATCCAGACCATTGGTCGTGCTGCACGTAACATTAGTGGTAAAGCGATTCTTTATGCTGACTCCATTACCAAGTCGATGAAGAAAGCGATGGATGAGACCAATCGTCGCCGAGAGAAACAGCAGGCCTACAACGAAGAGCGTGGCATTACGCCGCAAGCGCTTAAGCGTAATGTGAAAGACATTATGGAATTGGGCGATATCACTAAGGCTAAGAGCCAACGTGTGAGCAAACAAGTCCCGTTGTCGAAAGTGGCGGAGCCTTCGCAAACTTACTCTTCTTTCTCGCCGCAGCAGCTCGAGAAAGAGATCGCTAAGCTAGAAGCTCAGATGTATAAGCATGCTCAAGACCTTGAGTTTGAGTTGGCGGCTGAGAAGCGCGATGAGATCGAAAAACTACGAGCGCAGTTTATCGCTAACAGTTAGTCAATAGATCTCAGAGAACAGCTAGAAACGCAGATGGCTTCGGGATACGTTATTGAATGTATCGCGATGACTGCGAATGAGCGAGGAATTCAGAATAAAAAAAAGCCAACAGAATTTCTCTATTGGCTGTAATTTGTGAATACTAAGTTCACTAACAACGTCAGTTGGCTAGGTGACCCATAAGGGTCATCAATACTAATGCAGATCGTATGCCAATTTTTTAACGCCAAAAAGTTGCCTGAATCATCATTTTTCGCATATTTTTAATACTGAATTGCAAAATGCAATTCGAAATGCAATTATTGATTCAAAATGCAAACACTATTTGGCTGGGTTATGCAATCAGGATTAGATACTCAAAAGAATAAATACTTGCTGATGGTGGAGGATACGGCCTCTGTCGCGGCGCTATACCGTTCTTATCTCACCCCACTTGGTATCGACATTAATATTGTTGGTACAGGTCGCGATGCGATCGAAAGTCTCTCATTTCGTACACCCGATTTAATACTGCTCGATTTACGATTACCAGATATGACGGGTATGGATGTTCTCTACGCGGTAAAACGCACCCATCCAGATGTGCCAATCATCTTCATGACGGCCCATGGCTCCATTGATACGGCCGTTGAGGCAATGCGTCATGGCGCACAGGACTTTCTGATTAAACCTTGTGAGGCAGACCGACTGCGTGTCACGGTCAACAATGCAATTCGTAAAGCAAGTAAGTTAAAGACTGATGCAGGCAACCAGAACTACCAAGGTTTCATAGGCAGTAGTCAGATGATGCAAGCGGTTTATCGCACTATTGACTCGGCGGCGTCGAGTAAAGCCAGTATCTTTATCACGGGTGAAAGTGGTACCGGTAAAGAAGTGTGTGCCGAGGCAATTCACGCTGCAAGTCGAAGAGGGGATAAGCCCTTTATTGCAATTAACTGTGCTGCTATTCCTAAAGACCTCATTGAGAGTGAACTGTTTGGTCACGTTAAAGGTGCGTTTACCGGTGCGGCTACTGATAGGCAAGGCGCTGCAGAGCTTGCAGATGGCGGTACACTGTTCCTTGATGAGCTTTGCGAAATGGATCTAGATCTGCAGACCAAACTGTTGCGTTTTATTCAAACCGGTACGTTCCAAAAAGTGGGTTCTTCGAAGATGAAGAGTGTGGATGTACGTTTTGTTTGTGCAACCAACCGAGACCCGTGGAAAGAGGTAGAAGAAGGCCGATTCCGTGAAGACTTATATTACCGTCTGTATGTTATTCCTTTGCATCTTCCGCCATTGCGTGAGCGTGAAGAGGATGTCATTGAAATTGCTTACTCTCTGCTTGGATTCATGTCGAATGAAGAAGGGAAGGGGTTTGTAAGGCTTGCTCCTGAAGTGGTCGAACGTTTTAATAACTACGAATGGCCCGGTAACGTGAGGCAACTTCAAAACGTTTTGCGTAACGTCGTGGTGCTGAATCATGGGAAAGAGATCACTCTAGAAATGCTGCCGCCTCCGCTTAATCAGCCGATTGATAATCTCATTCGTGTGCCAACTGAGGAAAAAGAGAGCATTTCGGTGCATGAAATCTTCCCTTTGTGGCTAACTGAGAAGGCAGCTATTGAGAAAGCTATCGAAGCGTGCGAAGGTAATATTCCTAAAGCGGCCGGATACTTAGATGTCAGTCCGTCGACGATTTATCGAAAGATTCAAGCGTGGAACGCTAAGGAAAAAGAGTAGATGGATGTTATCAATCACGAAAAACTAGAAAGACTTGGTAATGAGATTGGCGCCGATAATGTCCCTATATTACTCAATATTTTCCTCGGAGAACTTACGGAGTACATGGGGACGTTAGCTAATGAGTCAGGTATGCAGGGTGATGCTTTGAAAGAGATTAGCCATGCGCTAAAGAGCAGCGCTGCTAGTTTCGGCGCAGAAGCACTTTGTGCAACGGCGATTGAAATCGACTCATTGGTAAAGTCTGGCGAACATTTTGATACCCGTTCGTATACGTCCAGTCTTGTTGAACTGCTTCAAGCGACTCACACCGAATACGAAAAAATCATGCAAAACTGATCGTTTTGATAAGATCAAAAAAGGGAGCTCGGCTCCCTTTTTCTGTATCTACGGCTTCCTACTACTCAGTTCATTAAGACAGTAGAGTCTCAATTGCCTTTTGAAGTTTGACTCGGTCATGTCGCCAATCACGGTTGGCGGAAGCTAAATCCGTAGTGACATAGTTCCATCGACCATCAAGTTCTGGGTGGGCGTGTTCACCTAGCACCACGTCAATCTGTCTGGACTGGCAACTTCTTTCACACCATTCAAGCTTTTGAGCCAGCGTCATGCGGGCTGCTGGCCCGTATTCTGGCGATAAATTATCAACAAACACCAGTTTCGCCTTGCTATTGCTCGCAATGGCTTTACCGACTTCTGGGAGCAGCAGTGGTGGCATGATACTGGTCAGAAAGCTACCGGGCCCTAGGATGATGCAATCCGCATCATTTATGGCAGCCACCGCCTCTTTGGTTGCGGGGACTTCGGGTTCTAAGTCTAGTCGTCTTAACTCATCAGGCATTTCATCAACATTGGTTTCGCCCGTTACCCAGCGACCATCAATAGCGAGCGCCTTTAGATCCGATGGATGTTCAGACATAGGAACAATATTGACGTCCACCTTGAGCATGTTGCGAATCAAGTTGATGGCTTCAAGCGGCCTAACTGATAGGTTATCAAGCGCGGTGAGCATGAGGTTACCAAGGTTATGACCATCAAGCTCTCCGGCTCCTTTGAAGCGGTATTCAAACATCATCGAGCTGATAGACGGCTCAGTGATTAACTGGTTAATACAATTGCGCGTATCACCCCATGCAATACCGCCTTGGCAGTGGCGTATACGCCCTGTGGAGCCGCCATTATCCGTGGTTGTCACGATGCCAGTCGCATTGGACCCAAAGTCTTTTAGAGCAGCAAGCATTCGCCCTAAGCCGTGACCGCCGCCAATTGCGACCACTTTTTTTTGTAGAGTACAGATTCATATCAATTCTTATAGTATGTTTTTCAATTGAAGAGTAAACGAATTGAATTCTCTACTCAATAGTAGGTAATTTTTAGCCTTATTAGGTTTTTTTGACCGCTTCGCTAGAAACCGCCATAATTAGTAAGTATTTTAATAAAAGCTACTGCAGGGCCTTTTGGTGCCTCAGTTGCCATAGCTCCGAGCTCATTAAGCTAAGTTTAGTGTTGTATATGAATAAGCGTAATGAGCCAGTGACGTGTTGTCACAAGGGCATAATTGGAAATGATTATGCCTCCCGTGTTTGGAAAGGTGTTCCGTGGCGCAACAATTCGAAGATAAATTTCAGCGTAAGTTTTATTACTTGCGACTGTCCATTACAGATGTCTGTAATTTTAAGTGTACCTACTGTTTACCTGATGGCTATAAGCCTTCGGGTCAGAAAAACTCGTCTTTTTTATCCCTACCTGAGATCAAACGTGTGGTTACAGCGTTTGCTGACTGCGGTACGTCCAAAGTTCGCATAACAGGTGGTGAGCCTAGTCTGCGTAGAGACTTCACGCAAATCATTGAGACGGTTGCTCAAACTAAGGGCATCAAAAAGGTGGCAACGACCACCAATGGTTATCGTATGGCTAAGCAGGTTGATGCTTGGCAAAATGCGGGCCTGACCAATATCAATGTGAGTATCGATAGCTTAGACCCTCGTATGTTTCATCAAATTACCGGTGAGAACAAATTTACTGAGGTGATGGCGGGCATCGATCGTGCGTTTGAAGTTGGGTACGAGCAAATTAAGGTCAATGTGGTGTTGATGAAAGATCTTAACCACAATCAATTGCCTGCATTTCTTAACTGGATCAAAGATCGTCCAATCCAACTGCGTTTTATTGAACTGATGCAAACGGGTGAAATGGACGAGTTGTTTCAGCGTCACCATGTATCTGGTGTCGCTATTCGTAATCAGCTGATCGCAAATGGTTGGATTCTGAAAGTCCGAGCGGCTAACGATGGCCCAGCACAAGTGTTTGTCCATCCAGATTATCAGGGTGAGATTGGCCTTATCATGCCTTACGAGAAAGACTTCTGCCAAAGCTGTAATCGCTTGCGAGTTTCAGCGGTGGGTAAGTTACACCTGTGCTTGTTTGGTGAACAAGGCGTGGAGCTGCGTGATTTATTGCAGCAGGATGAGCAAGAGTCGCAGTTGATCGAGCGCATTCAAACGCAGCTAGAGAACAAATCAATCAGTCATTTTTTGCATGATGGGAACTCAGGTATGACGCCCCACCTTGCATCCATTGGCGGCTAACTGCTGCAAATCTAATTATTAGTTCGGATGCTCTGAAGTGGTTTCAGTGTGTCTGACAGTGCAAACAAATATAAGCAAATAAAATTAAAATAGGTGAACAAAATGGGTCACGCAGAAAGCAAATTTCAAGCAGCAAACATCGCCGTTTTAACGGTTTCAGATACGCGTACAGAAGAGAATGATACGTCGGGTGGCTATCTTGTAGAGCAAGCGAAAGACGCAGGTCATAATGTAGTTGATAAGCAAATTGTTATCGATGACATGTACAAAATCCGTGCGATTGTTTCTCAGTGGATCGCGGATGAGCAAGTTCAAGCGATCATGATCACTGGCGGCACCGGCTTTACCTCTCGCGACAGTACGCCAGAAGCATTGAAGCCGCTATTCGACAAAGAAGTGGAGGGCTTTGGTGAGCTCTTCCGCATGGTTTCTTATGAAGAGATTGGTACATCTACCATTCAGTCTCGTGCAGTCGCGGGCTTCGCTAACCATACCGTCATCTTTGCTATGCCGGGTTCAACAGGCGCTTGCCGTACTGGTTGGACTAAGATCATCAAACAGCAGCTTGATGCGAGTCACCGTCCATGTAACTTCATGCCTCACCTATCTGTATAAGGGTAAGCGACATGTCTCAATTTACTCATATCAACGCTTCGGGTGAAGCGAACATGGTGGATGTCTCCGCTAAAGCAGAAACCGTTCGTGAAGCTCGAGCAGAAGCGTTCGTGCACATGGCGCCGGAAACGTTGGCGCTCATTGTCTCTGGTGAACATCATAAAGGTGACGTGTTTGCCACGGCTCGAATTGCGGGTATCCAAGCGGCGAAAAAAACATGGGATTTGATTCCACTTTGTCACCCGCTGTTACTTTCGAAAGTGGAAGTGCAACTGGCCGCGATTGAAGCGGAAAACAAGGTTCGTATTGAATCGGTTTGTAAGCTAGCGGGTAAAACAGGTGTAGAAATGGAAGCGCTAACCGCTGCATCTGTAGCTGCTCTTACAATCTACGACATGTGTAAAGCCGTGCAGAAAGATATGGTGATTGAGAACGTACGTCTGTTGGAGAAAACAGGTGGTAAATCAGGACACTTTAAGGCGGAATCATGATTACAGTACTGTTCTTTGCTCAAACCCGTGAGTTAGTAGGTATCGACAGGCTTGAAGTGGAAGCTGAGTTTGCAACAGTTGAAGATCTGCGCGCACACTTATCACAACGAGAAGGTAAATGGGATCTCGCTCTGGAGTCAGGTAAATTGCTGGCTGCCATCAATCAAGCGATTGTTCCTCTTGATCATGCATTAACTGACGGCGATGAAGTTGCCTTCTTCCCTCCTGTGACGGGAGGTTAGGATGGACTCGAGAGTATCGGTTCAAACAGCTGATTTTTCTGTCGGTGATGAATATCAGCAATTAGCTGAGGGCACATCCGCAGGCGCAGTGGTTACTTTTACCGGTAAGGTTCGAGATATGAACCTAGGCGATAACGTCACAGGTTTGTCCCTAGAGCACTATCCGGGCATGACTGAGAAATCGTTACTCAAGATTTGTGACGACGCAGAACAGCGCTGGCCTCTGCTTAAAGTGCGAGTGATTCATCGAGTGGGCGATTTGGACATCGGTGATCAAATCGTTTTTGTGGGTGTTTCAAGTGCGCATCGCGGCGCGGCGTTCGAAGCATGCGAGTTCATCATGGACTACTTGAAAACCAAAGCCCCGTTTTGGAAGAAAGAGCGTACAACGGATTCGACTCGATGGGTAGAATCTCGAGACTCGGACGCTAAAGCGGCAGAGCGTTGGAAACAGTAAATGGAAAGGAGACTATTGAGTCTCCTTTTTTTCGAGTAAATGGTAAGTGCCGCGCTTGCGCCGTTTGGCAAAAAATAGCGCTTGGTCGGCGATAGACACAAAAACGCTCGACAGTCATGTTGTCTGGAATGTGCTCGCAATGCTGGATCCCGAGAGTGACAGAGAGCGTGTCGCTGATTCGTGAGCGAGTGTTTGGGATATTTAAGTTAGTAATGAGTTGCAGTAGTGATTCAGCTTTAGAGTTACACCCACTTAAACTGATCGAAGGAATGAAAGCAAGGAACTCATCTCCACCGTAGCGGAAGCATAGGCTATTCTTACCTGCCCACGCTTTTATGGTTGTCGCGACGTCGCGCAAGGCATCATCTCCTTTCAAGTGCCCATATTGATCATTCAACTCTTTAAAACAGTCGATATCTATCATGAAAACACAGGCACTCTCTTGTTGAATTTTTGCAATTTCCAGAGCGTGAGGAAGCAGTGAATCAAGCGCAAATCGATTGTTCACCTGAGTTAAGTGGTCGGTATAGGTTTTTATGGTCAACTCTTTCGCTTGCTGCCCAAGCTTTTTGAGTGCCGCTTGATGCTCGGTGACGTTTCTTACGATCCAAAGCACCATATCCACGTCGGGTAGGGGAATCACCAGCGCATCAAAATATTGAGTGGTTTCAGGGCCCACATGACCGTCAAAGCAATGTAGCTCCTTTGGATCTAATTCGTAACTCAGCTCTTGAGGTTTATTGCTCTCAATGACATCAACGATGATTTGGCTAAACCGGACGGCTTTATCGGCAGGCAGCACCTCGTATTGGCTGAGTCCAACCAAAGTAGAAGGATCATGATGACGCTTATGGTCAGTACCACCCCATGCTTCGATATAAATACCTTGTTTGCTGATGAGGAACGTTGGTTCAGGCAAAGAGGTAAGTACCACATGCATCATGTCCGGATTATCTTGCATCAAGCGGGTAAGAGTCGACGTCATAAAGCTACTGATAAGAAACTTAATTAGTCTAAGTGTAGCTCTTTTAAAAGGTTTTGCTGGAGGATAAGGCGATTGGGTGCATACCCAAGTAACCTCAAGCTACGCAAACTCGCCCTTCGGTAGAAATGGTACATACTCATTAAATGACCTTTTCCAAGCAGAACTTAACCATGATCAAACGCGCTATTACCATTGCCATTATAGTTGGGACCCTACTCAATTTGATTAACCAACCTAGCGCCTTACTTGGTCAAGAATCTGTTGATTGGCTCAAGCTTGTTTTGACGTATTGTGTTCCTTTCATTGTCTCCTTAGTGAGTAGTTACCTGACGGTCAAAGACATAAATACGGGCAAATGACGTTTTTTTCATCTCGTTACATTCTTCTATTCGTTAGCTAACTCCTTATTCATAAAGGCTTTGGCGGTTTTATCTTGGCTAGATAGTCATTTCCTATCAATAAAATAGGCAAATTCTATTTAGTAAAATCAAGAAATTAGACAACACTTAAACTATGAACAGTGTGGTGCTGTCGGCTAAGGAGACTCAAATGGAATCGTTGAAAGTAAAAGACTATATGACCCATCAAGCGGTGACGTTTACCCCAGACATGTCACTCAGTGCAGCTTTGGAAAAGGTCATCCGAACAAAACATCATGGTGGCCCAGTAATTAATGACAGAGAAGAGGTCATTGGGTTTCTCTCAGAGCAAGATTTATTGGATAAACTGGTTAAGGTTGCCTACTCCTGTCAAGACACCCATTTGGTCAGTGACTGTATGCACGGAGAAGTCTTATCGGTGTCCCCAGAAACAAGCATCATTGAAATGTCTGAGAAGATGAAAGTCGGCAAGCCAAAAGTATACCCGGTGGTCGATAATGGTAAGCTCGTGGGGATCATTACTCGCCACGATGTATTGAAAGCAGTTTCTCTGTATATCGATGATTGCTTTAAACATCCTGTATGATAAGTTGGGTAAATTAATAGAAGGCGCTTAAAGCGCCTTCTTTGCTTTCTGCTTGTTTATAGGAGACCTCATGCCGAATCAAAGTGCTAAGTTTGTCACTGGCTCCACGATGCGCCACATTTTAGTGATGTCGGGAGCAGGCTCTGTGGGATTGATGGCGCTCTTTGTCGTCGATTTACTCGATATGCTGTTTATCAGTATGTTGGGTCAAGTTGAGCTGGCGGCGGCTGTCGGCTTTGCGGGTACTTTGGTGTTTTTCTCCACCTCCATCTCTATTGGTACTTCAATCGCAATGGGAGCGCTAGTTTCGAAAGCTATCGGAGCGAAACAGCGAGCTCAAGCTCGGCAGTTGAGCGCGAGTATCATGCTGACGGCATTCATTATTAGTTGTGCGATTAGCGCCCTGATGTATGTTTACATTCCTGAGCTGCTGGCCAGTATCGGCGCGCAAGGTTATGCCGCTGAGCGCGCAGAGGCCTATTTAAGAATCTTGTTACCGAGTAGCCCAGTGATCGCCTTAGCGATGGCCGCGGGTGCAGGGCTACGTGCTGCAGGGGATGCCAAACGATCTATGTGGGCGACTCTTTCTGGGGGTATTGTTAATGCCGTTCTAGATCCATTGTTTATCTTTGGCTTTGGATGGAATGTAGAAGGTGCCGCCTTGGCCTCTGTGTTCGCAAGATTTACTGTGCTCTATTTCTCTATTATGCCACTCATTCGCAAACATGATTTGGTCGCCTTCCCATCTCTTTTAGCTTGGCGCAACGATATCAAGCTTATCTTAGCCATCGCAGTCCCTGCAGTGATCACCAATATCGCCACTCCGATTGGCAACGCTATTGTCACGTCTTCTATCGCCCAATTTGGCGAGAATTTCGTCGCAGGATTTGCGGTTATTGGACGACTCACTCCGGTTTGTTTTGCGGTGATCTTTGCACTTTCGGGTGCGGTAGGGCCAATCATTGGGCAGAACTTTGGCGCGGAGCGCTTTGATCGCGTTAAGGAGACGCTGTATAACTCGCTGCTTGTAACCACGGTTTACACCATTGGGGTGTGTATCATTCTTTATTTCGCCCAAGGTTTAGTGATCAGTGGTTTTGGCTTAACAGGAGATGCCGCCATTATTGTTGGGGCATTTTGTACCTATGTTGCGATTAGCTTTATTTTTAACGGGACACTTTTTGTTGCCAATACTTCGTTTAATAACTTAGGCAAACCTCTCTATTCAACGGCGTTAAATATGGGTAAAGCGACACTCGGTACTTTGCCTTTTGTCTATTACGGTGCGGAATGGTTTGGTGCTTTGGGGGTGCTTTACGGGCAAGCTGTCGGCACCATTGTCTTTGGTGTGATTGCCATTGGCGTATTGCGCAAGCACATTGCCGATGTCATGCGTGGGCATGAACCAGAATCTCTTGATGATGATCCTTCGATTACCAGTGTGAACTCGCAACCCTTCTGTAGCCATGATGCGGTGCTGATTGACGATGTAGCGAAAGCTGAAGAACCCATCCTGCAAACAGACTCTAATCCATCAAAATAACAAGTTGTGCTTGACCTTGGAGTACACTCCAAGGTTTAAGCTTAACGTGTACATTTACGATGGAGACGAATCATGTGCACAAAACATAAAGCTTGTTTATCCAAAAATACCGTGGCGACATCAAACCCTAAGGTTTCATGCGCTAGCCCAACCATAACCTCAATTTCTCAGCCCGATGCTGCGACACAAAGCAGTTGTTGCGCATCGGATACTTGCAGCTCGGGCCAAGACCCAAGTGATGAGGAAAGTGAGTCCTCTGGCTCCTCTTATCAACAGCAGTCATGGAAAGTGTATGGGATGGATTGCCCGTCCTGCGCGGCTAAAATAGAAAAAGCAGTTTCACAGCTACCTGGCATTAAAGAAGCAAAAGTTCGCTTTGCGACAGAAAAGCTTGTCGTCAATTATACTGAACCAGCATCTAGCGCTGCCATCGAAAAAGTGATTGTTGCAACAGGGTTTAGTCTGACTCGCGATGAATCTAAGACGAGTAAGCAGTCTCCATTTATTCAACTGATTCAACAGAATCTTCAGATCTTTTCTATTGCGTCTGCCATGGTCATCGCTGTGGCAATTAAGCCCTTTGTGCCTGAGCTCAGCCACTGGTTATTTATTGTTACGTGTTTAGCGGGTCTCTATCCTATTGCCAAGAAAGCGATCACTTTAGCCAAGTCAGGCACACCCTTCGCAATAGAAACCTTAATGAGTGTTGCGGCTCTTGGCGCCCTGTACCTGGGTGAAACAGTCGAAGCAGCCATGGTCTTGCTGCTGTTTTTGATTGGTGAACGGCTAGAGGCCTTTGCAGCCTCGCGTGCACGTAGTGGTGTTCAAGCCTTATGGAATTGGTGCCAGAAAACGCCATCAAAATCGTTAATGGTAAGCGCGTTGAAGTGCCAGTCAGTGATTTGCAGCCCGGTGATGTCATTGAAGCCTCTCCCGGATCTCGACTACCTGCTGATGGTCAGTTAATCGATGCAGCCGCAAGTTTTGATGAGAGTGCATTAACGGGTGAATCGATTCCTGTAGAGCGTTTCAAAAGTGAAGGACTGATGGCTGGTGCCGTTGTGGTAGATAGGGTCGTTCGCCTGACCATTACCTCCAAGCAAGGTGAGAACGCGATTGACCGTATTTTGCATCTCATTGAAGAAGCCGAATCAAGAAAAGCGCCAATCGAACGTTTCCTCGATAAATTCAGTCGCTGGTATACGCCGCTGATGATGCTGGTGGCGTTGCTTGTTATTACCATGCCACCGCTATTATTCGCTCAGCCTTGGGAAACGTGGATCTATCGCGGCTTAGCCTTGCTTCTCATCGCTTGTCCTTGTGCTTTGGTTATCTCAACACCTGCTGCCATTACGTCTGGCTTAGCAGCTGCGGCGAGGCGAGGGGCATTGATCAAAGGTGGCGCGGCATTAGAGCAGCTTGGTCGATTGGAAAAAGTCGCATTTGATAAGACTGGCACTCTCACTAAAGGTAAACCTCAAGTAACCGATGTGTTGCCACTGCAAGGCTGGGAAGAAGAAGCCCTGCTCACCGCCGTAGGCGCGATTGAAGTCGGTTCAAGTCACCCTCTTGCTCTCTCTCTGATTGAAAAAACTCAGCAAATGGGGTTAGTGCTACCTGAAGCAGAAGATCGAGAAACCTTGGTTGGCAGTGGCGTTAGAGGCGTTGTAAATGGCAATACGTATCGGGTGAGTGCGCCAAGTCGATTGGATTTTGAATTACCGCAAGATGTGGCTAAGCAAGTCAAGCAACTCGAAGAGCAGGGAAAAACCACCGTTGTCGCCATGGAAGGTCGCGATCAGTTTATCGGCATCATCGCTTGGCAAGATAGCTACGAGAGGATGCGCAGCTGGCCGTCTCCAAGTTAAAAGCGATCGGTATTGAGTCGGTAATGTTGACAGGCGATAACCCAAGAAGCGCGCTATCCATTAGTTCAATGATAGGCATGGATTACAAAGCAAGTCTATTGCCCGCAGATAAAGTCAGTTACGTCGACAGCTTGTCTCAATCGGGTAATGTAGCCATGGTTGGGGATGGCATCAATGATGCGCCTGCAATGAAGGCAGCCAGCATTGGTATTGCAATGGGTGGTGGAACCGATGTCGCCCTTGAAACAGCCGATGCTGCAATCACTCACAACAGGCTGGTGGAATTGCCAGCGATGATTGAACTATCGAGAGCCACGCTGGCCAATATTCGTCAAAACATAGTACTGGCACTTGGTTTGAAAGGTGTTTTCCTTGTGACGAGCCTCTTGGGAATCACTGGCCTTTGGGTGGCTGTATTGGCGGATAGTGGGGCAACCGCTTTAGTGACACTCAACGCACTTAGGTTGCTTAAGTTTCAACCAAAGCATTAAATCTAGGCATTAAACCTCAGAGATTCACGCGTTCAAGGTGTGAATCTCTCTTGGTCGGCACTTTTATGCAATATGTATGGTATTAATGCTCAATAAGTGTGATGCCAAACGATTTTATCTGCAATGTGTGTATTGGTGACATATAAAGGTGAGACATCTATCACTCTTTGTTGAGCTCTGCTTCGTTATGGTTACTCAGTACCCCAAAAACGAATTATGAGCCACAATTGGCCAACCAACAGGAGTTATCTATGTCTGACGCGGTTTTTCACTTAGGTGTTACTGAATCTGATTTAAACGGTGCAACGCTGGCAATCATTCCAGGTGATCCGGCACGAGTACAGAAGATCGCAGAGGAGATGGAAAATCCAGTCTTTCTAGCGAGCCATCGTGAGTACACACTTTACCGTGCTGAGTTAGATGGTCAGCCTGTAGTCGTATGTTCAACCGGTATCGGTGGCCCTTCAACCTCGATTGCTGTTGAAGAGTTAGCGCAGCTTGGCGTACGTACATTCCTACGCGTTGGTACCACTGGTGCAATTCAACCTCACGTTAATGTGGGCGATATGATTGTTTCTACTGGTTCGGTGCGTCTTGATGGCGCAAGCTTGCATTTTGCTCCAATGGAATTCCCTGCAGTGGCGGATTTTGATGTTGCGACAGCAATGAAAGCGGCAGTCGAAGAATCTGGTGCAGCAGTTCATATGGGTGTGACAGCCTCAAGTGATACTTTCTACCCTGGACAAGAGCGTTACGATACGTTCTCTGGCCGTGTTGTAAAACGCTTCCAAGGCTCAATGAAAGAGTGGCAAGACATGGGCGTGCTTAACTTTGAAATGGAATCAGCAACGCTACTGACCATGTGTGCAAGTTCTGGCTTAAAAGCTGGTTGTGTTGCGGGTGTTATCATCAACCGTACGCAGAAAGAGATTCCTGATCACTCAACACTGAAAGAGACAGAAGCTCGCTCTATCAAAGTAGTGGTAGAAGCCGCACGTAAAATGCTTTAACTCTACCAAGATTGATACTAAGAAGCCTCACATTGAACTGTGAGGCTTTTTTATTGCTTGGATTAATTTCTTTACTAGTTACGTGACACTAGCTACTTGGTATAGCTGGAGTGCGATATCAGCCGATCAATCTGTCTTGTGCTTTGTGTTGATTGACGAGTACCGTTTGCGCGCGCTTGAAGAAGTTAAAGTCGGTCGCAGTTGCACTTGTGTAAGCGCCCATCATGCGTCCAATGACTAAATCTCCGTTGTTTAGCTTAGGCAACATGATATTTTCGGCAATCACATCAATGCTGTCGCAAGTTGGACCGGCTAGTACGCTCGGCAGTTCTGAGCCAGTTGGTAGCCTTTGCCCATCTTTACCCAATGTGCTGAGTGGGTATTTTGCATCATCGAACACCAAGCCACTGAAAGAACCGTAAATACCATCGTCTAGGTAGTACCAAGTTTGCCCATCACGCTCTGCTTGTCCCATTACTTCAGCGACACTGGTCATAGCTTGAGCGACAATAAAACGTCCCGGTTCAGCAATGACTTGAACGGTTTCAGGTAACTCGCTAAGTGCCTGATTGATCGGTTGGCAAAATAGCTCAATCGGCATGACCTGTGCGTTGTAGCTAACAGGGAAGCCGCCACCAATATCAAGCGTGCTCAAAGCTGGCAGATTCCGTTCAATCACTTGTTCCATCACATTGCGGCAAGTCTTGATTGCATCAACGTACTTTTGTGGGTTCATTGTCTGAGAACCTACATGGAACGAGAGACCCTTAATACGGATGTTCCAATCCTTCGCTTGAGCAATGATCTCTAGCGCTTGTTGCGGCGAGCAACCAAACTTCTTCGACAGATCAGCAAAAGCTTCGGAGTTACGAAAGCTTAGACGAACCAATAACTCGACTTCATCGCGATAAGCAATAAACTTCTCTAGCTCGTTGATGTTGTCCACCACAAACACCTTGCACCCATAGGCTAACGCGTCACGAATATCACGATCGCGCTTTATTGGATGGGTGTGAATGGTACGTTCAGCAGGAACGCCTTGCTGTGCGACGAGTTCAACTTCTCCGCGGGTCGCCAAATCAAAACTTGCTCCTTCTGCCAGTAGCGTTTGTACAACAGCTGGGTGTGGCAAAGGCTTAAGCGCGAAGTGAAGCGTGACATTCGGCAGTGCACGGCTCAAAGCTTGATACTGTTGGCGAACCACATCGCAGTCGAGCAGAAGCAGTGGCGAGCCAAACTGCTCAACAGACGTTTGGATAAGTTGTGACTCTTGCGCAGACAGTGCGCCAGAAGAGTAAGATTGAAAATCAAGTACAGAGTGAGCGATAGCCATAGCCAATCTCCAACAAAGATAAGTCATGCATCGCTGTGTTTGAGTGATACATGGAGCGTCAAAAAAAGCGCGATGCGCAGTTAAAGTCACTCTTGGATAGTTGCTCTATCGCCTTGTCACAAAACGGCTGTGATGTACTCGGATTGGCTATCATCAAGAAGCGCGATGATAGTAAAAGCATCATTTGCTCGATTCAATAGTTAATTCAGTAAAAGGAAGTTAATAATTTTTGTCGTCACGATAAACGTCATTTTATGCGGAATCTAACATTGGATTAGGGACGAAACAGGGGCTAACAATCTGCAGTTAGCCCCTGTTTAGTAAACCGTTAACGCTTTAATTAGTCACTAAATTAGGTAGCGGTTGATACAGTTGCTTGGTCATGTCACATAAGATTTGATCGTAAGTTTGCGAAATCAATAATGAAATATCGCTGGTTAAATCGTAGAACTCTTCTTCACTTAAGATTTGGTCGTGGCTTGACGTTATTTCCGTGAGTGAGTGCATGGCTGTTGTACCCGCTGGTGAACCCATTGATAGAGGACAGACGAATGAGAGCTGATTTAGCTTTCGGATCATTTTGTCACAGTAGTAGTTAATGCGGGCGCGACTTTCAGGGCAATGGTAGTCCTGAATCGTGATTCTCAGTTGAGTAAGGACTTCCATACTGTCGAGCACTTGCTGCCAATTCATATGGTATTCGTCACTGACTTCCGAGCGGCCAGATTCCACTAACCACGCAATGGCGATTTCATCCATCAAGAACATGCAGTGGCGGACAATCTTCCCGTGCACGATCTGATTTCTGGCTACTGAATGTTCGGTCCAATTCTTGTGTAACGCCTTCATATTCAATTGGAAGATTCGATACATCGGCTTATTGTCATTGCAGCTATTGCCACTAACTGATTGGATTTGATCATCATGTTCTCAAACACCGTATCTAATGTTGATGTTGACTCTTTTTGCCCGCTTTGTAGTAACAGATGAGTTTGAGTTCGGTGCTGACGACAAAGCAACAGCAACTCTCTTAGCAAAACCAACATATCAAACTTACGTTGAAGTGAAGTGTGATGCTGTTTAGAGAACATAGATAAACCAATAAGAACGATAAACGCACATAGCAAAGAGATAAGTACTAGCATAACGAAACTCCTTTTATATAACTCTAAAGGGGTAAAGCAGAAGCGATGCCAATATTTAAATTGCATAAAAACAATAACTTATGGTTTTGCGACTGTTTGGAGTGCTCGGGCAATGGGCAAGCTGCACCATATTGGGGAGGTAACATCCAGTTAAGTACTATTACAAACTTGTTTGAACTTGAGGTGCAACAATGAGTCAGTAGTGTGTGATATAAGAATTGTAAAACGCAGATAACCTTGAGTTAAAACAGGGTACAGCCTTTCTGTATACGCAACAATTCTGTGTACGAAAAAGTACACCGTTTTTTATTCCCCATTTTGTTGAGTGTGTCATGAACTATAAACTGATTGCGAGAAGAGTCAGTCCATTACTTATTCTAGGTGCGTTTTTTGCTGCCTCTCAGGTGTTGATTGCTTCAAAAGAGGAGCCAAAACAAGCCGAAGTGGAAGAGCCGATCTTACGTGTCGAAGTGATGGAAGCTAAGCCGAAAACATTTCGCTTTTCTTTGGACTCTTATGGGTTTGTAGAACCCAAATATCAATCCAATATCGTCAGTGAAATTTCGGGCCGTGTGCTTTCTTTGTCGCCTCAGCTTCAAGTGGGGGACTGGTCAAAGAAGGAGAGGTGCTGATTACCATTGACGCCTCTGACTACCAAGCCGATTTAGAACAAGCCAAAGCCTCATTGGCGCAAGCAGCGGCGTCACTGGAAGAAGAACTCGCCAGAGCAGAAGTTGCGAAGCGGGACTGGGCGCATGTTGGGGAATCAAAAGCACCGAAACTGGGTTTGCGTGTACCACAAGTAAAGCGTGAAAAAGCGAATGTGAAGTTTGCTGAGGCCGCAGTAAAACGTGCCGAGCGAAACTTGGAGCGAACCGTGATTCGCGCGCCATTTGATGGCTTAGTGAATGCTCGTCATGCCAATCCAGGCGAATACCTGACTGTGGGTGCTCCGGTGGTCGATCTTTCTGATACCAGCACGGCGGAAGTCTCGCTACCTATCCCTAACGATGATTTGGCCTACCTGCCTTTCACTGATGACAATCCTCTCGATGTAACCCTTCATGCCCAAATCGCAGGCCAGTCTTATCAGTATCCGGCAAAAATCTATCGTACCGAACGGGTTATTGACCGAAACTCACGCATGTTCAATTTGGTCGCGGATGTGGCCGACCCTTATTGCCTACAAAGTGGCGGTTGTGAGCAACCTTCGCTCAAACTAGGCAGTTATGTAACGGCGAGCATTTGGGCGAATGAGATGGAGGATATCATTGTCCTACCGCGAAACTTAGTTCGTTCAGGTATGGCTTACGTGGTCAAAAATGACAATCAGCTTGAGCAAAGAACAATCAACATTATTCGACAAGATGAGAATTACGCGTATATCCACGCAAGCTTCGCTCAAGGTGAACAGATTGTAGTTACGCCTATTGCCCAGTATCAACCTAATCAAATTGTGACGGTTGCTGATGCTCCGGAGCAAGAAGATGAGTAAGCAGCGCGGTATTATCGCTTGGTTTGCAAACAATCCGGTTGCAGCTAACTTGATCATGTGGATGCTGATTATTGGCGGAATCATCAGCGCAGCGACAGTTAATAAAGAAGTCTTCCCAACGATTGAAACCAACTTCGTTCAAGTCTCGGTTGCTTATCCGGGTGCAGCTCCTCAAGAGATTGAAGAGGGGATCAACATCAAAATCGAAGAGGCGATTAAAGATATTCGCGGTATTAAGCAAGTCTCTTCAGTGGCCGCCGACAGCGTGGGAACCGTGACGGTAGAAGTGGCTTCGGGCTACAAACCTAAAGATATTCTTGACGAGATAAAGCTTGAAGTTGACTCAATCTCCACCTTCCCCGATAGCATAGAAAACCCCAATATCTTTCAGATTAAGCCGAAAAACTTAGTCATGTTTGTTTCCATCTATGGCGATCTAACCGATCACGAGATGAAAGAGCTGGCTAAGCAGACACGCGACGAGTTCACCTCGCTACCGGCTGTCTCTAGTGCCGATCTTATAGGGGCTTTGGATTATGAAATCGCGATAGAAGTTAGGGAACATCAGCTGCGTGAATTTGGTTTAACATTCACGGAAGTCGCCCAAGCGGTGCAGCGGTCATCGTTTGACCTGCCTGGCGGGTCGATTCGTGCTGATGACGGTAACATTCTGCTTAGAACCAAAGCTCAGGCCTACAGAGAGAGTGATTTCACCGATATAGTAGTATCAGCATATCCAGATGGCAGTCGAGTATTGCTGTCACAAGTTGCTGACATTAAAGACGGTTTCATCGATTGGGACAACTATGTGCGCTTTAATGGCTATCCTGCCGCCATCATTCAAGTCAACAGCGTGGATAGCCAAGATGCTGTAAAAATTGCCCAGCAGGTCAATCAGTGGATTGAAGACAAGCAAGCGGAATTGCCATCGGGCATATTAATCGACAGTTGGCTTGACCTGACTCATTACCTCGATGGCCGACTGGATATGATGGTTGAGAACATCGTATTTGGTGCCATCTTGGTGTTCGCTATTTTAGCGCTCTTCTTGCATGTCAAACTGGCTTTTTGGGTCATGATGGGTTTGCCCGTCTGCTTCCTTGGGGCATTTTTCTTAATGCCTCATCCACCGTTCGGTGTCACCTTAAACATGATCAGCTTGTTCGCGTTTATTTTGGTGCTGGGGATTGTCGTGGATGACGCGATTGTAACGGGTGAAAGCGCGGCGCAAGAGATTGAAAAAAATGGCCACTCAGTGGACAGCGTGGTGACTGGCGTTCGCAAAGTCGCAACGCCAGCGACATTTGGTGTGTTGACTACCATGGTCGCTTTCGTGCCAATGTTGCTCATTTCCGGACCGATGAAGAGCCTAAGTGAGGCTATCGCTTGGGTGGTGATCTTGTGTCTGGTGTTCTCGTTGATTGAGTCAAAACTCATTCTTCCAGCTCACTTGGCGCACATGAAGATTAAGCCGAATAATAATCCGAACCGCTTCGTTCGATTCAAGCAAGCCTTTAATGAACGAGTGAACCGATTTATTACCTCTCGCTATCGTCCATTTCTGGAGCGATGCATAAGGTACCGCTATAGCGTGTTGGCTGTCTTTGTTGGCGTTTTAATGCTTTCAGTGGCTTTGGTCATGAGTGGTAAAGTCCGTTGGGTGTTCTTTCCTGACATGCCTTCAGACTACATTCATGTGACGCTTGAAATGGAGCCGTCGTTCTCTGAGCAGCGCACGATAGAGACCGCTCAGGTAATAGAGAAAGCGATGTTGGAAATGGATCAGGCGGTATTTGAGGAGTATGGCTCAAAGGTAGTGGATCACCATTTGGTCGTTAAATCATCAATGACCAACATTGAATTTTTTGTCGAACTGACCAAAGCAGAAGAGCGCGATATTAATGGCGTCGAAATTGCGGATAAATGGCGAGCGGCTCTCCCTCCGTTGGTGGGTATCAATAAGCTGTCATTTGATGCGGGCGGCGGCGCTCAAACTAATACAGTGACGTTAGAACTTGTATCTGATGACTTAGATAAGTTGACCGCAGCCTCTGAAGAGTTGAAGCAAAAGCTAACCCTCTACAACGGGCTTTACGATGTGTCAGATAACTTCTCATCGGGTTCGAGTGAAATACAATTGCAGATCAAGCCAGAAGCCGAAGCGCTTGGCTTAACCCTGTTTGATCTTGCTTCTCAGGTTCGTTATGGCTTCTTTGGCTATGAAGCGCAAAGGCTACTTCGCGACAAAGAGGAAGTGAAGGTCATGGTGCGTTACCCACGGGATGAAAGACGAAGCATTGGGCATTTGGAAAACATGCTGATTCGCACTCCGTCGGGAGAGCGAGTGCCGTTCTCAACGGTTGCTGACATTACCTTGGACGACTCATATTCATCAATCAACCGTAAAGACAATCGACGTGCGTTAACGGTAGTGGCGAACGTGAACACCAATATCGCAGAGCCGAAGAAGGTTGTTGACGATATTATGGCAAACTTCGTTCCTGAGCTGACTGAAAAGTATGACGGTTTATCGGTGAAGTTAGGTGGGGCTAGCTTGGATGAACAAGAGTCGATGGTGTCTTTAGTCAAAGGTGCGTTGTTTGTATTACTGGCGGTTTACACACTTCTGGCTATTCCGCTCAAATCTTACGCGCAGCCGTTGATTATTATGTCGGTGATTCCATTCGGTATGGTGGGTGCTTTGTTTGGCCATTTATTCTTAGGGCTTTCAATGAGCATGCTGAGTATGACTGGCATTATCGCGCTAGGTGGCGTTGTGGTGAATGACTCTCTGGTGCTGGTGGACTACGTCAATCGTGCTCGCGCTGAAGGTAAAAGCATTCTTCAATCTGCCATTGAATCAGGCTGCTTCCGCTTCCGTGCGGTTGTACTGACGTCATTAACCACCTTCTTCGGTCTAGTGCCAATCATGTTAGAAACCAGCTTACAGGCGCAAGTGATGATCCCAATGGCGGTATCGCTGGCGTTCGGTATTTTGTTCTCGACCGTAGTCACTCTGTTGTTAGTGCCGATCTTATACTTGGTTCTTAATGATATTAAGCAAGGCAGTCTAAGACTCTACCGCTGGTGGTGGCAGCCCCAGACTTAATTATTAGGGATATAAGCCTAAGGGCTATATGCGAACCCATAAAAAAGCCCCGCTCATCTTGAGCGGGGCTTTCTATTTATCAATGTAAATTGGATTACATTACGCGCATACCAGGCTGTGCGCCTTCGTGCGGCTCAAGAATCCATAGGTCGCTTCCACCAGGGCCTGCAGCTAGGATCATGCCTTCAGACATGCCAAACTTCATCTTGCGAGGTTTTAGGTTGGCAACCATGACAGTTAGCTTGCCTTCTAGCTCTTCAGGTTTGTACGCAGACTTAATGCCTGAGAACACCTGACGAGTTTCACCGCCGATGTCTAATTGGAACTTAAGCAGTTTGTTTGCTTTTGGCACTTCTTCACAAGAGATGATGCGAGCAATACGCATATCAACTGCTGCGAAAGCGTCGAACTCAATCTCATCAGCGATTGGATCTTTGTCTAGCTCAGTTTGGCTTGCTTTGTTCTTTTCAGCTTCAGCCGCTTCTTTTGCTGCTTGCTCTGCCGCTGCATCTTCTTTAGATGCTTCAACCATAGCTTCAACCTTCTTAGGATCGATACGGTTGAATAGCGCCTTGAACTTAGTGATCTCGTGATCAGTCAGTGGAGCAGCAATGCCTTCCCAAGTCAGCTCTTGGTTTAGGAATGCTTCAGTACGCGCCGCCAATTCTGGCATGACTGGCTTCAGGTAAGTCATAAGAACGCGGAATAGGTTGATACCTACTGAACAGATGTCTTGCAGTTCTTGGTCTTTACCTTCTTCCTTAGCAACAACCCACGGTGCTTTTTCATCAACGTATTGGTTTGCTTTATCAGCTAGCGCTGTAATTTCACGGATAGCTCGGCCAAATTCGCGAGTTTCGTAAAGCTCAGCGATACGGTCAGCAGCGTCTGCGAACTCTTTGTACAGCTCAGGCTCAGCGAACTCTGCAGAAAGCTTGCCTTCGAAACGCTTAGAGATGAAACCTGCGTTACGTGATGCTAGGTTAACAATCTTGTTTACAACGTCTGAGTTAACACGCTGAGTGAAGTCTTCAAGGTTAAGGTCTAGATCATCGATACGGCTGTTGAGTTTCGCCGCGTAGTAGTAGCGTAGACACTCTGGATCTAGGTGATCGAGGTAAGTCGCAGCCTTGATGAATGTGCCTTTCGACTTAGACATCTTCGCACCGTTCACGGTGACATAGCCGTGCACGAATACGTTGTTTGGCTTGCGGAAACCCGCGCTTCAAGCATTGCTGGCCAGAATAGAGAGTGGAAGTACACGATGTCTTTACCGATGAAGTGGTAAAGCTCCGTCGTGCTGTCTTTTTTCCAGTACTCATCGAAATCTAGACCTTCTGTCTTGTTACACAGGTTCTTAAATGAAGCCATGTAGCCAACCGGTGCGTCTAGCCAAACGTAGAAGAATTTGTCTTTTTCACCTGGAATCTCGAAACCGAAGTAAGGTGCATCACGAGAGATATCCCATTGCTGTAGACCTGATTCAAACCACTCTTGCATCTTGTTTGCTGTTTCAGCTTGAAGAGAGCCAGAGCGAGTCCACTCTTTTAGCATGCTTTCAAACTGCGGCAGGTCGAAGAAGAAGTGCTCAGAGTCTTTCATCACAGGTGTTGCGCCAGACACTGCTGATTTAGGGTTGATCAGTTCAGTTGGGCTGTACGTCTCACCACAGTTGTCACAGTTGTCACCGTATTGGTCTTCTGACTTACACTTAGGACACGTACCTTTTACGAAACGATCCGGTAGGAACATCTCTTTTTCAGGGTCGAAGAGCTGAGAGATAGTACGGCTAGAAATGAAGCCGTTTTTCTTAAGCTCTAGGTAGATGTGTGAAGCCAGCTCACGGTTCTCTTCCGAGTGTGTGCTGTGGTAGTTGTCGAAGCTAATATCGAAGCCAGCGAAGTCTTTTTGATGCTCTTCGCTTACTGCAGCGATCATCTCTTCTGGCGTAATATCCATCTGTTGTGCTTTTAGCATGATTGGCGTGCCGTGAGCATCGTCAGCACAGATGAAGTTTACAGTGTTGCCGCGTAGGCGTTGGTAGCGAACCCAGATGTCGGCTTGAATGTGCTCAAGCATGTGACCTAGGTGAATCGAACCATTAGCGTACGGAAGGGCACAAGTTACCAGTAGTTTTCTTGGATCGTTTGCCATACTTAATAATCGCTTCTTAGGTGTATAAAAAATAGAGCGTAATACTACCTCATCAGGCTAGTGACTCCAAGGTGTCGACGATGGAATACCTTAGTTTTTTCGGGGTTCAGTGATTCCAGTGCAAATGGTACGATGGCGTCAATAAGGAGAAGCTATGCGTCAGTTTAATTCTAAGAAAGATTTTTGTGAGTGGCTCAATGAGTTTGAGCATTCTAGCCTCATTGAAGGTTGGGCAAATCAGCCGTCTGTAGTCACTGTCCCTGCCAGTGGCGTATTCACGATTACAATCCCATTTGCCAACCGCGATCTCAGTGAAAAACTGGCGGATTGGGTTGTCTCAGCTCAACAAAAAGGCTCTGTGCCAGAATTTGAGTTTGTCATCAAGACTGAACCAAGGGCGTTAGTCACGACGGTCGCCCAAGAAGTTAAAGGTGTGAAGAATGTTATCGCCGTGACTTCTGCAAAAGGTGGTGTAGGCAAATCTACGACGGCAGTGAATCTTGCTCTTGCTCTTGCTCAGTCGGGGGCGAAAGTTGGGCTTCTCGATGCGGACATCTATGGTCCGTCGGTGCCAATGATGTTAGGGACGTTAGATGAAAAACCTCAAATTCGTGATAACAAGTGGATGCAGCCAATTGAAGCGCATGGGATCTTCACTCATTCGATTGGTTATTTAGTGGATAAATCCGAGGCGGCGATTTGGCGTGGGCCAATGGCGTCGAAAGCACTAGCACAGTTGCTTAATGAAACCACATGGCCAGAATTAGATTATCTCGTAATTGATATGCCGCCGGGTACCGGTGACATTCAGCTTACCTTATCTCAACAGATCCCAGTAACCGGCGCATTAATCGTGACAACACCACAAGATCTCGCGTTAGCGGATGCTCGTAAAGGCGCGGCCATGTTTGAAAAGGTAAACGTACCTGTCATCGGGATGGTGGAAAATATGAGCTATCATATTTGTAGTCACTGTGGTTCAAAAGAGCACATCTTTGGTGAAGGTGGCGCAGCTCGGCTTGCGGGTGAGTACGGCATTGCGTTACTTGGCCAAGTGCCCTTGCATATTGCGGTGAGAGAAGATATTGATGGTGGTAAGCCGACTGTGGTTGCGAGACCAGATAGCGAACACACGTCAATATACATGGCTTTAGCAGAGAAAGTGTGTGCTAACTTATATTGGCAAGGAAAAGAGAAACCAAAGGCAATTGATATCACTGTGCTTTGATGAGTATTGGGCGTTACAGGGTTAGTTATTCGACGAAATCGATTGCATGATGCTTTGTTATTCTATTTGGTTTATTTCCAGAAATTATCTGCCATATTGGCTAGCATCACCCTAATTCACGCCCTATAATCGGGCGGTTTTTTCGCTATATTTCTAAACTCATCGGGTGCAAATACTAATGTCTGATAATAATCAATGTGTCATCGTCGGAATCGCTGGCGCTTCTGCTTCTGGAAAAAGTCTTATCGCAAGCACAATCTACAATGAACTGCGTGCGAAAGTCGGCGACCATCAGATTGGTGTAATCACGGAAGATTGTTACTACAACGATCAAAGCGACCTGAGCATGGAAGAGCGTGTAAAAACGAACTACGACCATCCAAAAGCCCTTGATCATGATCTATTGTGTCAACACTTAGAACAACTGATTAACGGTGAAGCGGTTGAAGTTCCGGAGTACAGCTACTCGGAACATACACGTACTGAAAACACCACGCGTATGACGCCAAAGAAGGTGATCATTCTTGAAGGCATTCTTCTTCTTACTGATCCTCGCTTGCGTGACCTTATGCATGCGACTGTCTTTATGGACACACCATTAGATATCTGTTTGCTGCGCCGTGTTAAGCGTGACGTTGAAGAGCGTGGTCGTACCATGGAATCAGTCTTAAAACAGTATCAAGATACGGTTCGACCAATGTTCATGCAGTTCATTGAGCCGTCTAAGCAATACGCAGATATTATTGTTCCACGTGGCGGTAAGAACCGAATCGCGATTGATGTATTAAAAGCGCATATTGCAAAACTTTTGAAAAGTTAAGCGCTTATCTCGCTCAAAACCTTTATTTTTTATGTAAGAAGTGGCACTTTTAGTGCCACTTTCTTTTTATCTGCCTAAGCTATTATAAGTTTGCCAATGTTGATTGGTGTTTGAATAGATTAGTCGCTTTAGCAAGGAAACTGCTGATGAAAAAACTGCTCCTCTTTATCACTATTCCCATCGCCCTCATTGTAGTGGCACTGATTGCTCTTGTGGTTTTGGTTAACCCAAATCAGTTTAAGCCACTTATTGTCGAACAAGCACAAAAGCATACTGGCCTTGAATTGGTCATTGAAGGGGACATTAGCTGGCAGTTTTTCCCATCGATTGGCTTTGAACTGGGTAAAACTGAGTTGCGTAATCCAGAAGGCTTTACCAATCAGAATATGTTCAAAGTGGATACCGTTGGTATTGATGTGTCGGTTATGCCGCTGCTTAGCCAACAGTTGGAAATCGGCAATATTACATTAGATGGTGCCGAGTTTTCGCTCGAGACACTCAAAGATGGCCGTCAGAATATTGATGTACTGACAGCGGCGCAATCTCAAGTACCTGCTGCGGATGAAGCACAGCCGGAAGCCACGACTGACACTGCAGCACCAGCCGATCAAGCAAATGACTCAACGCAGCAAGCCAACACGCAAGAGAATGAAGCCGCTGCGTGGACGATCAATCTAGCTGGCGTGACAATTTCTAACGCTGCGGTTGAAATACAAGATCGTAAGAATGGCAGCTTCACCAAGCTGTATGATGTGTCATTGAATCTATCCCAGTTTGCCGTTGAAACATGGACAACGGCCAACTTCGCAGCAAAAGGTGAAAACAATCAGCAGAAATTTGCCGCAGAAGGCAGTGCAGAGTTTAAGTTGTCTGAAGGTTTTAAAGAGTATGAACTGCGAAATGTGAACCTAGATGCGAGCTTCAGTGATGGGCCGCTTGTGGTTGAACAAGCAAAACTAGCGCTTGATGGTTTTGCATTTGATCGAATGAATGCGCTGAATTTTTCTGTAAAAGGAAAGAATGCACAGCAGGTCTTTTCTGCACAGGGTGATACGGAGTTTAAACTGTCGCAGGACCTAACTCAGTATGAGCTCGCGAATGTTGACCTATCGGCTAGTTTCAGTGATGGCGCGACGCAGATTGAAAACGCTAAGGTGACGTTAGACGGATTTGCATTTGATAGAACGAATAAGCTGACGTTTGCAGTGAAAGGTAAAGCAGCGGACCTTGACCTTGATATGAAAGGCGCGGCAAATCTGTTGGTCGATGCTGCAATCAGCAATGTCTCCCTTAAAACGCTGACTTTTGATGGCAACTTTGAAGGTGCTCAGCTACCTCAGTCGCCAATGAAGGTGACGATGTCTTCCGATCTCGGTTTTAACCTTACTAGAAATCACCTGAGTTTTGTGCTGAACAAGCTGACGGCTAATAAGTTGGAATTTGACGGCAAAGCCGATGTAACACTATTGGATATCCCAAAAGTTCGTTTTGTACTGCATAGTCCAAATATTGATTTGGATGAGTTCTTAGGCTTGAATACCGCTCAAGTTTCAACTGATTCTTCTAAAGAAACATCTTCTGGAAGTAATGATGTTGGGACACCAGCGGGAAGTAAGCCAGCCGAGCAGCCAAAGTCTTCAGCACCAGTTAAAGAAGTAGAACCAGATCTTTCCGCGCTTAAGACTTTGGATGTCGCGGGCAAAATCAGCATCGATAAATTCAAAGCAAGCAACGCTAAGATGCAAAATGTGGTCGCCCAGTTTGCGGTCAACCGTGGTGTGGCAGAGCTAACATCGTTCAAATCGAATTTGTATCAAGGTTCAATCAGTGCGACTGCTAAGCTAGATGCAAACCAAACCCCTGCGACTTACAGCGCTAAAAAAGCAATCAAGGGCGTGAAAGTTCAGCCATTATTGGTTGATGTGGCAGACAACAACATGCTTGAAGGGACAGGTAATATTGATGTTGATGTGAGCGGCAAGAGTTTAACGCCAACGGGTATCAAGAAGAACTTAGTAGGCACCGTTAAAATCAACTTTGAAGATGGCGCCGTGAACGGTATCAACGTCGCTCAGATCATTCGAGATAACTACGCCCGCTTTACGGGTAAGAAGATCGATGATTACGATGAGCCGCAGAAAACTGACTTCAGTGCGATGACGGCGACAATGAAACTAAACAAAGGCGTGGTCACCACCAATGACCTAACTGCTCAGTCGCCACTGCTGCGTGTTCGAGGTGAAGGCCAAGCAAACTATCTGGCCGAGACGGTGGATATGACCATTAGCACTTCGATTGTTGCTCATTAAAAGGCCAAGGTGGTAAAGATATTGATGAGCTGAAAGATGTGACTATCCCAATTCGCATTCACGGTGAATGGGCAAAACCTCAATTCTCATTGGTGTTTGATGATGTATTACGCCAGAAAGCAGAGAAAGAGATCGACCGCGGCTTAGATAAGCTCGAAGAGAAATACGGTGACAAGATTAAAGATGAGAAGACTAAAGACGCCATCAAAGGTGTACTAAAAGGTTTCTTTAATTAATCATTCCTGCAAATAAAAAACGGTGAGCAGAATGCTCACCGTTTTTGTTTGGTTCATTGCTTTGTTTTTACCAAACAACACTCACCAATCCACACCTTTTAGCGCTTTCACTCCAGACTCGAAGGCGTGTTTAACATTCTTGACCTCTGATACCGTATCCGCCATCTCAATCAATGTCCGATGTGCGCCACGGCCTGTGATCACCACTGATTGCATCTTTGGACGATTGTTGAGAGCTTCGACAACTTCATCAAGGTCGATATAGCCATAGCTCACCATGTACGTCAGCTCATCGAACAGCACCACATCAATCGACTCGTCGTTCAGCATGCGTTTACACTCTTGCCAAACCTTTTGTGCCGCTTCCGTATCGGCTGTTTTGTTCTGAGTCTCCCAAGTAAAACCCGTCGCCATGACTTGGAATTCTACCCCCAATTTTTCGAGTAGGTTACGCTCCCCGTTATCCCAAGTCCCTTTGATGAACTGGGCAACCGAAGCGTTCAGACCATGACCGACTGCACGTGCAACCGTACCAAAACCAGAGGTTGATTTACCTTTACCGTTGCCAGTGATGATAAGCAGGAGGCCTTTCTCTTCTTGTGCAGCGGCAACCTTTGCGTCGACTTGTTCTTTAACTTTTTGTTGGCGAGCCTTGTGGCGGGCTTCCTTCGAGTTTTGATCCGACATGAATTCTTCCTTAAGTGTATGTGGCCTTATCATAACTAAAATTTTTGCTGGTAAATACCAGCAAAAATTGTGTTATTTCAAATGCCTTCCACCATCGAGATGGATATTCCTGCCAGTCATATACTCGCTCGTCATGATAAAGTGAACCGCGTCAATCACCTCTTCAAAGCCCGCTTCATGTGGGATGAGCGCTTTGGCGAGCGCTTTTTGTTTGTAGGAATCGTCGTCATGCTCGTTAAATTTGAGCAGGGCGGGAGAGATAGTGTTCACCTTAATCTTCGGTGCGAACATAGCCGAAAACGAAAGGGTTAAGTTGTTGAGCGCAGACTTACTGGCTGCATAGGCTGCGTGTTTTTTACTGCCTTTTTCAGCCACATAATCGCTAATGTGAATGATATCGTTGGTGTCAGCCCCTGATTAAGCAAACCTTGCAGTGCCAAGTTCATTTGGTAAGGTGCACCGACATGAATCGCCATCATTCTTTGAAGCACTTGTGCATGGTTATTTGAACGTGCCGGCTCATCAGGGCTCCAGTCTGAAGCATTATGAATAAGAGCTCTTAGCTGAGAGTACTCAAGATTGAGGTATTGGATAAAACCGTTAAGGCTTTCAGGTTGATAAAAATCCACCTGATGCAAGTCTGCCCCTTTCGCCTGTAGATCTTCAAGTTCGGGGTAGTCGGTACGATAAGTCCCAACAACGCGATAGCCCTTTTCCAGCAAGTCATGGGCGAGCGCAAGCCCAAGCCTTTTGCCAACTCCTGTGATTACAACGGCGCCTTTCATGCTAGTTCCTCTCATCCTAGCTCCTTTCATCCTAAGAACTCCGAGCGGGTTTGAGGATTAGTTTTGAAAATCCCGCCTAGTGCCGTTGTCGACGTCTCCGAGCTTGTGTCCATGACGCCGCGTGACTTAACGCAGTAGTGCGTGGCTTTAATCGACACAGCAACATTTTCTGTTTCCGTTAGCGTTTGAATTGCAACTAAGATCTGTTGGGTGAGCCGTTCTTGAACTTGAGGCCTTTGCGCAAAGAAACGAACGATGCGATTAATTTTCGATAAGCCGAGAATCTTGTTTGACGGTATATAGGCCACCTGAGCCAAACCGTCGATGGTAATAAAGTGATGCTCACAGGTTGAGGTCAGGTTGACGTCTGATACTTTGACCATTTCATCCACGGCCATCTTGTTTTCGATGACGCTGATCTTTGGGAAGTTCTGGTAATCCAATCCAGAGAAAATTTCGTGAACATACATCTTGGCGATGCGGTGAGGTGTCTCGGCTAAACTGTCATCGGTTAAATCGAGCCCAAGTGTACTGACAACTTCAGTTAAGAGCCCCCGAATACGTTGATACTTTTCATTTGGTGTCATGTCTGACTCTATAAGTGGAGTTTCAAGTCCGCGAGCAATGAGTGCTTCTTGTACTTTTCGCGCTTCTAGTGAAATCATGACGCGTCTCCTGCTTCAGCTGTGTAGTTCAAGGTGAGTGAGACAGAGTCTGCAAACCTTAGAGCGTGAGGTTTATCGATTTTCACTTGAGCGTACGATACCCATGGATGATCTATACAGATGCCAAGAACATCGCTGGTGAGTTTTTCGAGTAGCAGGAAACGTCCGTTTTCGACGTGATTGATAACGTTTTTACAGATGGTTTTATAGTTCAAAGCGTTATCGATGTTGTCTTCTAGGCAGAGTTTGTTGGCTGGGTAGTGGATCTCTGCGTTGATGATGATGTCTTGCTGCTTCTTTTTTTCTTCTTCGTTGAAACCGATATAGGTACGAAGTCTGAGGTTAGTGATTGTTATTATTGCGTTGTGATTCATCATATTTCCCTGATTTAGGATCATGGTCATCTTTACGTAATAATAGCTTGCTGAGATCAGTTTGCATTTGGCTAGGGGTTATTTGTTAAGAAACTGATTTTATATTTTGGAGATCATGGACCACTAAGGCCATGTGTAATCGGTCTCGGTTACGTGTTGACTGTCTTTGTCGTATTCACGCCAAAGCTGCTGGTATGTCTTTGAAGTTAAAGGATGAATGTCATCGGGGATGACATCTGCAAGAGGGCGAAGCACGAAGGCATTTTCAGTGATTTCTCCTCTCGGCAGCTCTACACCATCGAAGATGCCGACCAGATCATCGAAAGTTAAAATGTCCAAATCCATGGTTCTGGAGGCAAACTTTTTACCGCCTCTGACTCTGTCACTCTCTTCTTCAATTTGACGTAGCATGGCAGCGAGCTCGCTAACTGATTGAGAGCACTCAAATCCAACCACCAAATTCAGAAAATTGTCACCTTCAAAGCCAACGGGGACGCAATCATACGACTTAGAAATCGTGAGCGGTGCGAAGAAATAGTCAAGTGCATTCAACGCTTTAGAAACGTAGAACTCTCTGTCGATATTGCTGCCGATACTGACGGTTACGTAATGCATTGTCGCTGACTTCCTTCTCTGGCTTATGATTGACGGTGTGCGGTGATGAGGTAGTTCACTTTATCGGAAGAGGTAAATTTCCAATTTTTGGTGAATGGATTAAATGCCATTCCTATCGATTGATTCAAGCAAAACCCCTTTGGTTCGAGTGTAGTCTTGATTTCTTCGGGTGTTACAAAAGCAGGCCAGTAATGCGTGCCGATTGGCAGAGCGCGTAAAATATATTCCGCGCCAATGATGCCAACCAGAAAACTCATTAGCGTACGATTGAGTGTTGCAACGACCATTATTCCGTTGGCAGCCACTAAATCGGCACAATCGGATAGAAGCGCATTTGGGTCTGGAACGTGCTCGACCACTTCTGTATTTAAGACTAAGTCGTACTCCATTTCCACGTTATGTTGTCTCTCTTCTATGAGGGTCTCAACTAACGCTTGTCGGTATCTAAGGTTAGGGAGCGCTTTTCCATGTTTACTCGCGACTTCTACATTAACATGGCTGGCATCGATGCCGAGGACATGATGGCCTGCTTCTGCAAGTGGTTGGGTTAACAAACCTGCTCCGCACCCCACATCGAGAATGCGGATTTTACGGTCGCCAAAATGGTGCTGGATTTCCTCTAGCACATAGCGCAGACGAACTTGATTAAAAGCCAACACGTTAGCAAATTTGCCGTTAGGGTTTCGCCACTCATGAGCCAAGGCATCAAATTTGGCTACCTCGGTTTCATCAATATTGTCTTCTTTACAATTGATGTTCTTGGGGCTTGAAAGCTTGTCTTTGAGCAGCATATCTTCGCTCACTAATGGATTATTTCTTTATTTTACGCGATGTTGGGTAGGATAGATCAAATGGAATTAGATTCAGCCGTGTTTGCGGTTTGAGTGTCATTAGTATGATCAAAAAAAGCGATGCCATGTGAGCATCGCTTGAAGGTGGGTAAGCCGCATCAGCTAGTGGTTTCTAATCGAGGGAGGATAGAAACCAGTCAGAGAAGTGACTAAAAGCGAAGGATGAGCTTACCGCGAACATGCCCCAGCTTACTTTCTTCGTAGGCTGAGTGAATGTCTTGTGCCTGATATTCTCTCGACACTGTAACTTTGAGTTGTTGACTATCGACCAATTCGCTGATGTTTCGCAGCTGATCACTATTGCATTGAACAAATACAAACTCAGCGCTAACTCCTGCTTCTTTCGCCGCCTGTTCAGCTTCTTGCATAACCCCTGAGATACTGACCAATTTACCCGCAGGCTTAAGAACTTGAATTGCATCCAGTTGAAATTGACCCCAAAGGCTTTCAAAAACGACATCGACAGGGTTGTCTTTTAGTACATCAACCACGCTTTCATTTTCGTAGTTGATGACTTCATCAGCGCCCAGTTCAAGCACATAGTCTTTGTTCTTGGCCGATGTTGTTGCAATGACATACGCGCCCATAATTTTAGCTAATTGAACCGCCACAGAGCCAATGCCACCAGCGCCAGCTTGAATGAGTACGCGCTGATTGCGGTCAAGTTTTCCCGCGCCAAATAGCGCTTGCCAACTTGTTAGCGCCACCATAGGCAAGGCTGCAGCGTGCTCTAGAGGAATGTGTTGAGGCGCGATGCTCAGTTGAGAAGTTTTGATGACAGAATACTCTGATAAGCTTCCTTCCTTTCCGATTTGCTTCATGCCGTACACTTTATCGCCTTTTTTGAATCCATTGGCATCTTCTACTACTTCTCCAGAGAAATCCCAACCGAGGGTCAATGGCAAAGGCTGGTCGATAAGTTGAGCCAGTTGACCAGAAGCAATTTTCCAGTCGACTGGGTTAACCCCAACGCTTGCGATTTTCACCAGTACTTCATCTGATTCGGGTGTTGGAATGGCAAGGTTTCTAATTTCTATGTTGTTTATTTCAGTCAATTGAATAGCTTTCATGATGTCTCTCCCTTTTTCATCTGACAGTCATCTTATTGAGTCGATATTGATGGATAAATTGGCATCATGACTTAATAGTTTTTCCAAATTGGCACAAATAGGGTGCTAGAGACAGAAGGTAGACGTCTTGGACAAGTTAAATGCAATGCGGGTGTTTATTTGCGTTACGGAAACGGGCAGTTTTTCGAAGGCAGCAGACGTGCTTAATACCACGCCGTCATACGTGAGCAAGCAGGTGTCTGCATTAGAGAAGAGTTTAGGAGCAAGGCTGATGCAGCGCACAACCAGAGTGCTGTCTCTCACTGAGGTTGGAAAGTCATATTTAGGGCATTGCCGTACCATCATGGATCAAATATCGGTGGCAGAAAGTGAAGTGGCAGAGTTGCTTGGTTCACCTTCAGGAAGGTTGCGAGTCAGTATGTCAAATGTACTTGGGGACAGACCTACTGCAGTGATGTGCGCAGAGTTCTTAAAGCGCTATCCGGATATTGAATTGGATTTGCAAATTGAAGACCGATTTGTTGATTTGATAGAAGAGGGATTCGATCTGTGTGTTCGCGCGAGCGATAGATTTCCTGATTCAAGCTTGATTTACAAACGAGTTGGCGATTTACGCGTGCAATTGATGGCTTCCCCTGATTATCTAGCGCAATATGGTCATCCGCAAACGGCGAGTGACCTATCCAAGCACGTGTTGATATCGCATCGGTATTCTGGCTCTAACACCTTCGCGTTCGAAAAGGACGGTGATATAGAGCACGTGACGTTTGCGAAACAGGTGCGAGTTAACGGCACCGCTTTTGTACGTCATATTGTCGAGCAAGGGGTCGGGATCGGCTTTTTGCCTACTTATTGCCGTTCGGCAGTTGAGGGTGGTACGAACAGGGAGGACTCCCAGTCTCAAGTGCTTGTGCCTCTTTTGCAAGACTATACCGATGGCAGCATCACCATTAGTTTGGTGTACCCAGATCGAACATACACACCACTTAAGGTTCAGAAATTCAACGCATTCTTTGAAGAATGGTTTAAAAGCTATACTGTAGAGGGCTGATATTAAAGAGGTTACCAATCACTATGGCTCGTATTCAGATTTGAGCTGCTCATATTTCTCAATGAGTCTCTTTAGGTTCGACGTCGCGAAGTCTAAGTCAGTCAGCATCCTGAAACTGTCGGCCTCAAAGTCTCTACTAGAGTGGTACTTATCTAGTAGTATTTTTCGCTTTGCGATGTCGGGCTCCAAAGCATCAAGTTTTTTTATTACGGCTTCAATTAACAGTGATAGTGATTGCCAGTTTGTCTCGTCCCACGGCCACCCGTCAGCAGACTGTGTAATCAGTGTCACTGGTGAGGGTTCATCTTTAAATAAGTCGAGAATAAGTAGTTGAAAGTGAATATGACAGGGCTTTCTCATCCTAATATGTTGGATTGCATCCGTGAGCCAGCGATGTGACTGTCCCTGAAGCATGACACGGCAGGCTTCCCAGGCGTCTTGTTGGTCAACTGCTTCAACCAGCTCAGCGAGTTTATCTGCTTGATGAGGATGTAACTGTTCAACTTGAACGTGCCCCTTTCCATCGCTGTGATATTTAGGGTAGTGATATTTAAACCGACTCAGTTTTTCAACTGCGTTTATGCTGCTCTCCATGTGCTATCCCAGCTAATGAACCTTAAAAGAAGGTTACCTCGGTAAGTTTACTATTGTCGAGTATCGGTACTCTTCGCTGCGAACTTATTACATATCCAATTGTTTGAATATTTGTAGTGGTACTCAGAAAAGCTTCAGGCGATCTATTAACGTAAGGGTTGTCAGTTGGATCAATAAGGAGAACAAAATGGATCGAGTAGCGGTTGTTTTAGCGGGTTGCGGCGTGTTTGATGGTGCTGAAATACAAGAAGCCGTATTGGCGTTGCACGCACTTGAAGAACTTGGTGTGGAGTATCAATGCTTTGCGCCGAACAAGGATCAACATCACGTCGTAAATCATTTGTTGGGCGAAGAACAAAAACAGACTCGAAACGTAATGGAAGAAGCAGGGCGTATTGTTCGTGGCAACATAAAACCACTAGATTCACTTTCAGCTAACGAGTTCGATGGCTTACTGGTTCCTGGAGGTTTTGGTGTAGCAAAGAATTTGTCTAATCTCGCGTTTGTTGGAGAGGCCGTAGAGATCGACCCAGACTTCAAGCGTGTGATGACAGAGTTTAAAGAGGCCAAAAAGAAGGCCGGTTACCTTTGTATTGCACCAGCTTTATTGCCACTGGTCTATCCTGGAGTGAAATGTACAATTGGGAACGATGTTGAGACGGCTCAAGTCATTGAAAAGCTGGGCGGGAAGCATGTTGATTGCGCTGTTGACGATATCGTTATTGATGAAGCTAACCGAGTCATTACCACGCCGGCCTATATGTTGGCAAATAATATGTTAGAGGCAGGCAAGGGCATCAAGAAGTTGGTTGAAGAGCTAGTAAGTTGATGCTGGCAGTATGTCTAGTTGAAAGGAAGCTACTTAGGGAGCCAGTTCTTTTAACTAGACTACTATTTTTTCGTTTTAACGTGAGGAAGGTTGGAGGGTAATGAGAGGAAAAACAAGACCATCAATACTGGTAGTGTGCATGGGCACTAGCTCCGCGCCTTTAATCCTCTGATTTCACGCTAGATATACAAATCGCCAATAAACCTCCGGAAAAACCACTCCAAAACCTCAGTGCCAATTCATTTTCTCTTTCTACTCTTTGTTTCAAACACGCTATCTTCTGTCTGTCCTGGTTAACTTAACCTCAACCAGATAGAAGAAAGTGTAGTCGCTCATTTTTTAAACTGCGAGTAAATAACGTAATAATTTACCGCAGTATTGAGTTATCTATTTTAGGTTGGATTGATAGGCCAAAGTTATCTGTACTCTAATTCAGGAAGAGGTGCGTTGGATGACTTTAGCTCGTAGGTTTCATCGACACGATAGGTGCGGCCCCTGTATGGGATTTCAGCAACGTCATCTGGCAAAGCATCTGGGCCAAATAGCAAGCGGTGGTCTTGTACTTCAATACACTCTAAGCCAAATTTTTCTTGAAGGTTGTTAACGATACTTTCTAACTGCTCAATGGTGTCAAAGAATAGGTAGCTATCTCCAACCGAGTGATAGCGCACGACTACGGTGTGCGCGACATCCTCGTATTCACAGTCATCATGCTTATGGTAGAGGGCGATAACCTTTCTCTTTTTATTGTATTGAGCTTTAAGCCAGTGCTCTCTAACAGCGATTCGAGTTTCAACCGTGTTTTGAGGCTTTCGTTTCGTCATACCGAATGCCAAAAGGATAAGCACTCCCGAACCTGCCAACGCCATGGGGCCTGTTATTGCTACCGCAAAAATACAACCAACCGAACAAATCCAAGCAATAGTCACCATGGTTTTGTTGACCCATTCGGGTTCATCTCGATTTTTCTTTTGAACCAGACCTTGCTCAGACAAAACGTATTGGTATTTATTGTCGAGGCCCATGGTTAGATAAGAGGCATAAGCGA
>NZ_JYJP01000056.1 GCF_001012815.1 Vibrio mexicanus
GCATCATGGGAGCCTTTTTAGTTTCTATCATCTATGACCTATATTTTAGCGTCATAGTCATTTCGCTTAGGACAGGTAGAGAGTATCTCCCGACGGCCTGTCTCTTTTACTTCTTCTAGAATGACATCGAAGCCCCACAGGCGATAGAGATGCTTCATTACTTCCTCATGGCTATCAGCTAACGGAATGCGATCTTGTGGAATGTATTGAAGGGTGAGCGAACGATCGCCACGTACATCCACATTAAATACCTGAATATTAGGCTCTAGGTTACTGAGGTTGTACTGCGCGGCGAGTTTCTCTCGGATAGCGCGATACCCCATATCATCGTGAATCGCACTGACTTCGATGAAGTTCTTTCTGTCATCATCGACGATAGAGAACAGTTTAAAGTCGCGCATCAACTTAGGTGACAAGTACTGGCTGATAAAACTTTCATCTTTGAAGTTATGCATCGCAAAATGAAGGGCATCTAGCCAGTCAGTGCCGGCCAAATCAGGGAACCACTCTTTATCCTCGTCGGTGGGTTCTTCACAAATTCTTTTGATGTCGCGGAACATAGCAAAGCCTAATGCATAGGGGTTAATACCACTGAAATAGGGGCTATTGTAGGGCGGTTGCGCGACCACACTAGTGTGGCTGTGTAAGAATTCAAGAATGAACTTATCAGAGACGATTCCTTCGTCATAAAGGTGATTTAGAATCGTATAGTGCCAGAAGGTCGCCCAGCCCTCATTCATCACTTGTGTCTGCTTTTGGGGGTAGAAGTATTGGCTTATTTTACGCACGATACGTACTATCTCACGCTGCCAAGGCTCGAGTAAGGGCGCGTGTTTTTCAATGAAGTAGAGAATGTTCTCTTGAGGCTCCGAGGGGAATCGAACTTTAATATCCTCTTCCTTGGTTTTAGACTGAGGAACGGTTCGCCACAGCTCATTGACTTGAGATTGAAGATACGCCTCTCGCTCTTCTTGGCGTGCGGTTTCCTCTGCAATCGAGATCTTTTCAGGACGTTTGTATCTATCTACGCCATAATTCATTAGTGCGTGGCAAGAATCGAGCAGCTCCTCGACCTCTGATTCGCCATACTTCTGTTCACATTCTGCAATGTATTTCTTAGCAAACAGCAGATAGTCGATAATCGAGCTGGCATCGGTCCAGGTTTGGAATAGATAGTTACCTTTAAAGAAGGAATTGTGGCCATAACAAGCGTGGGCAATCACTAATGCTTGCATGGTCACAGTGTTTTCTTCCATTAGGTACGCGATACACGGGTCTGAATTAATGACGATTTCGTAGGCCAGTCCCATTTGGCCATGTTTATAACCCTGCTCAGTTTGAATGAACTTTTTACCAAATGACCAATGATTGTAATTAATCGGCATACCTATACTGGAATAAGCATCCATCATCTGCTCGGAAGTGATCACTTCGATCTGGTTAGGGTAGGTGTCCAAACGATAATGGTTAGCCACCCGTTTGATCTCTTTGTGATAGCGCTCTAGTAGATCAAACGTCCAGTCTGGCCCATCGGGCAACAATTTGCTGTTAGATTTCGCTTTTGGTTTCGTCGTCTTTGTAGTCATAACGTCTCCCTATGCAGTTTCTTTTTGAAACAGCTCCCTGAACACAGGGAATATGTCATCTACGGATCGGATATTCTTCATCGCGAAGTTATCGAAAGCTTGCTCGAGTTTTTCGTACTCGTGCCAAAGGGTTTGATGAGAGCGTCGGGTGATCTCGATATAAGAGTAATATTGGCAAGCAGGTAATAGCTGATTAACCAACAGCTCTTTACAGCGAGGAGAGTCGTCAGCCCAGTTATCACCGTCGGAAGCTTGCGCAGCATAGATGTTCCATTCCGCCAGCGGGTAACGATCTTTGACAATCTCATCCATTAACTTGAGTGCGCTTGAAACAATGGTGCCACCGGTTTCCTGTGAGTAGAAAAACTCGTGTTCGTCGACCTCTTTTGCTTGGGTATGGTGGCGAATGAACACCACATCAACATTTTCATAGGTTCGCGTTAAGAACAGATACAACAGCACGTAAAAACGCTTGGCTATGTCTTTGGTTGCTTGGTCCATCGAACCCGATACATCCATCAAACAGAACATGACAGCTTGGCTGGAAGGTATTGGACGGCGCTCATAGTTTTTAAAGCGCAAGTCGAATGAGTCAATAAAAGGCACACTGTCGATTCGGCTGCGTAACTCTTCAATTTCTTTCTTAATTCGCTGTTCTTCAAGTGCCTGAGCTGGCTCTTGGTTTTTAATTCGTTCGAGCTCTTCTTCAAGTTCGTTCAGCGCGCGTTTCTTACCCGCCGTCATTGCGGTTCGTCTCGCGAGCGATTGCTGTAGTGAACGAACAATTGCGATATTGGACGGGATCCCTGCGGTTTGATAGCCCGCTCTATGGGTTTTCCATTCGGTTATTTTGTTGATTTGATTCTTTTCTAAGTTGGGAAGCTCTAGGTCTTCGAAAAGAATGTCGAGATACTCATCCTTAGAGATTTGGAATACAAATTCATCTTGCCCTTCGCCATCAGGCTTGCTTCACCTTCACCCGCTCCACCACCTTGGCCACCACCTTTCGGACGATCAATTTTGTCACCTCGAATGAACTGGTCGTTACCAGGATGTACGCGTTCTTTAACCCCGCCTTTACCTTGGTGAAATACAGGCTCTTTAATGTCACGATGTGGAATTGCGACATCTTCACCAGACTCAGTATTAGTAATCGAGCGGCGGTTTACTGCATCTGCAACAGATTCTTTGATTTGTTCTTTATGACGGCGGAGAAAACGTTGTCTGTTTACCGCACTTTTATTTTTGCCGTTCAGTCGTCGGTCGATAAATTGCGCCATAAGTTCCTCCTTATGAAAACTTCACATCACCCAAACACCTACCGCGTGAGGCGGTAGGGTTTGACTGCGTAAGGGCAGCGCTATTTGGGCTTTGGTCGCTTGCGTTAAGAGGATTTACGAACGCGTAAATACCACTCAGATAGCAATCGCACTTGCTTCTCGGTGTAGCCCTTCTCCATCATGCGAGCAACAAAGTCGTCGTGTTTCTTCTGGTCTTCAGACGAGGTTTTCGCATTAAAGGAAATAACAGGAAGCAGTTCTTCTGTATTCGAGAACATTTTCTTCTCGATAACAGTGCGGAGTTTTTCGTAGCTCGTCCAAACTGGATTTTGACCATTGTTGTTGGCTTTAGCACGAAGTACAAAGTTAACGATTTCATTACGGAAATCTTTAGGGTTGCTGATACCAGCTGTCTTCTCGATTTTCTCTAGCTCATTGTTTAGAGAGGCACGGTCAAATAGCTGGCCTGTTTCTGGATCGCGATACTCTTGGTCTTGAATCCAGAAATCCGCGTAGGTGACATAGCGATCAAAGATGTTCTGACCGTATTCTGAGTAGGACTCCAGATAAGCGGTTTGAATCTCTTTACCAATGAATTCGACGTATCGCGGCACCAGATAACCTTTGAGGTATTCTAGGTATTTCTCAGCTTGTTCTTGCGGGAATTGCTCACGTTCTACCTGCTGCTCGATGACATAGAAGAGGTGAACAGGGTTAGCGGCCACTTCGGTTTGGTCAAAGTTAAAGACTCGCGACAGAATCTTAAACGCGAAACGAGTGGAGAGACCGGACATACCCTCATCAACGCCCGCATAATCGCGATACTCTTGATAGCTCTTCGCTTTCGGGTCAGTGTCTTTAAGTGTTTCACCATCATAAACACGCATTTTAGAAAATAGTGAGGAGTTCTCTGGCTCTTTTAGTCGAGACAAAATACTGAACTGAGCAAGCAAATCGAGTGTGCTCGGTGAACATGGCGCTTTCGATAGCTCTGAATGTTCGAGTAGTTTTTGGTAAATCTTCACTTCTTCAGAAACACGTAAACAGTAAGGCACTTTCACGATGTAAACACGATCGAGGAAAGCCTCATTGTTTTTGTTGTTACGGAAGGTTTGCCACTCTGATTCGTTTGAGTGCGCCAAAATCATACCGTCGAATGGCAATGCAGATAGCCCTTCGGTTCCGTTGAAGTTACCTTCCTGCGTTGCGGTTAAAAGAGGGTGCAGCACCTTGATAGGGGCTTTGAACATCTCTACGAATTCCATCAAACCTTGGTTCGCTTTACACAGTGCACCTGAGTAGCTGTACGCATCTGGATCGTCTTGGGAGAAGTGTTCAAGCTGGCGAATATCGACTTTACCGACAAGTGATGAGATGTCTTGGTTGTTCTCGTCACCTGGCTCTGTTTTCGCGATCGCTACTTGGTCTAGGATAGACGGTCGTACCTTGACGACTCGGAACTTGGAAATATCACCACCAAATTCATGCAGTCGTTTAGCAGCCCACGGCGACATGATGGAACGTAAGTAACGTTTTTCAATGCCGTACTCTTGTTTGAGTACCTCACCGTCTTCGTCTACGTCGAACAGGCAGAATGGGTGGTCGTTAACAGGGCTGCGCTCACCATTAGCAGACAGCACGTAAATAGGTACTTGTTGCATTAGCGCTTTGAGTTTTTCAGCCAATGAGGATTTACCACCACCTACAGGGCCGAGTAAATAAAGGATCTGTTTGCGCTCTTCTAGACCTTGAGCGGCGTGTTTAAGGTACGAAACGATCTGTTCAATCGCGTCTTCCATACCGTAGAAATCTTTAAATGTTTTATAACGAGAAATCACTCTGTTTGAGAAGATCCGACTCAGTGTCGGATCAAGAGCCGTGTCTACGACTTCGGGCTCACCAATTGCCATCAGCAGTCTTTCGGCAGCGTTTGCGTAGGCACTTTTGTCATCTTTACAAAGTGATAAAAAATCTTGAAGCGATAGCTCTTCATCCTTGGATGCTTCGTAGCGCGCTTGGAAGTGGTCAAAAATACTCATACTGAAATCCCCTCTGAACCTGTCAAAATGACTATCAACCCGCATAGATTTACAATTCCATTCTCAATATAAGATTAGTTGTTATTTGGAATTTTGCTTAACAATTATGTGTTTATTTACATAATGTAGTAGAAAGAAATGAGTTTTGAGATTCGATCACAGAAGCGCAAATAGGGGAGATTTTTTTCTTGTATCAGCGATTGATTTTACGCTAGTGGTTGGGTAGAAATCCTTAGTTAACTAATGGTTTTAAGCGTTGTTTGTTGGCAGTTCAAGGGCTGGAATGGGGATTGACGACAATAAAAAAGGGAGCGAGTCGCTCCCTTTCAAACCATCTATAAATGATTAAGCATTGAAAATTTGAGTCAGCTCCGTTGCACATAAGTGGTATTGGCGTGGGCAGTTGCGCCAAGTTGTGTGCATGCGGCGGTACTTTTCAAGCATTGGCATCTGGCTGTTGAAGTGATGGTCACCTTTATCGAACTGAGGGTATAGACCTTCAGAATCCACAAGGAAGCGCACGTAGTTAACGTATTGCGCTTCAGTGGCAATATCGAAACCTAGGAAAGTTAGGCGACGTTGATCGACTTGCTTTTGCTCGTCTTCAGCAAGCATCTTATTTGACTCTTGCATTGCATGGTACATTTCCATGATATCGATGATTTCACGACATTCGTCTTCAACTAGACAGCCGAAATCTTTGTTTAGCTCACGCATTTGCAGCTCATAACCACGCTCAACGATAGTCTGTAGGCGTTGGTATTTGGCAGCATTTGCTGGATCCATTTGTGCCATTAGGTTGTATTGGTTAGACAAAATTAGGCGTTGTGCATTTGTCATTTCCATGGAAGGCCTCACTAAATTCTTTTGTTGTTTTACTGTGATAAGGTTAGCGTTTTTTGTGGCTTTGAAACATGATCTGACCACAGGGATAGGTAAATTGTTTGGCTAATGTAGCGCTTGATTATTTCAATGTGAATAACAAGGATGAGATAGCGAATGAAAAAGCAACAATCTTTACCAGTGTTCTAGATTGGGCAAACTCTTCGCAAAAAAAAGTTGCACAAAAAAACCAGCCGAAGCTGGTTTCTAGAAAAACGAACGTTTTTAGTATTTCACGTTTGAGTGATACTGCTCTAGGATCTCAACGATACCATCCATCGTTTCTTTCGATGGTGGGTTCACTCCTTCCAGCGGGTAATCGTAACCCAAGGCTTCCCATTTGTGAGCGCCGAGCTTGTGATAAGGCAAAAGCTCTACTTTCTCGATGTTGTCCATATCTTTAATGAACTCGCCCAACATATGAGCTGCTTCTGGGTCGTCGGTGTAACCCGGAACAACCACATAACGAATCCAAGTTTTTTGGCCGATCTTATGAAGGTAACGAGCAAAGTCGAGAACACGGTGATTAGCAACACCAATGAAATCTTGGTGGATTTCATCTTTCATATGTTTGAGATCGAGCATGACAAGGTCGGTTGACTCTAAGACTTCATCAACAACGTCGGTATGTTTACGAATGTAGCCATTGGTATCTAAACAAGTGTGGATGCCTTCTGCTTTTGCCGCGCGGAAAAAATCGCGAACGAATTCAGGCTGAAGCATGGCCTCACCACCCGAACAGGTAACGCCGCCGCCAGATGCATTCATAAAGTGGCGGTAAGATTTCGCGTCGTTGATGATCTCTTCAACGGACACCTCTTTGCCCCCATGTGGGTCCCAAGTATCGCGGTTGTGACAGTACTTACAACGCATTAAGCAGCCTTGCATAAACACAATAAAGCGAATACCCGGTCCATCGACGGTACCACAAGATTCAAATGAATGAATTCGACCAGTAGTTGACATGAGCTCTTCTCTTATAAGGGGGAAAGTTGTTGGTTAGTTTATTACAAAATGCCCTTTATATACAGGGATAAGCCCTTATAGACCGTAAGAAAATACCAGATGTGCGAAAACTATTTATGCATTGTTTTATTATGTTATAAAATTGTTATTAACAAAACTATTAATACAAAATTACGTTATCGCATTATTGTCATCGATTGATGATTAAGGGGTCCATCATGGATGTGCTTGCTCTATCTCAAAAGCAGAAATTTACTGCTTTTCTCGTTATCTTGTCTCTTGGGTTCATTGCTTTGGGGCGTTCACATTCAATAACATTAGGGATGTGGGGCTTCAATATTCTGCCAGTGGCGAAGTCGCGACAGGTTCTATCTCTATTTATCAAACACAGGCGAAACTGCTCTCATTTACATCTGGGTTAGATCACTTGACGGGGGAGACGGTTGAGAAAGCGAAAACGGACCTTGCCGCAATTAGAGTCGATATTGACCGCGATATTGGATTTCTCAATCAGCTAGGGCTCAATGCTCAAGCTCAAACATTGACGCAAAGTGCTGAGCAGTTTGAATCGGCCGTATTGCTTGGTTGGATTTACTATCTGAGCTAGGGTTCAACGTAGATGACGGAAAGCTTGGGGAGTTGAAACAAATTGCAGCAACCATTGAAAAGAAGATTGAAGAAACCGGCATGGTGACCCTTAATTCTGATTTTCAGGCCATGATAAAAGCGCAGCAAAACTATCTGCTGTTGCCAAACGAAGACAACCTAAAGCTATTTAATCGAGCGATGGCGGGATTTGTTAACATGTCGAATACTTACGCCATGTTGGATCTCTACGAAAAAGAGATCGAGCAGTTCAAATCGACGTTCGCGCGGGTGAGTGAACTGTCGAGCCAGCTTGGTGCAATTGAAGTGGAGTTTCTGCAAAGCGAGCAGATGATTATGCAGGGTATCCAACTGGCGACAGAAGAGCTTCGTGCTATTTCTTCAGAGTTTGAAGCTTCGGCTAAAAGTAGCAGTGGTCAGATCCAATGGTCGGTTTTGATTGCTTGCGCAGTGCTTGCGATATTCACCATTGCGATTTTCATTACCATGAGTGCGACCTTAACTAAGGCGCTCAAGCAAACGGGTGATGTTCTAAAAGATATGGAAAAAGGCGATTTGTCGCAACGGATGGCTTTGTCGAACAACAAAAATGACGAGTTTAATCAGCTCGCAGAGACGATTAATCAAAGCTGTCAAAATTTGGGTGACCTTGTGTCCGGTGTTCAGCAAAGTAGCCAAGCTCTCGCTGGTGATGCAACGGAACTTAATAGTGGCTTAGATAGGTTGATGCACAGCCAGTCAGAAGTACTGGGCCAAACTCAGCTGCTGGCTTCAGCCACAGAAGAAGTGAGTGTGACAACCCAAGAAGTCTCGAACTCTCTGGAGTTTGTGGCCGAGATCAGTCAATCGTCGACGCAAGCTGCGGAGGAGGGTGGAAAAATCATTACCTCTGCAATTGGCTCACTGGAAGAGGTTGCGGAGATCCTAACCTCAGCAGCGGGGCATATTAATCAGCTCGAAGAGGCATCGTCCAAAGTGGATTCGGTAATGGAAATCATCAATGGCATTGCGGAACAAACCAACTTGCTGGCCTTGAATGCGGCGATCGAGGCGGCAAGGGCTGGTGAGCAAGGGCGAGGTTTTGCCGTTGTGGCTGATGAAGTGCGAAGCTTAGCGGTACGCACTGTGGATGCGATTTCTGAGATTTCTGGAACGATTGATACTATGAAACAAGAGAGTGCGGAGGTGATTCAATATATCGGTAAGTCTGAGCAATCTATGGTGGCGGGTAAAGAAAAAGGGCATGAAGCAAAAGAAGCGCTGCAGCAAATAACCGAGAAAGCCGATGAAGCTGCTCACCAAACAGAGGTAATCTTTACTTCAATTAAAGAGCTGGCGACAACCAGTCAATCTATGGCTGATAGCATGATTCAGATATCAAGCTCGATGCAAGAACTGGAAGAAAATAGCGAGCAACTCAGAGCGACAAGTCAAATTGTTGACCGTCGCTCAAGCAGCTTAAGTTCGGATTGCCAGCGTTTTAAAATCTAAGCAATAGAAGATTTAGAAGAAAGCGTAGAACGTGATGCCCCCGGTTCCGTAATAGGAATCTGGGGCTTCTTTATAATCTGGGGTTTTAATCGTGGTAGCAAATGAAGCCCCCACATAGTCGTTGTACCAAGCAACGCCAAGAACGGCTGTCGCTTGGACATTATCTAACGTCACATCATACGGTTCTTTTGGATCCGGCAAGTTCGGTCGATATCCTTCAATGGTAATATCGTTGAAGCGGTAACGAGCTTCGATTCCGGAATAAACAAACCAGCCTGTGCGTGAAGCACCAATCATCCCCGGCCTAAACGGATTTTCGTTATCAATGTTGGCGGCACCCATGTTACCACCAAGATCGGCACCCCAGCGCAGCATCAAACCTGTTGAGATATCACTTCTGAAGTTACCTACGTTAACTTCACTGACATTAGACACTTCCCACTCAGTACCCATGTAGGTATTTTGGCGAAGCAATTAAAGTGGCCAAGGTAGCCAATTCCACCAACAATTTTGTCCTCTATTTGGTATTCCCAGCCATTAGGATCATCCGAGCCGGTAATACTGTGAACGAGGTTTTGTGCTTGGTCGGCTAGAGAGTTTTCACCCGTTGTCCCTATAGTGGCGGTAAAGCGTTGGGCCTGTTGAGGGTGAAGACTGATGTAGCTGAGCTCGGTATGCAGATAACCAGCATAAGGGCGGTTGTTTTCAAGTGGGTAGTCCGCTTCGATGTCGTCAGGCGTATACATTTTATGGCCAATGACGATTTCGTATTTGTCTAGAGAGGCTGCGCCCCAAATGGATAAACTTAAAGGTTTGGTTAGCCAATTAGGAGACACTGCTCCTGACGTGTACGAGAGAAATAGACCATTGGTATAGTCTTTGTCGACGCCAAAAAGCCCATCGTTATCTAGACTGAAAACCCAAGTGGACTTTTCAGACGCCAAGGCAGGCGAGGTAAGAAGTAACAGCGGAAGTAAGCGAACTAGTTTCATATATTATTTACTACATAGCGGAGCGGTGCCAAATGCTTATATTGTTATAGTAAGTATTAGCAGCACATCAGGTTAGGACAACAGTAAAGATCAATATTTCTATGCAGTATTTGTACCACAGATTTTTTGTCGCGCCTATTTGTACCTTTGAGCAGACATAAAAAAGCCCCGCATAAACGGGGCTTCAAATTTCAAATTAAAAATCTAGATTATAGAGATTCAGTGAAAGTACGTGCGATTACGTCTTTTTGCTGCTCTGCAGTTAGAGAGTTAAAGCGTACAGCGTAACCAGATACACGGATTGTTAGCTGAGGGTACTTCTCAGGGTTCTTAACTGCGTCTTCTAGAGTTTCGCGGTTTAGAACGTTCACGTTTAGGTGCTGACCACCTTCGATGCCAGTCTCGTGGTGGAAGTAACCATCCATTAGACCTGCAAGGTTAGCACGCTGTGAGTTCTCTTCTTTACCTAGAGCGTTAGGAACGATAGAGAACGTGTAAGAGATACCATCTTTCGCGTCAGCAAACGGCAGTTTACCTACAGATGTTAGAGATGCTACTGCACCTTTCTCATCGCGACCGTGCATTGGGTTTGCACCTGGAGCGAATGGAGCACCTGCTTTACGACCATCTGGTGTAGTACCCGTCTTCTTACCGTATACCACGTTTGAAGTGATAGTCAGGATAGACTGTGTAGGTACTGCATCACGGTAAGTCTTAAGTTTACGGATCTTGTTCATGAAGATAGTAACAAGTTCACAAGCCATGTCATCAACACGAGCGTCGTTGTTACCAAATTTCGGGTAGTCGCCAGAGATGTCGAAGTCGATCGCGATGCCGTCTTCGTCACGGATTGGCTTAACTGTACCGTACTTGATTGCAGATAGAGAGTCTGCTGCAACAGACAGACCAGCGATACCACAAGCCATTGTACGACGTACGTCACGGTCGTGTAGAGCCATAAGCGCTGCTTCGTAGCTGTACTTGTCGTGAGAGTAGTGGATTGCGTTTAGCGCAGTTACGTATTGCTTAGCTAGCCAATCCATGAAGTTGTCTAGACCAGCCCAAACTTTGTCGAAGTCTAGAACTTCGTCAGTCATTGCTTCAGTCTTAGGACCAACTTGGATCTTAAGCTTCTCATCTACACCGCCGTTGATAACGTAAAGTAGAGTCTTAGCTAGGTTTGCACGAGCGCCGAAGAACTGCATGTGCTTACCGATAACCATTGGAGATACACAACAAGCGATAGCGTAGTCATCGTTGTCGAAATCTGGACGCATTAGGTCGTCGTTCTCGTACTGGATAGAAGAAGTATCGATAGATACTTTCGCACAGAACTTCTTGAAGCCGTCAGGTAGCTGCTCAGACCAAAGAACAGTGATGTTTGGCTCTGGAGAAGGACCCATAGTGTATAGTGTGTTTAGGAAACGGAAGTTCGTACGTGTTACAAGAGTACGACCGTCAACACCCATACCACCCATAGATTCTGTTGCCCAGATTGGGTCGCCAGAGAATAGCTCATCGTACTCAGGAGTACGTAGGAAGCGAACCATACGTAGCTTCATTACGAAGTGGTCGATCATTTCCTGAGCTTGTTCTTCAGTGATGATGCCAGCAGCGATATCACGCTCAACGTATACGTCTAGGAAAGTAGAAGTACGACCTAGAGACATAGCCGCGCCGTTTTGAGATTTAACAGCCGCTAAGTAACCGAAGTAAGTCCACTGGATTGCTTCTTGTGCAGTCGTCGCAGGACCAGAAATGTCGAAGCCGTAAGAAGCTGCCATTTCTTTCAATTGACCTAGTGCGCGGTGTTGCTCTTGAAGCTCTTCACGCAGCTGCATAGTCATTTGTAGATCGTCGCCAGCTTCTAGTTTCTCTTGAGTAGAGTGGAACTGAGCAACTTTGTCCTTCATTAGGAAGTCTACACCGTACAGTGCTACACGACGGTAGTCACCGATGATACGGCCACGGCCGTATGCATCTGGAAGACCAGTTAGAACACCAGACTTACGACATTTTAGGATATCAGGAGAGTAAACATCGAAAACACCTTGGTTGTGTGTTTTACGGTACTCAGAGTAGATCTTAGAAACTTGAGGATCTAGAGTACGGCCGTATGCTTTACAAGAACCTTCGATCATACGTACACCGCCGTTTGGCATGATTGCACGCTTAAGCGGAGCTTCAGTTTGTAGACCTACGATAGTCTCAAGATCTTTGTTGATGTAACCAGCATCGTGAGAAGTGATGGTAGAGATAACAGAAGTATCGAAATCAACAGGAGCGTGAGTGCTGTTTTCCTGCTTGATGCCTTCCATTACTTTAGCCCAAAGTACATTTGTTGCTTCAGTACCTTCAGAAACTAGGAAAGACTCGTCGCCTTCATACGGCGTGTAGTTCTTCTGAATGAAATCACGAACGTTTACTTCGTTTTGCCAATCACCTTCAGCAAAACCTTCCCAAGCTTTAGCAAATTGCTCTGCCATGACATACCTACCTTTTTAGTAGTAAAAACACGTACTGTTTTCGCCGTTGAGCCAGCTATCCCAGATGGGAGCAGTACAATCAATTAATAACAATATGTATAGTCGCTAAACCATAGCAACGCACTATAGAAATTGTCACTAAATATAATGTGGGTATCGGCTACCTACATTTCAATAGTACACTCAATTTTTTTTGCAAACATTAAACTAAATCAATAAATGCTAAAAAATGATAATAAAAATGGGGTGACAATGACTGCCACCCCAACAAAAGTTTAGTTTATAGCCAGGCTTTTAGACCATACTGGCTTTCTAGCATGCCAACTGCAAGCATTGCGACTAGACAGATAACAAATACACCCACTGGGATCACAATCTTATCTAGGAACGATAGGCGTGATGCACGCTCTTTGTCACCGATTAGACCGTTGTTGTCTAGGAACATGGTGAGTGCCCACGCTAGAACTGGGTTAGCTACTACAGAAGCAAAGATACAGATACCTGCAGCTTGAGAGTCTTTCGTATCTTTAACCATTTGCATACCCGCTTCAAGTAGAGGAAGGAATACACCAACAAGTAGCGCGATACGCATTACTGGTGGCCATACCGCAACATCCATTGGGAAACCAAGAATAGCAACGATAATACAGAAAGTACCCAGGAGGATAGCACCCGCAGGATCGGACGTTTCGCAATCGCTGCTGGAATCATGTACGTACCCCAAGAAGAAGTGATGTTACCACCACCTACCGCAGTACCAACCATTTGACGGAAAGAACACATAGTCATTGTGTCATCAACGTCCATCAGTACTTTTTCAGTCTTACGTGGGTAGTTTAGTTCTTGGAAGATACGGTGACCTAGGAAGTCAGGCGACCACATTGCTACTGCAAGGATTGCAAACGGTAGTGATGCAATGAAGTGCTCTAGGTTAGGAAGACCAAGCATCCAACCTTGTTCAGTGCTACCCCACCAGTAAACTGGGTTTAGGTTTGGTAGGCCCATCTCAGTTTCGAACTTAAGATCGAAACCTGCGCCCAATGCTAGTGCGATGATCAGACCGGTGATAGCACACACTGGGATTGCTAGCCAACGTTTGTTGATTTTCGCAAGGTAAGCATAGATAGCGATGTTGATGCCAAGAACGACTAGGCCAACGTAACCCATGCTGCCCGCTGCAACTTCAGAAGACTGAAGGCCCGTTGCCCAAGCTTGGATTGAACCGATTTGGCTCATTACACCGGTAAAACCTAGGAATATTAAGAGGCCACCGGCAGTACCTTCAGAGGTGAGGTTCACCAGTTTGGAGCCACCTTTGAAGTAACTCAATAGCAGGCCGAATACACCAAGAAGGATAGCAAGAGCAAGAGGGTGAGCACCTGCAAGCGCGATAGAACCAATCAGAGGGATCATCGGGCCGTGGTTACCAGCAAGGTTAGCTCTCGGGTTAAAGAAACCAGAGGCTAAGATACAGAACAGAAGTGCAGGGATAAGCATTTCAACACGAGCAACTTCAATCGCGAACTCTTTACCAAGCTCTACGTGATCCCATGCTGCAGTTAAACCATCTGCCCAAGACATCATTACCGCTGAGTACATCGCGATAATACCAATAGTACCTGCTAGCGCTGGTACAAGATCTTCGAGTTCGAAGCGGAAGTCGCGACCAGGTAAGTTCAAACCGAAGCGACGTGGCTTCATGATTTGCAGTTCGTGGTCCAGATAATCAGAGCGGCTTTCGAACTCAGATGCCGGACGATGAAGCTCTTTATAGCTTTTCGTTTCGATATCTGAAGAAGAATGCGCTTTATTTACTGCGTCTGACATAGATTCCTCATATTAAAAAGTTAGTCATTCTGCTGTTATCGTAAGTCAATGGCCGAGGCACTGGCGATAACTTTAAAATTCTATTAGTCCGCTTCCTGCGGTGTTGTCCGTTGTCTGATGTAGCTCGTTGTTTTCGTGCTTAATAATAGACAATTACGAAAGAACAAATAAGCCCTGATCTGGCCTTTTGTCTATGTTGGCGAGTTTAACGTGACCTAATTCAATAGTGATTGATCTCGATCACTTTATTACAGAGTGTGAAAGAAAACTACACATTGCATACAAACTTTGTATAGGAAAGCAAAATAGTAGAAATTAATTTACAAAACTTGATGTTAATTAGATATATGCACCGAAATCGAGCATAACTATTTTAAATAAAATCCAAATATTGAGATAGGTCAGGTTTTTATAATTTTGTTAACTACATTGTTACAATGCATTTATCTCTTCAATTGGTTTTTATGCAAAGTTTGAAGATTAATTCGCTATATAATGAATTTATAGTCATATAAAATCACTAGCTATACGCTAAATGCAGGTTAATCATTTGTTGCATGTTTCGATTTGGAGTGCTAGTTTGTATCGAATTCAGGGTGGAACCCGGCAGTTATAATAAAACAGGGAGTAGTAGCGCATGAAAGATGTACCAGCGCTGGACATAAAAGAACTGCATAAAACGTTTGGTCAAAACGAAGTCCTAAAAGGCATCTCATTAGAGGCGCACAAAGGCGACGTTATCTCTATCATTGGCTCTTCCGGCTCCGGCAAGAGTACTTTTCTTCGCTGCATTAACCTACTAGAAACTCCAACCGCTGGAGAGATCTGGGTAAACGGTGAACTTATCCAAATGAAAAACAACCGCGCAGGGGAAGCCGTCCCTGCCAACGAAAAGCAAGTACAGCGTATCCGTTCACGCCTTGCGATGGTTTTTCAAGGATTCAATCTTTGGTCTCATATGACGGTTCTAGAAAACGTTATTGAGGCTCCTGTCCATGTACTGGGTGTCCCTAAAGCTCAAGCTATCGAAAACGCAGAGATGCTACTTAAGAAAGTTGGCTTGTATGAGCGTCGTGACTATTACCCAGGTCATCTGTCTGGTGGTCAGCAACAACGTGCGGCAATTGCACGCGCGCTCGCGGTCGATCCAGAAGTGATGCTGTTCGACGAACCGACATCGGCACTTGACCCTGAGCTGGTAGGCGAGGTGTTAGGTGTAATGCGTGACCTCGCGGAAGAAGGTAGAACTATGCTTGTGGTGACGCACGAAATGGCATTTGCTCGCGATGTTTCTAACCACGTGATGTTTTTGCATCAAGGATTAGTGGAAGAACAGGGCGATCCAGCTAAGCTATTTAAGAACCCAGAGTCAGAACGATTACAACAGTTTATCTCTTCTATCTATTAGAGAGGCAACTGTCTTTATTGAGTAGGGCCTCTACTCGTCTAAACACAACACTATAGAAAAATATAATATTTCAATCACAGGAGTATGGAAATGAAAAAGTGGTTATTGGCAGCGACAATTGCTGCAACTGCAGTTACAGGTATGGCTCAAGCGAAAGAATGGAAAACAGTTCGCTTTGGTATCGAAGGTGCTTACCCTCCATTTAGCTGGACTGAAGCGGATGGCTCACTAAAAGGTTTCGACGTTGACATGGCTAACGCGCTATGTGAAGAGATGAAAGTAGAATGTAAAATCGTTCCTCAAGATTGGGATGGCATCATTCCTTCACTTCTAGCTCGCAAGTACGATGCCATCATCGCAGCGATGTCTATCACTGAAGAGCGTAAAAAGCGCGTAGATTTCACTGGTAAATACGCTCTAATCCCGAACAACTTCATTGCTAAGAAAGGCGCAAACATCGACTTTGACAACCTTGATGGCGTAAAAGTGGGTGTTCAACGTGCAACGACTCATGACAAGTACCTAACAGACAACTACGGTAAGTCGGTTGAAGTGGTTCGCTACGGTTCATTTGACGAAGCTTACCTAGATCTTGCTAACGGTCGTATCGCGACGGTACTTGGCGATGCCTCAGCTCTAGAAGAAGGTGTGCTTAATAAAGCAGGCGGTGAAGCGTACGAGTTTGTTGGTCCTTCTCTGACTGACCCTAAGTGGTTTGGTGAAGGCTTTGGTATTGCGGTTCGTAAGCAAGACAAAGATCTGACTAAGCAACTAGACGCTGCGATTCTTGCTTTACGCGAAAAAGGTATTTACCAAGAGATCGCAGCTAAGTACTTTAACTACGACGTATACGGTCAATAATCGTATAAATGAGAGAGACTTTATGTCTCTCTCATTATCTCTCAATATCAACGTCGAATAGCAGTCTTCGGGGTTGATATTCACCAACACATAAGCAGTTCTGTTGGGAAAAATTATGCTGGATTTACAAGGATACGAAGCTTCCATATTGAAGGGAGCCGTGCTAACCATAGAGGTAGCGTTATTATCGCTGCTACTGGCTATGGTTCTAGGAATGCTGGGAGCACTAGCTAAATTGGCGCCATATCGTTGGGCGCGCGCAATTGCAACGCTTTACACAACCATTATTCGTGGCATACCAGACCTCGTTCTGATGATGCTTATCTTCTTTGGTGGGCAGATATTGCTCAACAACAGTCTTTATTCAACGAACGAATGGCTCAATGAGTGGTTCGCTTCAAGCAACCCTGATCACGAATGGACGTCTTACTTACCTGACTATATTGATGTCAGTCCATTTGTTGCGGGTGTGCTAACTATCGGATTTATCTTTGGCGCTTACATGGCGGAAACCTTCCGTGGAGCGATCATGGCCGTAGACAAAGGTGAGCTTGAAGCCGCGAAAGCATACGGGATGAGCTCAGTCTTGGCCTTTAGACGCATTTTGCTCCCGCAAATGATTCGTCATGCTTTGCCGGGGTTCGGCAATAACTGGTTGGTATTGTTAAAAACTACGGCGCTGGTTTCGATAATCGGCCTTGAAGATATGGTGCGAGTCAGTTCTTTGGCTGCTGGTTCAACAAAAATGCCATTTACCTTCTACATGGCGGTTGCCATTATCTTCCTTTTCTTCACCAGTGTTTCAACAGGTTTACTTAAACTCGTTGAGCGCAAATTCAGTATTCATGCGAGGTAGATGATGGACTTTTCTCTAGTTGTAGAAAGCTTCCCAATCTACCTCGATGGATTGTGGACGACAGCTTGGCTGGTTGGCCTAGCACTTATTATCGGCTTGGCGGTTGCGATTCCATTGGCGATTGCACGAAACAGCCGTAATTATTTGATCATGGGGCCTTCATGGGCGTTCATTTATTTCTTCCGTGGCACGCCACTGTTGGTTCAGCTTTATCTGATTTATTATGGCATGGACCAATTTTTCCCCGTTAAAGACACCCTATGGGAAAATGCTTGGTTCTGTGCGTTAGTGGCATTTGTATTAAACACTTCCGCTTATACGGCTGAAATTATTCGTGGTGCAATTAATGGCTTGCCATCTGGCGAGGTAGAAGCGGCGAAAGCTTATGGTATGAGCCCTTGGAAAACGTATCAGCGCATCGTTTTACCAAGTGCATTGAGACGGGCACTTCCAGCTTACAGTAATGAAGTGATTTTCATGCTTCACGGCAGTGCGGTAGCCGGTATCGTTACAATTATGGACCTAACAGGTGCGGCACGTTTGGTGAACTCTCGTTACTACGCACCATTCGAGTCTTTCCTGACAGCAGGCCTGTTCTATATGGCACTAACCTTTATTATTCTTGCGTGCTTCAAGCAGGCAGAGAAGAAATTCTTGGCGTACCTCAAGCCATTGAGCTAGAGATGACAATAGGCGGCACTTTTCTTAGTTGCGGCTAATCAAAACTAAAAAGGCTTCCATTCGGAAGCCTTTTTGCATTTCGGACAAAGCTTATTTAAACGTTGACCAAATCGGAGCGTGATCCGAAGGCTTTTCAATACCACGCAGTTCGTAGTCAATGCCCGCTTCCGTGCACTTGCTGGCGAGTGAGGGTGTAGCAAGAACAACGTCAATGCGCAGGCCACGGTTATCATCGAAGCCGCGAGAGCGGTAATCAAACCATGAATACTGATCGGTAACGTCTGGGTGAAGGCGACGGAAGGTGTCTTCAAAGCCCCAGTCCATCAAGGTTTTCAGCCACTCGCGTTCAATCGGTTGGAATGAACATTTACCTGTTTTTAGCCAACGCTTACGGTTTGGCTCGCCAATACCAATGTCGGCATCGATAGGGCTGATGTTAATATCACCCATGACAATGACCTGTTCGTTATTGGTATGGTAGTCATTCAGGTAAGTCATGAGGTCTTTGTAGAACTGCTCTTTGTATGGGAATTTCGTCTCGTGACTGATGTTATCACCTTGAGGGAAGTAGCCATTTAACACCGTTACCTTTTCGCCAGACTCATCTTCGAAAGTCGCCATAATCATGCGCTTTTGATGATCTTCATTATCGGTTGGGAAACCTTTTTGCACAGAGATAGGTTCTTGTTTACAAAGCATTGCAACGCCGTAATGCGCTTTTTGGCCATGAAAGTAAACCTTGTACCCCATTGCTTCAACATCTTCTATCGGAAACGCCTCATCGTGAACCTTGATCTCTTGTAGGCCAATAACGTCTGGCTGGTGTTTGTCGATGAGAGCTTGCAATTGGTGTAAACGCGCACGTAGGCCGTTTATGTTAAAGCTGATGACTTTCATTGAATGTCCTTTCTATTGAATGCTTTGTATTGAGTGCTTTTTATATTGAGAAGAAAAACGATGTTATCACGCCAGAGTGCTATCACAAGGCCAACAAAGTCTAAGGCGAGATTTTTTACTAGGTTTGATGCAAATGTTAAGATTTGTGTCATCTAGTGATTGATCTATTAACAAATTATGCTCTAATCATTAGGTCAGGTGTATACATAATTAACGATGATTACTGTGGTTTCTTCTCAGTAAGTCATTGGAACCAAAAATAACAAATGTACCGTTTGTCTACTTATAAGGATGTAGTATGCGAACCCTTTCCGTACAGTGGAAAATTACTCTATTAGCAGGCCTTTGCCTACTTATCACGTCACTCTCTCTTGTTGGCTTTTCCGTTTACAACGCCGTTGGAAATCAGCACATGATCAAAGCTCAGACGTCTGAGTCCGTGATTGACATGTCGACCCAACTGCTGCAAACGCAAGCATTATTAAACGCGACAGAAGTCGCTGAATACCTCAACGAAGCAACGTATCGCGCTGAAATGGCCGCGACTAATGCGTTGTTCTACAAAACCAATACTGAAGAAAATTTTGGTTCTAGCGAAGAGCTTCGTACAGCACTGGATGAAATGGTGCGCCGAACCGTTTTGCAGTTTGATACGGTAGTGGGTGCTTACATGGTATTCGAGCCAAACATGCTCGACTCCGAAGACTCTAACTATAAAAACGCTGATTATGTGGGTTCGAATGAAATTGGCCGATTCGCGCCTTATTGGATAACCGCGGCAAATGGTGAAAACGTTATTGCCAACGTTTTGTCGGAAGCGAGGATCAGTGCAGATCATGACAGCGAACGTTTCTTTTGCCCAATTGCGAGTGGTGGTAACTGTGTTTCGTCTCCGCGTATCAATACTCAAGGTGATAATCAGTTTCTTTCTACGTCGATATCTGTGCCAATCGTGGTGGAAGGTGAGAGTATCGGCTTTTTTGGTATCGACCTTAATTTGAATTCGCTTATTGCTATCGCCCAAGAGTCGGATCAAACCCTGTTTGATGGAGTAGGCCACGCCTTTATCATTAGCCAAGACGGCTCTTTGATCGCCAGTGACAATGGTGAGTTGCCACTTGGCCAACCTTTCACAAGCGATAGATTGGGTGACAACCAGATTACGGATCTGTTGTTTGGGCAAGCGGTCTCCACACAATGGACGGAAGACGGAAATTGGATGACGGTATTTGCGCCTATCATGGTGGCCAATCAGACCTGGGGCGTTATTTTTGAGATACCAAAGTCTGCGGTACTTGCCGACTCTCAAGCGTTAGACGATGTGATTGGTGAGCACGTAAGATCCGCGGTGAGAACAGAGCTGCTTGCGGGTAGTGCTTTCGTCATCGTTGGTTTGGCTTTGATTGCTCTACTGGCGAGAAGTATTGTCAATCCAATTCGTGAAGTGGTTTCGCGTTTAGACGATATTGCCTCCGGTGAGGGGGATTTAACGCAGCGAATTGAAATTCGTAACCAAGATGAAGTGGGGCAGCTCGCTAAGGGCTTTAACCTGTTTTTAGATAAACTGCAGAAAACGATTTCAGAGGTGGTGGATACCACTCTTCAAGTGGCCGCTACCACTAATCAGTCAAAAGTCGCAGCAGTTGAAACGCGAAGCAGCAGTGAGTCTCAGTTTAAAGAGGTAGATTTAGTCGCAACGGCATCGGAAGAGATGACGCAGAGGCGAGCTTAGTGGTGCAGAATGCCGAAGTAGCCGTGAACGCGGCGGGTGAGGCTAATCAGGCTGCCAACGCTGGACGTGAAGTTATCGAACGTTCTGAGTTAGAGATGATGAATCTTGTTGATCGTATGACTCACGCTGTTCCTGTGGTCCAAGAGCTTGCGAAAAACAACGCCAACATTACTGATATCTTAACGGAAATCGAAGGAGTGTCTGAGCAAACTAACCTGCTAGCATTGAACGCGGCGATAGAAGCGGCGCGCGCAGGAGAGCAAGGTCGTGGCTTTGCCGTGGTAGCTGATGAAGTGCGAAACCTTGCGAGTCGTACGCAGGACTCTGTTGGCCAAATCCGTGAAGTCATCGAGAAGGTGCAAAGCGGCACTCAAGATGTTGTGGATGCAATTCAAGAGGGCAACGTATTAGCGAACGGCTCTGCGCAGCAAGTCAAAGAGGCAGTTGAACAGCTGAACAATATCTTTGAGTCTATCTCGGCGATTAATGATATGAACTCTCAGATTGTTCGCGCAGCGGAGGAGCAGCAAGCTGTGTCGGGTGAGGTTAACCAAAGTGTTGCTAATATCCGTGATTTAAGTGCTAAGATCCTTGAACAAGCAGGAGAGTCTGAATCGGTGAGTCAGCAAATTGAGAAACTCTCATCTCGCCAAAAAGTATTGGTTCAGCAGTTTAAAGTGTCTTAAAGCAAATTAAGAAAGCAGAAACAACAAAGGCAAGCCTCGGCTTGCCTTTTTAGTTCTAGCACTGTTGCAAGTGTGTCGATTACTCTTCGCTATACCAGTAGCCCTTGTTGACGAGTTCAGTGATGAGCGAGAGAGACGCGCTATCGTAATCTTCATCGTAACGAATTTTATCCGTATCGCACAGGCTAACAACTAAGCAAGTCTGTTCTGCGGCAACTTTGAATGTTTCACCATTGATGTAAGCCATCGTCGGTAGAGACTGGTGATAAAGCGCTCTTAACCCAGATACCTTGTGCAACACGCCGCCGTCTAGCAGCCAAGCTGCCAATTCATCCGTTTCCCATGGCTCGTCGAGAGGCATGATATCAAGCTGATGCCGAGACTGACTCAATAACGCACCCATAAAGTCTTCAACCGTTGCTCGGTCGTTGAGTAGCGACCTCAGCATGCTTTCGAGTTTGTTCAAATCCTGAGTTTTGATTTGACCATGCTCACTTTGAGCTTGCGTATCGGGTGCATGCAGATGGGTGTCACCTAGATCGTGAGCGAGGATAAAGTCGGCAAAATTGCTGAGCAGTTCTTGCTCTTTCGGCGAGCGATAACCGACTGAATAACTGAGGCTTGGCTCAAGCGTGTTTCCTTCATGAGGAAAGCCGGGTGGGATGTAAAGGATATCCCCTGGCTCAAGCACTTGATCGATGATAGGGTCGAAGCCTTCGATTTGGCGCAACGCTTCGGTTCTATGGTTCTCGACATACTGACCATTGTCTTTTGCGCCCACCTTCCAGCGTCTTTTGCCTTGTCCCTGCACAATGAACACATCGTATTGATCAATATGAGGACCCACGCCGCCCCCTTCTACTGAGTAGCAGACCATAACGTCATCAAACAACCATTGTGGTAGGCCTTTAAAGGGTTCTGCTATCGATGCCACACCTTGATGCCAGTGATTGGCAGCTTGGATGATCAGTTGCCAGTGAGATGACGTTAAGTTGTCAAATAGCGTTGCATCAAACGGACCATGCTCTGCGTTCCACTCATCATTTAAGTTCGAGACAAAGCGGGAGTCGATTTCTTCTTCCATCGATAAGCCAGCGATCTCTTCTGGAGAGATCGGGTCGATGAACTGCTCAAACCCTCCTTTAATGATGGTAGGTTGCTTATGCCAGTATTGTTGAACGAATTCAGGCAGGGAAAAGGTAAATTGATACATAGAAAACAGCTTATGGAAGTGTAAATAGAGAGCGCAGAAGGTGCTCTACGAGTTAATTTTTTGCTCTAAATCAGATTGAACAATTTTTATTGCTTCTAAGGCGACTTTTGGGTCGACCTCGTTGGATTCAAGCAAATAGATAAGGTCAACGGCCAGTTTGATTTCATCCGGTGCATTATCTAAAGGCGAGCTTTGAACTGGCTGGTCGACTGATTCGGTTTGCGAAGGGGTATCTTGCATAACTACTGATTCTTTTCTCTAAAGGTGATTTGCTTTTCGAGCTTGAGCTTAGACTCCTGACAACGCTCTAAACGCTGCTCAGTGGCAAGCAGGGCTTTTTGCGCTTGCTGCTGGTGGAATGCAGGCGCTTGCTCTAAAGCATAGCGTTTTTCAACAACCATTTCTTTTAAACGGCGTTCCCACTCTTGGTGTTGGGCAAGCTCTTGGTACAAGTCGCTGATCGGCTTACGATAGTAACTGGCGTGTTTAGGCTCGTTTTGACGAATAGACTGCGTTGATAGCTCGCGCTGGATCGCACTGATTTGTGCGGTCAACTGCTCTGTTAGATGTTCTGCTCGCAAGGCTGTGAGCCGATTGGCTTTTTCTTCGCGAATGATGGTGTCAAACGTTGCTTTAGTTTCTTGAACACAAGGGACAAGTAACCGAGCTTTACAGTGAAACAAGCGTTCATCAAATAACGGCTGATGATGCTCACCACGCTGCCTGTCAAGCTGCGCAGCTTGTTGGGCGAGTCTTTCTAATGTGGGCTCAAGTTGACTAAATCGACTCATAAAGAAACGAACCACGCTTCATAGGCAAGTTTAACGGCCAGCACGCTCACGACGGTCACAAACACAGGTCGAATAAACTTAGCGCCAAAACGAATTGCCGAGTGAGCCCCAACAAAAGCGCCAATCATCAAACAAACCCCCATAGTCAAACCCAGTACCCAATCAATATGACCGAGAATGGCGAAGGTAACCAAAGAGGTAAAGTTACTGGTAAAGTTCATCGCCTTGGCTAACCCAGAGGCAAGCAGAATATTTAAACGATAGAGCGCCATGGAACTGACTGTCCAGAAAGCACCTGTACCTGGTCCTGCGACACCATCGTAAAAGCCCAGAGATAAACCTTGCAAAATCTGCTTCTTATGAAGTTTTGGGCAAGGCTTTGGTGATGCATTCTGAGTAGCGTTCGGCGTTTTATGCCAAATGGTATAGATGGCTGCTGCTAAGATCACGAGAGGCAGTACTTTTTCAAGCCACTCTGTACTTATTGCATCAACAAATAAAGTACCAAGTGTTGCGCCGATTAATGTGGCAACGAAGGCTCTTCTCCAACAAGATGGATCGAAAAGTTTCTTTTTATAGTAAGTGAATGCCGCTGTTGAGGAGGCAAACGTGGCCGCGAGCTTATTCGTACCAAGCGCTATATGTGGAGGCAGTCCAAGCGACAACAATGCAGGGACGGTGAGCATACCACCACCGCCTGCGACAGCGTCTATGAATCCAGCAGCAAAAGCAACCAAGGCTAAAATGATTAGCATGCTTGGTTCAAAATATTCCATATCGTATCTATTCTTGTTTTAGTCTTATTTTTGTCTAGTATTTCGGTCAACGTGACCGAGCCTTGATCGATGATTGTAGGGTTGAGCGTCTAATATTCGATAGTCCTTTTAAATGGCGGAAGCGAGTCAATCAGAGCTTTGCCATATCGTTTGGTGACTATGCGTCGATCAAGGAGCACAACTCTACCAGAATCTCGCTCTTTACGCAGTAAACGTCCAACGGATTGAATGAGCTTTTTACTCGCTTCCGGTACCGCTATCTGCATAAATGGGTTACCACCTTTTTGCTCGATGTATTCAGCATGCGCTTGTTCTACTGGAGACGTGGGCACAGCAAATGGAATCTTAGTGATAATTAAGTTTTCCAACAGCTCTCCCGGCAAGTCCAAACCTTCTGAAAAGCTGCCTGTTCCAAATAACACGCTGGTTTTTTGACATTGAACCAAGGTTTTATGTTTATTGAGGATTTCCGTTCTGGAAGCATCGCCTTGTACCTGTAATGCCCAGCCCTTCTTTATAAACAACTTTGCCAGTGCTTCAGCAACCTGATTCATTTGCCAGTAAGAAGAGAATAATACCAAGTTCGCCTTCTTGTCTTCGATTAACTTAGGCAAAAGATCAATAAGATATTCTGTAAACTGCGGAGCCTGAGGTTCGTACTTCATTTTTGGTATATAGAGCTCCGCTTGATTTTGATAATCAAACGGAGAGGCGAGTGCCAAAAATTGGGTGCCAGAATCCGGTTTGTCACTCAGGCCAGCCTGATGGCAAAAGAATGAGAACGAATTCAATGCTCGAATGGTTGCGGATACAAGAACCGCGCCCACACATCGACTCCAGATAAGTTGATCTAACTGCCAGCCCACTTCCAATGGAGACACATTGACAATAATGTCATCTTCTTGCTCTGGGTGAAGCTCTAACCAGCGGGCTAGAGGCGCCCCTTTTTCCCGTTTAGGTTCTGCCATCAGGTTCCAGACCTGCGCTAGATTTTCCGTTCTCTGGATATAGAAGCCAATTTCAGCCAATGCAGGCTCGGCAAGTCGCCCACTGAGTTCTCCGTCTTTAACGCGCTCAGCAATCAGATCGGCAATCTTACCCACCGCTTGGTTGGCTTTATTGCTTAGCACTTTTAACTGTTTCGATTCTTCTTCTAGCCATGAAGGCAGATCACCATGTTCAAAACGGTACTGCTTCTCTTCAAAGAGGGCAGGGTCGAACCGCTTACTTAATTGCTTAAGCGAAGGAATGAGTTCTTGAACCGAATCTTGCAGTTCGTTTCTAAAACGCGCAACGCGCTTTTCATCGGCAAGACCAGAAAATTTACTGATCGATTGATTCAGTCTCTCAAGCCAAGATGCTGCACCTTTAAGGCTGGCTGCAGCCGACGAGTGGTCTCGAGCCACTTTAGGCAGATGATGCGCTTCGTCGAAGACGTAGATCGTATTGTCGGGCTCGGGAAGGATTACGCCGCCGCCAAGATTTACGTCCGCCATTACCAAGCTGTGATTAGCAATGATGACATCGGCTTTATCAAGTTCCGAACGAGCTTTTTGAAATGGACAGCCACGATGAGCGGGCATGCTGTTGTTGCAGCTATGTTTATCGCTAACAATGATTTGCCACAGTTCATCTTTGATAGGGGTAGGCCACGAGTCTCTATCGCCATCCCATTTGCCCTGTGAAAAGGCTTTGTACATACGCTCAAACAGTTCAACGTCGGCTTTTTTAGGTTTGGTTTCAAACAACGCGAGCTGGCCACCGTCTGCGCCACAGGCTGTAGCGAGTTTTTCCGCGCAGCAATAACGCTGCCTGCCTTTGGCCAAAATAAACGAGAACTCACGGTCGCTGAGTCTTCTATAAAGAGGGAGGTCTTTATTTACTAGCTGCTCTTGAAGGGCGACGGTCGCGGTTGAAATCACGACTTTGCGATTGTTATGAACAGCAACGGGGATGGCCGCCATTAAATAAGCGAGTGACTTACCGATCCCCGTACCTGCTTCGGCGACGATGGTGCGATTCGACTTGTGATAATCACCACACAGTGTTTTTGCGATTTCTGCAACCAAGTAATTTTGGGAACGTCGAGGTATAAAGTTATCGAGTTGGCTCTGCAAGCATTGATAACTATGACGAATGGATTTTTGAATATTGCTGGATGGCATAGTGTGACCTACTTAACGGGGCCGTGACTATAGCACAGATCTCTAGACAAAACTCTTGGTGCGAAATTGAATGCTTTTCATTGAAATGTAGATCTCGTTCACAAAAAATGTGCGTTTCTTCAATGAGTTGAAATTAATTCAAAATGTAAAAAATATAAGTCGATGTTATACGTGTCAATATAGTCATAAATTCTAACTGTTAACATTTGTGACATAAATTTCAGATTTTTATATTGAAAATGTAATTTAATTAAATTTTCATAAAACTTTCGACGCGCTTCAAAATAACGCCTATTTTATGCCTAACTTGTTGATTTTTATGTGTTTGATTTATTTTTATATAACTTTTTGGTTTATTTGACATGCCGAATATTCTTTTGCAATCTAGCCACCGAGTTTACTGATGTGAGCACCAAGCCAAAGAGCAAGGGCGACATCAAAAAATATAAAGGGAACCGGATAAGGATTTCCCATCTTAAAGAAAAGGCAGTGGATTATTATGAAAAAGACTCTAGTAGCTCTAGCAGTACTTGCAGCGGGTTCTGCGCAAGCAGCAGAAATTTACAATGCAGACGGTTCTACTCTTGAACTTACAGGTCGTGCATACGCAGTTGTAGAAACGACTAAGCAAAAATCAACAGGTACTGATACAGACGTACACGCTTACGACTCTCGTCTAGGCTTTAAACTACGTCACCAAGTAACAGAAGGCGTTGCAGCAGTAGGTAAATTTGAGTTCCAACTTACTGAAGACGACGACCACGGCCTTAAAAACCGTGACGTATACGCTGGTCTAGATTTTACTGACGCAGTAACAGTGACTTTCGGTCGTCAAACAACGTCTTTTGATGACCTAGCATTCCGTGGCGGCTTCGATGAATACTACGGTTTCTCTCAACAGCTAGAAGACCGTGGTCGTGAAAATGGTATCATCAAAGCAACTTCTGCTAACATTAACGGTTTTGTAGGTTCTGCTTCTTACCAGTTCCTAGAAGGTGATGTAACTGGTCTTACTCTTGCTGGTTCTTACGACGCTGACTTTGGTCTAGGCCTATCTGCAGGTTACTTTGATTACAAACAGTCTGGCAACAAAGACCACGCAACGGGTTACAACGTTGGCGCAAGCTACGCATTCGGCGATGCTAAAGTGGGCGTTGACTACTCTTCTGAAGAAGTGTTCAACAAGGACAAGGCAGATGCATACCGTTTAGGCGGTGAGTACAACATCGACGCTTACCGTCTATACGCAGGTTACGGTAACGTAGATAACAAACCAGCAGCGGGCGGCAAAACGTCTGATGATGGTTTCTACGCAGGTGTCGCATACGCATTCGGTGCGAAAACAACAATCTTTGCAGAAGTAGCAAGTTACGACAAAGAAGGTGCAGAAGATCAAGACTTCCTTGGTTTAGGCCTAAACGTAAACTTCTAATCTAAGTATTAGACAGTATCGTAAAAGCCGCCTTTTTGGGCGGCTTTTTTAGTTGTATAAAAGTCAAAAAGGTGAAGCAGTGAAATATCTTGTATTAGTTTGTTTATCGGTCATTTCATTGGGCTCGATGGCAAATCAACTGACAGTCGAACGCGGTGTCGAGGTATTGGTGGTTAACGGGTTAAAGGTTGGGGAAGAGAAGGCCTATCAGATAAACCAAGGTTTCAACCAAGTGGTTGTGCGTATGTCTAAGCGACTAACAAAAGGCAGCTCACGAGAATACTTTACTTCAAAACCGTTTGTAATTGATTTTGACACCACGAAAGATGCCGTGATTAATCATCCCCAAGTGATTAATTACTCTGATGCAGAAAAAAAATTCCGCCATTCGCCTAAATGGATAGTCAAGAGTGATGGCAAGTTGTTGGTGCACAATTCAGCATTACTACCAGGCCGTGAGGGCTTTATGCCTTACGCGCAAATTGAAGATATTATCGCCGAATACAATTATGCCCAAAACATTGTGCTGTCAGCAGACAGTGAGACTCCTGCGGGCAAGCTCAAGTTAGCAGAAAAAGCAAAACATGAAGAGACTGTCGAACAGTTAAAACTCTGGTATAGCAGAGCGGATGAAGAGCAGAGAGCCGAGTTCCAACATTGGATGACGCTACAATAGTCTGTTAAGCACCTAACAACGCAAAAGAGCAGCCATACATCGGTTGCTCTTTTAGTTCATGGGTTGTCTATTCTGAGAAGCATTCTTCACTTTCTAGTGCTGTCGTGATTGCGTTGACTAACGTCTCAATATGTTTAGGTTGGCTAATGAATGGTGGCATCATGTATATCAGCTTACCAAATGGCCTGATCCAAACGCCTTGCTCGACGAAATGTTGTTGGATCTTCTCCATATCGACGGGCGCAGTACTTTGAACAACGCCAATCGCACCAAGCCATCGGACATCTTCTATCAATTCATGTTTCAATAACTCGGGCAGAAGCAGAGAAAACTGCTGTTCAATCGCATGTGTTTGCTGCTTCCAATCACCTTGGGCGAGTAGCTCCATACTGGCGTTCGCCACTGCGCACGCTAGTGGATTGGCCATAAACGTCGGGCCATGCATAAAGCAGCCAGCATCGCCTCCACAAACGGTATCCGCTACTTTTTTGCTGGTGATGGTGGCAGACAGAGTCATGTAGCCCCCAGTTAGCGCTTTACCAACACAAAGGATGTCAGGAACGACGTTAGCGTGTTCACAGGCGAACATTTTCCCTGTTCGACCAAACCCAGTGGCGATTTCATCGAGGATTAAAAGAATACCGTGCTCATTACATAACTGACGTACCCCTTTAAGGAACTCAGGGTGATAGATTCGCATGCCGCCAGCACCCTGAACAATAGGTTCTAGGATAACGGCAGCTATTTCAGTTTTGTGTTCTGTTAGTTTTAATTTGAAGTCATCAAGATCACGCTCATTCCACTCTTGCCAAAAGCCAGTGTTTGGAGATTGAGCAAAAATATGCTCGGGTAGAAAACCTTTATATAGTGAGTGCATTGAGTTGTCAGGGTCGGTGACCGACATAGCGGCGAAGGTATCACCATGATAGCCGTCTCTCAGAGTAAGAAACTTCGAGCGTTTTTCCCCCTTTGCGTGCCAATACTGCAGGGCCATTTTAAGGCTGACTTCGACTGCGACGGAACCAGAGTCGGCGAGAAACACTTTATCCAAATCTCCCGGTGTCATTGCAACCAGTTTTTTGCACAAATCGATTGCGGGTTTGTGAGTAATGCCGCCAAACATCACATGAGATACCGAATCAATTTGTTGATGAGCCGCCTGATTGAGGTGTGGGTGGTTATAGCCATGTATGGTCGACCACCAAGATGACATTCCGTCGATAAGAGTTTCCCCTGTTTCTAACTTAATCTCTACACCTGCAGCACTGCTTACGGGGTAGCAAGTCAAAGGGTTAAGTGTTGATGTATAGGGGTGCCAGATATGATTGCGATCAAACTCTAAATCCATGAATAATCTCTTTGTGATTAAATTTTGTTCAGTTGTAAACTAATGAAAATATCAATGGTTGACAGTTTAACCCTTGACGGTAGACTAGCCAACTAGATTTGATAGCGCCTTGGATTAAGTCACATTAACCGCTTATAGCCAATGCTGCATCACAACATAATCAATAAGCGTTGATCAGACAGCGCAATATCGAGAAGGAAGACACGTGGAAGTTCGTCATGATTGGACGGTCGCAGAAGTTCGCACTCTGCTAGAGAAGCCGTTTATGGATCTACTCTTTGAAGCACAAACCATTCATCGTCAATATCAACAGCACAATTATGTTCAAGTCAGTACTTTGTTGTCGATCAAAACCGGTGCTTGCCCTGAAGATTGCAAATACTGTCCTCAAAGTGCCCGCTATACTACCGACATCGAAAAAGAGCGTTTGATGGAAGTTGAGCGTGTTTTAGATGCGGCGACTAAAGCAAAAAATGCTGGTTCAACGCGCTTTTGTATGGGTGCAGCATGGAAGAACCCGAAAGAGCGTGACATGCCACATCTTACAGAGATGATCAAAGGCGTAAAAGGCATGGGGTTAGAGACGTGTATGACACTGGGTATGTTGACCAGTGATCAAGCGGAGCAGCTAGCTGATGCGGGCCTAGACTACTACAACCACAACCTAGATACCTCTCCAGAGTTCTATGGCAACATTATTACCACTCGTACCTATCAAGACCGTTTAGATACCCTGTCACATGTCCGTGATGCAGGGATGAAGATTTGCTCGGGTGGTATTATCGGTATGGGCGAAAGCACCAATGATCGCGCAGGTCTTTTAGTTGAGCTGGCCAACTTACCGACTCATCCAGAGAGTGTGCCGATTAACATGCTGGTGAAAGTTAAGGGAACGCCACTTGAGGAAGTGGATGACGTGGATCCATTTGACTTTATCCGCCTGATCGCCATTGCTCGTATTATGATGCCACAATCAGCGGTTCGCTTATCGGCGGGTCGTGAAAACATGAACGAACAGATGCAAGCGCTGTGTTTCATGGCTGGTGCCAACTCCATTTTCTATGGCTGCAAGCTACTGACTACACCAAACCCTTCTGAAGATAAAGATATGATGCTGTTTGACAAGCTCGGCATCAACAGTCAGCAAGTCTCTCAGAAACCCGATGAGATTGAAGAAAACGACCTACTAGATCGCGTAGTCGAACGTGTTGCTGCACGTCCAACGAAAGATGATCTCTTCTATGACGCGAGCGTTTGATCTCCGAATCAAGCAAGCCCTTGATGAGCGTATTCAGCAAGGGCTTAGCCGTCAGTTGCACACCTTTGACAGTGCCGAAGCTCCGCATATAAAGCGTGACGGAGAAGCGCTTGTTAACTTCTCCAGTAATGATTACCTCGGTCTTGCGAGTGATGAAGATTTAAAACGCGCATGGCAAGAGGGGCTGGATCGCTATGGATGTGGCAGTGGTGCTTCCCCTTTAGTAACGGGTTTTGATTACGCACATCATCAGTTAGAGCAAACCTTATGCGAATGGCTCGGTTTTGACCGCGCGATACTTTTTAGCTCGGGATTTTCTGCCAATCAGGCGCTTTTGTTTTCTCTGATGCAAAAAGGTGATGCACTCCTACAAGACAAGCTTAATCATGCCTCATTGATGGAGGCGGGGATGCTGTCTCCTGCGACTATGAGACGCTTTAAGCACAATGATGTTGAGCACTTACAAAGTTTGCTTGATGTCAGCAAAACGCAGTTTGTTGTCACCGAAGGCGTGTTTAGTATGGATGGAGATTTGGCCCCTCTGTCTGCGATTAAAAAGGTGTGTACTGATAATTCCGTTTTGATTGTCGATGACGCTCATGGTGTTGGACAGCTTGGTACCGAAGGCAAGGGTAGTTCCGCTTATGCGGGAATGAGCCAGATATTTTGGTGGTGACATTTGGTAAAGCGTTTGGGTTATCCGGCGCCGCTGTTTTATGTGACAGTCAGGTTGGGGACTATCTCACTCAGTTTGCTCGTCACCATGTTTATTCGACGGCCATGCCTCCGTCTTTGGCCCATGCGTTAACGTGTGCGGCAAAGAAGCTTAGAGGTGAGCAGTGGCGTAGGGATAAACTTGCTGAGTTGCAAGCTTGCTATCATGAGAATCTATCCGACTTAGACGGTTACGTTGAAACGCAAACGGCTATTAAGCCATTTGTGATAGGCGATAGTGCTAACGCTGTGAAGCTTTCGAAACTGTTAGCATCGGACAAATGTTGGGTAAGCGCAATTCGTCCGCCAACTGTCCCTGTTGGAACGTCGCGGCTGCGAATTACATTAACGGTCAATCATACCCAACAGCAAATTGAACATTTAGCGCGTAGTATTCGCCGTAACATGGAGTGTGTGAAATGAATTATGCCATCGCAGAAGTCTCCATATCTGAAGCCACGATCACTGAAACCTCAATGCCAGAGGAAGAAAGTGCCATGGCTGAACGCTTGTTGACTGATGAAAAATCTGCCATTGCTCAAGCTTTTAGCCGAGCAGCAAACAGCTACGACCAACATGCAGAATTTCAAAGAGATGTGGGTCATCGTTTGCTCGAGCTCCTTCCCAAGTCACTAACGGGTAAAGTCGTGCTGGATTTAGGGTGTGGGACTGGCTACTTCTCTCGTTTACTGCAGGAGAGAGGAGCGCAAGTGATTTGCGCGGACTTGTCGCAGGCCATGCTTAGTCAAGCCCAGCGCCGCTGTGGTGATAAAGGTATGACTTATCTACTTGCGGATGCCGAGTCGCTACCACTTGAATCTGACTCAGTAGATTTTGTTTTCTCTAGCCTTGCTTTGCAATGGTGTTCGAGTTTGGCAGCGCCATTGAGTGAAATACGCCGAGTGACCAAACCCTTGGGGCAAGCAGCATTTTCGACGTTACTTGATGGCTCTTTATGTGAACTCAAGCGCGCTTGGTCAAAAATTGATTCACATCAACACGTCATAGATTTTATCACTTTAAGTGACGTAAAAATTGCGTTAGCGCAATCTAAGTGTGACGAGCATCACCTAAACTTTCCCGAAATTACGGTTTGGTATTCTTCAGCTCTTTCTTTAATGAGAGATCTCAAAGGCATAGGAGCTGGACATGTGAGTGGTCGCTCGCAAGGTTTAACCAGCAGACGCACGCTTCTGAATGTAGAGAAGCAATATCAAACGTTTAAAAACCATCAGGGTCTTCTACCTGCAACTTATCAGGTTTGTTTAGGGGTTATTCAATTATGATTGATGCATTTTTTATTGCGGGTACGGATACCGATGTTGGTAAAACAGTCGCGTCTAAAGCGATTCTTCACGCGTTAGCGGAAAAAGGTTATTCAACCATTGGTTATAAACCAGTAGCCGCTGGCTGCGATCAAACAGAGCAAGGGTTGAGAAACTCTGATGCTTTACATTTACAAAAAGCTGCCACTGTTGAGATGCCATACGATGATGTTAATCCGTATGCACTTGAGTTGCCAGCTTCACCTCATATCGCGGCTAGACGAGAGAATGCGTCAATTGAGTATGGCGTGCTGAGCGATAAGCTTGCATTGCACAAAACGCAGGCAGATTGTGTATTAGTGGAAGGTGCAGGCGGATGGCGAGTGCCTGTTTCAATGGACGACTGTCTGTCGACATGGGTTAAACAGGAGCAACTTCCTGTGATTCTGGTTGTGGGCATTAAGCTTGGTTGTTTGAGCCATGCGATGCTGACGGCTGAGATCATTAAAGCAGACGGCTTGAACCTAGTCGGTTGGGTGGCTAACCGAGTGAATCCTGGTACTGAAAATTACGCTGACATTATTGAGCATCTTGAAGCAAACATTGATGCTCCAAAGATTGGCGAAATCCCGTATATTCCAAGTGCTAAGCGTGTTGGTCTAGGAAAGTACATTAATCTAGATTTACTCAAGAAATGATTAAATGTCATAATTAAAAAGGGCTGCACATAGTGCAGCCCTTTTTCGTATCTGGTGTCTACTTCTCTGAAGTTAGACCTAGCAGCGAGTATTGAGTGTCAATCACTTGCTCTTGCTTCTTAAGCTCTTGCTCAATACCAAGCTGTTGCTTTGCTTCGTCTTCCGTAATACCTAGGTGACAGCAAAGTAAATCAATAGCCATTTGGTAGTTGTTAGCTTCAACCATAATAGTTTCCTTTCTTTATCTAGGGCTGAAATCCTATATCTAAGGTGAATCTAGTCTTTTTGATGGATTTCGACAATACGACTAAAGTCTACATGAAGGCGTTATTCGGTTAATTCGTGATCATCTCCGCTGTTTGTTGCAGTCGACATCAAATGTTGCAATTTATCACTTAACCTTGTTTTCTAAATCTACGACTATATATAAGAAAGACCTAACGTAGTCGTTAGATAAAAATAATTATTATCCATTCGGAGAAAGTGAATGAAGCGAGTAATGCTGTTCTTAGCAACTAACTTAGCCGTTATCTTGGTATTAAGTATTGTTTTGAATGTTTTGAGTGCTGTACTTGGAATCCAACTAGGCGGCGGAAGCACGTCAGGTATTCTATTGATGGCCGCTGTCTTTGGTTTTGGTGGCTCGTTCATCTCATTAATGATGTCAAAGGGCATGGCTTTACGCTCTGTTGGTGGCGTAGTGATTGAAAGCCCTCGTAATGAAACTGAGCACTGGTTGCTAGAGACGGTAAAACAACAATCTCAACAAGTTGGGATTGGGATGCCAACCGTTGCGATTTATGATTCGCCAGATATCAACGCGTTTGCAACGGGTGCTAAGCGTGATGATTCATTAGTTGCAGTATCAACAGGTCTGCTACATAACATGACACGTGATGAAGCTGAAGCCGTTCTTGCACACGAAGTGAGCCATATTGCAAATGGTGATATGGTCACAATGACGCTAATGCAGGGTGTTGTGAACACCTTTGTTATCTTCCTATCTCGCTTCATCGCTAATATCGTTGCATCGAACAACAGCGACGAGGAAGGTCAAGGCAGCAATACCATGGTGTACTTCGGTGTTTCAATTGTCTTAGAACTAGTGTTTGGTTTCCTAGCTAGCTTCATTACTATGTGGTACAGCCGTCATCGCGAGTTCCACGCTGACTACGGTGCAGCAAAACTAGTGGGTAAGCAAAAGATGATTGCTGCACTAGAGCGTTTGAAAGTGAGCCACGAGCCACAGCTAGAAGGTTCTATGATGGCATTTGGTATCAACGGTAAGCGCACGATGACTGAGCTTCTTATGAGCCACCCGCCGCTAGACAAGCGAATCAATGCACTACGTAGTTACACTAACTGCTAATCGATTGATTGTGAAAAGGCCGCGTAATGCCTGTCTCTT
>NZ_JYJP01000057.1 GCF_001012815.1 Vibrio mexicanus
TCCACGAAGAATCAAAACTTATGTGGGCGATTAGCTCAGTTGGGAGAGCACCTGCCTTACAAGCAGGGGGTCACTGGTTCGAGCCCGGTATCGCCCACCATTCTCTAAATATTTTTGGAATTCATTATCCAAACCACATCAAAATATTGCTGCTGGTTCGGATTTTTGACGGCTCTGAAAGTCTTTAGACAATGTTTTCTCTAACGAGATACA
>NZ_JYJP01000058.1 GCF_001012815.1 Vibrio mexicanus
CCTTCCTCACTGCTGAAAGTGCTTTACAACCCGAAGGCCTTCTTCACACACGCGGCATGGCTGCATCAGGCTTTCGCCCATTGTGCAATATTCCCCACTGCTGCCTCCCGTAGGAGTCTGGACCGTGTCTCAGTTCCAGTGTGGCTGATCATCCTCTCAGACCAGCTAGGGATCGTCGCCTTGGTGAGCCCTTACCTCACCAACTAGCTAATCCCACCTAGGCGTATCCAATAGCGCAAGGCCCGAAGGTCCCCTGCTTTGCTCCGAAGAGGTTATGCGGTATTAGCCATCGTTTCCAATGGTTATCCCCCTCTACTGGGCAACTTCCTAGGCATTACTCACCCGTCCGCCGCTCGACGCCCTTAACGTTCCCCGAAGGTTCAGTTAAGTCGTTTCCGCTCGACTTGCATGTGTTAGGCCTGCCGCCAGCGTTCAATCTGAGCCATGATCAAACTCTTCAATTTAAGATTTTGT
>NZ_JYJP01000059.1 GCF_001012815.1 Vibrio mexicanus
TTTCACTAACAAGCGAGTCTGATTTTAGCCAACAGGTTGTTGACCAAATTTTTCATCGGGAAGGTCTTGCTCATCATCGAACATCACAATGCTTCGACGATGCTCCTTTAGAGCAGATAATGCAACTTGAAAACAACTTTCACACATATCAAGGTGTTGAGTAATACCGTCCATTCTTGACCCACATCCCCAGTTGGCAGTCAGTTCACCAACCTCTTCTAACTGAACGCCATTTGAATCGACCATCACACTAACACCACAAATATCACAATGTCGATCAACAACGACCTCTATCGTTTTTTGTCCATAAACTTTCATTGTGAACTCCTG
>NZ_JYJP01000060.1 GCF_001012815.1 Vibrio mexicanus
ATACGAGACCAAATCTTCTATTGACAGTACCTAATCGCTTTCCAGTGGGGCCAAGGCATTTTTTTTTGGAGTCTGGCTCAGCTACTGCGGGGGTGGCATATGATAAATAGACATTTAAATGAGTTTATGAGAGCTCCATATAACATCGCTTCAGGAGACCAGTTTGCGGAATTTATAGACGATAACCTTACTGCGGGAAATTACTCTATCAAAGGGAGTGGGAATGGTTTTGAGGTTAAAATTGAGGTGGACAATAGCCACTTTGTCAGATTACAGGTTGGAAGTAACGGATTTATTGTTACTGCGATACCAGAATCTGACCATACCCCTTCGATTATGCATCCTAATACATTTTAAATGATGGGATGGACCTAGGTACGCATATTAGGTACATCTGTGTCAAATAGCTGCTGTGCATCTTGGTTCTTTTGTATAGCTGAGAACCTTTATTGGGCTAGAGGGGGGGACAGACGCCCTAATTGGCCCGTGGTATTGCTTGAACACACCAGCTCAAAGACAGTCAAGACATATATGCACGTGACGACAAAGGTTTTTGGTAATACAAAGTCGGCGCTGGATGAGGTGTGATGGTGAAAGGCAATGGCTGATTAACAGTGTTCATTTATCGGTAAGGTCAGGGGTTAAAAAAGAGCCATTTTTAGTAAAGAGGTAGTCGAGTTAAAGTTCACGGTGGCTTCGCCACCATGTTATAGGCAATGAAAGAAAGCCTATAACATGCGATAAAGCCAAATTAAAAAAGGTTTGAGATATGTATGCACAAGTAGAGAAGTCGAAAAAGAATAGAAATAAAGTGGTTGCTAATTCTGTTGTTCAGAAGAAAAGTAATGTGAGGAAAAATATTGTATTCATGGATAACCGCTCGAATAAAAAATACAACCATACAATGCAATTGAAATTTGTTGGGGATGATGCTGACTGGATGGGAGACGTAAGTGACCAAGTTATTCTTGATAAGTTTGGTTCAACAACTGGAGATTTATGGAAAGCACTAAGAGATAGCGGAGATCTCGTAATAGTAAGAGGCGAGGGTTCCGGAGGAAGTTTTAGTTTCAACGAAAAAAAATTAACCATTTCAAAAAATTGGTTAGATGCCGTCAAGGACTATGTGAATAATGGAAAAGTATCCCCATTCTCGGTAGGGCAATATCAGCTTTTACTCATGAGTTGTCGCATGCGCACGATCATTTTATAAAAAAAGAAACACCCCAAGGCAAAAGTAAAGCCGACGACTCATATGTTGGGGCGGTGTTAAAAACGGAGTTAAGAGCATGGATGCGGGAAGCACTATCCGCAATAGAAAACTGGAGAGAGAAAGGGGTAGCTTCAGGAGACGAGAACGATAAGTTAATCAAAAGTTGGTGGGGTGTGTACTATACTATGATTGATAATAAAAACATTTTAAGTCTAGACTACACGAACAATGAAGTCATTGGGCGGTTAAAATCTTATTTTAATAAGAATAAAAGCACAACAACTACCACCACCTTAGAGACCTTTTTACAAGATGAAAGCAATGGCTTAATAGATGACATAAAAGATTATTCTAAGCAGATCCGTAACAAGTACACAAGCAACGATAAGACGCTTCGAGAGATTGCCCAGAATATGATTGCTAAATAGCATAAGTCAAAATTCAATTGCTTATTTGGAAGTTTAGTGGGACAGAAGTGGATTAGTGGGACAGACACCCTAAGAAACGTCTTTCGATAACTAACAAACCAATCGATTACATCTAAAAAGTAGGGAACTCTTGAAACAGGAATGTGGGCTTTTCTAAGCTAATTGTGTGAACTAAAGTCAGCGTATTACAAGAAGGATCATGCATGACAACCGCACGTAGCCAACAATTAGCTTTGAAGCCACACCCTATCATCACTGTGTATCGCCTATCCTGAAAACCTTAGGCTTTGAGACGCTCATTTCTGTGTGGCTTTGATGCCACGACCCAAACTAACTACGAACGCCGAAAAGAGTGGACATCCTTTCATTTGGCTCCCGTTATGGTTCAAAGAAAATTACGCGGAGAAAAACTGACCAAACTAGAATGACGGGGAGATCAGCATTTTAAAAGCTGCGCGTAACACCAAAGACGACCCGTTCAATACTTTTGCTTTGCCACTGTCGCTTGAAAGTGGGCTTACTGTACAAAGCCATACAACGAAAACAAAAACCTCCCGATGACTGGGAGGTTCATTTTTTCAGCCGCTGAATCGACTATAAAGAATCCACACAATTTGGGTAGAGGGCTTGGAAGCCTTCTGAGTACTCACAGCTTCTTCCGCCAGCTTGGCCACCTGAATTTCGTCTAAAGTGGTTACCACGGTTTTCAGCTAGGTTCTCATAGAACTTCCAAAGGTGCTCTTGGCCTTGCATACACTCAATCGCCGCCTTTTTCTTTTCCCATACTTCAGAAATGTCTAGGAAGGTATTGGGTTTCCATTCCATCTGTTCACTTTGGTGCGGTTCGAACATGTAAACCTGTGGTGCACCAAGTACTTTCTCGCCTGGGTTGTGGCCCCATGCTTGCGCAATCATGCGGCATTGCAGTACAACTTCGGTGGTGTACATATGATCGGTATTGTAAGGGTCCCATTTTGAGTGGGTTAGGATGAACTCTGGCTGAACTTCGCGAATTAAATCGACTAGCTGGTATTTGCCTTCTTTATCAATTTCAAGTGGATAGTCGCCAAAATCAAAGAATCGAATATCGTTTACACCCAATGCGTTGGCCGCTGCTGTCGCTTCTTGATGACGGATGCGTTTTACGTCTTCTAGCGTCATGCCTTCTTGTTTCCAAAGTTTTGCCGATTCGCCACGCTCACCGTAAGAAAGGCATGCGATGGTTACTTCGTAACCCAGTTGTTGATGAAGGGCAATTGCGCCACCGCAGCGCCAAACAAAATCTGCGGAATGTGCACTGACGACGAGAGCTGTTTTTTTTGTCATGATGAGATCCTTTACTTCCTAGGGGCTCACTCTTGTTAAGCGAGCTAACTGTTCGTTGTTATGAGAATTAGAATTCTTCGGTATCAATTTCTGCTTGAGTCACGGTGTTATAGCGACCTCCGGAAAAGGCCGATTGCAGTATGGTTTGGTCGATAACCTCAAGCAAAGAGTTGGAAATGGCGTATTTTTGCCCATTCCAGTTATCTTCTAAGTGTTTGAAACTTGTTGTACCAGGGAGCACGATCGAGTTAGGCTGCTTTGCTAAAAGCCATGCAATGGCAAACTGCGCAAGTGTCGGCTCTGGCAAGTGTGCGTTTTCTTCGGCGAAAACTGCCTTCAATGATGCGAGCTTCTCAATCACCGTAAGGTTGTGGTCAAAGTGATCGTTGCTAAACCTTGGCATTGCGCGGCGGATATCGCCGGCTGCAAATTGATTGTTGGTTAGCGTGCCGGTCAGGATTCCACGCCCAAGCGGAGAGAACGAGACAAAAGCTGTGCCCAAGTCTTTGCAGGCATCAAGTACCGCAATTTCAGGGTTGCGTGACCACAGCGAGTACTCTGATTGTACCGCCGCAATAGGGTGTACTGCGTGCGCTTTGATTAAGGTATCGGCAGATACTTCAGATAACCCAATGTGTCGGATTTTACCTTCGTCTACTAAGCGAGAAAGCTCGCCCACACTGTCTTCAATAGGGACGTTTTTGTCCCAACGATGAAGGTAATACAGGTCGATTACATCGGTGTTCAGTCGCTTTAGTGAGTCTCCGCATGTTTTACGCAGTGTTTTGGGGCGTCCATCGATGGCACGTTTACCATCAGGGCCTTTAAACATGCCGCACTTACTGGCGAGAAAAAACTCGTCTCTGCGATGCATAACTGCTTTGGCTAGTAGGGATTCATTGGTACCGAAACCGTAAAGCGCTGCCGTGTCTAGCATGTTATAGCCAGTATCTAACGCTTGATTAAGCAGTGATATGGCGTGCTCTTCTCTTGGGGGAACACCATACGCATGGGATAGGTTCATACACCCCAATGCAACAGGTGCGAGTTTTTCCGCACCTATAATAGAAGTGCCTGTCGTAGTCGTGTTTATGGTAGCAGTGCCGATGATAGCCATAATGGTTTCCTACGCTTCTAGCAGTTTTTCTAGTTCATTCAGTGTTTCCATTGCAGGAAGGCAACTTGCCACACTGGAATTTGGTTCGCGACCCGTGCGAATGGCATCAAAGAACTCGCGATCAATAAGCTCAATACCGTTATTTGAGACGGCAACGCCTTCAAGGTCGATTGGGTTATCGTAGCCATCGAATAGGTCATCGTAGCGAGCGATGTAGGTACCTTCTTTACAGATGTAGCGGAAGAATGTGCCGAACGGCCCTTCGTTGTTGAACGAAAGTGATAGGGTACATAGCGCACCAGATGGCGTTTTCATGCCAATGCTCATGTCCATTGCGATGTTAAGCTCTGGATGGATAGGCCCTTGTAGCGCTTGCAGCTTATTCGCTTGCTCGCCCACCTGGTATTGGAACAGGTCTACCGTATGGCAAGCGTGGTGCCATAGTAGGTGATCGGTCCATGTTCTTGGCTCACCTTTAGCGTTGGTGTTGGTGCGACGGAAGAAGTAGGTTTGAACGTCCATCTGTTGAATGGTCAGCTCGCCTGCTTGGATTTTGTTATGAATCCACTGATGGCTTGGATTAAAGCGGCGAGTATGGCCAGCCATGGCAACAAGCCCTGTGCGTTTTTGCGTTTCAACGACTTTGTAGCTGTCCTCAATGTTGTCTGCCATTGGGATTTCAACCAGTACGTGTTTCCCAGCTTCCATACAGGCGATGGCTTGTGAAGCATGCATTTGAGTTGGCGTTGCTAGGATCACTGCGTCAATTGAGTCTTGGCTTAACGCTGCACTAAGTTCGGTATACCCAACCGCTTCCAATTTTAGCTCAGTGATCAGTTCGTCGAGTTTGTCTTGCTCTGGAGAAACCAGCGCCGTGATGTTTACGTCAGAAATTTCGAGCACCGCATCAATGTGCTTGCGACCAAAAGCGCCCGTTGCGCCAACAATGCAAACGTTCATAGTTCTTCCTTAATTAATTATTTTTTATTCAATAGAATGAGTTGGACAGTGTTTAGTCCAAGCGAGCAAGCATGGCGTCAGAAAGCTTTGGCATTTCTTGTTCAGGCTGATGATTGCTCAAATAATCGAGTATGCTTTTTTCAAGCCCAGCACGTTTGGCTTCACTGACACATTGGTCGGTTAAGGTTTCTAGGCCCTCAAACCAAGTCGCGCCGATGGTATTCATCATGGTGGCATCACCTGCTTTGTCAGAAACGACGTAAACGTCGAAGTTCAACTGCTTAAGTGATGCTGCAGCGCGTAGGGCTTCTGCTCCAGATATCAGGACTGAAATCGAACAAGCTTGTTCGTTTAATGACGAAATAATCGCGACGTCAATGTAATGAGTGTCAGCATGAAAATTCGACGCTAATTGCTGCTTTGAATCTGGCGTAAGTTCACTGCAATCGAAGAAATAGCAGCCAGATTTTAGGCTTTCACGAACTTGTTCTATTGCGTCTTGAACATCGCTAGGTTCAACGGTGCAAAAGATAAGTTCTGCACCCATTGTTGCTTCGTCTGGATAGAAAGTCCCTTGAACGCCGTGATTGATGTACTCCATCAGTAAAGATTGCTTTTGACTGCTTGATTCGATTTTATTGTCGTAAGCACATAAGACATCGGGCATTTTAGATTCCCAGCGCTTAATGAAGCTTTTTGCTATGTCGCCAAATCCAATAAAGGCGACTCTAGATATTGTTGCCATATGATTCGCTCTCTCGTACTACGTTGACTTGTGAAAAAAATAGCATTTGGTACAGAGAGCGAAAAATCATTTAAAGTGAGAGGGTATTCAGTTTTGATAAAAAATAAGCACAACAATGGCGTAAATTAAGCATGAGCTGCACACCATTTTGACGCAGCAATTGAACAAAATAGGACTGCACAGACGTGGCATGCCAGTTTTTGCGCATCGTAAGCCCAATCGGTCGAGATTGGCTACGGCATTCAAAAGGTAGGATTCTAAACTGGCCCTCATCGAGTTCACGTTTAACTTGATGTTGTGAGAGTATGGTTAATCGGTCACTGCCCATTAATAATTCCCTCACTAGCATTTGAGAACTGGCTTCGACAAGCCGTGAAGGGGCTTCTTCGTCATGGGCGGTAAATATCTCTTCAAAAATACTGCGTCCAGGCGTGTTTAAACCTGATACAACCCAGCTGGCTTCCTTGAGGTCGGAAATGGAGAGCTTTTCCTTTGACTGCAATGGGTGGTCTTTACGCGACAGTATGGTGTTTTTAGATTGGAACAGTGTTTCTTGACGAATATCCGTGCTAGGGGAAGGAAAGCGCAGTGCCCCAATAAGAATGTCGATGTTTCCATGACGCAAATGGTTAAGCAAATCGGGGTAAGGGCCATCAATAACTTTAATCTGGCAGTCCGGGTAGTCTTCTAGAAATTGATTCATCGTTTGGGGTAAAAGACAGGTTCTCGCTAATGGTAAGCAGCCAACTGTAATTGTACTTTTATAGTTTTCTTCTAATAGTTCGATCTCTTCGATGCCTTGATTAATTTCTATAAAAGCAAGCTTACTGGCAATGACTAATATTCCGCCTGCTTTGCTTATTTGTATTCCGTTACTACTTTTTTCAAAAATAGTAATAGAAAGAATATCTTCCAAGTCCTTTGCCGCACGATATACCGACGATTGTGATACTTCCAATATTCTACTGGCTTCTGTAAAGCTTCCACCATTGGACACCGCAATTAGAGCTTTTAATTGGGTGGTGGTAATGTTGTACAGATAGCGTTGAACATTGCTTTTTCTTTGTCCGTTGGCTTGCTTAAGGCTATCGGCAATGCCCTGACTGATCGTATCTAGAGCGCGGTCGATCCTTTCTGAGAATACTTCACCTTGATCGGTGGGAGTCATACCGTCCGATGCTCGCTCAAACAACTCACAGTTCAATGATTTCTCAAGCTTTGATATTGCCTGCGTGATTGCTGGTTGGGACAGAAAAACTGTTTCTGATGCTTTACTGATACTCCCCGTTTTCACCACTTCTGAGATCGCTCTTAGATGACGTAAGTTAGGCACTTTAAACATAATGGACTCTACTTCTTGTTGTATTTGCAAGCTTTATCAATTGCTTAATTAATATTTATATTTATAGTATTTAATAGCTTGATTATATGTTTATCAATCTATCTATGTTTTGTATTTATTATTTGTGTATTTGTAATTATTGAGGATTGTCTATTGTGTTAATGATGTCTCTCGTTTTTGTTTTGTTGGTACAATGTATGTGAATTAATTGTGACTTCCTGTGACTTCATTCAATTTTTTATAAATGTATTTTAAAATTGACATTGCGATGTTTTTCTAACTCTTATTGCACTTTAAAATTGTTTAACTGATTGATTTTTAATGTATTTAATGCTCAACAAAGGCTTGGCTTTATACTTTGTATTGACAGGGTTATCTAAAATTTGAATAACTCTTTCACTATCTGAATTGTTGGTTGTTAAATCTTGGTGATAGGTTGATTCCTGCTGAAACAGGAGGTTTAACAATGAAAACAATTAAAACACTACTCGCTCTGACCCTTCCGCTTGCTTATGCTGCTACCACTAGTGCTGCCGTTGATATCACAATTGGTCACGTAGATTCGCAAGATTGGACAATCTCGAAGAAGGGCGCTGCTACTCAAGTCTTCAAAAACATCGTTGAAGCAGAGTCAGGCGGACGAATCAACGTGAATGTGTTCCCATCAGGCCAGCTAGGTGGTGAAACGGAACTTCTTCAATCCACACAAGAAGGTATGCTCACCATGACTATGGTGTCAGGGGCGTACTCAAAGTTGTGTAAAGAGGCGAATGTCTTAGAAATCCCATACCTATTCCCTTCAGAGCCCGTGGCTTGGGAAGTGCTAGATGGTGAATTTGGTCAGAAGCTCAATGAGCAGTGTTTAAATACCACGGGCCTACGCAACTTAGCTTATGGTGAAACAGGTTTCCGTCACTTCACGAACTCTAAACGAGAAATTCGCTCGCCTGAGGACATGAAAGGTCTGAAGATTCGCGTTATGACAACGCCTTTATACGTGGAGTTAGTCAAGTCATTGGGCGCAGAACCAACGCCAATTTCCTTCCCTGAAGTTCCAGCGGCACTGACAACAGGTGTTATTGATGGTCAGGAGAACCCGGTCAGCGTTATTAACGCAAGTAAGTTCTATGAGCTGCAAGAATACATCACGCTTGATGGGCATGTGTACGGAACTGACTTCCTGCTGATTAATGACGATTTCTACTCGTCTCTGAATGCTAAAGATCGCGATATTATCGACCGCGCTGCAAAAGTTGCAGGTACGGTGGGGCGTGCTATCCAGCAGGTGAACTCAGCTGAAGGCCTCGAAACCTTATCGAAGAAAGGGATGAAGATCACTTCACTGTCTCCAGAGCAATTGAATCAATTCCGAGAAGCGACGCAGCCACAAGTGATCAGGTGGTTAGAAACGTCAGTTGACCAGAAATGGATTAATGGCGCTTTAGAGGCTGTAGAAGCAGCATCTAACTAACTCGCTAGTCGCCATTGCAATGCTTAGGCGTTGTGATGGCGCTTGTTTTACGGGGAGGACTCTATGATTGGATACTACAAAAAACTGCTCGCGATATTAGCTGGCTCATCACTCTTCACGCTGTTTGCTGTCATGCTCGCAACCACGTTTAGTCGATACTTCTTCAATATCTCCATTCTATGGGGAGAAGAAGTCAGCAAGTACGCCATGATCTATGGTGTGATGTTTGCGATGCCGTTGTGTTATTTGGAAGGTCTACATATTAAGTTCTCTGTCTTAGATTCCGTTCGCTCGCGTGCCTTTCAGAAAGCGTTGGAAGTGATTGTTGACCTTTCCGTTTTGGCAAGCTCGATTATTTTAACTTGGTCTGGGTATCAGTTTGTTCTGCGACGCGGTGGGATTGAATCCCCAGGAATTGGCTTGAGCATGAGCTACTTTCAGTCTGCTCTGGTGATTGGCGGAGCTTGTCTTTTCATTGCCGCTATCATGCGACTTGGTTTGCACTTGAAGCAGTTACGCTTTTCTTCCGCACCATCATTGACTCAAAACGATATTTAAGGAGCGACCATGCCTTCAATTGCTTTAATGGGCACCATGCTAGTATTTGGCGTGCCATTGGTATTTAGTATTATTTTGGCGATGTCGTTTTACATCTCGGCCACGCCAATCTCAATCAGCCTAGTATCTCAACGTATTTTTAGTGGTCTTGATTCCTATTCAATTCTTGCAGTTCCGTTGTTCGTACTTGCAGGCGAACTCATGAATAAAAGTGGTATTACTAGCCGTATTATCGATTTTGCCAATGCGTTAGTTGGACACTTTCGTGGTGGCTTAGCGCAAGTGAACGTATGGTCGTCTGTAATGTTTGCGGGGATATCTGGTTCTGCCGTAGCCGACACATCAGCACTAGGGCGAGTCTTCATTCCACAGATGGAAAAACAAGGCTACAGCAAGGAGTTTTCTTCGGCTCTAACCGCGGCTTCTTCCGTTATTGGCCCGATGATTCCACCGAGTATTCCGGTTATTATCTACGCCTTGATTGCGAGTGGCGTTTCAGTTCCTGCGCTATTCTTGGCGGGAATCGTACCTGGGCTGCTATCAGCTATGGCGCTATCGCTATTTGTGTTCTATTACGCAACGCGTAACAATATTGAAGCTCGTGTCGAGCGTACAAGCCGCCGAAAAGCACTGATTAAAGCTTTCATTCCGTTGACGATGCCGATTTTCATTCTTGGCTCAATTTTGATGGGGATTGTTACTCCAACCGAAGCGGCTGCATTTGCTGCATTCTATGCGCTGATGGTCGGGATGTTTGTCTACAAGTCACTGAAAATCAGCGACCTACCTGAAGTATTCATGCGTTCGATGCGTGATTCATCGGTTGTCCTAATTCTTATTGCTGTTGTGGCGGTAGCGAACTGGATTTTGACTTTCTCTCGTGTCCCGCAGCATATCAGTGAATACGTGTTGAGCACCATTTCAGACCCAATCATGTTTCTGATTATGGTTAATCTCATCTTGCTAGGTGTTGGCCTCTTCCTAGAAGGTATTGCCGCCATGCTGATCTTGATTCCTATTTTTCACCCTATAGCGATGAGTTTTGGAATCGACCCAGTGCACTTTGGCACAGTAGTGATTTTCAACCTGATGATAGGCCTTATCACACCGCCAATGGGGATCTGTCTGTTCGTTTCAAATACCATCTCGAATGTGGGTATTGCCAAGATTTCGAAGCAGGTTATTCCTTTGTTCTTACTGGAAGTGGCCGTATTGTTCTTCATCACTTTCGTGCCGCAAAGCGTGCTCTTCTTACCAAATCTGTTTGGATATTAGCTAGGAAATCCTATCAATTAGGGAATCTGTCTAAAGCAAATAACTCCCACGAGCTCTTTAGCTGAGCTCGGGGACCAACAAAAGTGACGATTGATTCTGCGAGCATTGCGAGCTCGCAGGGGCTTTGTTCATCTAAAAAACGAGTGACTGTATGCCTGTCATAGAAATATTACTGCCATTGTTCATCTGCGTTGCAGTAGGGTTTATCGCAGTTCGACGTGCATTTGTGTATGAGAAATTCATTAAAGATGTGAGTCGCTTTGTGCTTTATATCTCGCTACCTGCGGTGATCTTCATTAGCGTCACTCAACTTGATTTGCAGCAGGCTATGAATGGCAATTACGTCTTGGTGTATGCGATTTCTGGCTTACTTAGTATGTTATTGGCTATTTACGTTAGTCGAAAGTTTTTAAAATTAGGTTGGCTAGACACTTATATCAATAGTCTTGGAAGCGGAATGCCAAATAGCGCGTTCGTTGGTTTTCCTATCATATTGGCTATCTTCGATGGTGGTATGGCGGAAGCTTCTTATTAGTAGTGCTAGTTGAGAATCTATTGTTCATTCCTTTGAGCCTGATTCTGCTAGAAACAGCAAGTGGTCAAAATACATCGCTCAGTCAGAGGTTAATGACCATCTTTGACCGGCTACGCAGGAACCCAATTATTATTGCCATTCTGGTTGCCATTACAGTCAATGTCATGGCGATTCAAGTTCCACTAGCCATACAGTCCAGTGTCACCATGTTTGCGCAAACGTCCATTGCCCTCGCGCTTTTTGCCATAGGTGGATTACTTGCGCAGTCGACAAAGCTGGTTCAAATACCGCGCTTGTCCGTCGTCGCCATCATTAAGTTGGTGATGTTCCCATTGTTTGCATTTGGGTTGTTATACCTGTTCCCAGTAGAAGGCGATTTGGCTGTGGCATTACTCATCTTTAGCGCCTCACCCATGCTTTCGATTTATCCGATTCTGGGCGGGCTGTATCAACAACACACTTTTTGTACCAATACACTTGTAACAACAACTGTGGCGTCAGGGGTATCCCTGTCCGTTGTTGTTGCCCTTATTAGTTAGAAGAATAAAAAAGGTTAAGTCATGGAAAAACTTAGAATTTCAGTTGCTGGAGCAGGGCTCATTGGAAAAACACACATCAAGTTGGTGGCGGAAAGCAACCAATGTGAATTGGCCTCAATCGTCGATCCATCACCGGGTGCGGTTGATGTTGCTGAGCAATATGGCGTACCCGTATTCGATAGCTTGGACGCACTGTTTACTCAAGACAAACCAGACGGTGTCATTCTCGCAACGCCTAATAAACTACACGCACTTCAAGCCCATCAATGTATCGACGCAGGTGTGCCAGCGATTGTGGAAAAGCCAGTTACGGATTCGATTGAAGACGGAATTGCTCTGCTTGACCGAGTAACGCAAACACAAGCGAAGTTGTTAGTTGGTCATCATCGAGCTTATAGCCCTTTGTTGGAGACGGCGCGTTCTGTTGTTGAAAGTGGTGAGCTAGGCAAGCTTGTCTCTGTAACGGGCAGCGCCGCCTTCTACAAACCCGATTACTACTTCAACGAAGGGGAATGGCGCAAAGTAAAAGGCGGCGGTCCAATTTTGATCAATATGATTCATGAGATTGGTAACTTACGTTATCTGGTCGGGGATATTGTCGGCGTACAAGCACTGAGTTCAAACGTGGCGCGTGAATTTGAGGTGGAAGATACGTGTGTCATTTCGCTACGCTTTGCAAATGGCACTTTAGGGTCATTTGTCCTTTCCGATGCATCCGCAAGCCCTCGCAGTTGGGAGCAAACCTCTCAAGAGAATAAATCTTACGCGACTTATGAAACGGAAGACTGTTATCACATTGCGGGAACCAATGGCTGTCTGTCTGTACCCACTATGCAGGTAAAAAGTTTCGCAAATGATGTGACTCCATCATGGTGGAACGCGATGGAAGAACGAAGTGAAGCTATCAACCGAGAAGACCCTTTGAAGCTGCAATTAGAGCATTTCTGCTCGTTGATTCGCGGACAAGAAACAAAACCACGTGTGAGCGTTCGTGATGGCCTTCAGAACCTACTCGTGATCGACGCCATTATTCAAGCTTGTGAAAGTGGTGAATATGTTTCAGTTCGAGAAGTTCAGAAACAACAAGAGCTAGCTACCGCTTAATTATGCGTTAAGGAGATGTAACAATGAAATATTCAATTGCAACTGTTTGCCTTTCCGGCACGTTAGAGCAAAAAATGCATGCGGCAGCTAAGGCAGGCTTCCATGCTATTGAGATCTTTGAAAACGACCTGACGCAATACCGTGGTTCAGCGGCCGACGTCAAACGCATTGCCGACAGTCTTGGGCTGGAAATTTTAGTTCTACAACCTTTTCGCGATATGGAAGGGATGCCGGAGCCGCTTCGTCGAAAGAAGTACAATATGCTTGAGCGCAAAATAGAGATTGCTCATCAGCTAGGTACTAGCCGATTGATGATGTGCAGTAACGTTCATCCGGCATCCTCACCGATTGCAGAGCAATGTGCTGATGATCTGCATGCGTTGGCAATGCTTGCTCAGCATGAAGGCATGCAGCTTGGCTACGAGGCTCTAGCATGGGGACGCCATATTGCCGATTATGATGATGCGTGGAACTTGGTAAAAATGGTCGATCACCCTAACTTAGGTGTTGTATTGGATACGTTCCATATGTTTGCTCGCGGCAACACGTTGGATACGCTTATTAACGATATTCCGACAGAGAAAATTGCCTTAGTTCAGGTAGCTGATGCGCCGAAAATGCAGATGGATATCTTGCAATACAGCCGTCATTACCGCTGTTTCCCAGGGCAGGGGGACTTCCCAGTAATCGAATTCGTTCAGGCGCTGAAAGACAAAGGCTATAATGATTATCTTTCACATGAAGTATTTAATGATGATTTCCGTTCATCTTCGCCAATTAAAAAAGCGGTGGACGGAGTTCGATCACTCAAGTGGCTTGAAGACCAAACGAATGATGAGTTTGACGCTCCACAAATTCATGATTTGAGCTTTATTGAATTTGCTGTGCAAGACAGAGAAAACAACGGATTTTCGGATGTGCTTGAGTCACTGGGTTTTGAGAAAACTCATACACACAAGAGCAAGAATGTCGATCTTTACCACCATGGCGACATTAACTTTGTATTCAACTATGAAAAAAACAGTAATGCACAAAGTTATTTGGAAGGGCATGGTGAATCGGTGTGCGCTTTGGGTGTTCTGACTGACGATACACGTCGTTTGGTTGAATTGGCCATGCGTTACAATAGTCCAACTATTCACCAACCTCGCCAAGAGAATGAGCTAGATATCCCAACGCTCAGAAACTCCGAAAATCTGTTAATTCACTTGCTTGACCAAGCGCAAGCTGAGCGCTTTTACGAAGTCGACTTTGAACCCGTGGCCAACCATAAAAAGTCTGACCCTAACTTTGTTCGCATAGACCATATTGGCCAAGTGGTTCCGTCAGAGAACTTACTCTCCAACTTGTTCTTCTACAAGTCGATATTTGGCTTTGTACCGGAAGAGAGCTACGACCTTCCAGATATTAATGGCCTTATCACCAGCCGTACGATTAAAAGCCTAATAATCGTATTAAAGTGGCGCTCAACAGTACTAGTGCCAAGCGTACACAAACTCAGCGATTCTTGAATGAATCCAATGGCGCGAGCATCAACCAGATTGCTCTTGAGTGTGAGGATATCTTTACGGCAGTCAACAACTTGTCGCCTATCTACCAGCTGAAGATACCAAACAATTACTATTTGGATATTCAAGCACAGTTCGATTTAAGCGACGAATTGATTCAACGATTGAAAGAGAACAACATTCTTTACACCGAAGACGACACAGGCAGCTTCTATCATTTCTACACTAAGGAGATAAATGGCTTATTCTTCGAGGTTGTACAACGAGTTGGCAGCTACCAAAAGTATGGTGAAACCAATGCCTTTATTCGCCTAGCCGCGCAAGCGGATCGTTATTAATTGGTGTTAGTCAAAATGCTTCCTGTCGTTTCTCAATAAAGGTAGAGGAGCGGCGGGTTGCTATTATTCAGCCACCTAAATTTTCTATTGTTGACTCTTCGCTAATCAATTCGAGTAATAAAAGTTTGCTCGTCATCGACAAAAGCCACATATCCACCGTGATAAATAAACACGCGACCACGCCCTTCCACTACGCACGCAAGCTGTGGGTTCAAGTCTTCCTCGTTATTCTTGCTTTGAAAAGTGCCAGTATCGGTGATGACACCACTGAGTTTTGGTAAGAAACCATAGGCGCGTTTGGCTTGGTCTATCAAGCTGAGTTCGCTGGTGGTGGAAAAACAAGAAGGAATTCGACCAGCGTCTTCGATAAATAGAGGCTTCAGTTCTTCAAAAGCCGTAATTACCAGCCAGTCAATATCGTTGACACGATGGATAAACATAGATTTTCTCTTTGATGTAGATGCGGGGATATTATCACTAACAGGGGAGAGAACGTAGTAGATAATGAACTGGTAAAGGTGGTGATTCTACGCTATGTCCAAATATTTATTAGACACTTTGAGGCACATTTTTGTCCCGCATATTTTCACACCTAAACAATCCTGTTATGTAAAATGGGCCGCATTTGAACACTACACAAGTTAATCAATTTTCTGTTATCTTTGTTTTCAATAAGCTGATGGTGTTAAGAGGCATGGATGACGACAATTTCTGATGTATCCCGTATGGCAGGCGTTTCGAAAGCGACCGTATCGAGAGTCATTAATGGGACAGGACAAGTCAAAGAAAGCACAAAAGAGTTAGTCAACGCAGTAATGAAAGAGCTTAATTATAAGCCAAGCTCTGTAGCGAGAGCATTAGCCACTCGAAGTGGTAACAGTGTCGGTCTGGTTTTGTCCGATTATACGGGTAGCTATTTTGGTATTCTACTTAAGCAAGCATCTGTCAGTGCAGATGAAATGGGTAAACAGTTACTCATCGCAGATGGTCACAATCAAGCAGAGAGTGAGTTAGAAGCTGTTCACTCTTTGGTCGAAAAGAAGTGTGATGTGATCGTTCTTTACAGCCGTATGCTGTCTGCTGAGCAAGTCATTGCGTTAAACAAATCGATAGATATTCCATTGGTCAATGTAGGGCGAATATTGCCTGACGAGGCGGGATTCTCAATTGCATTTGATCAAAAAAATGCGGTTGAACTCGCTTTTGATCACTTAATTGAGTTGGGGCATAGAGATATCACTTATATTGGCCCAGCTCCAACTACCCCGACGTCCATATCTCGAATAGAGGGTTTTTCACTAGCGAAAGAGAAGCATCAAAGCCTCACTATTACTTCTCGTATAAGCCATTGTTCATTTGGTTTTATTGAAGGTTATACGACAGGAAAACAACTATTAGAAAACGGGGAGTACGGCAGTGCAATGCTTGCGGCTTCTGACGATATCGCTGTAGGTTTGATTAAAGCTTTCACTGAGCAAGGAATATCTATACCCGACGAGGTATCGGTCGTGAGTATCGATAATGACCCATACAGTGCCTTTGTTACCCCAGCTCTCACAACGGTTGATCTCCCAATCCAAGCCATTATGGCTAGAGCAATGGAAGTGGCTCAAAAGTTGGCTCAAGGAGAAGTAAAGTTTGAGTCAGAAATGATGAAAGGCTATTTAGTTTTACGAGATTCTACTAAACAAAATTAATAGCCAGTTGTGGGCTATTCAGGCTAACTACACAGTACACCTATTTTCCCTGATTTTAGCGATGCTATTTTTGAAATGGCATCGCTTTTTCTTACAATAAAGGCTATTAATCGATCTGTTTTCTGTTTAAAAATTGATCAATTAATAGTGGCGCACGTCTCATTTTTCTCTCCATTTGTTTTAAAAGTATTGATCAATGTTGCATATGCGGTTGATTAATTAGCGATGAAAATTTACTTAAGTTATAAATGTAACCGGTTTCCGAAACCGGTTACATTAAGTTTCGGACTAGAAAATACCTAAGGAGAGGATAGATGAAAATATTCTTATGCTGTGCGGCTGGCATGTCGACGAGCATGCTTGTTGCGAAGATGGAAGATACTGCGAAAGAAAAAGGGCTGGAGTGTGAAATCTCAGCTCATTCTATTTCAGAGTTTGATGAATGCATTCAATGGAGCGATGTGTGCTTAGTTGCGCCCCAAGTGAAGTTCAAATACGAGGAGTTTAAGAACAGCGCCGCAAGCATTGGTAAAGGGTGCGGGCTAATCAACATGATGGATTACGGCATGTTGAATGGGGAAGCAGTGTTAGCACAAGCACTGGATCTGTATCAAACGCATGCAACAGTGGAGAAGTAAGACAATGGCTATTTTTGATAAAGTACTGAGTTTTGTGGAAAATGTCGTCGCTCCAGTGGCTGGCAAAATCTCTGCTCAAAAGCACGTTAATGCAATTAAAGATGGCTTTGTTTCGACGATGCCATTTTTAATTGTAGGGTCAATGCTATTAGTGTTGGCGTTTCCTCCCTCTGAGGGAAACGCATTTTTCGATGCATGGCATGGCTTAATTGAAGTCATCGGTTTTGATAACATCATGGCGCCATTCCAACTAAGTATGGGTATCTTTGCTTTATACGCTGCTTTCGGCATCGGGTTTAGTTTAGCTGAAGCGTATAAACTGCGCCCAATGAATACCGGCATGTTGTCCATGTTTGCGTTCTTGCTTGCCGCAGCACCTATGGTCAGCGTCGATATTGGTGGTGTATTGCCGGGCGCATTTCTTGGTGGTACGGGGGCGTTTACGGCCATCATCTGTGGTCTATTTGTTCCGGAGATGCAGCGTTTACTGATTAAGTACAACATCCGAATCAAAATGCCTGCAGCGGTGCCACCAAAGATCTCAGCGTCGTTTGATTTGCTTATCCCAATCGTATTCATTTCAGTCATTGTCATGTCTGTGAACGTCTATTTGAACCAATATGGTATGAAGATTCCTTCAGCTATTATGGAACTGTTCCAACCTCTCGTTCTCGCATCTGATAGCTTCATCGCATGTTTAATTGCCGTACTACTGGTTCAAATGCTGTGGTTTAGTGGTATTCATGGGGATCGGTTGTTGGCGGTATCATTGGCCTATGCTTCTCATCAACTTAGGGTTGAACCAAGAAGCGCTAGCTGCAGGTGAGCCGCTTCCTGCCATTTTCATCAACCCAGTAATGGACTTCTTCATCTTTGTCGGGGCGCTGGTGGTACTTGGGGCCTCGTAGTATTGATGATGCGCTCTAAAGCCACTCAACTGAAAACCATCGGTAAAATGTCCATTATCCCAGGCACATTTAACATCAACGAACCGGTTATTTTTGGTACACCAATTGTAATGAACCCAATTTACTTCATTCCTTGGATGCTTGCGCCAACACTAAATACCGCGATTGTATGGATGGCATTTAAGTCGGGTTTCCTAGCAAAAATCATTGCGATTCCACCTTGGACAATGCCAGCACCAATCGGCGCCATCATTGCAACGAACTCAGGTACTGCCGCGTTAGTTGTACTAAGCAGCATTGTTGTGAGTGCGATTGTTTTCTATCCATTCCTTAAAGTTCATGAGCGTCAATTACTTGCCGAAGAAAAAGCAATGGAAGCGAAGACCAAGCCAGCAACAGAGACAGTAACGGAAGGTGGTTTAGATGCAGTTCGAAATTAATAGTGAATCTGAAATTACAGAAGAGTTTCTGATGACCCTCCTTTGTCAGGTAGGTGAAGCTCGCTCTTCTTTCATGGAAGCAATGCGCGATGCAAGAAAAGGGCAATTCAAGCAGGCTGAAACTTATCTTAAATCTGGAGATGAAGCTCTAGTCAGTGTGCATAAAGCTCAAACATCTTTGATTGGCTTCGATGAGGGGCAGGCAAGGTCACGATGACCTTGATCCTGACGCACATTCAAGACCATATCATGACAACGATGTTGTGCCGCGAATTAGCGGAAGAAATCGTCGCCATTCATCATCAGTTACAAAGGAGTCAAGCTCGTGAAGAAGCGCATATTTGATTACACGGCAGAGGATGTTCGCAATGCGTCGCGTGAACAGATTTTAAATAGCATTCGAAACTCTGAAGGTCGAACAATCATGGTGGAGAATGTGGTTTCCATTACCCCACCCATTGATTTAGTGTCAGGGCCGGAAATTGCTGCGGCGTTCGGTGGAGACATGATCACACTGAATTGTTTGGACGTCATGGACCCAAAAATCAAAGTACTGTCTGAGGTGGCAGACGAGTTCATGACCATTGAACAGGTTAAAGCGTTAACTGGTCGCTTAGTGGGTTGTAACCTAGAACCTGTACCGGCTGACGTAAGCCATGTAGATGTCGGTCGAACGGTGACCAAAGAAACGGTTGAACGCGCCGTTGAGCTTGGTCTTGATTATGTCATGTTAACCGGAAACCCAGGCAACTGTGTCACGCAAGAAACAATTATGGATGCGATTGGTTTAGTTCGTAATGTTTCGAAAGAGATCATCATTGTTGCAGGCAAAATGCACGCTGGTGGCGTAGGAAACGATTATAACTTAAACATCGTTCCAGGGTTTGCAGAAGCGGGGGCCGATATCATGATGTTCCCAGCACCGTACACCACACCAGGTGTGTGCGCAGACATGGCCAAAAAGATGATCTCCGCGGTACACGAAAGTGGCATGTTGGGCATGCTAGCGATTGGAACATCGCAAGAAGGCGCGACAGAGTCTTACATTGAAAAAGTGGCGATGGCCTCGAAAGCTGCTGGTGCGGATATCGTTCACATCGGCGATGGTGGATACAGCGGTATCGCCCCTCCAGAAAATATCATGCGACTTGGCCTGACCCTTCGTGGTCGTCGCCACCAATTTAAACGCATGATCAACCGAAGATAACTTCTGTTGGCCATTAAGGCCGATATCAAATAGCAAGGTTCATCCTAATGAAGAATGAACCTTTGCTATTACGTTCGATTAAAACCCTCATTTATTTGTGTACACATGGGCAGTTTGTTCATGTGAATTAATCATGGAGTGAATTTAGAATGAACAAGTTAAGGTTACCATTAAAACTGCTAACGATTGCATTGGCTTCCAGTATGGCAATGCCTACCACTGCGCTTGCGGCTACCCATCACCCGCAGGCAGAACAGTTAGATTTGTTATGGAAAGTCATTGACCACAACATCGGTGAAAACAAGTTTCTTGGAAGTTTGACCATTACCAATAATGGCTCAGAAGCACTTGGTGAAAGTGGCTGGTCACTGTACTACAGTTCGGTTCGACCACCAGCATCTGTCCTACCGCTAGACAGTGAAGATGGAAACCTTGCTCGTGCAGAGATAGCAGCTCAGAATCTTGTACTGAAAAATGCTGATACATCGAAAAGTGGCGACTATTTTGTTTTAGAGCCTATTTCTGGTTTTGAACCAATTTATCCGGGGAATCTCGCGAAATATTTATTACAGCTCAGTATTGGCAAATGCTAAAGAATGACTCTCCGTCGGGTTTCCATATCTCGTTTAATGGTGAGGCACCAAGAGCTGTTTCTGTAGACGTTCACATGGACCCATCAGATTTTAAGCAAACTAGGCAAAGCATACATGACACGATGCCAGTCCAAACCCCAGCACTTCGATTTGAAGAAAATACAACTCCAACGATGGAACTTGCTCTGAAAAACCAAGTTGTTCCTCAATTGCAGTCGGCTCAAGATAAAGATGGTGCGTTCCTTACTTTACTTGGGTGGATGGGAGCGATCAACGCACCGGATAGCCTAAGCAATGAAGCGTTGTATCTACAGAGTGCATTAAAAGATCTTATAGTGGGTGAGTTCCCTATTAATGCAGGACAAGTTGATACCGCCAATTTGATTACACTTAAATTGAACCCAAGTTTAGATACTGACTCCGACGGCACGCCTGATAGCGAAGGTTATCGTATTGATATTGATCCGTTTAATGGCATTGTGATTGAAGGTAAAGATGCAAGCGGTGTGTTTTATGGTATTCAAACTTTAAGGCAACTAATACCGAAAGAAGTGTATAAAGCGTCTGTAGTAGGAAACAAAATGCAGCATGCGGTATTGCCTGCAATGAGTGCATTGGATGCGCCTCGTTTTGAATATCGTGGCATGATGCTGGACGTCGCTCGTAACTTCCAAAGTAAAGAGACAGTCTTGAAGCTGATTGACTTGCTGGCCTATTACAAAATCAATAAATTCGAAATCAACATTGCCAATGATGAAGGTTGGCGTATCGAAATTCCGGGAATTCCAGAGCTAACAGAATTTGGGTCAAAACGAGGTTTTGATACGGAAGAAACTACCATGTTGCACACGTTTATGGGTTCGAGTAATGAGTTTCAACCGGGTGATGGCATTGAAGGTAAACCAAGCAATGTCGTAGAGGCCAATAATGGTGTGGCACCAAAATACCAAGGCTTTGAGATCGCCCAACAAAACTATCTAGGTAAAGGTTGGGGCTATTATACAGTTGAAGATTTTAAAGAGATCCTGAAATACGCAGCTGACCGTCACATAGATGTTATTTTGGAATACGATTTTCCTGCCCACGCGCGTGCAGCGATCAAGGCTATGGAGTACCGCTACAATAAGTACAAAGACAGTGACCTTGTTGAAGCAAATCGTTATCGATTAATTGATCCACTTGATGAATCGAAATTCTATACGCCACAGTTTTATACCGATAACTTAGTGAATCCATCCCTACCTGGTACATATGAGTTCCTAAACAAAGTGATAAGCGAAACCAAAGCCATGTACGATTCTGTACCAGAAGCGAAAGCTACTCGTCTTCATGGTGGTGGTGATGAGCTGCCTCACTTAGGGCCAAATGAGTGGTGGGCGAAGTCTCCAGCTATACAAGACAACCCGGAAACCGCAGGAAAAACAGACGCAGAATTGTTTGATTACTTCTTTGTTAAGTGGGCGAACATCATTCGTCAAAATGGTTTTCAAATGGCGAGTTGGGGTGATGTACTGACTCATAATGGAACAGGAACCGCAGACTATGGTGAAGTCTTCCCAATATTTTGGAATAACGTGTGGGGATGGGGAAATGAGCATCAGTCTTATGTGTTTGCTAACCAAGGTTACAAAGTCGTTCTGTCTCATGCGACAAATTTGTATTTTGACCTCGCTTACAACAAGCATCCAGACGAAGTGGGTTATCACTGGGCCGGCTACACAGACACGAAGAAAACCTTTGAATACCGTCCTTTCAACATTTACGTCAATGGCAAAACCGACAAGTTAGGTAATGCGGTGCCTTGGAATCCAGCGTGGGTACATTTGTCTGAAGAGGGCAAGAACAACATATCCGGATTGCAGGGGCAGCTGTTCGCTGAAAATGCAAAGTCGCCTGAAATCATGGAGTATTTGGTCTTTCCTAAATTACTCGGTGTAGCAGAGCGTGCATGGGTGACCGATATGCCCATAGAGGATCAGCCAGATGCAAATGGTAAAACAGCAATGGATCGCGCTTGGGATGTGTTCTCGAATACTCTCGGTAAGCATGCATTAGCCAAATTGGAATACATCCAACCCGTTGATACATATAATCAAATTGATGAAACTGTTGGAGTCAACTACCGTATACCACTACCTGGTGCGGTAGTTGAGTCGGGTGAATTGACGATTAACACGCGATTCCCTGGCTTACAGAATCAGTATTCCCTTGATGATGGGACAACATGGATTCCTTACTATGGGTCAGTTGATGTGAGTCATGCTACAAACGTAAAAACTCGTAGCGTTACCCACTCGGGCCGCAGTAGTCGTGTAGAAAGCGTTCAGCAGTAAGCCGCTTTCACATAGTAGGAATAAGCCAGTCGCCCCCTATGACTGGCTTTTTTGTGTGCAACTGGTTAGTTCACGTTGATTAACAAATGCGATAAAATTTGTAGCGTTTCTAATTGTGTTATTGGATAACCTTCAGCTGTTCAAAAGCCTTCGTAAATACACAAACTGACCAACGAAATTTTTTCGAAAGCCTAACAAATACCGGGTAGTGTCATCAGTGACTTCTGTTTATCTAAGATAAAATCGATAAACGTCGACAGCTTTTTAGATTTGGTTCTCGACTCATGAAATACAAGGTAAAAACTGATCCCATCGGGCCATAGTGATTCACACACTGGAACTAATTCACCTTTAGTTATCGCAGAATGGGCATCGAAGTACGGTACATATATTAATCCTAAACCTGCTTTAGCCGCTCGTACTGCTTGCTGAGGAGATTCGAGTAACAATCCCGATTTCGGAACAATAGCGTGCAGTTTGTTGTTTTGCTTAATCAGCCATGGAAAGCCTTTGCCTTTAACGCCAATGTTTATCACCTCTTGATCCTGCAGCCAGGCTAAATCTAGACAGTCGCGGTGTTCCTTGAGCCAGTTCGGTGACGCATAGATCCCGTATTGCAGTTCAAACAAGCGGCGTTGTTTTAAGTCGGAATTGGATAAGGGGCCTTGGCGAAAAGCGATATCAATTCTATCTTCATAAAAATCAAGGTTTTCGTTACTGCCAACGAGTTCAATGTTGATTTTTGGGTAAGTGGATTTAAACTCAATAACCCAGTCACTGAGTGGCCAATCAACAAACTGAAGAGGGGCGGTGATACGTAATGTTCCAGAAACTTGGGATTGATTGTCTTGCCAATCTTTTAGTGACTGATAGCCTATTTCGAGTTGTTTGGTTAGCGTTAAATATTCATTGCCAGATTGAGTGAGTTGCATGCTACGAGTGTTTCTCACTAATAGCGTCGTTCCCAATTGACTCTCTAGATTGGCGATGCGTCGGCTCACCGTGCTAGTTGGCACCCCTAATTCAGTCGCGGCTTTCGAAAAAGATCCCATTCTGACCACTGTTGAAAACCATAAGCTCGCTTCAAGATCCATTTTTATCCCATTTTTGGTAAGCAGGCTCTCACTTTATCCTACTAATAATATTAATCAATGACCCTTATGATTGATTACATATTCACAAGGAGTCTAATTATGTATAAATCAATTGCTGTTGTCGGTGCCACGGGCATGCTTGGTTTACCTGTCGCAAAAGAGTTCGCTCGAGAGGGGAATAGCGTTCGTATCATTTCTCGAGATTCATCTAAAGCGCGAGATTTATTTAAAGGGCCGCGGTATGAGTTTGTTGAAGCAGACCTGTTTGATGAAGAAAGCTTAATTCCTGCGTTGAAGGGAGTTGAAGCGATTCATATCAACCTTAGTGGCAATAGCCCTGAGACTTACCTTCGTAATCACGTTGAGGGAACAAAGCGCATTCTTGGGGCTGTCGACAAATCGTCTATTAAACTTATTACCATGATTTCTACCGCGACGGCGTATGAAAAGAACAGTTTCCGAGTCGATACAAAGGCGAAACTAGAGGCAGAAAACCTACTAAAGAACAGTGGTATACCGTATATCACATATCTGCCGAGCTGGTTTTTCGAAACTTTAAATTTGTTGGTAGACCAAGAAACGGTCTCGACCATGTGTCAGTCAACTCAACCTCTACGCTGGATTAGCGCTCAAGACTACGCCAAAGCCGTCGCACAAAGTTATAAATTGCCAGAGCTGTTTAATAAACGATTAACGTTGTTAGGGCCGGAAAGCTTCACAATCGCCGAAGCAGCGGATCTGTTTGCGCAAACTAAGAAACTTGGCAGATACCACATGACAGAAAGCGAGGCTTGGGACTATGCCAAAGAGGTGGGTGATGACACTTTACTGGATGCGGTCGATCTCTTGTCGTATACAGAGAAAGTTGGAGAACAGCCTGAACCTAGTACATTAGACCATCCTCTAACTGCTCGCACTCGTTTATCTGACTGGTTGTTGGCAAATTAAATGCTGATCACACAAGAAGGCTTTCATAAATTGAGAGCCTTAACAATCTCGTTTACTTAGAATCGTAAATAGAAAATCTTTCACATGTTTTATCTCTTGTTCCGTTCAAAGCTCGAAACGTATTTCATACCATCGATCAAAAATATCATTACGAAAGTCAATAAATTTCAGAGATTTTGTGCAGATAAAAAGCGAAGTGCGACAGGCTTAAATTTGTTAACTTATTGAAAAATAGCTAATATTTTCGATATGTATGGATGCATATTTTGTAACACTTATGAGATAGAAAAATGCAACTAGGTGATATGCGTTCGAGTTAGTATGGCAATTGAGTTCAATCTTCTAAGTTAATGGAACAAAAATCACAAATCCAGGCTTGGTCTTAATCATACAGAGAGATACAAATGAAATTCAATAAATCGTATTTAGCGGTGGCGGTTGTTTCTGGAATCATGTTAAGCGGTTGTGGTAGCGATTCAAATTCTTCAGGGTCCCAAGGTGGTGACGATACAGCAAAAGAAAAACAGATCACCGTCATTGATGGTTATGTGGGTGGTGCTGAAGTTTGTGCTGATACCAATAATGATCGTAGTTGTGGTGTGTAACTTGGTTTTACATCTGAAGATGGTACCTTCACCATTAAAGAAGAGTACATTGATTATCCTATTGTAACTCGAATTATTGCTGGTCAGTCTACAGACAGTGATCGTATTGGTTTCGTTCAAAGCTCCTACGATATGGTAGCAAACTCTGAGTCAGGCGTAGTGACGCCATTTACAACGCTTGCAGAAGCCTCGGGCGTTACGGTTGAAGAGTTGGCTGCAACCCTAAATGTGCCGAAAGAAGTGATTACTGGCGACTATGTTGCAGCGAAAGTTGGAAGTGAAGCTGAAGATGCAAAAGTAGCCCACGCTTTAGCGCGAGGACTAACCAAAGAGTTACCTCGTAACGCAGCAGATTTGGATTCGGTAGCATCAGAGCTTTTAGCAACTAGTGATGAGCTCAAGAGCGAGATTGATGAGTTCCAAAACTCTGGAGAAGACCTAGATGGTGTGGATTTTGTAAAGGATGCTAACGGTGATTTCCAGCAAGAAAAGATAATTAGCGATCTTCAAGAATATCTAGTTGCAGATAGTGACACTATCTGGTCATTTATCAGCCTCAACGAGCGATATGCTTCAGATGAGGGTGTGGAGAAAATTAAATTCACTGTTGATGAGGCATGCATCTTCGAGAATGGGGCATTTGACGATTGTTTCCCTTATACCATGACAGGTAACGACTTTATCGTTGAGGGTGAAGATGGAGTTACAACAGATAGCTTTATCTACACATCGCAGAGCCTTGCTCTTGCTGTTCCGGTTCAAGACCAAGACTTGATACTATGGTCAATTAACGACCTAGAAGGCCAAGGCTTGTCTTTTGAGGACGGTCTGTTCAGTGATAGAAAATGGTATTTTATTTGGGATGAGTCGGAGACTATACACCAGATCCAGTACTAGTCACCATGGACTTTAAGGCAGATGGCACATTAGCTATGAGTGAGGACGGTCGTGACGACAGTCAGGGCCTTTGGTCTGTTGTTGATGGGGAGCTGCTTCTTGACATTGATGGGGAGGGAGTCGTGATGACCTACCAAGATACCAACGGTCGCCTACTTGTAATATCTGAAACTGAACGTGGCGGTGCTTTCTCAATTGCTACTGAAGAAGAAGATTTGGCGGAAAACCTAATCAAAAAATGGACTTCAGTTAACTAGTCAATGGATGCAGACCTATGCCTCAGTAATTCGCAACTTAAGATAAGTTACGACTTGTTTAGGATTTAGTTTTTTATGTTTGCATTTAAGGGCGGCTCGGTGAGCCGCCCTGTTTTATTGATTGTCCCTTTGCAAAATTACTTCTCTCTCACGTAAGAGGTTTGAATTAAGGTATCGAGTACTACTTCGCTTTTGGTTACTTTGAAGTTCAATGGTTTTTGTAGGTCGCCAAACAACGGTGCGCCGCCGCCAAGTAGGATAGGGAAGCGTGTGATAACCATTTCATCAATTAGGTCTTCTTTAAGGAAGTTTTGAATAGTTACGCCGCCATCGATATAGAGATCTTTGTAGCCTTTAGCATTCAATTCCTTGATGACATTTCTTAGCTCACCATTGATCAAGAAAACTTTGTCCTCGTAGCCTTGTGGAACTTCTGTCATGGTGTTGCTCAATACAAATACTGGTTTTGAGTACGGCCAATCGCAATCAAAACTCAATACTACATCGAGTGTATTTCGTCCCATCACCAAGCCATCTACTCGCTCCATCAATGCAAAGAAGCCTGTATCAACATTATCTGGATTGGGTACTGACTCTAGCCAATCGAGTTTGCCTTGTTTATCTGCAATGAACCCATCTAGACTGGTTGCAATAAATACGATGTTTGCCATAAGTACCTCACAAAATTAGATGCGCTTGAATGGAGAAATAAAGTGATTTAAAATTAATTCTACATTGTAGAATTAATTTTAGTTTATCGGGTAGAGCAAATGGCTGTCAATGAAAAAAAACGCGGAAGACCTGTGGGGAAACAGTCACAACTGAATGCTGAAAACATCTTAGTAACGGCTAAGTGTTTGATGAGAATGAATGGGAAAGTCCCAAGTGTCCGTTTGCTTGCGACTGAACTGAATGTCGACCCAATGGCGATTTATTACTACTTTAAAAACAAGAATGCACTACTGGAGGCACTTACGACATCGCTTGTCGCGGACATTTATCAGCCGCAAGAAAATTCACAATGGCAAGAGGAATTGAAGCGATTATGTGTCAGTTATATCGAACTGTTGAGGGAGTATAGTGGGCTTCTTCAAACTATGCTGAGTATGACATCCCACGGCCCAGCGCATGTCTTTACGGAGCGATATCAAGTTATTGTTGCCCCTTTGGCTCTAGGTAAAAAGGTGGAGAAAGACGGCCTTGACTTGTTAGCCGACTATTTACATGGTTTCGCGTTTTCGACTAGTTGTTGTAGTGATACGAGTTTAATCAAACCCGAAATGATGGACGGGCCACTAAGGTTGATTTGTCGCTCTCTAGAAAAAGCTTGAATGTTATTGTCGTTATACTGCCGTCGAAATTCGCACTAATCCCTACCACACAAACAGATAAAACGTAAAAACGCACCTCAATAGATGCGTTCGAAAAAGAGTAGACGTGCTTGTCAGTGATGCCTTGGTTGGTTCAATCTAATAGGAACTGAATCGCAAGTTCATAGCCCTTGGTGCCCATTCCTACAATGGTACCCGCCGCGACAGGTGAAATGTAAGAGTGATGGCGAAATGACTCGCGGGCATGCACGTTGGATATGTGGACTTCAATAACAGGGACATCCACGCCTTTGATAGCATCGTGTAGGGCGATAGATGTGTGGGTATAGGCGCCTGGGTTGAACACAATGCCAGCTAGACTGCCATTTTTGAACTCTACCCCTGCTTGATGAATAGCGTTGATCAACTCGCCTTCAATGTTGCTTTGAAAAGCTTGAGTTTGACAGTCCCATTTTTGCGCAACTCGTTGGCAATTGGCTTCAACATCGGCGAGGGTTTCATGCCCATATTGAGTGGGTTCACGAGATCCCAACAGATTAAGATTTGGGCCATTCAAAATTAAAATCTTTTTCACGATATACGTCCTTACTATCTGGTGTTCGATTTCTTTAATACTGTACTTCGAGTAGCGGTTCGAGGCGAGACTTACGAAATGTTTCGAACTGATTTTTTGCCACTTTTTTCTGAGTAAACAGCTCAAATGCATCGATTGCTTGATGAATAAACAGTTGCTCTCCCGTTATCACTGTCATGTTTTTCTTTTGCGCCTGGCATATGAAAGGCGTATTGATCGGTGTATATACGGCATCAAATACCCAAGATTGTTTCTCAATTAAGTTGAGAGGGACTGCGCTGCCAGGGTGAGCGTAATGACCAAGAGGTGTGCAATTAACAACACCGTCTGCAGAGGCGATCGCATCTGACAGAGCTCGCTCAGTAAGCATTTCTACTTTGCCAAAGCGGTTACCGAGCGCAGCGGAAAGTGTCTGCATCTTTTTCAGATCTTTATCGTACAGTGATATGGACGCTGCTTGCAGTTCCTGCAAAGCGGTAGCGATTGCCTTGCCCACGCCCCCGCAACCTACGATAACCACTTTTCCAGGTAAGGCTTGTCGGTTAGCTCGATAAGCTTTAATGAAACCAGAGTAGTCAGTGTTAAAGGCATGAATCTTTCCATGCTTGAACAATAAAGTATTAGCGGCGCAGACTTTTTTTGCACTGCTGTCTACTTCATCAGCAATACTATAGGCGAGTTCTTTATAGGGATAAGTGACGTTAGCGCAACTGATTCCTTGGTGCTGCAGTTGATAGGAAAGGCCGAGAAACTGGGTAAAAGTAGAGTGATCCAACTCTTTAAGCTGATAATCAAGATCGATATCAAGATATTTGGATAGCTGGTTGTGAAATAGGGGAGACATGGATTTGGCAATGTCTTTTCCAATAAGGCGGCATTGAATCATATCGTTTATCTCTTCTGTTTATGATTTCAACTCATCATAAATTTTCTTTCCTTAATATCCTCATTCGTTTTATTAGAAATCCATTCAGTTTTTGCTAATTGAATCAAGAGATAGTGCTATGGCTAAGGGCGTTCGAGGCTGGGCGAGTTGTGTTTTCTCAAAAACTTATACCATCAAAATAAATTGAAATAGTCGTGAAGTGGGGTTGGTCGCTATAGTGATTTCACAGTAAAACAACAGCCTATTTTGTGCTCGGTTGTTATACAGATGATTGGTTGCTATGTGATTCAGTGGAGATAATGTGATGAGTCAAAATATTGTTGTACAGAACATACAGCGAGTGGATAACGCTTTAATCGAAGGTTTAAGAAAGTGTGGTGTCGCGACGATTCATGAAGCTCAAGGTCGCCGAGGGCTGTTAGCTCATTATTTACGCCCAATCTTTGAATGTGAAGCGGTTGCTGGCTCGGCCCTTACTATTTCGGGTGCTGCGGGGGATAACTGGATGATGCATGTGGCGATTGAGCAAGCGAAGCCAGGAGACTTTTTAGTGTTTGCGCCAACCAGTCCGTCCAGTCATGGCTACTTTGGTGATCTGCTTGCGACATCGGCGCAAAGCCGTGGAGTTGTCGGTTTAATCATCGACGGTGGAGTGCGCGATACCCGCGACTTACGCGAAATGAACTTTCCTGTTTGGTCAAAAGCTGTCTTCAGTGAAGGCACAATCAAAGAGACACTAGGCTCAGTAAACATTCCGATGAATTGCGCCAATGAGATTATTTACCCTGGTGACGTCATTATTGCTGATGAGGACGGTGTGGTCGTGGTACGCCGGGACGAAGCTGAGGAAGTTCTGCATGCGTCGTTAGCTCGTATAGAGCGAGAAGAGCAAAAAAGGGTTCGCTTGGCGAATGGCGAGTTGGGTTTGGATATTTACGATATGCGAGGCCGCTTAGCTGAAAAAGGGCTGAAGTATGTCTAGCGGAATTCCGTGTATGTGGATGCGTTCAGGAACATCGAAAGGGGCGTACTTTTTACGTTCAGATCTACCTGAAGACACGACTGAGCGAGACTCGCTACTGTTATCCATTATGGGCTCGCCAGACTCACGTCAGATAGACGGTATCGGTGGCGCCGATCCGCTGACTTCGAAAGTGGCGATTGTCGAACGCTCTTCTCGACTGAATGTGGATGTCGATTACCTGTTCTTACAAGTGTTTGTCGATCAAGCTTGGTAAGTGGCAAGCAAAACTGTGGAAACATACTTGCGGGTGTGGCTGCTTTTGCGATTGAACGCGGGCTGGTGGCTGCCAATCAGGGGCAAACAGACGTGCGGATATTCATGGAGAATACTCAGCAAGTCGCGACGGTTACGGTGCAAACGCCAAACCGAGAAGTCACCTATCAAGGTGAATGCAGCATCGATGGCGTGCCTAATACAGCCGCTCCTATTGAAGTAACGTTTGAGAATACGGCCGGCTCGACGTGTGGCTCTTTATTGCCAAGCGGGAGTGCGCTTGATGTGATTGATGGTGTAGAAGTCACGTTAATCGATAACGGCATGCCAGTGGTTGTTCTAAAGGCGTCAGATTTTGGATTAACAGGGCAAGAGTCTAGAGATGAGCTTGAGACTAATAGCGAACTGAAGCAGCGGCTAGAGTCTATTAGACTTCAAGCCGGTCCCAAAATGAACTTAGGGGACGTGACCAATCTTTCTGTCCCTAAAATGTCGCTGATAAGTCCAGCGTCATCAGGTGGTATGGTTTCAACACGAACATTTATTCCGCATCGTTGCCATGCCTCCATTGGCGTTCTTGGCGCAGTCAGTGTTGCGACAGCCTGTTTGATCCCTAGTTCTCCTGCTAATCAAATGGTGGCGTCATTATTAGAAAATTTAAAAGACCAAAGTCGTATTGAGGTGGATGTCGAACACCCGATTGGCAAGATGACCATTGTATTGAACTTAGATAACCAACGAGTCTACTCCGCGGCGAATTTGCGTACCGCGAGAAAACTGTTTGACGGCGTCGTGTTTGCCTAAGCGAAACCAAGCTTGGCAAGGACTTCAAACCTAGAAGGATAGATCATGGATAAAGATTACTTACCGTTTCACCCAAACCCAAGTAAGCCAGCATTTGAAGTGCCGAAAGGTGCAGTGGATGCACATTGTCATGTCTTCGGACCTGCGTCGCAATTCCCATATTCTCCTAAGCGAAAGTACACGCCATGTGACGCGTCTAAGGAACAGCTGTTTGCTCTGCGTGACTACTTAGGTTTTGAACGTAATGTCATTGTTCAAGCCTCGTGCCATGGTACAGACAATGCAGCGCTTATTGATGCGTTAAATACGGCTGGTGACTTGGCAAGAGGTATCGCTTTCGTTGATGAAAACGTCACTGATGAAGAGTTGGTAATGATGGACAAAGCGGGAGTACGCGGTGTGCGTTTTAACTTTGTAAAACGCCTTGTGGATACAGCCCCTAAGTCGGTGTTAAAGATAATTGCCGACAAGGTACGTCCACTAGGTTGGCACATAGTCGTTTACTTCGAAGCTCAAGACATAGATGAAGTGGCGCCATTCCTTGATGAGTTAGATATGACGGTAGTGGTCGACCATATGGGACGCCCAGATATCGCAGCCGGCGTAGATAGCGAAAACTTCAACAAGTTCATTGCCATGATGGAACGAAATCCAAACATTTGGACTAAGGTCAGTTGTCCAGAGCGATTGACACAAACGCCGCCAGATTATTCTGATGTGGTGCCATTTGCAAAAGCGTTAGTGGAACAGTTTCCAACGCGCGTTTTGTGGGGAACTGACTGGCCGCACCCAAACATGAAATCCCATACACCAGATGATGGACACCTTGTCGACGTAATTCCACTAATAGCGACAACGCCTGAGCTTCAACAAGCCCTACTAATTACCAACCCAATGAAACTGTATTGGTCTGAGAGCGAGTAATCTTATGTCTTATTTAGAAAAGAAACATCAAATTCCAGGAACCACCATGTTTGATGGTGAGATGGCGCAGAAAGGCTATCCGCTGAACAAAATGTGCTATTCGCTCAATGGCCAGCAAGGACGCGACGAGTTCAAAGCTGACGAAATGGCGTATTGCGACAAGTTTGGATTAAGCGAAGCGCAGAAAATAGCTGTGCGTGATAGAGATGTGCTAGGGCTAATTGAGCAAGGTGGCAGCATCTATTATCTCGCTAAGTTTGTCGGCATGTTGGGGCTGAATGTACAAGACATTGGCGCTATTCAAACGGGTAAAACACTGGAAGAATTTAAACAAATGCTAGTAGAGGCAGGGAAATAGTTATGGCTAACATTATCGGCGGTATTACCACATCACACATTCCTGCCATTGGCAGAGCAATCGATCAAAACCTGCAGCAAACGGACTATTGGAAGCCGCTATTTGACGCGTACCCGCCCATTCACCAATGGCTAGAAGTTAAACAGCCAGACGTCGCGATCGTGTTTTACAACGATCATGGGTTGGAATTCTTTCTAGATAAGAAACCGACATTTGCTATTGGAGTGGCGGCCAGTTATCAAAATGCGGATGAGGGTTGGGGCATCCCAACTATCCCAACAATCAACGGTTACCCAGAGCTATCTTGGCATATTTGCAATCAGCTAGTAGAGAACGAGTTTGATATTACTATCTGCCAAGAGATGAAGGTCGACCATGGCTTAACGGTACCAATGCAGCTAATGTGGCCTGGTCATAGTTATTCGCACATGAAGGTTATTCCCGTGTGCATTAACGTCGAACAGCACCCAATGCCTTCTCCTAAACGTTGCTATGACTTAGGTCGCGCAATTGGTGAGGCAGTAGAGAGCTTTGGTGAAGACTTGAACGTTGTGGTACTTGGAACTGGCGGTCTATCTCATCAACTTGATGGAGAACGTGCAGGCTTTATTAACAAAGAATTCGATCTCTACTGTATGGAAAAGCTGATCAGTGAGCCGGAAGCATTAACCAAACTGTCCGTTTTTGATTTGGTTGAACAGGGCGGTGCTCAAGGGGCGGAGCTCATCATGTGGCTTGGAATGCGTGGAGCACTGACGGGTAGCTTGGAAGTGCTAATGAGTAATTATCACGCGCCGATTTCAAATACAGGTGCGGGCACAATGCTTATCGAAAACCACAAGTAAGCCAACTTCCAGAAGAACACAATAATAACGTCAGTGAGAGCCATTGATTGTCAGTAAGCCAGCCACGGTAAATGACGGTCAGTGGCTCGTTTTGTATGTAAGCCAGTTGGTTTGATAAATGTCAGTGTTAGTTATTACATCTAAGTCATGCATGTGACGAATAAATCATAAAAAAGATTACGTTTAATGCTGCCCTCTAGCACGGTTTTTGTAAACTCACGACCATATTGTGATAGCTGCATATATGGAAGGGTGAGTGAAACTAAAAGTGGTGCCTTATGGGCAAGAAGTCGGTGACCAACTGACCGACTTTGGACATTTAGAGCAAGTTCTAACAAGTCACAGCCAAGTTTGTGATTTTCATCATGAGTTACCTGATGAGCTGATGAGACAGTTAACTCCATTGCTGACGGGGGACTATCGTGCATACTTACAAGCGTTAAAACAGCAAATTGAGAGTGGTAATTGGAAGCTTGTCGATACTCCGCTGCAAGCTACTTATAGAAGTGCCGCTTACTCTAGCCATCATAATCCGATTACGTCCTATAAGACCTCCAAACAGACTGCATCTGAAACGTTGATCCAGAATACAGTCGATCAGCGAGAAGAGTTCGAATACTGCTTTGCACTTTCATGTTCGATGGCTGATTTCAAAAACATGTAGGGTGGGATATTGTGTTATCGGCGGTAGTAGACGATGAGCGAAATTTTAGTTGGAAAGAATCAGTTTCTTCATTGGGTTTTCTTCAGCATGCTATTACCAAAACTAACCTACCCAGAAAGCTCTACACTCAATCCGCTCAGTTAGCTGCACCAGTAAGTATTAGTCTCGTATCCCCCGTCGCGATGGGAACCAGTAAACCTAATGAATCGTTAATGCCGATCATGCCCGCAGTACAATTCGGTGATCGTTTAGGACTTGCTACACAAGGCTACTATTATCACTTCCATGACAGTAAGTTGGTTCAAGAGTACAAGATTCTCGGAGAGGGTAATTGTCGCTTCTGCCTAACTTATTCAGATGAAAACAAGCTTAGTGATGAACTCAGGCCTGTGAATATGCAGAGCGCTATTCCCGTGTACTGGAAAGTGGAAGGTACCGAATGCGAAAACCAGCATTTGTTGTATTTACCCGAGAAAATGACACCCGAACAGTTTCAATCGCTGAATAAGGCTTGGCTGGATAAAAAAGGAGTAGCCTTAAATCTCAATGAGCTTTTAAACGTAGGCCGGGGCAGTAACTCTAGTATCAACACATACCATGCTCCAACTCAGGTAATATATGAGCATCCCGGGAGGTTGTTGCACGGGAGCAGTGTTGTCGCATTGAATGATTCAAACTCTGTGGCAAGTGGTATCCCCATCGTTAATCTGCGTGCAGAGAGAGTGTTTCGTATCGGTGTGTTTTTTGATGGAACAGGGAACAACGATAGAATGATGTATACAAGGAGCTGCGTGGGAATAAATCACGCACTAATGTTGCTAGGTTATTAGCTGCTTATCCTCAAATTGATGGCGAGTCCGCTAAGATCTATGTCTCTGGTATAGGAACAACGGACATTAAAGACCCAAATCAAATACCAGAAATGGTAGACAACCAGTTAGACGAGACCAAATTGGAACAAGCTTTTGGTGTGAATTTGAATCAATTGTTTCTTGGTGACTTTTACGAGGCAATGAAATTGCAGAAAGTGCCGTTGTTTAACTATATTGATGGCGAAAATGGCGCGTTTTACAAATGGCAAAGCTGCTAAGTCAACTAAAGAGCACCTTAGTCGGGCTTTCTCAAAAAGGCGTGTATGAAGATATTACTCATATTGCTTTTGATGTGATTGGGTTTAGCCGTGGAGCTGCGTTGTCCCGACATTTCGTCAATGCTGTCTATGACGGTATCCCAGACTATTCTACATCTATCTCTGATGAACCCGTTGACGGGGAAGTTATCCCCAATTTACTTGCTGATGAAAGTAGCTCATCGTTTTCCAAGCGAGGTGGTTACCAAGTGGATAAAACCAAAACCGTTAGCGTCCGGTTTCTAGGGCTATTTGACACCGTAGCCTCGTTTTACTTGGCAGGAAACGACGACGAAGGCAACTTTAAGCAAGGTATCGAGCCCACTATGGTGAATACGGCGCTGCAAATCGTTGCGGCCCATGAATATCGTAGAAACTTTCCTTTGACATCGTTGGCGAGCAATCAGCAGCAATGGCTACCAGAGAACTTTCATGAAGAAGTCTTTCCGGGGTGTCATGCGGATATTGGTGGGGGATATCCCTCTATTTTGCAGTACGGACGCAAAGATTTGCCCCGCTACGTTGGGTTTCCTGTAGAAGAGTCTTACAATCGTGAGTTGGTGAAGACGGAGCCTTTCAGCATCCCATATCGTGGAGGAGGGTATGAACAAAGCCCTGAAGTTTTGGCCGTTTTAAAAGACAAATCAGAAACTTGGCGAAAGGTATGCTTTGAGTCCACAGGGCATTACGGTGAAGTGAAGTTGTACAACTGGACATTGCATTACTTCGAACTTCGGCCGGTAAGTGGAGGACTTGCTGGTGTGGCATTAGAAAGAATGAAGCAGCAAGGTCAGGTGGCTGGGATTAGGTGGGTTGAACCTGATTATCAGTCTAATATCACGCCGGACTATGTTGGTGATGATGTATGTAAGAGGCTTTGGGACGGAATAGAGAAAGTAGCATTGGGTGACGTTACTGAGCAATACTGGAAAGATATTCTAAAACATCACAAAAATGATTATGTTCATCGATCACACGATAAAGTAATCAACCTACCTTACAAGACGTTATACGAAACTATAGTAAATAGCGTGACATATCAAAATAGTGAGAAAACCATTTTGAAAAGGAATATTTGGGATAATGACTAAAATATCTAAACTGATTTGCTGTGTTTTCCCTATGCTGGCCGCTATGGCTTGCTCAAGCTCACAGCCGCCAATAGGTGCAAAAATTGGTAACGCTGGTAGCGTTTCAGATTTCTATGGAATTCAGAGTGTATCTGTTCAATCTACTGGTGGAGGGTGGACAAGTTTTGGGTTTGGGGCGGTGAACGGATACCCTGGTGCAAGCGCTGATATAGGACGAACAGGGGTACCTAAGCGCATAAATGGAGTTTGGCGAAAAGGGTGGGATCTGAACGAGCAACTAATCTACTATCGCATTGATGAGCCGATCGATTCTTCACTAGCTGAGAAGAAAATGAAAGCAATGCATGACTACTACAAAGAGTTCTCTACCGCGTGGCCTGTAATGCAAGTCGTGGTTGATGAGGACAACATCATGTTGTTATACACATTTTCTTGCTATTCCAAGATAGATAATTGCGCGCCAAAGGATAACGCTGACCCGAATGGCTGGGTGGTAAAAAGCCCTGAGAACCTGACAGACGTTGTTGTCTTGTTTGAAGGTATAGGTGAAACATCGCTTACACCTTTTGAATAGCAAAAACTTTTAGGTTCTATTTCTTTAGATGCTGATGGCTTTGTTTTCACAAATAGGTTTAACGTGTTCAAGATAAAGCTGTAGGTGATGGATTGACTGTTAAGTAGTGAGTGTCACTATTTAATCAGGCTTATTATGCTGGATCTGCATTTTAAATGATTTGTAAGTATCAGAATTGTTGATTTCATATTTTTTGGTTTAGCTTCATGTATGATTCACATGTCATTAACATTTGTCATTTTATTCCCTTTATTTCTGCTACCTTTCAGAGGCTTAGTAGATAACTTAAAATTAGATATAGCTGCTAAGTGGTTACCTATTAAAGCTTAGAGAACGCATAAAATACCAAGGAGGGCAATATGTGGGAATCCCCAACGACGGCAGTAGAGTGGCTTAAAACCAAAGGATTTACCCGAACAGCGGCGTCGGTAGAGTTTGCTAAGTGCCAGTTCCCTAGATTTGAAACGCATCAGCTCGGATTGAATGAAATGGAGGGACACGTTCGCTACGTAGCGCTTGTATTGCAGTTGCTCAATGTTCTAAGACCGGAGATTATAACGCGTCCTGTATTGGCAGATGTGCGCCTTTTCCAAGGTTTTTCTACGTCTAATCTTATTTACCTTACGAACAATGTCATCTTACCCAAGGTAAAAAATAAGTCTCCGGATTTTCTGATTCGCCAGATTATCCTGATTGAGCAAGAGTTAGCCGCTCCGGCAACACATAGTGTTGATTCATTTTTCAAGCACCATAGAAATCGCACAGCAGAAATCCTTTCCAAAAGAAGCAGTCTTGAAGCAGTTAATCAATTTGATCACGAGTTTAGAAGTAATCAAGCCAATATGTCTGAGCACCCTAGGACTAAGTTGGAAATTAAAAAGTCGGATGTTATTGCTAAAAATCTGACGAGTGATCCTGTGGTTTTTATGGGACTAAAGGCCGTACCAGAGCATGTAATGAAATCGATTCTGGTTAACGGTCTGGTGCCATTGAAGTACCTGAATAATCGATCGATTATGAGGAAGGCAGGGACAACGCTAACACTTCAAAATGATCGTCAAGCCAATTATTTGCGTCGTCGGTTCATTCTTGACCTACCTAGAACGTCGGCGGGCAATTTGAACGTCTACAAACTATTACAAATGGCCAACGCTCATAAATCCGGCCCTGGAGTAACCAGTTCTGGATTCCACTCTACTAGTGGTAAGCCAGGATACGCTGCCCAGTATTCTCAAGGCTCAGCTAGCAGTAGTCCTCTTAGGGTCTCTTACAACATGTGTTTGGGAATAAGAGTCACTGACAAGTCGTTTCCTCTGATCATCCAAGACGGTATTGAAAACTGGAACAGATACCATTCAGAGAAAAAAATCGTCATGGCGTTTTCCAAAGAGTCTAAGAACTGGAAACATGACTATGAATCAGAAATTCTACTTGGCGGGGCTACCCCTGCGAGTGATTTTGTTTACATAGGTCTTGCGAAAGTTACCGCTGTATTGGGCATGGGAATGAAGATTCGAGGTAAGAAAGTCAAAACTAAGAAGATGCGACACAAAGATCTACCACCTATGGTTTCTTTGTACGACTGATAAGAGACGAACTCGCTACAGCAGAATTAAACAAGCCCTCGATAATAATCGAGGGCTTTTAAGTTTCTATTTTCATGTCTCTATGGGAGCTTGAACCGCAAGAGCTATTGTTTTGTTAGCCAGTAATGTTTTGCTAGATCCCCAGTAATTCTTTCACCGTTCATGCCTAGCTTCATCAATACGTTTTCACCCACAAAGTATTGGTTTGGAGCTGACTGCTGCTCTAGCGTAATGGTGTTGCCTAGTTCATTCCAGATGAACTGACCCTCTGAAGTAAACCGTCCTTCCTGTTCGCCTTCATAACTTTGAACCAGTATGTAAGTCCCGTCTTTATTGAGGTTCAGTGTCACATTGATGCCACTGCAATCGGCGCAAGGCAGCTTGCCAATATAGGTACCATCCCAATCTAATGAGTTATTGGCATTGTGAGCAGGCTGAGCAAGGATAACTTCTTCAACTTCCGACGTTTCAGCTTGCTGGATAGCATCTGAAATATCACTGCTTGGCGCGTCAGATGCAACAACTTCGACCGCCTCAGGTATAGGGGTGTTGTCACAGCCGGTAATAATGGCCATGCTACATAGCAATAGCAGAGTTAGCTTTTTCATTGCGGATTTCCTCAGAATACTTAGCGTGAATACATCAACGATAGTAAACAATGGCCTTAAATTCTCGTCAGAACAATGCAATCAATTAATGGAGTTGTGTCAAATCTTTATCAGTTGATGAGATAGAGTAAATTCGTTAATCGTTTCGATAAAAATTGGCAGTTGATAGTTGAGGATAGTACGCTATAACCCCGCTCTCATTACATCCTTTAGAACAGACCAATACATGCAAAAACTTATCGAAGCTATTTCCAATCAAGGCTATTACATTTGGGATGACTTTATGTCTCCTGAGCAAGTTGAAACGTTGAAAAGCTGTTTACCTGACGAGTGGAATAAAGCCAAAATTGGACGTAATGACGACTCTGCGCGAATCGCCGACATAAGAAGTGACAAAATCTGTTGGCTGTCATCCGATCTTGGTGAACCTGTTCAACAATTCTTGAGTAAGATGGAAGTGATAAGGCAAGCGGCCAATCAAGCGTTTTTCCTCGGCCTATTTGAATATGAAGCGCACTTCGCGAAATATGAAGTTGGTGACTTTTACCAAAAGCATCTGGATTGCTTTAGAGGTAACGAAAATCGTCGTTTAACTACCGTATTCTACATGAATGACGAATGGAAAGATGAAGATGGTGGTGATTTGGTGGTCTACGACCTTGATGATAATGAACTACTCAAGATTAAGCCTAAAGCAGGTCGTCTTTTCGTATTTTTGTCTGAGCAGTTTCCACACGAAGTACTTCCAACAGAAAGAGAGCGATTCAGCATTGCGGGATGGTTTAGAACTAATGGCGTGAAAGATAATCTTTTGGATATTGCAAACTAAAAGTACCTGCGTTTTGGAATAACCTATATTCGCAAATAATTGGCTCTCTTCGTTATTCTGAACGGTTCTAATGCAGTGCCAATCGGGCGCTGACAATCCTGTCTTGGAAAAGAAAAATGCGAAGTACAGCTATGGTTGTCGCGCTATGTAGCGTGATGTCTTTAGGGGTGGCAGCTGAGGAAAAGCACCACGAAGATCCAACAAGAATAGTAACGAAAGCAGGGATTGCTTATACCGATTCAGTGCGAATTTCGGGTTCGATTGGCCTAGATGAAGCGCGAATGATCAATGGGCGAACTGATCTTGAAGGAGAAGAGTGGCGAATCGGTGGCTCTTGGCTCTTGCCGATGGGAATACTCAACTTCAACTTTAGTCGATCTGATTATGACGACGGTGCATATAAGAACAACTACAGCATTGGTACGTTTGTTCCTTTAACTCACTTTGGCTTTGAACCTGCAGGTTGGCAGATTTTTCCAATGGCGGGGTACTCATACAACGATGGTGAGTTTTTAATGGACCAAAATCACGATGATGCAGGGTTAGAGAGCGATTATGTACTAATGCCGGCTAGTAGCCACGGTGGATATTTGGGTGGTTTTGCTGTTAAACCGTTGACTGAAAAGTGGAGCCTGATGGCCTTTGGTGGTGGCTCCATCGGTTCGGATGACTACTCTGGTCATTGGTATGGCGCAGGTGTTAGCCACAAGCTAACTGATAAACAGTCTTTCAATATCTTTGGGTATGTTTCAGACGATAGCTTTGGTGATAACTCAAAAATTGGTGGCTCCTATACCTACGAGTTTTAAGCGCCTTAATGATGAGCAAAGACAGACTTTAAAGGCTTGGCTAAAACCAAGCCTTTTTTTTGCAAAGGCGAGAACTGGTTAACCCTATAGTACTATGAAGGTTGAAGACAGAAATAACCCCAACTTCCGATTCCTAAGCCTGATAAAAACATAGAAAAATTGCAGCTTTTACTGGCTGAATACTCAGTTCGTAACTATAAATCTATTAATAGCAGCATTACTTTTGGATGAGGACTAGGGAATGAAATTCAGCCATAAGATTGTGGCCGCTTCGTCTGTGTTACTTTTGGCGACTGTCACCCTCCTAACACTTCAGCAATATCACACTGTAAAAAGCGAGATAAAAACGCAGGTAACGTCTAGTGTCACCGAGATTGTTGATGGAGTACGAAATACGACTGCCGCGGAAATTAATGGGCGTAAAGCTATTGCAGAGTACGCAACTAGTATGCTTGAAGTGGACTTATCTCCAGAGTCTATTACTCAAGTCATTACTCGACCAATCGTGAAAGATACCTTTTTGCTAGCTGGTTTGGGTTTTGAAAAAGATGGTTCGAATATCAACAATGACCCTTCATGGAACCCAGGGCCAACGTGGGACCCAAGGGTTCGACCTTGGTATGTGGATGCGAAGCAATCAGGCAAACTCGTGATTACCGCCCCTTATGCCGACTCGGCTACCGGTGAAATATTAGTATCCATTGCGACGCCAGTTCGAGATAAAGGCAAATTTATAGGCGCGATATTTTATGATGTGAGCTTGGCGGCGCTCGCCGAAGTGGTCAACAAAGTGCAACTCTTCAATGCAGGTTATGTGTTTATCGTCGCTGGAGACGGCACAACCATTGCACACCCAACGACAGAGTTTAACGGTAAACCGATGTCGGAGTTCTTAGGCAGCGCGCCGATTCAAGATGAGCCGCAACAAGCCATGATCGATGACAAAGCTTATACGCTGGCCTTTTCTAAAGTCCCAGGCGAAGATTGGTATATCGGCGTCGTACTTGATGAAGCGGTCGCGTATCAGTCACTTGCCGACCTGAGAAACAGCTCGGTGATTTATACCGTAATCGCGCTAGTGATCAGTATTGTGATTCTGCTGGTCTTGATCAAAACACTCATGCGACCCCTTGATACCTTAGGTGAAGCAATTCAAGATGTCGCAACGGGTCAAGGTGATCTCACTATCCGTCTCGATACCAACACGGACAAAGAGTTTTCGACACTGGCTTCGGGTTTTAATGAGTTCACGGGCAAGTTGCAGCAGTTAATTACTCAATCGAAAGCAATTGGTGAAGAGATTCTGCGTGGCTCTGAGATGACCTCTATGGGCTTACAAGAGTCGGCATCAGCGATGCAAGATCAACTTCATGAGCTAGAGCAGTTGGCGACGGCGATGCATGAAATGGCCACGACTTCAGGCGATGTTGCGAATAATGCACAAGGTGCCGCCGCCGCCGCACAAGAAGCGGATGATGCAACCAGTACGGGTACTGAAGTAGTGAGTGAGACGACAGCGGCCATCGATAACTTATCGCAGAAAATTGATGAGGCAGTAGAGGAAGTCAAAGTGCTTGAATCGGCGACCGACAATATTGAGACAATCTTGAAAGTTATCAATGATATTGCCGACCAAACAAACCTACTGGCGCTGAATGCCGCGATTGAGGCTGCGCGTGCAGGGGAGTCAGGACGTGGGTTTGCCGTGGTGGCAGATGAAGTGCGCACACTGGCACAACGTACCCAAGAATCAACTACGGAAATTCGCAATATGATTGAGCAGCTTCAAGCAGGAGCTAGCTCAGTGTCGAATGCTATGAACACCAGCAAAACAACTGCAATCAGCGCGGTGGAACGGGCTCAAGAGGCGAATGTTGCACTCGAGCGAATTCGCGATGCTATCCAACGAATTAGTGATATGAACATTCAGATTGCGTCGGCGGCGGAAGAACAAAGTTTGGTTGCGGAAGAGATCAATAACAACACAGTAAAAATTAAAGACCTATCTACTCAAGTCTCCGACGCGGCACAAAACGCTAATATAGCGATGCAAGCGCAGACAGAGAATATACGAGAGCAAGATGCGATTTTGAACAAGTTTACTGTTTAGTCAGATGATTTGGGCTTTATTGAATGAGTAACTAGAGATAGACAAAATTTGATGGAAGTAAAATTAAGGCCTAGTCGATAAACGACTAGGCCTTAGCTTGTGACAAGCTTTAAATTAAGGTGTTCAGACGATTAAGCAAGTAGCTCTTTCGCTGTGTTTACTACGTTTTCTGTAGTGAAACCGAACATCTTGAATAGCTCACCTGCAGGTGCAGATTCGCCGAAAGTTGTCATACCGATGATCTTGCCATCGAAGCCAACGTACTTGTACCAGAAGTCAGCGATACCAGCTTCTACCGCGATACGAGCTGTTACGTCTGAAGGTAGAACTTCTTCACGGTAAGTTGCGTCTTGCTTGTCGAATGCGTCAGTTGCAGGCATAGATACTACGCGTACTTTCTTACCTTCTGCAGTTAGTTGTGCTGCTGCTTCAACTGCTAGTTCAACTTCAGAACCTGTAGCGATAAGGATTAGTTCTGGCTTACCTTCACAATCTTTCAGGATGTAACCACCGCGTGCGATGTTTGCAACTTGCTCTTCGCTACGCTCTTGCTGTGCAAGGTTTTGACGAGAGAAGATTAGAGACGTTGGGCCGTCTTTACGTTCGATTGCCAGTTTCCAAGCGACTGCTGACTCAACTTGGTCACATGGACGCCATGTGCTCATGTTTGGCGTCAGACGTAGAGAAGCCATTTGCTCAACTGGTTGGTGAGTTGGGCCATCTTCGCCAAGGCCGATAGAGTCGTGCGTGTAAACTTGGATGTTCTGAACTTTCATCAGAGCAGCCATACGCATTGCGTTACGAGCGTATTCCATGAACATTAGGAACGTTGCGCCGTATGGTACGAAGCCACCGTGCAGAGCGATACCGTTCATGATCGCAGTCATACCGAATTCACGTACACCGTAGTGGATGTAGTTACCCGCTGGATCTTCAGCAGAAACAGACTTAGAACCAGACCACATAGTTAGGTTAGAAGGTGCAAGGTCAGCAGAGCCACCTAGGAATTCTGGTAGCATAGCGCCAAACGCTTCTAGTGCGTTTTGAGACGCTTTACGTGATGCGATGTTTGCAGGATTTGCTTGAAGGTCAGCAATGATTTGGTTTGCTTTCTCTTCCCACTGTGCAGGAAGTTCACCGTTTACGCGGCGTTTGAATTCAGTTGCCAACTCAGGGTGTGCTGCTTCATAAGCTGCAAGTTTCTCGTTCCACGCTGCTTCCTTAGCTGCGCCTGCTTCTTTCGCATCCCACTCTGCGTAGACTTCCGACGGAATTTCAAAAGGACCGTGCTCCCAACCTAGTTGTTTACGTGTCGCTACAATTTCTTCAGCGCCTAGTGGTGCACCGTGACAGTCGTGTGAACCAGATTTGTTTGGTGAACCAAAACCGATGATTGTCTTAGTACAAATTAGAGTAGGGCGTGGGTCAGCTTTCGCTGCAACGATAGCTGCGTTGATAGCTTCTGCATCGTGACCGTCTACTGCTGGGATTACGTGCCAGCCGTAAGCTTCAAAACGCTTAGGCGTATCGTCAGAGAACCAACCTTCAACTTCACCGTCGATAGAGATGCCGTTGTCATCCCAGAACGCGATTAGCTTACCAAGACCTAGCGTACCTGCTAGAGAACATGCTTCGTGAGAGATACCTTCCATCAGGCAGCCATCACCCATGAATGCATAAGTGAAGTGGTCAACGATGTCGTAGCCTTCTTTGTTGAATTGCGCTGCTAGAGTTTTCTCAGCAAGCGCCATACCTACAGCGTTAGTGATACCTTGGCCTAGTGGGCCAGTTGTTGTTTCGATACCTGGTGCGTAACCGTACTCTGGGTGACCTGGAGTCTTAGAGTGTAGTTGACGGAAGTTCTTAAGATCATCAATAGAAAGCTCGTAGCCTGCTAGGTGAAGCAGAGAGTAAATCAGCATTGAGCCGTGGCCGTTTGAAAGGACGAAACGGTCGCGGTCTGCCCACTCTGGGTTTGATGGGTTGTGGTTTAGGTGATCACGCCAAAGAACTTCAGCGATGTCAGCCATGCCCATAGGTGCGCCTGGGTGGCCAGAGTTTGCTTGTTGTACGCCGTCCATGCTTAGAGCACGAATTGCATTAGCTAGATTTTTACGATCCATAATGAATACCGATTTCAAATTTAAATATTGGATTGGAAATTGAAAGGGGAACGCAAACGTTCCCCTTTTTTAATTCTGTGTGATTACAGCTTAGCTGCGATCATGTCTTCTAGTTTGCCTTGGTCAACGGCGAAGTTACGGATACCTTCTGCCACTTTCTCAACGGCCATTGCGTCTAGGTTATGCTCCCATAGGAACTCAGCGTGAGTCATAGGAGCAGGGCGCTCTTTAGAACCTTTAGAGTCAACCAGCTTCTCTACAACTTCGCCTTCAGCAGCTTCTAGTTCAGCTAGAAGAGCTGGAGCGATAGTTAGACGGTCACAACCAGCAAGTTCTAGGATCTCGCCGATGTTACGGAAGCTTGCGCCCATAACAACAGTGTTGTAGCCGTAATCTTTGTAGTAGTTGTAGATGTCAGTTACTGAGATTACACCTGGATCTTCTGACGCTTCAAAGTCACGACCTTCTTTCGCTTTGTACCAGTCCATGATACGACCAACGAATGGTGAGATTAGGAATACACCTGCTTCAGCACAAGCACGAGCCTGAGCGAATGAGAATAGAAGAGTAAGGTTACAGTTGATGCCTTCTTTTTCTAGGATTTCAGCAGCGCGGATACCTTCCCAAGTCGAAGCCAGTTTGATTAGGATGCGATCGTTCGTGATACCAGCATCGTTGTACATTTTTACTAGCTGACGTGCTTTTGCAACGCTGCCTTCAGTGTCGTAAGAAAGACGAGCGTCAACTTCAGTTGAAATACGACCTGGGATTGTTTTCAGGATTTCTTTACCGATGTTCACTGCAAGCATGTCGCAAGTGTCTTGAACCTGTTGAGCTTTGTCGCTGCTTTGCGCCTTAGCGTATTCGATTGAAGCATCAATCAGTGGTGCGTACTCTGCAATTTGAGCCGCTTTAAGAATTAGAGAAGGGTTAGTTGTTGCGTCTTCTGGTTGGTATTTTTTAATTGCTTCGATTTCACCAGTATCTGCTACCACAGTTGTCAGTTTGCGTAGCTGCTCTAATTTGTTGCTCATTTCGATCATCCTATTTCTTGGGCAAAGCCGAGTTTCGTTGAGTTCGGCTCATATATTTGCAAGCTGCGCGGCCAGTTGTTTTTGTTGGGGGTATTAAACAAATACGACTAGCTGCACTAATTAAATTCAGCAGTAGAACAATTGCTATGAACATTTGCTCGTCTGCTGAGTAAATGATGTATCCATATTTAACTCATCTAGATTTAAAGTCAATTACTACGGTAAGGGATTAGTGACTTTTGCCTTACTTTTTTTGATTTAACTTTCTTGCCTGCGCGAAATAAACGTTTGCCTTATGAAATAGGCGCTAGAGGCACGAAAAATACCCATTTTATAACCGTGAGAATTTGTCATTACAGTGAGCAAATGTTGCATTTAGGTAGGGGGTTAACATATGCTAGGTCAATGAGCAGATGATCTGCTGCAGGAAAATTATTAGAGGTACTTATGACTCAATCTACTCATGACCTTCCCGATGACAATACGGATCTGCTGACTGAGATTGCCGTCGCTTACTATCAAGATGGCGCAACTCAAGAAGAGATCTCAAAAAAGTTCTCTGTATCACGTGCAAAAATTGGCCGAATGCTAAAACAAGCACGGGATGAAGGCATTGTAGAGATCACCGTGAAATATCATCCTGTATTTAGTGCGAAGATCGAACAAAGGTTAATTGAACGCTTTGGTGTAAAGCGAGCACTGGTGGCGCTAGACCAACCTAATGAAGAGCAGCAACGCTTGCAAGTGGCGGGCTTGGTAGCCAAGTACATGTCTAATAGCTTACAAAACGGCATGGTTGTAACGGTAGGACAAGGGCGTAATGTCTCTGCGGTCGCCCACCACACTGGGGTCATCGCCCCAAGAGATTGTAAGTTTGTCTGTGGTATTGGTGGCATTCACCCTAGAGGCGGCATGTTTAACGCCGATCACATTTGTAGGCAGTTTGCCAAAGTATACGGGGGTAGCTCGGAAACTCTGTATGCGCCCGCTTACGCGGAAAACCGCGAACAGAAACTTGCCTTTATGCAAAATGGCACGGTTAAACAGACTCTCGATTTAGCACGCAAGGCTGATGTCGCGCTGGTGGGTATTGGCGACATGAGTGAGAATAGTTATATGGTGGATTTAGGCTGGTTTACTCCGGATGAAGTGGTGCAATCTCGCCTCCATCAAGGTGTTGTCGGCGATTTTGCGGGGTACGATTTCTTTGATATTCACGGTAACTCTGCAGAAACTGTCATGAGCGATCGCGTTATTGGTCTGGGTATAGAAGAATATCGCCCGATTTCAGAAGTGATTGCCATCGCTGCTGAAAACAGTAAGCCACTGGCTTTATTAGGCGCGCTACGAACTGGAGTAGTGGATGTGATTGCCACCAGTGTCAGTAACGCGCTGACGGTATTGAACCTAGACGAACAAATGAAATAATCTACTCAGTTGGTTTAATACAGCTCTTCAATCACCTCTTGTATAATGTTAATCAGCCATTTTGTATAAGAGGTGTCTTTAAATTTGTAGGCAACATGGCAGGCAATCGGTCTGTGGAAAATATCTTCCCAATGATTGATGTTTAGTAATGTTAGCTCTTCGAACATTTCTGATTGAGCGATTTCACATATGCCCATCACACTGTGCACTTTGCGCACGGTATCCATACAGATGTCGATTTTGTCTGACTTGAGTAAGATGTGCGGGTTGTAACCTCTTTCTTGGAAATAGCGGACCATGTGACTGCCTTTCTGATTGTGATCAGGCATGATGGCCAGAACGATTGGATACTGAGCAATATCCGCTACTGATACTTTGTCGAGTTTGGTCAAAGGGCTGTCTTTATGACAGCACAAACGAAATTCTGGTGTGTTGGTGGTTACCGCTACTACTTCTTTTGAAAGATCGACCGTGCTGTAATTAATGCCAAGGTCAATCACCCCTTGTTTAATTTTAGCCTCTGTTCGCATGGACCAGTTTTCTAGAGAGATCGTTGCGTGTGGGGCGAGTTCATGCAAACGCATAAACAGGTTGGTCATTAACGGGCGGCACAGGGTAGTGTTGATATTAATCTTAATATCACCCGTATAGGTAAGGGGTTCAAAGCCTTCCTTATGTCCATAAAGATCGTTTAACGATGTCATCAAGTTTGGTAGCTTCTTAAGTAAGCGCTGACACTTTTCCGTCGGTTCTAACCCATTCGTACTTCGGCTAAACAGTGGGTCGTCTAACTGTTCTCGCAAGCGTTTTAAGGCTTTGCTCACAGCAGACTGGCTTAGGTAGAGTCTGTCAGCGGCTCGTGTGGTGTTTAACTCTTCTCCAAGTACTTTAAGCAGTTTAATGCTATTGAAGTCGAGGCTGAGCATTTCATTATCATTCATTGATCATTCCTCGCTTACTTTTCATCGTAGATTGTTGGGTAGACATAATGAAAGTCAGGGTCAGTGTACATCTCTTTGATGTCATTCATGATCCGGCATAAGTTTTCTATGAGCCATTGAGAATACGGACGTTCGATGGTGCGGTGAGAAATATAGTAAGCGATGGGGCTGTGGGTCACTTCATCGAGATGATCAACATCAATGAGGGCAAGACGCTCTTCTTTCATTAGTGGTTTCACCACTTCGCAAACGGGCATTATTGCATCTGTCTTCTTGAGAATGTGACTGCAAATATCGAGTTTGTCGGTGCGCAGAACGACATTTGGTAGAAAGCCACGCCGTTTTAGATACATCTCAATGTAGTTTTGACCTTCGCTAAATCCCGGCATCGTTGCAAGGATTAACGGAGAATCGGCAATGTTCTCTACTGTAATAGGCAGTTTATCTAGAAGTGGGTGATCGTCTCGACAGCACAACTTAAATCGAGGGTAACAAATGATATGTTGAGCGAGCTCTTGCGAGATTTGAATAGGGTAAAAATTTACGCCAATGTCTACTTGGCCAAAAATCAACTGCTGTTCGGTATCGTATGACCAATCTTCCATTTGCAATGTTGCTTTAGGAGCGAGCTGGCTGAGCTCCTCTATCAGTATGCTGGTCAGTGGGTGACAAAGAGAAGAGTTAATGTGTATGCGAATATCGCCTTCATATTCTGCTGGATTAAAAGTGGTTTCATCTTTGAACAGTTCATCTATATCGGAGACAACTTGAGGGAGTTTAACCAGAAGTTGTTCGCATTTGGGTGTTGGCTCAAGCCCTTCAGGTGTTCGGGTGAACAGCGGATCTGAAAATTGTGTTCTTAGCTTATTCAAGGCTTTACTTACGGCTGGCTGCCCAATACCGAGTCTTTCACAAACTTGTTTGGTATTTCTTTCTTCACCGAGCACTTTAAGTATTTTTAGGCTATTGAAATCAAACCTAAACATATCTTCGTCTTTCATACCCCACCCTCCGTAGTGACCACTATTGGCTATGAATTTGAGGAATACTAAACATAACTAACTTTCATAATAGCCACAACAATTATTAATAACAATGTTGTAATTAGAGGTTGGCTCTGGATGTTTTGGGCTGAGTGATACTCTTAACTCATTGTATTTTCGGTTCTTGAAGTTTGTGATTGGAGGGAGTAGGTCATTAATTCATTGTGCAGATTTTATAAAATAAAATCTATGAATCTGAGGAATATTTAAAACAACTCCAATTCCTTTTTTATCTAATATCACTTTGGATATATTACTCCCCGTCAAGTGATGTGACACAAATTAAAAAGCAGCAGGGATGGACAACTTAATGAATTAAAAGAGAAATAAGCTATGTCTATACTAACTAAATCTCCAATCGCACTTGGTTTAACTTTAGCACTTTCGCTAGCTGCTTCACATGCTATTGCAGAAGAAGCGCCAATTCAAATAACGAAAGAAAACTTTGTTCAAGCTGAAATGGACGCACGCATTTTCCGTTTTCACCAAGCTGGCGGCATGAATACAGGTATTGTTTTCACTGAACCAACGCCAACAGAAGTGCAGCCCGTACCACGAATGAATCGCGACACGCTCTATGCAGGCGTACCAATTGATACCGCTGACGGTTTCAGTATCACGATACCAAAGCATTCTGAAGATCGTTATGTGTCTGTTTACTTACTCGATAACGACCACAAAACAATTGATATTGTCAAAGGGACAGGTACACATACTTTCGATGAACAAGCTGACACTCGCTACATTGTTGCTATTCCACGTATTCAGCTGTTTGATGCTAAAGATGATGCCGATGTGCAAATCGCACGTGACTTACTCAATGGTGTAGACATTCAGTCTGGCAGTGTTGAGCCTAAACCAATGGTGAATTGGGATTGGGAAGGCATGGTAGAGATGCGCGCAGGCTATGAAAAAGAGATGCGTGACACCATTACTCAATACCCGAATGATTGGCAAGGTAAGCGTGGTGAAGTCGACCGTTACGAAGGCCATAACATGGCAGTTGCAACGTCTTGGGGCCTATTCCCAAGTGAAGAGACCGTCTATATCGCACAAGCTCCTCATAAAGGAGTAGGTGAATGCTATACCGCGACATACGAAGTGCCAGAAAACAACGCGTTTTGGTCAATCACGGTATACAACGACTCTGGTTACATGTTTTCTGAAACCAACAACATTAATAGCGAAGTAGCAGAGATGAATGAAGATGGCACATTTACGATGCACTATGGCAATCCGGAGGTGTGTGGTGATGTAGGCAACCGCCTCGACACAACAGAAGGTTGGAACCTACTAATGCGTGTTTATGAGCCGGCTCAAAACATCATTGATGGCGAATATGTAATGCCAAAACTGTCACAAATGTAATCTATTCAAAGTAAATAAATAATATCAGCACAAGGACGTGCCCTTAACAAATAAAAAGGCACTTCTAATGAAAAGCAGTAAAACAATTTTATGTCTTGGTATCGCAACGGCATTGACCCTTTCAGCACACGCAATCGCAAACGATGCGGACGTTCAGGACATGTCTGACCCGCTTGCAGTCTACACACAAGCAGGTCTAGGCTACACAGACAAAGGCTTAAATCTAAAAATCGGTCAAACGTATGACACAGGCAGCGATACCACTATGGGTATGAATGTTGTCGAAGTGAAAGGTTTTGCTGGGGATGCAGTGGCTGGAATGGCCGTGGTGCTGACGACAGTATCGATTCTATCCGCTACCGCAATTTTAATGTTGATATGACTAATGGCCGTGGTGCTCAAGTTGATGTGAATCTCGGTTTTACTGACCGTGGAACACAGGGTACGGCGTCATACAGTTTCATTCAGGCATTGCCAAAAATGGGACCTATCAATCTGTACCCACTTGCAGGTATGGGCGTGGCATTTGGTGAATCACTCGATGGTTCTGGCGTGGGCGAAGCCCAGGCGCAAGATCGCTGGGACCTACATGGTACTTTCTATGTGGCTGGACTTTACGGAAAACTGGACATTACAGACAACATTTGGCTGAACTACAACCCAATGTACACAGGTACAATGTCAGGTTCAGATGCGTTTAAAAATCATGGTATGGATGGGGATGACAGTGTTTTCTTACATGAAGCTGCATTGAGTTACCAAATCAATCCACGCACAAATGTACGTTACTTCGCTAACTGGACTGAAAATACCAATTACGCGAACGGCGACCACAGAATTGAAGTGAACTATCAGTTCTAATTCAAACAATCTCAACCCTGAAAACATCCACGGAATTTAAGCACACGGATGTGTCTTTAAACAAACAAGTTAATACTTAAAGGCACATATAATGAAAAGCAGCAAATCTCTTTTAGCACTTGGCGTAGCAGCAGCACTTTCTCTTTCTGGCGCAGCGTTCGCAGCGGACTCAGACGTTCACGACGCAGACCCACGTAACACAGCATGGCGTGGTGGTATCGCAACCGACCATACCGGCGAAATCAAGCTGGTTGCTGGTGGCGGTTTTAATAACCTATACGGCAACAACGAATACACGACTCAAACCATTATGATTGGTGAGTACTTCACGCAATCAGAGAACTTCCGCTTCCGTTTGGCAAACTTTGACGAGCGTTTTGGTGGTGTTTATGCAGACGTTAACTTGTCTGACCCGTCAAACATGTACACAGCGGGCTACATGCTACCACTGACTGCAACTAACGGCGTAACCATGCTATTCCCATCGGTGAACTACTCGTACATCGATATTGATACGGGTTACCTAGACAGCATGGCACCTCAAAGCCACGACGCTTACTCGAACACACTAAACGGTTACTCAACAGGTTCTGGCCAGGCAGCAACGCTAGGCGCAATCTCATCAAAAGACGCATTGGGCGGTGACGATGCACACTTGGTATCGGTAAACCTATACGGTCTTCAGCCTTGGAACGACACC
>NZ_JYJP01000061.1 GCF_001012815.1 Vibrio mexicanus
TGTCTCTTGATCACAAGTCTGGTTAATCAAGAGACTTAGCGAGTTCATACCCTTCAAGGATGGTTTGTAGCCTAAACCATCCTTGCCATAACGTCTTTATAGAAGCGCGACCTGTTCGCTTGGTGTTCTTCCAGCCACCTAACCGCGCAATACCTCTGTAAGCCCATGATATATTCGGAGCTTCTTTCGGTAGTTCTTTCTTCTCCAACTTGAGCCACATTAACTTCCATGCTTTGCCTTTTAATACCTGCTCACAACTGGTCTTAGATAACTCGTCTGATTCATTCATAAACCTCAACTGGAGTAACCGAGTCGCGATAAAAGCCAAAATAACGCTGAGCCTTTCTAAGTTGTCCTTACTTTGCATTCTCAGTTGTTCAACTTCAGTCCCTTCGCTTTTCCAGACTTTGTGAAAATCTTCTATCAGCCATCGCCGTTCATAATAACTGACGATTTTGAGTGCCTCTTCCTTGCTCGTTATCGGCTCTGAAGTCAGTAAGTGCCATGCGAGCTTATCGCTACCCTCTCCTTGTTCTATACACCCTACGTAATAAAGTGGAATGTTATCGAACTCTTTCTTGTTTGCAGGTGACTTGAGTGTCACAGGCGCATATTTGATCTCTAAATGAGCCTTGCGAGCTTTACGACCGCCTTTTTGCGGTATTTCGAGTACTTTTTCTCCGGCTGATAACAGGGTAGAGGCATAGCTATAAAGACGATTATCATGCTCTTCAATACAGCGGCTTTGCATTGAGCGAACGAGGAATCTTTGTTGTTGCTCTCTCTTGTAAGTGAGGTATTCAAATAGGTCGGCTTCTCTATCGCACACAGAAATGACATCCGAAATTTTATCGCCAAGTCGCTCAGCGACATGGTGAGAGGCTTGTTCCCATTTATAACTTTCTTTCTCTTTGTATGGTCGAGTCGCATGCTGGTGTCTTTGACCTCGCTTTTCTATATCACGAGTCCAGCGCTGTTGTTCAATTAAACCAATCACAGATTGAGTGTCGGGAGCAAAAAGTAAGGTTGAGTGTACGAACATCGCTCGATGTCGATTGCCTTGATTGGAGTGCCCGAGTTCATCTCGAATACTGCGATGGGAGTAACTGAGAGAAGTGGTGTCTTCTAAGGCAAGAAGTGTTTGTTGCTCTAATGCTTCTTGTGCGGTGACATAAAATCCCGCTTCTGCGATATCTTCTGCTTTGATTTGCTCATTACGGATGAAGCGATAAGCCCCTTCCATTTCAGCAGGAGAGATAATGAGTTTCGAGACAGGTACGCCAGGTTGCTCGGCCAGTGAAGCTGCGAGAGCAACGAGTCTTTGAGTGCGTCTTGGGTCATTAAGGTGGGCTTGACCGAACTGTTTTTGTGCCCAAAGGGTTGGCTCTATATAGGTCATGATAATCATCCTTGTCATTGCTTAGATGATCAGATCATGGAACCTAAAAATAGTTCAAAAAAATCCCTAAGCGTGGCTTAGGGATTTGTGTAT
>NZ_JYJP01000062.1 GCF_001012815.1 Vibrio mexicanus
TGATCCGCACCAGCAGTTTTGGACACCGAGTTAAGTGAGTACAATCACTAACGAGGTGAACCATGACAAACAAGAAAAAACGTATTATCCATTCTCCTGAATTTAAAGCAGAAGCCCTGAAGCTGGCAGAGAAAGTGGGAGTTGCTGCGGCAGCTAGACAGCTCGGGTTACACGAATCCCAGATCTACGGTTGGCGTAAGGCAGCCAAGAAAGACACCAATACCAGTCAGCGAGAAAAAGATCTAGCCGCTGAAGTCGCTAAGCTCAAAAGGCAATTGGCTGAGCAAGCTGAGGAGCTAGATATAGTAAAAAAAGCCGCCACCTACTTCGCGAAAAATCTAAAGTAGATTGCTACGAATTTATGCTCGAACACCTGCTGTGCTTCAATGTTGTCCGTATGGCTAAGGTGTTCGGGGTTTCTCGAAGTGGGTTTTATTACTGGGTTAAGCACCGCCACAAGGCCATCCAGCGCGAGGTTAATCGCCAAGAGCTTGATACCAAGGTCAAGAAGGCTTTTGACAGCAGCAAAGGCCGAGATGGTGCGAGGCGCATCCAGAAAGAGCTGGCTGAGAACGGTGATAGCCATAATGTCAAAACCATTGCCGCCAGTATGAAGCGTCAGGATTTGACTCCGAAAGCCGCACGCAAGTTTAAATGTACAACGGACAGCAAGCATAAAATGCCTGTCGCTCCAAACCTGCTGGCTCAGGACTTTAACGCTACAGCTCCGAACCAAAAGTGGGCGGGTGATATTACATATCTTGCCACAAGTGAAGGCTGGCTATATTTGGCGGTCATTATTGATCTTTACTCACGCCAGGTGATCGGCTGGTCTATGGATACCAGAATGACGGCTACGCTGGTCAGCGATGCGCTATCAATGGCCTTGTTCCGTCGTGGATTCCCTGAGCAGGTTATCGTTCACAGTGATCGAGGTAGTCAGTATTGTTCAAAAGACTATCGAGACCTCATAACCGTTTATAATCTAAAGCAAAGTATGAGTAGGAAAGGAAACTGCTGGGATAACGCTTGTGTTGAGAGCTTCTTCCATTCAATGAAAGTTGAAGCGATCCAACATGAGCGGATCATGACGCGAGACGAGATGCGCCAAGCGATCTTCGAATACATAGAGGTTGATTATAATCGGACGAGAAGGCACAGTGCTCTTGGGTATCTAAGCCCAGTTAACTTTGAACAAAAAAATGTCGCTTAATGAAGTGTCCAGTCTGGCTGGAGCAGATCA
>NZ_JYJP01000063.1 GCF_001012815.1 Vibrio mexicanus
TCACTACACACTACCAACATCGTCACTATTACCAAAGTCCCCTCCACTTAGCCCCTCTTGGGCATTGTGACCTTCGCTTTGAGGTGAAGAACTATGAACTGATGCGTATTCCAAGTACGCTTCAATGTCTGGTGAGACATCTTGTTTAAACAAGATGTTCCCTATTTCACGGTGAAACTCTGGATGTGAACCGAAAGATGTCGACAAGCCCAAAGACATAAAAAAGCTATGGCTAGTTAACATACCGTAGGCGTAGTTTTTGTAGTTCAGGTCTTTTGATTTTTCAATAGCTCCTAGAGCCAATCGATTTCATCGGGGTGTAGAAATCCTTTTTCCCGTACTTAACTGTTAGTCTTGGTGGAAGCTCTTTTGCAATAGATTTGATAATGTTCTTTTTCGTCCACTGAAACATATTTTCTCCTAGTTACATAACGCCTTGCTAACAAGCGACAACGCGATGCCACTTAAGTTGAATATTGTGCCATAAACACGGAGCTAAAATTGCGACTGAAGTCGCCAAGCGTTAGGAGTCTTTGTTTAGCAATTTGTTAAGTTCTATTCCGTGAAGCCTGAACGATGTAGAAACAACATGCTTAGACAGAACTACATTGTTAAATAATAGGATAACGACAAAATGCAAGCAGAGGATAGTGCAAGTGGTAAACAGTGTGGCACTACAGCGCCTCCACCATTTTTTTGTTTGTTTGGTTGATTCAACTCAGACAAATATTGTCTTGCATCGAGGTCTTCTTGTTGCCCTATAAAATAGGAAACAACAAACGACCCTCCAATGAGAAACCCACCAAATCCATAGTAGAACAAAAACTCACCTAGAGTGCTCTGTTCTTCGGCGAAAAACTGTGAGTGGGTAAGGGATAGTATGAACAACAAACACAGGTATAAGAGAAATCGAATTGAATATGCTTTATACATGATAAATCCTTGCTTGTGGTGAAACTTAACGCCCAATTAAGGGGTGAACAACGCCTCCAACTAACTTAACGCATTGTACCGTAAACACTAAATTTGAAGTAGAAGCAAAAGTGCCAAGCGTTGTGAATCCCTCTTAAATTGCTTGTTAGTTTTCTTTGCCTACAGACTGATTCTTAGGGACTTCATAGCAGGGAGCACCAAAACAATTGGTGGTAACTTTTGAAGCAACAATTTGGTTTAAGTCTGCAATATTATATATTTCGGCTTTCCAGCTTTCATCTAGCTCCATTACTTGAACAAACACCACATAATCAATATTGTTGTTCTTATACTTATGAGCATGATCGACAAGAATTTGCCCCTCTGGATCACCAAACCTAATTGTTTTAACTTCGATCTTTCGATTTTCTCCAACTTGTTTGCATTCTAAATCTGCCAATTGATAATCAGGCTTCCCATCAAGAATCGAGATTCGTTCCTTGCCAGCAAGCCAAGACATATCAGTAAAATCTTGTAAACTACCCAATTCGTGATATACCGCTATTTCACCAAGAATTCCTACCATTGAACTATCGACAGAATTATTGATTTGCCGACCATATTTGTTTTGATAGTAAGAAAAATCTATCTTTGCCAATTCTCGAGCCAGTTCGATATCTTCTGCTGAAAATGCAAATGTTAATCTTTCAAAATCAGACTCTTTCTTCGTTCGAATTTTCTTACGGATCTCTTCTATTTTGGTCATATTCACCTCTTGAAAACTAACGCCAAGCTAACGGGCGACAACGCCATTCCACCCAACATGAAATCTGTGCCCAAAACACTTGAGCTGATTTGAATGAAAGTGGCCAAGCGTTGGGAGTCCCTGTTGAGCGCCTTGTTAGTTGCTACGCCTTAGCCTGCGTTGTGAGCTAAGGTTTTAATGGGTTTTAGGTTATTGATTTAATGGGCTAATGCAAACATGGTCGCTCAGGAATTCAACCCAACGCACGAAACGAACTTGATAAAGAAGAAAAGATCGTTGGTCTCAAAGGCGCTGACGCAGAGGTGATTTTGCAAAGAATTCCGGTGATGAAGCCGACAGCCCAGTGCGCTGAACTTTGGTTGTTTGGGGCGATATCCATACCTAAGAAGCAGAGCCAAAGAACTTAACACGCACATCACTTCAGTAAGCTGCGAAAGGTCGATTCAAGCCCTAGACGCCAGTGCCACTGGCGAGATAGGAGAAGGGCAGGGTGCATCAGCTGTGTTGCTAGAGCTACTAAGCTTTCACATTTCCAATATTTGTTTATTGGTTTTCGAACTTCAACTAACGCCGCATTAAGGTGTGAGCGACG
>NZ_JYJP01000064.1 GCF_001012815.1 Vibrio mexicanus
CCTCTATCGAGAGACCGATAACAAACATGAACGCTACATAGGACTCCAAGCAGAAACCTCGAATAGTCGACTGGGTCTCGAACCCGCATTACGCAAGCATGAGTTAGCTTATTATGAATACAAAAATGAAGCAAAGTATCAATGTCGGAGTTGATACAGGCAAAACACAATTAGATATCCATATCAGACCGTTAGACCTGTTTTTCTCGGTTGAAAATAATGATAAAGGGATTAAAGACGCCCTAAAAGTCATCAAAAAGCATCAGCCTGAACGTATCATTATTGAAGCAACGGGCCGATTAGAAATGCCCTTTGTATTGGCTTGCGCTGAAGCCGATTTACCTATTGTTCGCGCTAACCCTGTGCATATTAAACGTTTTGCGGGAGCGATTGGACGCAGAGCTAAAAATGACCGATTAGATGCAGAGCTTATTGCTCATTATGGTGAAGCTATTCAACCCAGCCTTACGGTCATAAAGGCAGAAAACATCAGATTAATGAGTGACTTAGTTATTCGTAGAAATCAGTTATTATCAATGCAGACCATGGAAAAAAATCGTATACAGGTACTACCAAAAAGTCTGCATTCAACCATCAAACCGATGCTCACAGCCATGAAAAATCAAATCACAAAGATAGAGAGTAAGTTGATAAAGCTCATTGAAGACAGCCTGAGTATCAAGGAAAAAATACCATTCTACAAAGTGTACCTGGTATCGGAAACATCGCAGCAGCGTCAATCATAAGTAATGTTCCAGAGCTTGGCTACATTACTAACAAGCAAGCGGCTTCTCTGATAGGGGTGGCCCCAATTACAAGAGAAAGTGGTCGTTACAAAGGCAAAAGAGTTATCCAAGGTGGGCGAGCTCAAGTTCGCACTGTACTCTACATGGCGATGATGTCAGCCATGCAATGTAATCCTGTTTTTAAAGCGACTTACACTCGTCTAGTTGAGGCAGGAAAGCCTAAAAAAGTTGCGATCATCGCCTGTGTTCGCAAGATGGTAGTGATCTTAAATACGATGTTGAGAGATGGCGTCATGTGGGATGAAAACACTGCTAAAAATTAGCTATTGACGCCATAGTCGTTTGTTA
>NZ_JYJP01000065.1 GCF_001012815.1 Vibrio mexicanus
ACAAGGCGTTAGCATTCATTTAAGGACTATCAATGATTAAGACTATAACGGTTATTGCTTTATTACTTCCCTTAAGTGCAGTAGCAAGTACAGACAAATGGAAATCCAGTTCATACAAATCAATCGAGAGCGCTTCCATTAGGCCAAGCTCTGGAAAATTAACTAGTTTTGGACTTAGTTGTAGCCAATACACAAAAGGAAATATTGTTCTCGAATTGCAGCCTAAACTCGCTCCTACTACTCCAAGAAAAGGCCAAGAAGAAACTACAAAAGTAATAGTAGAGATTGATGGGAAGTCGTTTTACTACAACATGGTAAACCATGCGTCGTTTCCCGAACTACTAAAAACCAAACATAGCATTAGTAAGAATGTAATCAATCAGCTACAAAAAGGGAATGAGGTTTCCGTGTTATGGGAAAGATGGAATGGACGTTTAGAGGTAGAGTTTATTTCCCTCAAAAATAGCTCGTCAGCTATTGCTAGTCTTATAAAAAATTGCACCAAATTAAAAGGTTAGCGTTCTGAATGCTAACAAATTACTTAACAGGGACTCCTAACGCTCGGCGACTTCAGTCGCAATTTCAGCTTCAGTGTTTACGGCACAGTGTTAAAGTTGGGTAGCATAGCGTTGTCGCCCGTTAGTAA
>NZ_JYJP01000066.1 GCF_001012815.1 Vibrio mexicanus
CTGTGCCACCAAAGGCTGGGGCTTGATAGGCAGGGCGCCAAAGATTGAGTTTTTGTCCAGGATGGATGGTATAAGGGGCACTTAAGTTGTTGTAACGAATGATTTCATTTACATCTTTATCTGTGACGTACGCTATAAAGTATAATGTATCGCCTTTCTGAACCTCGTAGTAACTACCGCGATAACTGCCGCGTTGGATGGAGTCATAGTTTTTGTTCAGGCTGGTCACAGGCGCAGGTGTACTTGCAGTACACCCAACTAGTGCACTGAACATCAGTAAAACAAAAACTCTCATCCATGAACTCATAGTTTAAGCTAGATCACCAGCAACCAAAGGGACAAATCTAACTGTCTCAATCACTTCCGATGAAAATTGATCACCTGTTCGTACTATTTTAAGCAGCTGTTGATCTTCTTCCCCAACAGGGATCATCATGATTCCACCGTCAGCTAATTGATTTAGCAATGACTCAGGAATCGCATTGCTGCCGCCGTGACAATAATGGCATCAAACGGGCCTTTTGATGCCCATCCTTTCCAACCATCTCCATGCTTAGTGGACACATTGTAGATATCCAACTGCTTTAGACGACGTTTAGCATCCCATTGAAGTGATTTTATACGTTCGACAGAATAAACATGATCGACCAACTGCGCGAGCACTGCAGTTTGATAACCCGACCCTGTTCCAATTTCTAAAACCCGACTGTTTTGAGTCAAGTTTAGGAGCTCCGTCATCTTCGCGACAATGTAAGGCTGGGAAATGGTCTGCCCCTGACCAATCGGCAGAGCATTATTATCGTACGCTTGATGCATCATTGCTTGAGAGACGAAACTCTCTCTCGGCAGACGATAGATTGCATCCAACACTTGTTGATTTGTAATGCCACTCGCGACAAGAAATTCTCTCAGTCTGTCGGCATGTGGGTTTACCATGTTTACTCTTCCTTCAACCAATTATCCATCGCACGTAATGACTCGTGTGCAGTCAAGTCTACTTGTAGTGGTGTTACTGAGATATATCCATGCTCTGTTGCATAGAAATCGGTTCCTTCGCCCGCATCTTGCTCTTTGCCTGGAGGCCCGAGCCAATAAATATCATGCCCGCGAGGATCTTGCTGCTTAATCATACTTTCCGCGTGATGACGCGCACCTAATCGAGTCACTAGAGTGCCTTTTACATCATCATTCGACAAATCAGGAATGTTAATGTTCAACAGTCGATTGGTGGGGATTGGGCGACGAATATGTTGTTCAACCACTTTGCGAGCAACGCGTGCAGCGGTTGCAAAGTTAACTTTTCCCACCAACGAAAAAGCGACAGACTGAACACCTAAAAAATGCCCTTCCATCGCTGCTGCGACCGTCCCTGAATAGAGCACATCATCACCGAGGTTTGCACCGTGATTAATACCAGATAGCACTAAATCGGGCAGGTCATCTTTCATCAACTCATTCAACGCAAAATGAACACAGTCTGTTGGTGTACCTTGCACCGAGTAAACCTTGTCAGCAATTTCACTGACACGTAGAGGCTGCTCTAAAGTCAAAGAGTTAGAGGCGCCACTGCGATTACGATCGGGAGCCACTATAGTGACATCGGCCATATCTCGAAGTTCATCCGCCAAAGCATGTATACCTTGCGCGTGGACACCATCATCATTACTGATCAGAATTTTTAGCTTGGCGCTGCTCATGAATAAACACGTTCCACTTCTATTTCTTCTACTAACTCTCGTACGATAGACGTCGCAAAGCAACCTGCATCTAATGCAAAGCGAAGTACGATGTTGTCACCTTGCGCTTCCCATTGTAAACCTTCAGGCACAAGTGATATTGCTCGACGTTCGTGGCGCATGCGGTTGCCACGAATTAATGCCATTAAGTCAGGTTCTGCATCTAAGTGGGGTTGCTCGAGTTCTAACGCTTTCTCAGAAGTTGGCAGTTGATTATCACCCGCCATTGCCGCACTGATTTCTGCAATGCCCTGAGCAACTTTCTCATTCAGTTCTGCAATATTGCTCGTATCCACAATCACACGTTCTTCAGTTGCTAAAGCAATATCACCTTCAACCAGCGTAGAGAAAATAGATTGTTCGATGCGATCAGAAACGATTTGGTTAAAGATCCAAGAGCGCGCCGCTGACAGATATAAACTTCGCTTGTTTTGATTACGAGTGCGTACATTTTCACGGCCCCATCGACGTGCTTCGTCAAGGTTGTTTCCGCCATTACCAAAGCGCTGCGCCCCGAAATAATTAGGTACACCTGTCTTAGCAATCGACTCCAAACGCTGCAATACATCATGCACGTCGGTAACTTCAGACAGAGTCAATTCGAAACTGTTCCCTTGTAGATCGCCCGGTCGCAACTTCTTGTTGTGACGATCTGTTGCAAGGATTTCAACACTTGGGTAGGCCGCCAAGAATTCACTAAAGTCCGGTGTTTCACCTTTCGGAAGGTGAACGCTAAGCCACTGCTCGGTCACAGCATGGCGATCTTTTAACCCTGCCCAGCTGACATCTTTAGACTTCACGCCGCAAGCTTTTGCCAATTCGTTGGCCACAAAACTGGTGTTCTCACCGGTTTTACGGATACGAACCATCAAATGCTCACCAGAACCGGTGAAATCAAAACCAAGGTTTTCGACAACCTTGAAGTGCTCTGGTTTAGCTTTAATTTTTGCTTTCGCGACTGGCTTACCTGACAAGTAAGCAAGCGAGGAGAGAATATCACTCATGTTATTTTCCGTTGCTCTAAGTTACTGCTCGATTGAGCAACTTTGCTTTTAATTTTGCTTCATCAGTACCACAACCGCTTCGGTTGCAATACCTTCTTTGCGACCTGTGAAACCCAACTTTTCGGTCGTTGTCGCTTTCACATTTACATTGCCAAGATCGGTTTCAAGATCTTGTGCAATGGTTTTACACATCGCTTGGATATGAGGCGCCATCTTAGGTGCCTGCGCAATGATAGTAATATCGGCGTTACCCAATACATAGCCTTGCTCTTTTACCAAACGATAAACATCTCTAAGTAAAGCTCGGCTGTCTGCACCTTTCCACTTATCGTCGGTATCGGGGAAGTGACGGCCAATATCTCCTTGAGCGATAGCGCCAAGCAGCGCATCGGATAACGCATGCAGTGCCACATCACCGTCAGAATGGGCAATCAAACCTTGCTCATAAGGAACGGCAACGCCACCAATAATAACTGGGCCTTCTCCACCAAACTTGTGTACGTCAAAGCCGTGACCAATTCGAATCATTTCGTATTCCTTGTTAGATATTTCGCTGCAAGTAGAAGGTGGCAAGATCCAAGTCTTCAGGCTGAGTCACCTTGATATTGTCGGCTCTCCCAGCCACCAAAAGCGGTGAGAATCCTGCCCATTCAAATGCCGACGCTTCGTCGGTAATCGTTACTTGCTTGTCTAATGCAGCGGTTAGAAGTTTTCGCAGTTCCACTGCTGGGAACATTTGCGGTGTGAGCGCATGCCACATCGCACTTCTATCCAGTGTTTGTTCAATTTGATTATTATGATTCGACCGCTTCATCGTGTCTCGCACAGGGGCCGCTAATATACCGCCACAGCAGTCAGACTGCTCTACGGATTCGATGAGCTGGCTAATGTCTTGATGCGAAACGCATGGGCGCGCAGCATCGTGAACCAATACCCAGTCAGACAGCTGATTTTCAACCACATATTCTAATGCTGAGACCACCGAGTCGGCGCGCTCTTTTCCGCCAGATACTTGAACCACATCTGGATGTTGAGCGATCGCAAGCTCAGGAAAATAGGGGTCACCATCGGTAATGGCAATCACTACTTGAGAGACAGCAGGGTGAGATAACAGCTTATTCACTGTGTGTTCGAGAATGGTCGACTGACCAATTGTAAGGTATTGCTTAGGCTTACCTGCTTTCATTCGGCTTCCTACACCCGCCGCAGGGACGATGGCAGTAATATAGCCAGAAGGCTGAGTCGTCATGTTAATGAATTTCCTCACCGATTAGACGATAAAACGTCTCCCCTTCCTTCACAAGACCAAGCTCATGGCGAGCTCGTTCTTCAATCGCATCAAGCCCCTGACGAAGATCATCGATCTCGGCAAACATCTCGTTATTACGATTTTGCAGACTTGCATTCACTTGTTGCTGGACTTGTATTTCATCCGACACCGCATTGAATTCAGCAATGCCATTTTTACCCAGCCACAGTGTGTACTGGAGCCAGCCTAAAATTGCGATCAATGTAAGAGCAAATATTCGCATGAAATCTATCGTCAGAAAGAGGTCAAAGAGAGACCACATATATACCATAACGCGTTGTTATTCGCGAGATGCTAACTATGTGGCCGATGAATTCAGATTAGTTCGCCAATAAGAAAGCGAACAGGCCAACACCCAGAATAAGACGGTAAATGACAAATGGTGTCATGCCCATGCGAGAAATCAGTTTCAAGAAGTAGTGAATACAGATGTAGGCACTAATAAATGACACCACAACGCCTGTGAAAAGCGGTCCAATCAGGATCGGCTCGCCACTTGTGACTAGCTTAAGGCCTAAATAACCACCAGCCAGCAGAATAATTGGAATCGACATGAGGAATGAGAACCGCGCGGCAGCTTCACGAGTGAAACCTAGATAGAGCGCTGCGGTAATTGTCGCGCCAGAGCGAGACGTACCTGGGATCATCGCCATGGCCTGCGCTACACCAATAAATAGTGCTTTTTTCCAAGTGGCTTGGTGCTCATCAAACTCAAGGCTTGATCGTTTGTCTGCCCACCACAGCAAAAGACCGAATACGATCGTTGTGGTGGCGATCACGTAGGCACTACGTAAGTAGATCTCAATGATGTCTTTCATGAACAGACCGAAGACACAGGCAGGGATCGTTGCGAGAATGATCATCCAGGCCAACTTAGCTTCTTTGCTGCGGTCGCCTTTAAAGATCGAACCAAAGAAGGCGCTCAGCAAAGCGATCACTTCTGAACGGAAGTAGATAATAACCGCGGCCAAAGTACCTACGTGTACCGCGACATCAAAAGCAAGTCCTTGATCATCCCAGCCCAAAACAGCCGAAGGAAGAATCAAGTGCGCAGAGCTCGATACTGGTAAGAACTCTGTAATGCCCTGAATCAAGGCTAAAATAAACGCTTCAAAATAGCTCATATATAACTCTAATACTTAAAAAGTCACTGTCGAAATAATGGGTGATGAGTTAAACCGCAACTGGCATGGATTCAAACCAAAGTTCGACAGCACGTAAAGTTTCTTCACCCTGAACAAGTTGCTGTAACTGACGCACGGTTCGGCCATCACTCGGGATGATCTTATCAGGGCATAACTCACTAAGTGGCAAAGTGACAAACGGATACTTGTAGATATCATCGCGTGGCAACTTAGGTTCCACTGTCGAAGTGCGCTCACCGAATAAAATGATATCAAGATCTATGGTGCGATCTTGAAACTTCTGCGCGGCCGCTGGGCGCCCCAACTCAAGTTCGATATCTCGTAGTTGCTGCTGAAAATGCTCATAGGAAGCAGAAGTCGACACTTCAGCAACCAGATTATAGAAAGGACTGCTTTCAAACCCGACCGATGCACATTCATAGACGGTAGATAAGCGAACTGAGTCAGCAATCTCTTGCAGTGCAAAAATAGCCGCTTCAATACTCGCTTCTCTATTTACATTGGTGCCAATACCAATGTAGGCAGTGGTCATAACGAGCCTCTTTCGATGATCACACCCACGCCTTTTGCTTGCGCCACAGCGCCCGGTTTGGTTAAGCGGATCTTAACCCAAGGCACATTGAACTGATCGCGAATGATCGCAGCGATCTCTTCAGCAACTCGCTCTACTAATAGGAAGCGACCGCCTTCAATGTGATTAAGAACAGCTTCGCTCACCTTTGAGTAATCAAGCGCATCAACCACATCATCACTTTTGCCTGCTGGGCGGTTGTCGTGCGCCATTTCGATATCGAGAACTAACTTCTGCTTGATCTCTTGTTCCCAGTCATACACGCCAATCGTTGTGATAACTTCTAACTGCTCAATAAACACTTTATCCATTGCAGATCTCTATCCTTACAGGTCGGATACCCAAAATGGGTAAAAAATCGTATTATTCGGTGTAATCGCGATATGATATCAATTAGTTGCTCAATGAGCATTATTTTCAACTTATTGCTACCGACAAACGATTTCTGAAACCAAACTATTTCTTAAATAAACTAACGCTAAAGGCTACCTACAGAAACATCCATGACGCTACTCGTACTCGTTTTGATCATTTGTGCCTATTTACTGGGGTCTATCTCCAGTGCGGTACTGATCTGCAGAGTTGCTAGATTGCCGGATCCTCGCAGTGTAGGGTCACAAAACCCAGGTGCAACAAACGTACTTAGGATTGGCGGTAAGAAAGCGGCCATCGCGGTACTGCTGTGTGACATGCTCAAAGGCACAATTCCTGTCTGGGGTGCCTATTTCTTAGAGATCGATGCATTCATGCTCGGACTCATCGCAATCTCGGCTTGTTTAGGGCACATGTACCCGATTTTCTTTCACTTCAAAGGTGGAAAGGGAGTGGCAACAGCGCTTGGTGCCATCGCGCCCATTGGCCTTGATTTAACGGGCATGCTTGTGGTCACTTGGCTTACTATTGTCTTCTTGTTTAAGTACTCCTCGTTAGCCGCTCTTGTCACCGTGCTACTCGCCCCTTTCTACACTTGGCTAGTCAAACCACAATACACATTACCTGTTGCCATGCTGTGCTGTTTGATTGTATTGAGACACCATCAGAATATTAAGCGCCTGTTAGATGGTACCGAGCCTAAAATCGGCGAGAAGAAAGCCCAATTAGAAAAAGCCTCGCACTAGGTCAACGGAACCCAGGGCGAGGCTTTCAACGTTCACATTAGCCGTTCAAACTGGCTATTGATAAACCCGCTCAAGGAATCGTTCGAGCATCTCATTAACCACATCCGGCTGTTCTAAATTACTGATATGACCCGCTGATGGAATTTCGACTAGTTCAGAGCCCGTAATGCAGTCATGCATTAAGTAAGACTCCAATGGCGTTCGAGCTTTATCTTGTTGCCCAACGGCAATGAGTACTGGTAAAGCAAACTTCTCTACCTCTTCAATCAAATCTCGGCGGCCAAACACCATTCGGCCAACATCGGCAATTCCAACCGCTCGCTCACCCTGAATATCACCCAAAGATTGCTCAAAGTTCTTAACAAGTTCGCTGTCTGTATTAAGCGTATCTTCAGCAAAGAAGAGTGGCACAATGGCCTTGCTAAGTTCTTGAGGAATCGCTTGAGCAGCTTTAACCGCATCTAACATGGCAAAGTATTTAGCGTGAGTAACCTGAGGTTCTAAGCCAACGAATGTATCCATTAGAACCAAAGATTTAACTCTTTGTGGCGCTTGAACCGCGAGTTCGCTGCCCCACATGCCGCCAACAGACAATCCGACAATTGAAAACTCGCTAACCTCTAATGAATCCAACAAGCTCAGAACTTGCGTTGCATAATCAGTCAGGTTACGACAACTGCTTGGCGCAATGTCGCTTTCCCCATGCGCCCATAAATCTGGGACGATACAACGGTAACGCTGACTCAAGTGTTCCACTTGAGGAGCCCACATGCCGCTGTCCCATAAATAGCTATGGCCAAATATCAGAACAGGCCCTTGTCCAATATCAAGGTAGCGCATGTTCTGTCCATCAACAGAGAATGTCTTCATCTTCGATTCCATTTAAGACTTCCGTTTGTGAATGAGTTGCGGCGCTTTACTCTATATTGAGAAACGCCATTTAAAAGCAATATAAAGAAGAAACGGCCACGAATGCAGCCGTTTTCTTTTCTGAGTTATCTTAGCAATGCTATCTCAGTAATCTATTTAATTGGCTCTAGCTGATCAATTGGCCAGCGCGGCGTTGCTTGAACCGATAGATCGACCGTGTCGCCATTTTTCAAACGCTGCATACCTGCATAAGCGATCATGGCACCGTTGTCAGTACAGAACTCTGTGCGTGGGTAGTACACTTCCCCGCCCATTTTATCCGCCAGTGTTTTTAGCTCGGCGCGCAGGCGTCGGTTCGCACTCACACCGCCCGCCATTACAATGCGCTTCAAGCCAGTCTGCTCTAGAGCACGCTTACATTTGATTGCCAATGTCGCGCACACCGCTTCTTCAAACGCTAACGCAATATCAGCACGGGTTTGCTCATCATCACCATTTGCTGCAATTGTATTGGCGGTAAACGTCTTCAAACCAGAGAAGCTCATATCTAAGCCTGGGCGATCGGTCATTGGTCTTGGGAATTTGAAACGACCTGGCGTGCCTTTTTCCGCAAGCTTAGATAATAGAGGGCCACCAGGGTAATCAAGCCCCATCAGTTTTGCGGTTTTATCGAAAGCTTCACCCGCTGCATCATCAATCGATTCACCCAAAATGGTGTACTCACCAATGCTGCGCACTTCAACAATCATTGAGTGACCGCCCGAAACCAGTACGGCAACAAACGGGAATGGAGGTGGGTTATCTTCTAGCATCGGCGCTAAAAGGTGGCCTTCCATATGATGCACAGGAACGGCTGGTACATCCCAAGCGTAAGCTAGGCTGCGGCCAATCGTCGCACCAACAAGCAGTGCACCTACTAGGCCTGGGCCTGCTGTATAAGCAATACCATCAATATCGTCTGACGTAAGATTGGCTTCTGCTAGTGCAGCTTTAATAAGAGGGATAGTCTTCTTAACATGATCACGAGAAGCAAGTTCAGGTACTACGCCGCCGTAATCGGCATGCAGTTTCACCTGACTATATAGCTTATGAGCTAGCAATCCTTTGTGTTCATCGTAGATAGCAATTCCTGTTTCATCACAGGATGTTTCAATACCAATAATGCGCATAATGTTCTCGGCACGCTGTGTGTAGATTTCTGAATTGGCGCAATCTTACCTTGCCTTCCATCAGCAAACAAATTTTGTACAGACTATAATCGACAAAGTGCTTTACAAAGGCACTGTGATCGGATTAAAATTCCGCACCATTTTTGATCAAGCTGGTTATTGACCGAACATTAAGAGTTTAGTCCTAAGTTGCCAGCGTTAACGAATAACCCCTGAGGTGAAAGGCATATGCCAGTAGTTAAAGTACGTGAAAACGAACCGTTCGACGTTGCTCTACGTCGTTTCAAGCGCTCTTGCGAAAAAGCAGGTATCCTTTCTGAAGTGCGTCGTCGTGAGCACTATGAAAAACCAACTACAGTTCGCAAACGCGCTAAAGCAGCAGCTCAAAAGCGTCACGCTAAGAAGCTAGCTCGCGAAAACGCTCGTCGCGTTCGCCTGTACTAATAACTAGGTCCGATTAGGAATTAGTTATGGCTCTTATTGATACTCTCAAAGAAGAGCAAAAATTAGCGATGAAAGCCAAGGACAAACCGCGCCTTGGCACTATCCGTTTAGCTCTATCAGCTATCAAGCAACGTGAAGTCGATGAACAGATTACTCTGTCTGACGACGACATTCTTGCTGTACTGGTAAAAATGGTTAAACAACGTCGCGACTCTGTGGCTCAATATGAATCTGCTGGTCGTCAAGATCTAGCTGAAGTTGAGCAAGCTGAAATTGCCGTACTTGAGGAATTTATGCCTCAACCACTGACAGATGAAGAAGTAATCGCACTAATTGAAGCTGCAATTACTGAGTCTGGTGCAGCGGGCATGCAAGACATGGGTAAGGTAATGGGCGTGCTTAAGCCTCAAATTCAAGGGCGCGCAGATATGGGTAAAATTAGTGGTTTAGTTCGCTCTAAACTGGCTTAATTCCCAGTCCCATTTGCAACAAGCCGTGCTATCCTTTGGACGCACGGCTTGTTTGTATCTACTTGATTATGTAGTTTATTCACTTATACAAGTGCATTTTTCTAAGGTTTTATGGCAGGACACATCCCACGTAGCTTCATCGATGACCTCCTCGCTCGACTTGATATCGTCGATATCATTGACGCACGCGTAAAACTTAAGAAAAAAGGCAAAAACTACAGCGCCTGTTGCCCTTTCCACAACGAAAAAACTCCCTCATTCAGCGTAAGCCAAGAAAAGCAGTTCTATCACTGTTTTGGTTGCGGAGCGCATGGTAATGCCATCGACTTCGTCATGGAATATGAGCGCCTAGAATTTGTTGAAGCGATTGAAGAGCTTGCATCTTTCCTAGGACTTGATGTTCCAAGAGAGCAACGCAGTGGCGGTTATAGCACGCAACCAAGAGCCAATACCGAGCAAAAGCGCAACCTTTACGACATGATGGGCAGCATTGCTCAGTTCTACCAAAATCAATTGAAAGCCGCGAGCAGTAAAGTGGCGATTGATTATTTGAAAGAGCGTGGCCTATCAGGCGAAATCGTTCAAAAATTTGGTATTGGTTATGTGGCTGATGAGTGGGACTTAGTTCGTAAGAACTTTGGCCAGCAGAAAGACACTCAAGACATGCTCGTCGCTGGCGGTATGCTGATCGAAAACGACAAAGGCAATCGCTACGATCGTTTTCGTGGCCGAGTCATGTTCCCAATTCGTGATCGACGCGGGCGTGTTATCGGGTTTGGTGGACGCGTTCTCGGCGATGGTACGCCCAAGTATCTCAACTCGCCTGAAACGCCAATCTTCCATAAGGGTAAAGAGCTTTATGGCTTGTATGAAGTGATGCAAGCCTACCGCGAGCCGCCGCAAGTGCTTGTCGTTGAAGGTTATATGGATGTTGTCGCGCTGGCGCAATATGGCGTGGACTACTCGGTTGCATCATTGGGTACATCGACGACTGGCGATCATATCCAACTGTTATTCCGCCAAACCAACACTGTTGTATGTTGTTATGACGGTGATAGAGCCGGTAAAGAAGCGGCTTGGCGCGCGTTAGAGAATGCACTTCAGTACCTAAAAACTGGCAACACATTAAAATTCCTATTTTTGCCCGATGGCGAAGATCCAGATAGCTATATTCGAAAGCATGGTAAAGAAGCCTTTGAACAACAAGTTCAACAAGCTACACCACTCTCAAGCTATCTGTTTGAAAACTTGATCGAGTTACACCAGATAAACTTGGGAACAACCGAGGGTAAGTCAGCACTTCGCGCGCATGCAAGTGGCCTGATCGACAAGATCCCAGATATCTACTTCCAAGAGTTACTGGAAAAACTGCTCGATGAAAGAACCGGATTTGACAATCAATTACGTCAGTCTCGCAAGGCCGTAAAAGAAACGCGACCTCAGCCACATAAAGAGATTAAGCGTACACCGATGCGCGAAGTAATTGCTTTGCTAATCCAAAATCCGAGCTATGCTGAAATGGTACCTGATCTCTCCAGTGTGAGAGAGATATCATTACCAGGGCTAAGTTTATTGGTCGAGGTGCTTGAATATTGTCAAGCGCGTCCCCATATCAACACCGGCCAACTGCTAGAAAGCTGGCGAAATAGGCAACATGAGACACTTCTGTCTCGTCTCGCGGGCTGGGAAATCCCCTCGATGAAGACAATCAAGAAGATATATTTTTAGATTCATTGGACAAGATTCTTGCCCAAATGCGTCGAAAAACAAATTGAAAACCTGCAAGCTAAAGATAGAAGTGTCGGTTTATCAACCGAAGAAAGAAGGGAGCTGCTAGCTTTGATGCTAGATTTGAAAGCGTAACCCTGTCTGATTAGTCAGCAATGAATAAATTTGTTAGTATTCGTGGTTTGCAATTCGCATACTAAATCCGTCACCAGATACGAAGTTGGATACCGTCTATGGATCAAAATCCGCAGTCACAGCTAAAAACACTTGTCATTAAAGGCAAAGAACAAGGCTATCTGACCTACGCAGAAGTAAACGACCACCTACCAGCAGAGATCGTAGACTCTGAACAGGTAGAAGACATCATTCAGATGATCAACGACATGGGTATCAAGGTAGTAGAAACTGCACCTGATGCTGATGATCTTGCGCTCAATGATGATGACACCATTACAGATGAAGACGCTGCGGAAGCTGCAGCGGCTGCGCTTTCTAGTGTAGAAAATGAAATTGGCCGTACCACTGACCCTGTCCGCATGTACATGCGTGAAATGGGTACCGTTGAGCTACTGACTCGTGAAGGCGAGATCGACATTGCGAAACGTATTGAAGATGGTATCAACCAAGTTCAGCTTTCTGTTGCTGAATACCCAGGCACTATCCCTTACATCCTAGAGCAGTTTGACAAAGTTCAAGCTGAAGAGCTGCGTCTAACAGATCTTATCAGCGGCTTCGTTGACCCAGATGACGATGGTACTGCAGCGCCTACGGCAACGCACATCGGTTCTGAACTTGCTGAAGCTGAACTTGCTGAAGAAGATGAAGAAGACGCAGAAGATTCTGAAGATTCAGAGGACGAGGAAGAGGAAGATACAGGTATTGATCCTGAACTTGCTCTAGAGAAGTTCACTGAACTACGTAACACGTACCAAAATCTTCAGCTTGCGATCAATGAACACGGTGCTGAGAGCGAAAAAGCGTCTCAAGCGACCGGCCTTGTTCAAGAAGTATTCAAAGAGTTCCGCTTAACGCCGAAACAGTTCGATTACCTAGTTGATGAACTGCGTACTTCGATGGATCGCGTGCGTACTCAAGAACGTTTGATCATGCGTCAAACTGTTGAATACGGCAAAATGCCGAAGAAATCATTCATCGCGCTATTCACTGGCAACGAGTCAAGCGAAGCTTGGTTGGATGAAGTATTGGCTTCTGACAAGCCATACGCAGAAAAAGTGAAGCGTAACGAAGATGACATTCGTCGTAGCATTCAAAAGCTAAAGATCATTGAAGAAGAAACTTCTTTAACTGTTCAAAGCATCAAAGACATCAGCCGTCGTATGTCTATCGGTGAAGCGAAAGCACGCCGTGCGAAGAAAGAGATGGTTGAAGCGAACTTACGTCTAGTAATCTCTATCGCTAAGAAATACACCAACCGTGGCCTACAGTTCTTGGATCTGATCCAAGAAGGTAACATCGGTCTGATGAAAGCGGTAGATAAGTTCGAATACCGTCGTGGTTACAAGTTCTCGACTTACGCAACGTGGTGGATCCGTCAGGCAATCACACGTTCAATCGCAGACCAAGCACGTACGATTCGTATTCCGGTACACATGATCGAAACGATCAACAAACTAAACCGTATCTCTCGTCAAATGCTGCAAGAGATGGGTCGTGAGCCGTTACCGGAAGAGTTGGCAGAGCGTATGCAAATGCCAGAAGACAAGATTCGTAAAGTTCTGAAAATCGCTAAAGAGCCAATCTCAATGGAGACGCCAATCGGTGACGACGAAGATTCGCATCTAGGTGATTTCATCGAAGATACAACGCTAGAGCTACCGTTAGACTCAGCAACATCTGGCAGCCTGAAAGTAGCGACAAAAGATGTACTGGCTGGCCTAACGCCACGTGAAGCAAAAGTACTTCGTATGCGTTTCGGTATCGACATGAACACTGACCACACTCTTGAAGAGGTAGGTAAGCAGTTCGATGTTACTCGTGAGCGTATCCGTCAGATCGAAGCGAAAGCACTGCGCAAACTTCGTCACCCAAGCCGCTCAGAAACACTGCGCAGTTTCCTAGACGAGTAAGCAAGTTTGAGACGAACAATGAACTGAATAAAAGGTGAGCATCTGCTCACCTTTTTTGTTCGTAGAGCATTTAAGTGGATAAAAACTAAGCGCAATTGCCATGGTTAGTGGGTAGACACCTTCCATTGCATCCCCTATAATCGTCCATCTAATTTGGCCCCTTAGCTCAGTGGTTAGAGCAGTCGACTCATAATCGATTGGTCCGCAGTTCAAGTCTGCGAGGGGCCACCAAATTTGAAAAGGCGTAGCAGGTTAATCCCTACTACGCCTTTTTTGCATTTAATGATTGTGGGTGTTGTTGTGGGTGCAGTTAGTCTTTCTATCAAGCTAACTTGAAGCGATTAATCATGTCCACCAGCACCGTTGAAACCTTGTGCAGTGACTGACTTGCACTGGCCATTTGGCTTGACTCTTCCGACACCGATGCCGACATATCTCTCAAGCTCACCACATTTCGGTTAATATCATTTACCGTCACTGTTTGCTCTTCCGCAGCGGTTGCAATGTGCTCGTTCATTGCTTCAATCGTTTGTACTTCACTATCGATTGTATTTAACGCCGCACTGGCTCTCTCAGACAGAGAAGCCACATCATTGGCTTTATCGAACCCTTTCGACATTAGCTTGACCACATCTTCCGAGCCTACCTGAAGCTTCTCGACAATAGACTGAATCTCTAGGGTTGATTCTTGAGTTCGAACAGACAGAGTACGAACCTCGTCGGCCACGACTGCAAATCCTCGACCTTGCTCACCAGCTCGCGCCGCTTCGATTGCAGCATTCAACGCCAACAAATTGGTTTGCTCCGCAACGCCTCTGATCACTTCCAGTACAGTATCCACATTCCTTGCATCCGCAGACAACTGCTCTACCACATCACTAGCATTGTGCATGTCAGAAGCCAGCTCTTTGGATTGCTCCATGTTCTGACCGACGATCGATTGGCTATTGAGAGTCTCTTTGGCGGCAAGTTGGCTAGCATCGTTGGCTTCAACCGTGCGACCTGCTACTTCCTCAACCGTGGCTAACATTTGTGTCATCGCCGTTGCTAGCTGGTCTACATCGTTTTGCTGCTGAGCTAGGCTGTCATCAATTGCATGAACCGAATGATGCATTTGGCTGACTGAACTGGAGACTTGTGACGCCGAGTCACTCACGGAAAGCATGATCGATTGAATCGATCCAACAAACTGATTGAAGTATCGCGCGAGATCACGCAGTTCAGAGCTACCCTCTTCCACTAGGCGTTGGGTCAGATCTCCTTCACCTTTTGACAGGTTTTCCATTGCTCGAACGGTACGCTTTAATGGCGAAGTGATGGTTTTAATAAAGAAAGCGACAACGGTAAATAGGCCGATTAAGATCATGGTCGCATTGCTCAGCGAGATCCATTCCGCCCGCTCGATATCCCCTTGCAGTGCCTCCATATTGATCCCGCTGCCGATCATCCACTCCCAAGGTTGAAAGAAGCTCGCATAGCTGGTTTTTGGATCGGTTGTCCCTTTATCTGGATTTGCCCATTCATAATCGACAAACCCTCCACCATTGTACGCAGACTGATACAGCTCTCTAACAAATTTCTTGCCCGAACTATCGGTAAGATCCATTATGTTCTTACCAACAAGTGACTTTACACCTGACGCTATTTGTACTCCAGTTTCGTCAGCAACAAAAATGTAGTTACCTCCATCAAATCGCATAGAAGAAATAGCAGACAGAGCCAACTGCTGTGCTTGTTCAGTTGTAAGCCCTCCCGATATCGATTGTTCATGATAATAAGCGACAATGCCTTGTGCGCTTTCCACTAAAGCAATCACGCCTTTCTCATAGTTATCTCGCATTAAATCTCGTGTCTTAATCGCATCAAGCACTACACACGCCAGTAACCCAACGGCAAACATAACTAAAATAGACCAAGCTCTTGTCGCGATAGACACCTTGTGAATCTTATCTAACATCGTATCCCCCTAACCTTGCATAACATTATCGTTGTGCATTAACTCTTTTCTCACTAGAAGGTAGCAGGTGAATTTGACGGCAAATTGTTAATTATTCACATAATTGATGACAAATACTCCAGTTGATAAATATCACAATATAAATACATGAGATTAAAGCGCATACCCATTTAGAGGTATATAGACAATTATTAAATATCAAAAAAAGAACCTATATCAATTAGAAATAAGATCATTTTATTGCTCTCGATCTTAATAATAAGATGAAGACAAAGCGATAGTTTCTAATTTTTCGTAAAGTAGCGACATTCAAAGGATTGATAGGTCAAATAACAGCAATGCCCTCATATGGAACTGTCACGGTAAGAACCTTCTCGCCCATTAGAACGCCACTGAATACACATAGCGAACTTAGAGCGTCTATGTCAGCAGACGAACATCAAGATCTAAAACATCAATTAGAGGATATACTTTTACCTCACTTCGCACGTTTTGACGGTAATGTCTCGAATGGCTATACCAACATCAATAGTGATAATCACCCATATTTCTTTCAACCGATTTATTCGGGGCATGTCGACCTTATTGATTTCGATGGCTTGATTACCCAACGGCAAGAGTATTCGTGGTGGAAGCACTCGCTACTAAAACAGTGCGTTATTCATTTCTTTGACGATTCAATAGCGATACTCGAAATGCAAATCGATATCTCTATAAACAGTGAGCAGGAAGCTGAGTATTTTGGTTCAGGCGAGCTCGATAGCGATCTCACAAAGCTAATCAAGCAGCTCTACAATACATCTATTTATCCCAAGTTTGGGTTGGTCTCCGATGCACTTAACGCCAAGCAGCTTATCAATGTCATTCAACCGAAGGATTTTAAGATCTTTAATGACATCAACTATAACGATAAAACGCCAAGTGATGAGGCCGTGCTTTGGAGTGGTAGAGTCATCTTCCAGCCGCCAAATAGCCCTGTTCAACAACAAACAATGCTCAAGCAATGGGTTGGCGCAGAAGACGACGTCGAGATAGATCGTCACTACATTGGTTCGGGTAACTCTTTAGTTGTCGAGTACAAAGAGATAGATTCCTGGTCACGAGTACAACGCATTTGCCAAGCGTATAATGCAATCTTATATCTCCTTAATACCAAGCTAAAACAAAAGTATTCCCAGCTAGCCCAATATGACGAAAAACGAAACACACGTAAAAGGAAGTTGAATAACCTACTCAGGCAATCAATACGCTCTCTTGAACACATCGAATTTTGTAAGCTGGAATTTAATGATGCGCATATAGGAACCCAAGCTTATCGGTCTGTACTGCTCAGTGAAATCATTGAAGCATGGCAACTCAATCAGCTACAAGAACTGACAATTAAGCGTGCTAATCTCATCAAGTCGAGAATTGATGCTATGTTAGAGGAGCAGCAAGCTGCTATTAACAAAACGGTTGAGTACCTACTTTCTGGCATTGGTTGCTTAGCGATCATTGATCTGATGATAAGCCTGGTCTCCACCTCTAAATCGCTGGAAGAGGATCATGTGCCAGGACTGTTTGATCTATTTCGAACAATGCCACAAGATGGCTCTTCTTGGCTATCAGTCCTACTGGTTATTGCCATCTTTGTTTATCTCTACCGAATTAGGACTTAATCTCTATGGAACAGACATCTCAGCGAATACGCTACATCGCCATTTTTACTGTTGAAGAAGCGGTGACCGAGCAAGCGTGTAATAGTCTTGGTCAGAGACTGTCAGAATCTTTTGGTGGTGTTACTGTCTTCACCGGAGAAGGCTGCAATGGCTTTTGGTCGAAAAACGCCAACGAGTATCTCGCTCGCTATAGTGCCGAAGTAAAAAAAGAACGAGTTATCATAATACAACTTTCAGTGATGCCCGATTCAGCCAAACAGGCTCTTGAAAGTTTGAAAATGAACATCACTCAGATCTGCAACGATCTCAACGCTTCAACTCAATATGTTCATATCGAAAGCGAAACCGTCACCGCTCATCACTTCAAACTTACTTGTTGAGCATAATAAATACTCAACAAATAAAAACGGGAGCTAAGGCTCCCGTTTATTCCAGATAGCAAAACGAAGGTTTAGTTGACTTATATAGTTATGTGCGTTTACCCGCACTTTTCAATGTAGCAGCTTTCAACAAAGTATAATAACCAATGCGTATGTTTTGTGAGCAATAAATTATTTAATCTTATGAAATAATGTCTATTGCATCTTTCCCGGCGACTAATACGCAAATGAAACAGACTTCATAAATCTGTCACAGACCAGTCATTGCATCCTCATCAAACTGACTCTGAACTGTAAAGAAGCTTTCCTAGGATCAAACTGTCAAGTTAGCAGAGGTCATTATGGAAACTATTAACCCTTTTCGTTTACCACGTGTCACACCTTTTGGTGTGGGTGAGAACATTGCCGAATGGGCAACAGGGCTAAGCAAACTAGGAAAGTACTACCATCAGCGCCCAGCAGGCTGCAGCACCGAAGAATTCCTGCGTTTCACGTTAGAAGTGCTAGGCATCGATTATCAAATTTCTCGCGGCAGTTTAGATAACATTCCAAAGTGCGGCGCTACCGTGATCGTTGCAAACCACCCTTTAGGATGTGTTGAAGGCGTTATTCTTGCCGAACTGCTTCTAATGATTCGTAAAGACATCAAAATACTCGCTAACCAATATTTAAAGACCGTTCCTGAATTAGAAAAGCTATTCATCGGCGTGGATGTGTTCGACTCGGAAAGTGCGCACAAATCGAATATGAAGGCACTGAGAGATGCGAATCGCCATTTAGAAGAAGGCGGCCTGCTGCTTATGTTCCCTGCAGGCGAAGTCTCTCACTTGGTCGGTGAAAAGCAGCCACGTCAAAAGAAAAAACAGCGACTGGAAGATAAAGACTGGAACCGATCAGTGAGCATGCTGATCCACAAACACAAAGCCGCGACGGTACCGGTTTACATTGATGGCGCGAACTCAAAGCCATTCTATCTCGCCGCTAAGATCCATCCTATGCTTCGCACCTTAATGCTTGGCAGAGAGCTACTTAATAAGCAGTCGACAGAAATCGGCCTGTCGATTGGTGATGTGATCAAATACAAAGAGATCAAACAGCTTTCAAACACGCAGTTGGTTAACTACCTGAGATTGAATACTTATCTGCTAAATCGTCACGATCAAAGTCCGCTGTCAGTCCACTCTGACCAAGAGTCCGAACTGCTGCCGGTTGCCAACCCTCTCCCTACCAATGAGATACTGGACGATATCAACAGGCTTCCGGAGAGTGACCATCTACTCTCGAGTGGTGAGTTTGATGTCTACTGCACCAGTGCAGACAACATCCCTTCTCTACTGCATGAAATTGGCAGAATGAGAGAAGTTAACTTCCGTGCGGTTGGTGAAGGCACTGGCCTTGCGATCGACATTGATGAATTTGACCGTGACTACCAGCACCTGTTTGTTTGGAACAGAGAAAAAAATAATTTGGTTGGCGCCTATCGTTTAGGGTTTATCGACAAGCTGATAGAGAAAAAGGGCCTAGGTGGCCTCTACTCTCGCACTTTGTTTGACTACGATGACGACTTCTTAAAAACCATGGGCAAATCCATCGAGATGGGACGCTCAGTTATTGCTCAGGAATACCAAAGAAGCATGAGCGCATTACTACTTCTTTGGAAGGGAATCGCGACTTACGTTTCCAACAATCCCGACTATACCCATCTGTTTGGTCCAGTAAGTATCAGTAACGACTATAGCGACCATGCAAGAAAGCTTCTGATCGATACGATCAAGCTGCACTATTACGATGCCGACAGTTCTGAGTACGTCAAACCAACAAACCCTTGGCCAGCGAGCGACAATGATTGGAACAGACAACAGCTTTCGGCACTTGATGACCTACAACTTCTTTCTCGCGTCATTTCCCGTTTAGACAAGGGTAAAACAGTGCCTGTACTGCTCAGACAATACCTATCACTCAACGGCAAGATCGTCTCATTCAACATCGATCCAAACTTCAACAATGCTCTAGACGGCCTGATTGTGGTGGATCTTCGTGATGTCGAACCTAAAACATTGGCGCGCTACATGGGTGTTGGCCAAGCTACCGATACCTTGAGTACCATAGAGAAGAGTTCGAAGACCTCAGCTTGGTCGGTTGATAAACTTAGACGTTAAAAGCTCAAAGGCGAGCAATCTGCTCGCCTTTTTGTCATCGCTCTTTGAGCTATTATGTCAAAGGAAGTTATTCTACAGTCACACTCTTAGCGAGGTTACGTGGCTGATCCACATCGGTACCTTTGATCAGGGCAACATAGTAAGACAGTAATTGCAGCGGTAACGTGTACACAATTGGCGCAATGAACTCGTCACAATGCGGTACATTTAGTACCTTCATTGTATCATCACTCTCAAATGCTGCTTGTGCATCGGCGAATACGTACATCAAACCACCACGTGCGCGAACTTCCTCTACATTTGATTTGAGCTTTTCTAACAGTTCATTGTTTGGAGCAACGACAATAACTGGCATCTCTGCATCAATAAGAGCAAGAGGCCCATGTTTAAGCTCACCAGCGGCATACGCTTCAGCGTGGATGTAAGAGATTTCTTTAAGCTTTAACGCTCCCTCCATCGCAATCGCAGATTGCTCTCCTCGCCCTAGGAACAATGAATGATTTTTGTCAGCAAAATCCTCGGCAAGCGCTTCAATTTGTTCTGCCATCGACAGAGTTTGCTCAATTTTTGCAGGCAAAGACTGCAACGCAGATACCAACTGAGCTTCTTGTTCAGAAGTCATCAAGTTAAAGTGCCCAATTGCACCAGCCAACATCAATAGCCCCGCGAGTTGAACTGTGAAGGCTTTAGTAGAAGCTACACCAATTTCAGCACCCGCTTTCATCATATACGACAAATCAGATTCACGTACCAATGATGACCCAGGCACGTTACAAATCGTTAGGCTCGCCATATAGCCCATCTCTTTTGCAAGACGCAGCGCAGCTAATGTATCAGCGGTTTCGCCAGACTGAGAAATTGTCACCAATAATGAGTTCTCAAACACATGAGACTTACGGTAACGAAACTCTGACGCAATCTCGACATTGCATGATACTCCTGCCCACTCTTCAAGCCAGTAGCGTGCAACCATTCCCGCATGATAACTGGTACCACAAGCAATGATCTGAACGTGCTTCACTTTGCTTAGCAAGTCTGGAGCGTTGTCACCAAAAATAGATGAGATAACTTGTCCATTCGCTAGACGCCCTTCTAGCGTGCGTTGAATTGCCACAGGTTGCTCATAAATCTCTTTTAGCATGTAGTGGCGGTACTCACCTTTATCGCCTGAATCATGCGAAACTTCTGACTCTTTCACCTCACGCTCAACACGTTCACCAGTGCTATCGTAAATCGACACTTCAAAACGGGTGACCTCCGCGACATCACCTTCTTCAAGGAAAGCAAAGCGGCGAGTGACAGGAAGAAGGGCTAGTTGGTCAGAGGCAATAAAATGTTCACCCATACCATAGCCAATGACCAGTGGGCTGCCTGAGCGTGCCACGACTACTCGGCTTGGATCTGCTTTATCAAACACCACTGTGCCGTAGGCACCTTCTAGTTGCTTAACCGTTTTCTGTAGCGCCTCAAGTAGCGAGTCGCTGGTGCGCAGTTCCCACTCAACTAAGTGAGCGATCACTTCGGTATCGGTTTGAGACTCAAACACATAACCGCGCTCAACTAGCAGCTCACGCAACACCTGATGGTTTTCAATAATGCCGTTATGCACAACGGCAATATTGCCCGACATATGTGGGTGAGCATTCACTTCAGATGGTTCACCGTGTGTCGCCCAACGTGTATGAGCGATCCCCGTACCGCCCGCGACTTGTTTCTTAGAAACCGCTTGAGCCAGTTCGTTCACTTTCCCTAGACGACGCAGGCGAGTCAGGTTTGATTGGCTATCGACGACTGCAACCCCCGCAGAGTCGTAACCTCGATACTCAAGCCTTCTTAGACCCTCAACTAGAATTTCTGCTACATCGCGTTGCGCTACTGCACCAACAATTCCACACATAGAGACACCTCTTCCTTATTTTTTATTATCCCAACAGGCAGCAAGCAAAGGCCATAAAGTGGGTAATTTATTACGCACAGATTACGGTAATACCGAGTGCTTCGATTTCTTGTTTATCTTCTGATTTGATATCTCGGTCTGTCACCAAGATATCGATACTGTCCCAACCCAATTCTAGATTTGGGATTTTGCGACCAATTTTGTCTGATTCGATCATCACAATGACTTCGCGGCAGACTTCGGCCATGACCTTGCTTAAACCAACTAACTCATTAAATGTAGTTGTTCCTCGCTAAGATCGATACCGTCCGCCCCAATAAATAGCTGATCAAAGTCGTATGAACGTAAAACCGACTCTGCAACTTGGCCTTGAAAAGATTCAGAATGCGTGTCCCAAGTGCCACCAGTCATTAGTAAAGTAGGCTCGTTTTCCAGCTCATTAAGCGCGTTCGCGACGTGCAACGAGTTGGTCATTACAACCAAGCCACGTTTGTGATTGAGTTGCTCAATTAAGGCCGCTGTTGTGCTACCGCTGTCGATCACAAGTCGATTGTGGTCTCGAATCAAGTTTGCAGCTAATTTTGCCAACTCTGACTTTCGCACTGAAACTTTTTTAGTCAATTCATCGTTAATCACTTCTTTCGGCAGTGCAATGGCACCGCCATAGCGCCTTAGTAATTGACCATTTTTCTCAAGTGATGCAAGATCCTTTCTAATTGTGACCTCTGAGGTTTCAAATTTGTTAGAAAGTTCCTCAACGCTCACTTCACCTTTATCATTAACTAAGTTAGAAATGGCGTGCCTTCTCAGCTGAGTATTTCGTTTCGACATTCATTAATCACAATTTAAGTTTCGATTTGAAACAAAGTGTAGTTGAATCGAAACTTATTTGTCCATTTATTTCGATCCAAAAAATTAATCTTTAGCGCAAAAACCTTGTCCTAAGACAATTCTTAAACAGTGATATTGGATTCATTCGGTGGTAGAATTCCCACCCGAAAAGAAACAAAATTACAGAATTGACCGTTATTTTTTTGCAATCTAACCCTTTTAGAGTGGTTAGGTCACAAAAAGTCTGGATTTGAGTGAAACTTATCAGTCATAAAATGACTTAATTTGATGAAAGACTTTCAGCCAAAACGTGAAAAATGGAACATCGCTTACTTCCTTAGCAGGCACAAAATGCTAAGCCAATAAGCCCTCATTTTGGCTCTGTAACCAACTTTCAAATTGTAACAATACTTACCGGAGAGTATCTTCCATGAAAAAGACCAAAATCGTTTGTACGATTGGCCCTAAAACTGAATCTGTTGAGAAACTAACTGAACTTGTAAATGCAGGCATGAACGTAATGCGCCTGAACTTTTCTCACGGTGACTTTGCAGAGCACGGCACTCGTATTGCGAACTTCCGTAAAGTAATGGAAGAGAAAGGCGAGCAACTTGCTATCCTTCTAGACACTAAAGGTCCAGAAATCCGCACAATCAAACTAGAAAACGGCGACGACGTTGATCTAGTCGCTGGTCAAGAATTCACTTTCACAACTGACGCTTCAGTTGTAGGTAACAAAAACACTGTTGCTGTAACTTACCCAGGCTTCGCTGCTGACCTAGCAGCGGGTAACACTATCCTAGTTGATGACGGCCTAATCGAGATGGAAGTTATCGCAACAACTGAAACTGAAGTTAAGTGTAAAGTTCTTAACAACGGTGCTCTAGGCGAAAACAAAGGTGTTAACCTTCCAGGCGTTTCTGTTCAACTTCCTGCACTATCTGAAAAAGATAAAGCTGATCTTAAATTCGGTTGTGAGCAAGGCGTTGACTTCGTTGCTGCTTCTTTCATCCGTAAAGAAGAAGACGTTAAAGAAATCCGCGAGCTTCTAAACGCAAACGGCGGCGAGAACATCCACATCATCTCTAAGATCGAAAACCAAGAAGGTGTTGATAACTTCGACGCTATTCTAGAAGCTTCTGACGGCATCATGGTTGCTCGTGGTGACCTAGGTGTTGAAATCCCAGCTGAAGAAGTAATCTTCGCTCAGAAGATGATGATCGAGAAGTGTAACCGTGCACGTAAGATGGTTATCACTGCAACTCAAATGCTTGACTCTATGATCAGCAACCCACGTCCAACTCGTGCAGAAGCGGGTGACGTTGCGAACGCAATCATGGACGGTACTGACGCAGTAATGCTTTCTGGTGAAACTGCTAAAGGTAAGTACCCAGTAGAAGCGGTAACTATCATGGCTCAAATCGCGAACCGTACTGATTCAGCTCTAAAAGCTGAGCTAGGTTCTCGTCTAGACAGCCCACGTCTACGCATCACTGAAGCAGTATGTAAAGGCGCAGTAGACACAGCTGAGAAACTAGCTGCTCCTTTAATCGTTGTTGCTACTGAGGGTGGTAAGTCTGCACGTTCTGTACGTAAGTACTTCCCAACTGCAAACATCCTAGCACTGACAACTAACGAGAAGACAGCTGCACAACTAGTACTAACTAAAGGTGTTAAGCCAGTACTTGTTGACTCTATCGAAAGCACTGATGCGTTCTACCTAAGCGGTAAAGAGATTGCTCTACAATCTGGCCTGGGTAACAAAGGTGACATCGTTGTTATGGTTTCTGGTGCTCTAGTTGCTTCAGGTACTACTAACACTGCATCTGTACACGTTCTTTAATAGAGCTTGTAAATTGCATATAAAAAGAGGGCATTAGCCTCTTTTTTTGTGTCTCAAATAAGCAAAAGGCATGACACACCCTTTATTAATGGTATATTGTTCCGTTATGTACGGATGTTTAGCAGTATACTGTTACAGAGGAATAAAATGTCTAGCCCCACTCTTGCCGATAAGGTCTCACAGATCATCTATAGTGACATACTCAATGGTGAGCTTGCTCCAGGACAAAAACTCGTAGTTGCCGAGTTAAAGGAGAAGTACCAAGTAGGTGCCTCCCCAATTCGAGAAGCTCTCGTCCAACTTTCATGGCAAAAGTGTATTGAGTTCAAACCACAAAAAGGCTGCTGGGTAGCCAACACCTGCTTTGATGAACTTCAAGACTTACTAACAAGCCTCCAAGCTATTTTCCCTCCCCTTATCAAACAATCTATTGCAGCCAAAAACCACGATTGGGAACGTAAGTTACTTCAGGCTTACCATCAATTGGCGAGGCTCCAGAATCCAAATCAAGCCGGTATTAAAGTCTGGTTAGAAGGTATTGATGAGTTCTACCAAGCGCTGCTGGATGGCTGCGAGACGCAGACGCTATATGAATTTTGTACCACGATCATCAAACGCTTGATGCGCTATCGCTACCTAGCATTACGATACAACGTGGAGGATTCCTCAAGCATTACTGACTTCGACGCCATCCTTCGATTTGCTCTTAACAAGCAATCTGATGACGTGATTGGTAAGATCAAGAGCATCATTGAAAAAGACCAACAAAGAATGGTTCGCGCACTGACTGAGCTTAATCATCAAAGCTAACGTCCTGAATTTTTACTTTACCAAATAATAAAGGCTTGCCAATGGCAAGCCTTTTTCAATCTTGAATCCGATCAGTCCAACTGATAAATGACGTCGACTCGATCACGAATGATCAATGTTGAGTCTTGATAGCTATTCGATTCCGTTGCCGCGTCCATCGCCATCGCACGCATCATCACAGGTTGGCTGTGTTGCATGTTGTAGTTGATCTTCCAAACATCCCCTAGCTGACGCTCAAACCCTTCAGCCAGTGCACTCGCTTTATAGTTGGCATCTTTGATCGCTGCGAGTCTAGCTCGATCTTGGTACTTCGCCTGATCTTTCACTTTAAGTTCAATACTGTCGACTTGGTTAATACCTTGCTTCAAAGCAATATCGAGATAGCTATTGAGCTTAGCCAGTTCTTGAACCGTCACTGTCACTGAGCGGCTAGCTCGATAGCCCACCAGCTCTGGCTGACCTTTCTTTGGATAATGATACTGAGGCGCAATGGAGAGATTAGAACTCTTAATACTGTCATTAGATACGCCAGCAGCTTTTAGGCTTGCAAGGAAGCCATCAATGGTGCGATCGACGGTCTGCTTCGCCTGCTCAGCAGTTAATGTTGTCTCGACAACTTTAACTTTGAATACAGCCATGTCAGGTGTCGCCACCACTTCACCATAGCCGGTTGTGGCAATATGCGGGAACTCTGGGCTTTGCGCCATTACGGTAGCAGGTACAGACAGACTCATGACAGTGAGGACAAGGGGAGAGAAAACCTTCATTCGAACAAACCTTATACAAACAAGACTTAAATATAATAGAAGTAAGACGCTTCAAGACCAGAAAAATTCCCAGAAATGACATAAGTCTGACTTAAGAAATTCTATAAATAGGCTCGATATTTCAATAAAAAAGCGAGGCATTGCCTCGCTTTTTCAACTTATTCACGTAATGAACTAAGATTCCACTTTGTTCAAATGAACGTCCATTTGTGGGAATGGGATCTCAATACCTTCTGCATCCAGCGCTTCTTTAATCGCTTGCAGAGAATCAAAATAAACATCCCAGTAATCGGCTGTTTTCACCCAAGGGCGAACCACGAAGTTTACCGAAGAGTCAGCCAGCGCAACCACACCAATCGTCGTACCTGGCTCTTTAAGAATACGCTCATCCGCCTCAAGCACTTTCGCGATTACTTCTTTGGTCTTCTTCAGATCCGCACCGTAAGAAACACCAATCACGTGGTCAATACGACGCGTCTCATGACGAGAGTAGTTCGTGATCGGGCTACCGATAACGCTGCCATTCGGCACCACAACCATCTTATTATCTGGAGTTGTTAGAATCGTTTGGAAAATTTGGATTGAATCAACAGAGCCAGCAACACCACCAATCTCTACATAGTCACCTGATTTGAATGGGCGGAAGCCAACAATCAATACACCTGCTGCAAAGTTTGATAGTGAACCTTGAAGAGCTAAACCAATCGCAAGACCAGCAGCACCAATCACAGCAACAACTGAAGCAGTTTGAACGCCTAATCGGCCTAACGCTGCAATCAATACGATAACAAACAAAGTGTAGCGAACTAAGCCATGGATAAACTCAATAACTGCTTTGTCCATCTTCTTCTTGTTAAGTACCTTAGCAACGCTATTTGCCACTGCCTTAACTACGATGTTACCGATGAATAGAATAAGCAGGGCAGAAAAAATATTCACACCATACTGAACGAGCAAATCAGAATTATTCGTTAGCCAGCTCTCAGCCTGTTCAATTCCATCGATTAACGGGGTTTCCAAGCCCACTGATTCTTCAGCCATAAAAAGCATCCTCTATACGTAACGACTCAAAAAATGTGTTGCCTGAACTTCGATAGTTTTCCAGGCACTATTATTGACATGTTCAATCTATGCCAAGATTTCGGCACAATATCTTATCTGTAACAATTTGCAAAGTAAGAGTTATGTGAGAAATAGCATAAGCTTAGATTGCCATACTCTTTTAACATCAAACCATTACAGGTTACGCAATGCATTTACATTTCGCTAGCATTTTTATGACTAACTTAGAGCATTTAAAGGCGATTCTCAGGTACAAAAAAACCCGCCATAAGGCGGGTTTTCAAAACTGAGTAACGTTTATAATCGAGTGATTATAGTACGTCTACTGCGTTTAGGTCAGCGAATGCTTGCTCTAGACGTGCAACCATTGAAGTTTGACCAGCACGTAGCCATACGCGTGGATCGTAGAACTTCTTGTTTGGCTGATCTTCACCTTTAGGGTTACCGATTTGGCCTTGTAGGTAATCAAAGTTCTCAGCAGAGTACTTACGGATACCGTCCCAAGTTGCCCACTGTGTATCAGTATCGATGTTCATTTTGATAACACCGTAGCCGATAGACTCAGTGATCTCTTCTTGAGAAGAACCAGAACCACCGTGGAATACGAAGTTTAGAGCGTTAGGTGCGATACCAAACTTCTCTGCACAGTATGCTTGAGAATCACGTAGGATAGTTGGAGTTAGTACAACGTTACCTGCTTGGTAAACACCATGTACGTTACCGAAAGATGCAGCGATAGTGAAACGTGGGCTAACAGCGCTTAGTTTCTCGTATGCGTATGCAACGTCTTCTGGAGAAGTGTAAAGCTCAGAAGCGTCCATATCAGAGTTATCAACGCCGTCTTCTTCACCACCAGTACAACCAAGTTCAATCTCGATTGTCATGTTCATTTTAGCCATGCGCTCTAGGTACTTAGCACATGTTTCGATGTTCTCTTCTAGAGACTCTTCAGAAAGGTCTAGCATATGAGAAGAGAATAGAGGCTTACCAGTTTGAGCGAAGAACTCTTCACCCGCATCTAGAAGACCGTCGATCCATGGAAGAAGTTTCTTAGCAGCGTGGTCAGTGTGTAGGATAACTGGAACACCGTAAGCTTCAGCAACAGCGTGTACGTATTTAGCACCTGCTACAGCACCAAGGATTTGAGCGCCTTGACCTTCAAGTTTAACGCCTTTACCAGCGAAGAAAGCTGCACCGCCGTTAGAGAACTGAACAACAACTGGAGACTTAACTTTAGCTGCTGCTTCTAGTACTGCGTTTACAGAGTCAGTACCAACAACGTTTACTGCAGGAAGAGCAAATTTGTTCTCTTTTGCTACTTCAAAAACTTTCTGTACGTCATCACCAGAGATAACACCTGGTTTTACAAAATCGAAGATCTTAGACATGGATGTAATCCTATTTTACTGTCATTTAGAAAAATTGTTCGTTTTAAAAATATAAAACTGATTAAGTTTAAATTTTTGCAAACGTTTGCTCACAACGTGCGCTATTCTAGCAAAAAAATGTGATGTGCAGCAAACAAGAAAGCGGGAGAATTTCTTCCCCCGCTTTATGCGTAATTACTTAGCGCGCTCTTCTAGCATTGCAACTGCAGGAAGTACTTTACCTTCAACAAACTCAAGGAAAGCACCGCCGCCAGTAGAGATGTAAGAAACATCTGCTTTGATACCGAACTTGTCGATAGCGGCTAGCGTGTCACCACCACCTGCTACAGAGAAACCTGCAGACTCAGCGATTGCTTTAGAGATACCTGCAGTGCCTGCTTCGAAGTTCTTGAACTCGAATACACCTACTGGGCCATTCCAAAGGATAGTTTTAGCGTTGCCGATGATTTCAGCCAGTGCTGCCGTTGAATCTGGACCTAGGTCGAAGATCATGTCGTCGTCTGCAACGTCTGCAACGTTCTTGATTTCAGCTTCTGCGTTCTCGTCGAATGCTTTTGCACATGCAACGTCAGTTGCTACTGGGATAGAACACTCTTTCATTAGTTTCTGCGCAGTTTCAACTAGGTCTGCTTCGTATAGAGACTTACCTACGTTGTGACCTTCAGCTGCGATGAATGTGTTCGCGATACCGCCACCAACAACAAGTTGGTCAGCAACTTTAGATAGAGATTCTAGAACTGTTAGTTTAGTAGAAACTTTAGAACCACCAACGATAGCCACTAGTGGACGCTCTGGGTTGTCCATTGCTTTACCTAGTGCTTCTAGTTCAGCTGCTAGTAGAGGACCAGCACACGCTACAGGCGCGTTCATGCCAACACCGTGAGTAGACGCTTGAGCACGGTGAGCCGTACCGAATGCATCCATTACGAAGATGTCACATAGTGCTGCGTATTTCTTAGAAAGCTCTTCTTCGTTCTTCTTTTCGCCTTTGTTGAAACGAACGTTTTCAAGAACAACAAGCTCACCTGTGTTCAGCTCAAGACCTTCTAGGTAGTCTTTTGCTAGTTTAACGTCGCAGTCTAGTGCGTCGTTTAGGTAGTTAACTACTGGTTGTAGAGAGAACTCTTCCGCGTACTCACCTTCAGTTGGACGGCCTAGGTGTGAAGTAACCATTACTTTAGCGCCTGCTTCTAGGCAGTGCTTGATTGTTGGTAGAGATGCAAGAATACGAGCATCTGAAGTTACTTTACCGTCTTTAACTGGAACGTTTAGATCAGCACGGATGAATACACGTTTACCTGCTAGATCCAGGTCAGTCATCTTGATTACAGACATGGTTTGTCCTCTCAACTATTTAATAATTAAAGTTTTTGGAAACCCGGCAACCTTGCCGAGCCTATTAATTCGTCAAACTGCTTATTGATATGGAGATAAGCCATAATTATTTCAAGGTCAAAAATAATTATTTCTCCTGCATCCGTTCCTTCTTCCTACGGTTCGGGTTGAGATGCATGCATCGCTAATGCGGTGTCTAACATACGATTGGCAAAGCCCCATTCGTTGTCACACCAAACTAGCATTTTAACTAGATGTCCATTGCTCACTCGTGTTTGTGAACCATCGACGATCGCACTGTGTGGATCATGATTAAAGTCGATAGAAACGAGCGGCGCTTCAGTATAGTCAACAATGTCATGTAATGTACACTGGGACGCCTTAACAATGGTTTGATTTACGTCATTAACTTTCACATTTGTATTAATTGTGACACTTAAATCCATCGCTGTCACATTTACGGTCGGCACACGTACCGAAATCGCCTCAAATTTGTTGGAAAATTTCGGAAATATTCTTTCGATACCTTTGTGAAGTTTTGTATCCACCGGAATGATGGATTGGCTTGCCGCGCGAGTTCGACGCAAATCGGAGTGATACGCATCGATGACCTGCTGGTCATTCATCGAAGAGTGAATAGTCGTAATGGTACCGGAATCAATGCCGAAGGCTTCATCAAGTACTTTGATGATAGGAACAATACAGTTGGTGGTGCATGAGCCATTAGAGACAATACGATGCTCATCCACCAGCGTTTCATGATTCACACCGTAGATGATGGTGTTATCAAGATCATTTGCGCCTGGGTGAGAGAACAGAACTTTATTCGCACCTGCTTCAATATGAGCTAAGCCATCAGCACGGCAACCATATACACCCGTGCAGTCCAACACGATATCAACCTCAAGGTCACGCCAAGGCAGCAGGCTAATATCTTCCAGATGGAGGATGCGAACGGTATCGAATTCAGATTGATCGTGATGGATGTAGATATGCTCTTGGTCATGAGAGATCTTTTTAGCGAATCGACCATGGCTACTGTCATATTGCAGCAAGTGAGCCATGGCATCAGGTTGCGCCAATTCATTGACCGCCACCACTTTAATGTCGTGATTTTTGCCACTCTCATAGACAGCACGCAAAACGTTGCGCCCTATTCGTCCAAAGCCATTAATCGCTATTTTCAGCATCATACATCCCTAATTCCGTGCTAGAAGCGCATAATAACGGATTACCCTCTCTATCGCACGCTTGTTCGACCCTGATCTGATGATATTTCAGTCAGCTTCTTCTACTCTTTTAGTAGTACTAGCGAATCTAAATTAGAGCTTTTAGATCACACTCCATCATTCGGGTTTGCGAGAGAGACCAATAAAATATTGAACGAGTTATGAAAAATGTTTCACTGAAATATTTTTGTCATCAAACGGTTATATTTTTTATCTAGGACTCCCCCATCCTTACCAAGAGACAAAATAGCCACCATGAAAACAGAAAAACTATACGTCGAAAAGGAACTCAGTTGGCTCTCGTTTAATGAACGGGTTCTACAAGAAGCGTCAGATAAAACCGTTCCTCTTATTGAACGGGTGCGCTTTCTCGGCATTTTTTCTAACAACCTTGATGAGTTTTATAAAGTTCGCTTTGCCAACGTCAAACGTCGCATCTTGATCAGCCAAGAGCAAGGCGAAGCCAAACGCTCAAAACAACTGCTTTCACGCATGCAAACCAAAGCGATGAAACTCAATGAACAGTTCGACAACGTCTACACCGAACTGCTTAGCGAAATGGCAAGACGTCGAATCTTCCTCGTCAATGAAACTCAGCTATCAGAACCGCAAAAAAAGTGGCTACAGAAATACTTCCATAAAGAGATCAAGCCGCATATCACGCCACTGATCATGACTGAAGAAATCGATGTTCTTCAATTTCTTAAAGACGAATACGCGTACCTGTCTGTCGAAGTAAAAAAAGGCGAAGAAACGCTTTATGTCTTGTTGGAAGTTCCGACTGACCATAGCTCGCGCTTTATCATGGTGCCCGAGCAAAAAGGCAAAGGCCGCAAGACCATTATCCTGATTGATAACGTGATTCGACTCTGCCTAGATGAGCTATTAAAAGGCGTGTTCGATTACGACGAGATCAACTGCTATTCAATGAAGATGACTCGCGATGCAGAATACGATCTCAGCAATGAAGTAGAATTCAGTCTATTAGATCAGATGTCAGAAGGTATCGAACAGCGCCTCACCGCCATGCCCGTGCGTTTTGTGTATGAGCGCGGCATGCCGACCAAAATGCTCGATTACCTATGTAGAAAACTGCAAATCTCGAACTATGACAGTATGATCGCAGGCGGACGATACCAAAATTTTAAAGATTTCATCGCCTTTCCTAACGTCGGCCGCGACTACCTAGAAAACAAACCATTACCACCGTTCACCTCGGCGGCTTTTGACGGGCACGCAAGCGCGTTTGACGCCATCAAGGCGCAAGACATTTTGCTCTACTATCCGTACCACACGTTCGATCATATCACTGAGTTCGTTAGGCAAGCCTCTTTCGACCCTAAGGTACGCAGTATTCGCATCAACATTTACCGCGTGGCTAAAAATTCCAAGCTGATGAACTCACTCATCGATGCGGTACATAACGGCAAGACCGTGACTGTTGTGGTCGAGCTGCAAGCTCGTTTCGACGAAGAAGCCAACATCAACTGGTCGAAGCGACTCGTCGATGCCGGCGTTCGGGTAACCTTTGGTGCGCCGGGCCTTAAAATCCACTCCAAGTTACTGCTTATCAGTCGCCGCGAAGACGATGGTATTAAGTACTACGCCCACATCGGTACGGGTAACTTCCATGAAAAAACCGCTCGTATTTATACGGACTTTTCACTACTCACCGCCAAACAAGAGATCACGCAAGAAGTACGAGACGTGTTTACCTATATAGAGCAACCCTATCGACCAGTCGATTTTAAACAGCTGATTGTGTCGCCGAAGAACTCTCGAGACAGCCTCTATGCTCTGATCGACCGTGAAATAGATAACGCTAATGCGGGTTTGCCGTCAGGTATCACCCTAAAAGTGAACAATTTAGTCGATAAAGGCCTAATCAATCGTTTATATCAAGCGAGTGAAGCCGGTGTGAAAGTACGAGCGATCATCCGTGGCATGTGTTCGCTTATTCCAGGTCTTGAAGGTGTTAGCTCAAACATTACGGTCACCAGTATTGTCGATCGTTTCCTAGAGCACCCTCGAGTTTCCATCTTTGAAAACGGCGGAACGCCCGAAGTGTATATCTCTTCAGCAGACTGGATGACGCGTAACATTGATCGCCGTATTGAAGTCGCTACTCCAATTCTCGATCCCACCATTCGCGAGCAGATCATCAACCTGATCGATATTCAATTGCGTGACACAGTCAAAGCGCGATGGATCGACAAAGAGATGAGCAATACTTACGTACCACGTGGGAATAAACGTAAGATCCGCTCCCAAGTAGAAATCTACAATTACCTCAAACAGTGTGAGAAAACAGCGCGAAAGCTGCAGAAGTACAGTGCGAGCTCTACGAAAAATGCGCAAAAAAGCACAGAAAAGGGCGAGACAGACGATCCGGCACAGACTACAGTTGAGGAAAGATCGAAAACGCGAGTAGATTTAAACACCAATGTCTGAAAACAAACATATCGCTGCCATTGACTTAGGTTCCAACAGCTTCCATCTCGTCGTGGCCAAAGTGGTCAATGGTGACGTACAGATTGTCAGCCGCCACAAACAAAGAGTCCGTTTGGCATCTGGACTTGATAGTCAAAGTAACCTGAGTTCCGCATCAATACAGCGCGGACTCGACTGTTTAGCTCAGTTTGCCCAACGACTGGAAGGATTGGAGATCGATGATGTTCGTATTGCGGCCACTCATACCCTTCGGGTGGCCAACAATGCCCATATTTTTCTCAGCCGTGCAGCCACTATCCTGCCCTACCCAATTGAAATCATCTCAGGTACTGAAGAGGCGCGCCTCATCTATTCAGGGGTTACCCACACGCAAATCGAAGCACGTAACAAATTGGTGGTCGATATCGGCGGCGGCAGTACAGAGATCACCATAGGTAAAAAGCTCACTCCGATTATATTGAGCAGCAAAGCGATGGGCTGTGTCAGCTACACGCATAAGTTTTTCGACAATGGCAAAATCACTCGCAAAGCGATCAAACATGCCATGCTCGCGGTCAGTCAAAACCTCGACAGCACCAAGTCCAAATACATGAAAACGGGGTGGGATGTCGCCCTGTGCTCATCGGGCACCGCCAAAGCTATCCGAGATGTCTTGATGGGGTTGGGATATGAGGATGGCATTATCACTCAGTCTCGCCTTGATGAGCTGATTGAATTGCTCGTCGAGTTCAAAACCATCGAAACCATTAAACTCAGTAAGCTCAGTGAGGATCGCCAACCCGTATTCGTTGCTGGCGTAGTGATCTTACTGGCCATTATGCGCGAGTTTGAAATTGAAGAGATGCACTTTTCGAGCGGCGCATTACGTGAAGGCATTCTCTATGAGATGGACGACCAGCTTCATCGTTCCGATATACGTATGCGAACAGCGGAATCTCTGGCTGCAAGACACGCTGTTGAAGTCGATCATGCTAAAACTGTCAAAGAGACGGCAATGTCACTGCTTCAACAAGGGCTAGAAACTGTCAGCATCAAAAAAAAGAAGGAGCTTACGCAACTGCTGGGCTGGAGTGCTTTACTTCATGAGGTTGGCCTGAGTATTCATCATCAGGCTACCATAAACACTCAGCCTACCTGCTCAGGCATTCCTACATGCCAGGTTTCAACAATGAACAGCAATTGCTGCTATCAGTTCTTGCCCGATTCCACCGCAAGTCGTTAAAACTTCAAGAGCTACCTAGTTTTTATTTGTATCGGGAGCAAGACATTATTTTTTTAATCCGAATCCTACGTCTCGCCGTTTTGCTCAATCACTCACGCGACGATAGCAAAGAGGTGAAACTCTCTATCTCAGAAAGCACATGGCACATTGAATTTGAAGAAGAAGTGAAACGATCCGAAGTGTTGAAAGCTGATATCGACAATGAACACCAATTTCTATCTAAGCACGATTGGGGATTAACGTCGAACCTGATATAGAGACTTATTGCATAGAACTATCATTCACCATAGATATGGGTCGCAAGTTTTATGTATCAACATGACTCACTAGACTGATTTCACATACCTTGAACAGTGTGAGCAGTAACTACCGAACTTTTGGCGGTTTTTCCTAACGTTTTTCAACCAGAAGGAAAGTAGCTATGACAGGATATCCTGCAACTCACCATTGTAATCAGTGTAAGGAACAAACTCCTCATCGTGAGATTTTGGTAAGAAAACCGAGTGAATATGATGGCGACACAAGTCCTCTCGGTCGCGTGAAGCTTTTTGTCAGCAGCGTCATTAATGGCGGTCATTATTACAACATGGACAGATACGTCACGTGTCAGGTGTGTGGTACTAAAGAGCTAGACAACAAAGGAAACGAGTTCGAATAACACAAAAAAGCCGAAGTCCTAGGACTTCGGCTTTGTCTTTTCAGTATTCGTTTAACGATTAAGCCAGTAGCTCTTTCGCTGTGTTTACTACGTTCTCAGTCGTAAAGCCGAACATCTTGAATAGTTCACCTGCAGGCGCAGATTCACCAAATGTTGTCATACCGATGATACGGCCGTCGAAACCAACGTACTTGTACCAGTAATCCGCAATACCCGCTTCTACTGCGATACGAGCAGTCACATCAGAAGGCAGTACAGATTCACGGTAAGCCGCGTCTTGCTTGTCGAATGCATCCGTAGATGGCATTGAAACAACGCGTACTTTCTTACCTTCCGCAGTCAGTTCAGCAGCTGCGTTAACCGCTAGCTCAACTTCTGAACCTGTCGCGATAAGAATTAGCTCAGGCTGACCTTCACAATCTTTCAGGATGTAAGCACCTTTTGCGATGTCAGCTACTTGTGCCGCGTCGCGATCTTGCTGAGGAAGGTTTTGACGTGAGAAGATCAAAGAGGTCGGGCCATCTTTGCGCTCGATTGCCAGTTTCCATGCTACTGCAGATTCAACCTGGTCACATGGACGCCATGTGCTCATGTTTGGCGTAACACGTAGAGAAGCCATTTGCTCAACCGGTTGGTGAGTTGGGCCATCTTCGCCTAGGCCGATAGAATCGTGCGTGTAAACTTGGATGTTCTGAATCTTCATCAGAGCCGCCATGCGCATTGCGTTACGAGCGTATTCCATAAACATTAGGAACGTTGCGCCGTAAGGAACAAAACCGCCGTGTAGAGCGATACCGTTCATGATAGCTGTCATACCAAATTCACGTACACCGTAGTGGATGTAGTTACCTGAGAAGTCGTTTGCTTCTAGAGACTTAGAACCAGACCACATTGTTAGGTTAGAAGGCGCTAGGTCAGCAGAGCCACCCATGAACTCTGGCAGCATTTGACCGAACGCTTCTAGTGCATTTTGAGATGCTTTACGTGATGCGATGTTTGCAGGGTTTGCTTGAAGATCAGCAATGATTTGAGTTGCTTTCTCTTCCCACTCTGCTGGTAGTTCACCGTTGATACGACGCTTAAGCTCTGCTGCTTCTGCAGGGTAAGCCGCTGCGTACGCGTCGAACTTCGCGTTCCAAGCCGCTTCTTTTTCAGTGCCTGCCGCTTTCGCATCCCACTCAGCGTATACATCTGCAGGGATTTCAAATGCTGGGTGTTCCCAACCTAGGAATTCACGCGCTGCTGCGATTTCTTCTGCACCTAGTGGTGCACCGTGACAGTCGTGTGAACCTGATTTGTTTGGCGAACCAAAACCGATAATAGTTTTAGTACAGATAAGTGTCGGACGAGGATCTGCCTTTGCTGCTTCAATTGCTGCGTTGATTGCGTCAGCATCGTGACCATCTACAGCAGGGATTACGTGCCAGCCGTAAGATTCAAAACGCTTAGGTGTATCATCAGAGAACCAACCTTCGACGTGACCGTCGATTGAGATGCCGTTGTCATCCCAGAATGCGATCAGTTTGCCTAGGCCTAGTGTACCAGCAAGAGAACATGCCTCGTGCGAGATACCTTCCATTAGACAGCCATCACCCATGAACACGTAAGTAAAGTGATCAACGATGTCGTGGCCTTCTTTATTGAACTGAGCCGCTAGTGCTTTCTCAGCCATTGCCATACCAACGCGTTAGTGATGCCTTGACCTAGAGGGCCCGTTGTTGTCTCGATACCTGGTGCGTAGCCGTACTCTGGGTGACCTGGAGTCTTAGAGTGAAGCTGACGGAAGTTTTTCAGATCATCGATAGATAGCTCATAACCGCTCAGGTGCAGTAGAGAATAGATCAGCATTGAACCGTGGCCGTTTGATAGTACAAAACGGTCGCGATCAGCCCACTCTGGGTTTGCAGGGTTGTGGTTTAGGTGAGAACGCCAAAGAACTTCAGCGATATCCGCCATACCCATAGGTGCGCCTGGGTGGCCAGAGTTTGCTTGTTGTACGCCGTCCATGCTTAGAGCGCGGATTGCGTTAGCGAGGTGTTTACGAGAAGACATGTCTGCTCCTGAGTGCATTAAGCGAATTAGTATGCCCAAGTGACTTCAAGATACAGGATTCAGAGCGTGGTCACTGGTTCAAGTTCAAGGCAAATGACGCAGCGGAATAACACTTTCTTTCCAAGTCATTTAACGTAGAAATTGAACCAGTGAACCGCTCCCGAAGGGCGAGTTTGCCTATCTCGCACACTTTGTTAACGCTTCTCAATTTAGAACCACTAGATTGTCGAATCGTTGCCGCGTTTGCAAAATAGGCAATTCTCGCTGAACCACGTATCTTGAAGTTACTTGGGTATAAGGTACATTTAGTGCGCGATATTCTCTCAAAGCGCATGATTCACTGCAAACGATTTACTGGCAGTTTTTTGCCTATTCTGCTTATTTTTGCGCTTTTTTGTTCAAGGTCGCTCTTTTTCCTCTCTTTGTGCGCAAACGTTTGGTTATCACTTATCACAAAAAAGAGCTTGTAATTCAAACAATGAAAATTAGAATAGACGTCTAGATGTAGAAACACCTACAAAATTAATGTTATTCATTACACTGAATAAATGCGATTCAGCGTAAAACCTATTTAAAGTGGAGCTCTCATGGCTAAGCACCTATTCACTTCTGAGTCTGTTTCAGAAGGCCATCCAGATAAAATTGCAGACCAAATTTCTGATGCTGTTCTTGATGCCATCCTAGAACAAGATCCAAAAGCTCGCGTAGCGTGCGAAACTTACGTTAAAACCGGTATGGTTATGGTTGGCGGTGAAGTTACTACTTCTGCATGGGTTGATATCGAAGAGATCACTCGTGAAACTGTGCGTGAAATCGGCTACGTTCACTCTGACATGGGCTTCGATGCAGATTCTTGTGCTGTACTGAACACTATCGGTAAGCAATCTCCAGACATCAACCAAGGTGTTGATAAAGCCGATCCGAAAGAGCAAGGTGCTGGTGACCAAGGTATCATGTTCGGTTACGCGACAAACGAAACTGAAATCCTAATGCCTGCGCCAATTACTTACTCTCACCGTCTTGTACAAAAGCAAGCGGAAGTGCGTAAAAACGGCTCACTTCCATGGTTGCGCCCTGATGCAAAATCTCAGGTAACATTCCAATACGACCAAGGTAAGATTGTTGGTATCGACGCGGTCGTTCTTTCAACTCAGCACTGCGATTCAATCTCGACTCCTGATCTTCGCGAAGCGTTATGGAAGAGATCATCAAGCCAGTACTTCCTTCAGAGTGGATCAACAAAGACACTAACTTCTTCATCAACCCAACCGGCCGTTTCGTAATCGGTGGCCCAATGGGTGACTGTGGTCTTACTGGTCGTAAGATCATCGTAGATACTTACGGTGGCGCAGCACGTCACGGTGGTGGTGCTTTCTCTGGTAAAGATCCATCGAAAGTAGACCGCTCTGCAGCATACGCAGCACGTTACGTAGCGAAAAACATCGTAGCGGCTGGCATGGCTGACCGTTGTGAAATCCAACTTTCTTACGCAATTGGTGTAGCGGATCCAACATCTATCATGGTTGAGACGTTTGGTACTGAGAAAGTTCCTCACGAAGTCATCATTGAAGCGGTTCGTCAGAACTTCGATCTTCGTCCATACGGCCTTCAAGAGATGCTTAACCTGCTTCAACCTATCTACAAGCAGACTGCAGCATACGGCCACTTCGGTCGTGAAGAGTTCCCATGGGAAGCGACAGACAAAGCAGCACTTCTGCGTGAGTTCGCTGGCATCAAATAATCGACCAGCTAGAAAAATATCAGCCTCGCCTTTTGGCGGGGGCTTTTTTTTGGTTCATCGCGCTTTCCGGGGAAAGCCGCTTTTA
>NZ_JYJP01000067.1 GCF_001012815.1 Vibrio mexicanus
AATCTGTGTGAACACTCATCGCAATAATCATCGTATAAGGAGGTGATCCAGCCCCAGGTTCCCCTAGGGCTACCTTGTTACGACTTCACCCCAGTCATGAACCACAAAGTGGTGAGCGTCCTCCCGAAGGTTAAACTACCCACTTCTTTTGCAGCCCACTCCCATGGTGTGACGGGCGGTGTGTACAAGGCCCGGGAACGTATTCACCGTAGCATTCTGATCTACGATTACTAGCGATTCCGACTTCATGGAGTCGAGTTGCAGACTCCAATCCGGACTACGACGCACTTTTTGGGATTCGCTCACCATCGCTGGTTGGCCGCCCTCTGTATGCGCCATTGTAGCACGTGTGTAGCCCTACTCGTAAGGGCCATGATGACTTGACGTCGTCCCCACCTTCCTCCGGTTTATCACCGGCAGTCTCCCTGGAGTTCCCACCCGAAGTGCTGGCAAACAAGGATAAGGGTTGCGCTCGTTGCGGGACTTAACCCAACATTTCACAACACGAGCTGACGACAGCCATGCAGCACCTGTCTCAGAGTTCCCGAAGGCACCAAAGCATCTCTGCTAAGTTCTCTGGATGTCAAGAGTAGGTAAGGTTCTTCGCGTTGCATCGAATTAAACCACATGCTCCACCGCTTGTGCGGGCCCCCGTCAATTCATTTGAGTTTTAATCTTGCGACCGTACTCCCCAGGCGGTCTACTTAACGCGTTAGCTCCGAAAGCCACGGCTCAAGGCCACAACCTCCAAGTAGACATCGTTTACGGCGTGGACTACCAGGGTATCTAATCCTGTTTGCTCCCCACGCTTTCGCATCTGAGTGTCAGTATCTGTCCAGGGGGCCGCCTTCGCCACTGGTATTCCTTCAGATCTCTACGCATTTCACCGCTACACCTGAAATTCTACCCCCTCTACAGTACTCTAGTGAGCCAGTTTCAAATGCAATTCCGAGGTTGAGCCCCGGGCTTTCACATCTGACTTAACTCACCACCTGCATGCGCTTTACGCCCAGTAATTCCGATTAACGCTCGCACCCTCCGTATTACCGCGGCTGCTGGCACGGAGTTAGCCGGTGCTTCTTCTGCAGCTAACGTCAAA
>NZ_JYJP01000068.1 GCF_001012815.1 Vibrio mexicanus
CCAACAGAGCCGCCAGTCACTGAGCCTCCTGTTACTGAACCACCGGTAACCGAGCCGCCTGCAACGGAGCCACCGGCAACAGAACCGCCAGCGACTGAGCCTCCAGCTACTGAACCAGATCCTTCGGTATTTACGACTTGGGTTCCGGGTTCTACTCAAGTGAGTGAGGGTGAGAAGGTCACGTATCTAGGTAAGTGTTTCATTGCTAAAAATGGCCCAGGCGTTTGGGAGTCACCAACGCAAAGCAACTGGTTCTGGGATGAGATTAGCTGTCAATAATCGCTAGCAAAAGCCACGAAATTACCTCTGGCTTTAACCCACAAAACCACCTCCATAGAGGTGGTTTTTTTAGTTTAATAAGCTTTGGGTTACCTATGTTCTAAATGCTCACTGAAGGTGTGGCTTAAAATTAAAATTGCTACTTATCATGTGTTTATAATGAATTTCTAGTATTTTGCCTATGATGTTCCAAATGCGTCAACTGCTGTACACCCAGAACGTCGTTTGTTCGTTGGAGTAAGAGGTGTGATGCCAAATAGCCCATGTTAAGGGGCTAGGGTTGAGAAGCTCATTTTGACACGTTAACCGCCTCTGTTTGCAAGTTGTTGATTATGGATTTGAGTTGCTCTCAAAGATCGAAGCGTGGGGTAAATACATGATGGCAAAACAAAATAAGGTGCAAAAACTGACGCTAAGTTCAGGGATGAGGAGCTTAGGTTTTTTTATTTGCTTGTGCCGGAAAGGCGTGTTTCGATGGCTTTCAAATCAATCTGTGTCAGGCCTTGATTAAAGATTTGCTGCCAATGCTTTCCTTCAGGTGTGTTTTTAAATGCTAGGTATATTTGTTTGATTGCTAACAGCTTGGTATTCATCTCAACTCGGTTTTGAATTAGTTCTCGCCTTGGATCTGTGTCGATCAAGTAGCGTAGCACATTGGCGTCGATGACTGCGAGATCAATTCTTCCCTTTGCTATTCTATATACATTGGCTATGTCACTCTCCGCCGCTTCAACATTGAGCTCTCCACGCTCCACTAAAGCATCAAATGAACGTGTGTTGACATAACCTTGTACCACACCGATACGATAGTCAGAGAGGTCATTCAATACCGACCAAGTTATCGGTTTGTCTTTGTTTTGCACGAAGCCCAAAGGTCCAGTACCAATAGAGTCCGAGAAGATAAAATCGTCAGTTGCAAACTCATATTCAGGAAAATAGCCAATGTACTTTTCTCTCTTCGATGCGGTTGCTACTGTTCTAACCCAAGGCTTGAATTCTACAATTAGCTCATACCCCATAGACGCGAAAGCCTCTTTTGCAATCGCCACCGAAAGCCCATTTTCTGCAAGCGTTTCTCCGGAATAGGGCGGCCAATCAAGAGATGTCATATAGACTTTCTGGGCTTGCGCACTACTCCAAATAAAGCACAGAACTAGCCACCACTTCATTCTCCTCACTCCACAATCATGCCTTAGTACTAAGAATAGGATAGGAGCACTAATAGTCTAGTGACCGGCAAAGTCAGAGAGTGGTTGATAAACTCACAGGAATAAAAAAGGGCTAACCAATGGTTAGCCCTTCACAATGCTTAAAAGTTTACTTCAGAATCATCAGTTAAGTAGAAGGTTGCTCTACTGGCTTTGACTCTTCTTTATCAGCAGCTTTCGTTTGACCGCCTGAGTTACGCTTGTAACGCTCTTCCCAGTAAGTCGCGCCTTTGATACCAAGTTTAATTGGGTTGAAGGTGTACTCTGTTACGCCTTGCTTTTGTTGCTCTTCATAGTCTTTAAGCGCTTTTAGAGCTGGCTTAGACATAAAGAAGATGATGATGATACCAACAATGTTTAGCCAAGCCATCAAGCCAACACCCACATCACCCATTGCCCATGCAAGACCTGCTGTCTTAACCGTACCGTAGAATACAGCCGCCATTAGAACCAGTTTCAGCATGAACATAAGACCGTTTACTTTCAAAGTACGGCGAATGTACGCAATGTTGGTTTCTGCAATGTAGTAGTAGGCAAGAATGGTTGTGAACGCGAAGAAGAATAGCGCAATCGCGATGAATGGTTTACCTACACCTGGTAGTGCACTTTCGATTGCCATTTGCGTGAATACAGGGCCGTTTGCACTGATATCCGCTCCGATATTCTGGATGATGAATGCACCTTCAGCACCACCGTGTACGTTGTACGCACCTGTGATAAGAATCATGAATGCAGTCGCAGAACAAACTAGTAGTGTATCGATGTAGATAGAGAAAGACTGAACCAGACCTTGCTGTGCAGGGTGGTCTACGTTTGCTGCCGCAGCGGCGTGAGGACCTGTACCTTGACCAGCTTCGTTAGAGTAAACACCACGTTTTACACCCCAACCGATTGCAGCACCAATACCAGCCATTGGCGTAAATGCGTCGCTAACGATCATTGAGAAGATGCGTGGCACTTCACCGATGTTCAGAAGGATGATAACGAATGCGGTAATGATGTAAGCCAGCGCCATGAAAGGAACAACGATTTGAGTGAAGTTCGCAATTCGCTTAACACCACCGAAAATGATGAAGCCAAGGATGATAGAGATTACAGTACCAGTGAAAATTTTCGCAAAACTGAATGTACCGATCGCTGTTTCAATCATTTCACCCGAGCCAAACGCTGCTTCAACCGCATTACCGATGCTGTTCGATTGAACGCCTGGTAGCAAAACACCACAAGCAAAAATCGTCGCGATGGCGAAGATCCAAGCATACCATTTCTGACCCATTGCTTTTTCGATGTAGTAAGCCGGACCACCACGGAACTCGCCTTCGTCTTCCTCTTTATAGATCTGTGCAAGTGTTGACTCAGTGTAAGCTGTCGCAGCGCCAAAGAAAGCGACCACCCACATCCAGAATACGGCACCTGGGCCACCAAAGCCGATAGCAGCTGCAACACCTGCGATGTTACCTGTACCTACACGGCCAGAAAGTGAAACCGCGAGCGCCTGAAAGGAAGAGATACCTTTGGTAGAGCTTTTGCCAGAAAGAAGTAGTCGCCACATTTCGAAGAAATGGCGTACTTGAACAAAGCGGGTGAGAATGGAGTAGAACAAACCAGCCCCAAGGCACAGATAAATTAGTACCGGGCTCCAGATTATTCCGTTAAGAAAATCAACTAAAGACTGCATGAGTGTATTCCCTGTTTAAAATGTAGTGTTCTCGAAAAACTGACTAATAGAAATGTATAGTGATTATTTTTCAGGCGATAGATTACCCTTGTTGTAACTTAATTGTTAATTTTTTCTTCTGGTTTGATTTCTTATCGTGATGCTGGACACAAAACTGTCAGTAATTGTTAATAAATAGTATTCGTTCTGGATATGAGTAGTTGGTTAGATTATCTGCTAACCAAATCTGTTGACTGTGGACTAATCACCTAAAGTCACTCTCTTCACTATCGATTTGAGTAATGTGGTTTACCGTTTGATTGACAAAATTAATGGCTAAAAATTAAGCGGATAGAGTGTGTAGGCATAACATTGGCGCTTGGATGCTCGATGGACTTCCTCAAAATGAAGGTGTTTCTATCTCCCTTTCTCCTGTTTTTGGCTGTAATAAAACCTGCAATTCTTTGTTAGTGAGTATTTAGTAAATAAAGTTAGCGAACTCTTCATCACTGCCTAAACTTAAAGGTGATTGAGGGCAGCGCATATGAAATCAAACGAAGGCCGATGCAGCTATCGAAACCCCGATGGCTGGAGCTGCGATCAACCGTGTGGTGAGTCTGGTTTATGTTACTGGCACGATCCAAATGTCGATAAAAGCAACGATAACGTCCGACAGCAGGTTGAAGAGTGGGCCGCAGCGGGTAAACCCCTAGACGGATTTCAGTTAGCCAGGACCAATTTAACCGATCTTAACCTAGTCAATAGGGGAAGCAAGGTAGGCTTTAAATGCAGAAATGCAGACTTTTACAGAGCAGACTTAACAGAAGCGCACTTCTTTGGGCTCGATCTTAGGGGGTCGTCACTCATGAAGAGCAAACTGGTCTGCGCAAACTTACATTGTGCAAAGCTTGATGACTGCAACATACTTGGGGCAGATTTGAGCCGAGCTCGTTTGGAAAATATAGAGTGGGGCGACAGTCTAAAACAAGAAAAAGAAGCCAAGCGGGCATTCAAAAACGGCAACAAAGACAAGGCGCTTTCTCTTTGCCAAGAGGTAGAAGAGGTATGTCGCAATGTACGTAAGCAGTGCGAGAAGCAAGGCTTGTTTGAAACAGCTGGCGCATTTTTCAAAAAAGAGATGCGTTATCGCCGCTATCAAATGCCTGTGATGAGCATGAATCGCTGGGTTTCAAAAATCGTAGACTTGTTTTGTGGTTATGGTGAGTCGCCCATTCGAGTAGTGACTTTCTCGATATGCTTGATACTAACCTGTGCCATCGCCTACTTTATTCTCGACACCACGGCCGCCAACCCTATCTATGCTGATGTGACAGGGTGGAAGTTTTACGCGTTGGAATTTATGAATGCGCTTTACTTTAGCGTAGTGACGTTCACAACACTCGGTTACGGCGACATATCGCCCGTGGGGGTGGCGCGGTTTATCGCCGCATTTGAGGCCTTCTTTGGCAGCTTTACCATGGCGCTGTTTGTTGTGGTCTTTGTAAAGAAGATGACGCGTTGAGAATTGTTATGCTTCGAGTAGCCAGTCGTTAATGAAAATTTTATCGGCTTTATATTGATTGGCCATATGCTCGATGATGTCTGCCAAATACTCACCTGAATCTCTGAAGAGCTGAGTCGTTAGGTCTGCTGATATTGCAATATCACAGCCTTGGGGTTCAGCCCTACCCGCTAGATAAATTGGTACTAACAAGGTGGAGAGTGCCGCTTTGTGCTTCGCTTTTAAGTCACGAGTAAAGGATTCGATTTGATCTGAAGTTTGCTGGTGGTACTGCACATCATCAAGTTGTAAATCAATGGCAAATACAATCCCGCGATAAAACACCAATGCGGTTATTTGATTTGTCGTTGTTGGCGCAGTGACATCAAGTAGCACGTCGCCTGCGAGATGCGGGAGCTTCGAAAGGTAAGACTGTAACGCGGTGATGGTTGTGCTTGAAAGAGGTTGGAGCATTTCCTCGGTTATGGCTGAAACTTCACTATTAATAAAATCCAACAGTGAGCTGCGAAAACCATACTGCAATGACATACTTTCTGAATCCTTTTCTGAGCCAGGCCTGTTGTACTAGCTGCTTCAATTTATTGCGGCGAGATTATAGCGTGCTTCATTGCGAGTTCACACAGGTTTGGTCCGGTCTTTTCCTCTTGCTTAAGCAAAAACAAAGGCATTACTACTTAAAATTATTTTTTATTTTCTCCTACATTGACGTCTCCTTTAGCTCGTTGAGTTTATAGCAATTTATTGCTCAGCCCTTGTTGCGCTTGGCGTGTAAGTAAATTTTTGTCTCCGTATCATTCAGGTTTTGGTTTTACAGTTGTATGTTTATTGACCAAACTATCAGTAATGAGTAAGTGCTGCACCATCGGTTGCATTGGAGGGAAAGATGTCTCACGGAAAAAACAAACAGCGCACATTGCTTCGGCCAGTACTGGTAACTCTGGTGTCATCATTCTTGATGTCGGGGGCGTCTGCGTCTGAACCTTCTCAGCCACTGAGACCTGCCACCGTTTTGTACAAGATCGATGCAAATGCTAGTGCAAATGATCTGAAAGGTCTGAATGCACTTCTCAACAGTAATGGGTTAGTCTCTTCGAGAACCTTGGAGGGTAGTGAAATTGTCATCGCGACATTTGAGCATCCGGGCCGAGAAAAAGCCGTTGCAAAAATTCTCGACAAAAGCGGCTACGTTGAATTTGCTGAGCCCGATTATTTGGTAGAGCCCACGGTTCAACCGAATGATACTTTTTTCGGTGAGCAGTGGCATCACACGAATGTAAATAGCCAGCAAGCTTGGGACATAACAACAGGGACTCACAACGTGCTCGTCGGGGTTTGTGATTCTGGTTTCGATGTGAATCACCCCGATTTAGGCCCTAACTTACGAACTGACTTGGCTTACAATGCAAATGACGGCTCGAATTACATTTTTGATGCTGACGGTCACGGTACCGGCAGTGCAGGGACATTAGGAGCTGTCGGTAATAATGGTATAGGTGTCGCGGGTGCCAACTGGGACGTCGATATTATTCCGGTAAGAATTGCCATCAGCGATCAAAACAGCTCGGCGTACATTTCAACCATGGCAACATGTATTGAGTATGCAGCAGATAATGGCGCACGTATTGTTAATCTAAGTTACGGCGGTATCGAGTATGCAACCATTGATGCGGCAGCTCAGTATCTTCGCGCTAGAAATGGATTGTTGTTCATGTCAGCAGGCAACAGCGGTTCAGAGCATGGATACCCAGACTACACGAGCTTTGTTGGAGTGGGCGCAACTGACAGAGATGATACAAGAGCGAGCTTTTCTAGCTGGGGTAATTATGTGGATATCACTGCGCCGGGCGTAGATATCGCGACTACTTATCCTGATAACCGCTATGTCTACTATAGTGGGACTTCTTTCTCATCCCCACTCACGGCAGGTATTGCAGCGTTAATGGTCGCGGCAAACCCTTCGATAACGCCTGATGAAATTGAAGCAGGTCTGTTTTCGACGGCCGTCGATATCGGCGAGACAGGCGATGATAACTTGTATGGGCATGGCTTAGTGGATGCTGCAGCTGCGGTAAATTATGCGGTTAACTTGATAGTGGTGCGCCACCTACAGCTGTTATCTCCGTCAGTAGTAACTCTGTTCCATTTGATACATCGATTGATTTTGACGGCTCAGGTTCCACCGATGCAGACGGAGGCAGTGTTGCTTCTTATGCATGGGATCTTGGTAATGGTGACTTCTCATCCGATGCCATGTTTAGTTACACCTATCCAGAAGCGGGCAGTTATCAAGTCACCTTGACGGTAACGGATGGTAATGGTTTAACAAACTCAGACACAACCTCAATCCAAGTTACCAATGAATTGCCGACAGCGAGCTTCGTTGTCAGCCCAGGGACCAATGATAACCTTGTAGGCGATCTAGTCTCATTTGATGGTTCGTCGTCGAGTGATTCAGACGGCAGTATCATCAGTTTTGATTGGGACTTTGGCGATGGTACTAGTGCTAATGACGTCACTGCTGGCCATAGCTATACGCAGCAAGGGCAGTATACCGTGACATTAACGGTGACTGACAACGCGGGGGGAATGAATAGTAGCAGTACTCAAGTGACAGTTATCGATCAAAATGTGCTTAATGCACCCACAAACCTATCAGCTGATACAAACGGTTCTTCAGTAACGTTAAGTTGGAATGATACTAACCTAGCAGAAGAAGGTTACTTGGTTGAACGTGGTCAAAAAACACGTGGCCGTGTCCGCTTTAGCTCAGTTGCAACATTAGATCCGAATGTGACCCGTTGGGAAGATGCGGGTTTAAGTGACGGCAACTATCGATATCGAGTCTCAGCGATTAAAGGTGGTGAATTGGCCACATCCGACACAATCAACGTTACGGTAGACTCAAGCAGTAACCCTGACCCTGATCCGAGCGGTCTTCCCGCTCCGACTAACCTTCAAGGCTCTTTAAGCGGCAGTTCATTAACTCTAACATGGGGTTACAGCGATTTGTCTTTAGTCGACGGTTTCTATGTTCAACGAGGACGCAAAGCTAAAGGACGCATCAACTATGAAACGGATATTGAAGTAACCAACGGCACGACTTTTGTTGATGATATGAGCAATTTAGCGTCAGGAAATTACTCTTATCGAGTGAGGGCCTTTAAAGGCAATGAGGCTTCAGATTTTAGTAATACCTTTGAAATTCGTAAGAAGTAGGATATGAAGGTCTCCGTAAAGGCGCCAGTCGTTGCAGTGGCGCTTTTTACACTAGTTATGCGCCAACTTGAAATGTTTAATCATATTTTAGGATGAGGCGTAAATAACAAAAAGGGCGATAACTCAAAGAGTTATCGCCCTTTCCAAACGTTTGGTGGAGCTGGCGGGAGTTGAACCCGCGTCCAAAAACCATTCATCATTGGTACTACATGCTTAGTCGATCTTTAAATTCACCAGTTACCTGCGAACCGACACGCTAGTAAAAGGCTAACCTGAATTAAAATTCGCCGTTCATCTCTCAGGTGGGAAAATCCGGGCTAGCGCGTTTGGGTTTGATCTCTCGTTGGTCCCCGTCTTACGTGCGGAAGCTAGGGCGAGAGAGCTCTGAGCAGGTTATTAAGCTGCTAGTGCGTAGTTTTCGTCGTTTGCGACTATTTTTTTGCGGCTTTTTACGTGGCCAACCGCCCCACGGCATGCACCTCAGACTGCAGCATTCCTGTCGAATCCTAAATCAGCCCAAAGTGTTCTTCGCATACTACCAGAAAAGCTAATGCTGTCTAGCGTTGTGCGTTTAAGTGCTCAAGATTAACGCAGATTACTCTTCATAATACGTGCTTTATCGCGAGCCCAATCTTTTTCTTTCATATCGGTACGCTTATCGTGAAGCTTTTTACCTTTTGCGACACCGATTTTCATCTTCACCCAAGAGCGAGACCAATACAGTGCAGTCGCAACTAGCGTCATACCTTCGCGATTGATTCGACCGATAAGGTTATCGAGTTCTTTACGAGAAAGGAGTAGTTTACGTACGCGTGTTGGGTTAGCGACAACGTGAGTCGATGCTTGTGTAAGTGGTGTGATTGTCATACCACTGACGAAAGCTTCGCCGTCGCGAATGAATACGTAGCTCTCTGCAATGTTGGTTTTACCTTCGCGCAGAGACTTAACTTCCCAGCCTTGTAGCTCCATGCCGGCTTCAATTTCATCGTCGATGAAGTATTCGTGGCGAGCTTTCTTATTGAGAGCGATGGTATTGCTACCCGCTTTTTGTTTTGATTTTTTCTTTGCCATAGTGGGGGCATTATACGGTTTGGTTTTTAGTTAGGAAATGCTTTTATTTGCGCTAGCAGAGAATAAAAGTAAAATTGTGTCATCGCAAAGCTCAGAGATAGGTAGTGAGGGAGTAGTATGAAACAAGTCAGTCGTTCTGCCTTAGTGTCATTTAGCGCGGAACAGATGTTTGATTTGGTGAATGATGTCGCTAAGTATCCCGAATTTTTACCTGGATGCTCAGGTTCAAAAGTGATCGAGTCGTCTGAAAATGCAATGGTGGCATCGGTCGATGTTTCTAAGGCCGGAATCAGTAAAACGTTCACCACCTCGAATGAGTTGGTGTCGGGCTCGGCCATTTTGATGAAGCTGGTCGATGGGCCTTTTAAAACGCTGCAAGGCGGTTGGCATTTCACGCCACTGGATGATCACGCTTGTAAGGTTGAGCTTAAGTTGGAGTTTGAATTTTCAAGCAAGATGATTGAAATGGCATTCGGAAAGATCTTTAACGAGTTGACCAGCAATATGGTGAATGCCTTTACTCAACGAGCAAAGCAGGTGTATACGTGTTATGAGTATTGAGTCGGAAATGATTCATGTAGAAGTGGTGTATGCCCTTCCTGATGAACAGCGTGTTTTTACTTTGGTGGTTAACCAAGCCATGACGGTTGAGGAGATCATCAAGCAATCAGGCGTTCTTGAACTGTATCCTCAAATAGACCTTAAAGTGAACAAGGTAGGGGTGTTTAGTCGCAACGTTAAGCTTGACGCAACAGTGCGAGATAAAGACCGTATTGAAATTTATCGCCCTTTACTTGCTGACCCAAAAGAGATTCGCCGTAAAAGAGCCGAGCAAGCTAAGGCGGCGGGTAATGCTGATCCGGTGACGGGTGGTAAGAAGAATCCATTGCGTAAAGACGCTTGAGTGTTTACGCCTTAGCTAGTTAAAGAAAAAGCTCGCATTCGCGAGCTTTTTTATGTCTGAGTTTTGCTTTATTCGGCTAGTTGATCTGTTCGAAGAAAGCGTCGCTTTGATCGAAGTCACCTTGAATTTCAACCAAGCTACCTTCTGGATCGAAGTTGACGATCAGATTCTTTTGCACAGAATCATTGTGACCTTTGGTTTGGTGATCAATGTAGTACCAAGTATCTGGATAGCCATTTTCAATAAGCATTGGAGAGCCTAAAACAAAGCGTACCTGCTCTTTGGTCATACCAAACTTAAGCTGGTCAACAGCTTGTTGTTCTACGTAGTTACCTTGGTTGATATCAATGCGGTAAACCAGTCTGTCTGTTAGTGAGCAGCCAGCTAGCATTGTCAGTGCGAGTGGTACAGCGATAAGCCACTTTTTTACATGCATACTATTTCAATTCTTAGTGGGTGGATCTTTAAACTGAGCTGATAATAAACAAGCTGAGCCTGAAAGTAAAAAGCTCACTGCGTATTCGTTTACTTGTGACCACTATTTTTGAGTTAGGTTGCAATAAAGGCACAAAAAGTCATAGATGAAGGAACTTTTTGTGCCTTGGATTGGTTGGATAGTGGAGAGAGTTAAGCGGCGATCAGCAACTCTTTCGCGTTTGCTAAGGTGCTTTCGGTTATTTGACTACCACCAAGCAGTCTAGCGAGCTCGGAGACACGTTGGGAATCGTCGAGTTTGTGCATCTTTGTTTCAGTCTTGCCTGCTTTAGTCTGCTTAGCCACGAACAGTTGTTGGTGACCACAACCTGCAACTTGAGGTAAGTGGGTCACACACAATACTTGAGTTGATTCACCCAAGGTGCGAAGCATTTTACCGACGACTGCCGCAGTTGGGCCACTGATACCCACATCGACTTCATCGAAGATCAAACTCGGAGTATCGACTTTCTGAGCGGTAATGACTTGGATTGCGAGCGAGATTCGAGATAGCTCACCACCAGAGGCAACCTTCGCGATTGGAGCCATTGGTTGACCAGGGTTGGTTGAAACCGTAAACACAACATTATCCAGCCCAAGTGGGGAAGCGTTGCTATTGTCATTACACACTTCAATGACGAACTTAGCTTTCTCCATGCTCAGCTCATGCATGCTTTGACTAATGAGCTTATTGAGTTCTTTAGCGTAGCGACAACGTGACTTGTGCAGTTTCTCTGCAGCTACCAAGAAGCCTTGATACTTTTCTTCCACTTCTACCGCTAATGCGTCCAGCTTTTCATCCGAGCAGTCTAGCGCTTCAATTTGCGCGAGAAGATCTTGGTGATGTGTGAATAGTTCTTCTGGTATCACGTGATGTTTACGAGCGATGGACATCACCTTGGAGAAACGCTCTTCAACAAAGGCCATACGAGCAGGATCAACGTCGATATCATCTAGGTAATTACGCAGTTCGCTGTTGGCTTCTTCAATCTGAATAATGGCTTCCGACAGCATGTTGGGCAGCTCTGCGAGCTTCTCATCTAACTCAGCAAGTTGAATTAAGGAGTGATTGGCCGATTGCAAAATACCAAGCGCATTAACTTCTTCGCCTTCGTATATAAGCTCGATGGCTTGCTGGCAGGTAGAGGCAAGCTCGCCACTGTTTGACAATCTTTTGTGCTCTTGTTCGAGTTCTTCAAATTCATTCTCCCCAATCGATAGTTCGTTGAGTTCCTTGATTTGGTATTCCAGCAGTTGTTTTTGAGCAAGGTTCTGCTGACTGTTTTCTTTCAATTGCTTCAAAGAGTTGTCGGCTTGTCGCCATACTTGATACGCATCTCGAGTGCGTTTGAGTAAGTTATGGTGACCAGCGTATTGATCGAGCATGCTCATCTGATGATCGCTCTTCATCAGTTGATGATGAGCGTGCTGCCCGTGGATATTGATCAGCAGTTGTCCTAGTGATTTTAATTGGGATAAAGGAACAGGGCTGCCGTTTATGAAGGCTCTAGAGCGGCCATCTTTATTGATAGTGCGTCGAAGTATGCACTCACTTCCGTCAAGAAGTTCGTTATCTTCTAGCCAACGCGTTGCGTGAATATTGTTGTCTAGCAGGAATGCGGCACTGACCTCGGTTTTCTCTTCTCCTTGCCTTACCATGCTGGCTTCTGCACGGCCACCTAAGCATAAGCCAAGAGCGTCAATAGCAATGGATTTACCTGCGCCAGTTTCACCAGTAATGGTGGTCATGCCCTTAGCAAGTTCAAGTTGAAGAGATTTTACGATAGCGAAGTTATTTACACTTAAATGAGCCAGCATCTTGGATACCTGTATAACTAAACAATACTGTATAAGAAAACAGTATATACTGTTTCTTTATACAGTAAAGTGAACAGGTGAAAATTTTGTGACGCGCATTACGAGTTGCCACAAAAAAGGGTTGATGCTTTACATCAACCCTTTCTGATTTCGCTCTAGAATAGTTTGCTTGACCAACCGAGTTTGTTCCTAAGTACATGATAATAGCTGTAATCTTTTGGATGAATCAGTTTTAGCACGTTAGGGCTCTGATAAATAATCACTTCATCACCAGGCGATACTGGCAGAGAGATTTGCCCATCACAGCTCACTTCTTGAGTGCCGCGGTTTTCTGGTGACACCAGCAGTTTGATGCGGCGTCTTCCATCCACCACCAGTGGGCGGCTTGATAGAGTATGCGGAAACATAGGAACAAGTGAGAGCGCATTAAGGCTTGGTGAAAGGATAGGGCCACCACCAGAAAGCGAGTAAGCGGTTGAACCTGTCGGCGTTGAGATAATCAAGCCGTCCGATCTCTGGGAAAAAGCAAAGCTGTCATCGATGTAGACTTCAAACTCAATCATGTGGGCCACTTGCCCCGGGTGAAGCACCGCTTCATTTAGCGCTGAGTTGTGGCTTTTGATTTGGCCATGTCGATGAACTTCTGCTTCGAGAAGAAAGCGTTCCTCTTCGACATATTCTCCGGCCAGTACGGCTCTTAACGCTTGCTGGAAGTCTTCTGGATTAAGATCGGTTAGGAAACCGAGGTTGCCACGGTTCACTCCAATTACTTGGGTGTTGAACCTTGATAGGACACGCGCCGCGCCAAGCATGTTGCCATCACCACCGACGACGATGGCAAGGTCGGCTTTTTTGCCTAATTGCAGTAGACTGGCAAACTGAGTTTTGGGAATATCATCTAGGATTTCTGATAGCCGGTCGTCGATAAAGACCTCATAGCCTTCAGAGGAAAGCCAAAGATACAGCTCTTTATGCGTTTGAATCGCTTGTTGATCTCTTGGTTTACCAATAATGGCAATGACTTCAAATGGCTTTTTCATAGGTTTTCCAATCGAATGGGGCTTGAATCAGGAATCTTCATCCCCATAATAATGGCAAGTTACCCTTTTATGCGAATTTTAATGCTTCTAATCCATTGGTTTTGTGGGATTAGAGGTAAAAAAGAAAGAGTTCTGGAGATATCATGAGCAACGAAGAAAACAAAGTTACAGAAGAAGAGCTGGATCAAATCATTGAAGAAGCAGAGAAAGTAGAAGCAAATGCTCAAGAAGCTGAAGCAGAACTTGAAGAAATCGGTGATGAGAAAGACGCTAAGATTGCTCAGCTAGAAGCGGCGCTACTCACCAGCGAAGCGAAAGTGAAAGACCAGCAAGATTCAGTTTTGCGTGCGAAGGCAGAAGTTGAAAACATGCGTCGCCGTACAGAAACAGAAATCGACAAAGCGCGTAAATACGCTCTGAACAAGTTCGCTGAAGAACTGTTACCTGTTATCGATAACCTAGAGCGCGCGATTCAAGCTGCAGATGCAGAAAATGAAATCGTTAAGCCTATCTTGGAAGGTGTAGAGCTCACTCACAAGACGTTTGTAGACTCTGTTGCTAAGTTTGGTCTAAAAGAGATTAACCCAGAAGGTGAAGCGTTTAATCCTGAGTTCCACCAAGCGATGTCTATCCAAGAAAGCCCAGACCATGAGTCGAACACGGTTATGTTCGTTATGCAGAAAGGTTACGAGCTAAATGGACGCGTTATTCGACCAGCAATGGTAATGGTTGCAAAATAAAAATCTAGATTTTATAAGATTTTCAGAAAGAGAGGCTAAGGCCTCTCTTTTTTTGTTTGTTGTTTATCTTAATGTTATCACTCAACAAAGTAAGGAGAGTGCTAGATTAACCATGGGAATTGCGCCGGAGTAATGTTCTAATATTTAAAATAAGTTCAGAATATTAACAAAGTGTTGGTGGTGTAACCATTTTGTGAATTTATGCTTTATTTTGTTTTTATTACATGTATTATTGCGAACTTCGCCGCAAAAGATGGCGTTTATAACTACAAAACTAAAAGTTGCATACACAATATTCTGGATTTGAAAATATGGATAAATCACTTTCTAGCAAGATCTTTGTAGGTTTGTTTGCTGGCCTAATTCTAGGTACTGCAGTTCAATATCTATTTTCTGGCATCTCATTCTTTGACGTATATCTACTAGGCGCAGCTGAAGGCGCTGGTGGTATGTTTGTCTCTCTTATTAAACTTCTTGTTGTACCACTAGTATACGTGTCAATCGTATGCGGTATTGTGGAGCTGAAAGACATTCGTTCTTTCGGCCGCTTGGGTGGTAAAACATTCAGCCTTTACATCATCAATACACTTATCGCTATCGCTGCGGCGCTAACGGTTGCGATGATTGTTCAGCCTGGTGCAGGTGCTAACCTAGCAAACACGTTGACGCAGTCTGTAGAACTAGCAACAACGGAAACACCTGATATCTTCTCGTTGGTTGTGAACATTGTTCCGAGCAACCCAGTTCAAGCGTTTGCAAACGGCGACATGCTGCAAATCATCTTTATGGCAATTTTGACAGGTCTTGCCATTCAAGCGTTAGATTCACGCGGTGGCCCAGCAGTGAAAACGTTTAAGATGGCAAACGAGATCATGATGAAGCTGATTGGCCTAGTGATGAGCCTAGCGCCATACGGTGTATTTGCCTGATGATTCAACTTGGTGCGACTCTTGATGCGAATACACTAGCGTCAGTAGCAGGCTATGTTGCGCTTGTTGTGGGTATGTTAGTGTTCTGGATCTTCGTGGTCTACCCAATTATCGTACAGCTAACGACGGGTATTTCAGCGCGTGAGTTCTCTCGTAAGACGCGTGAACAGGTTCTGTTCTCTCTATCAACAGCAAGCTCGAACGCAACTATCCCAGTGACCATGCGCACTCTAACCGACAAAATTGGTGTATCTAAATCAGTAGCAGGCTTTGGTGTGCCACTGGGTGCGACCATGAACATGGCGGGTGTATCTATATACATTGCTATCGCAGCGGTTTTCTGTGCAAATGCATTCGGCCAACCAATTGCGGTAAGCGATATGCTAACGCTAGGTTTCACAGTACTGCTTCTATCTATAGGCGCAGGTGGTGTTCCGGGCGGTGGTGTTGTGATGATCGGTGTTATCTTGCACCAATTGGGTCTTCCACCTGAAGGCTTGGCAATTGTTGCGGCAGTTGACCGTATCAACGATATGTTCTGTACGTCATCTAACGTTGTGGGTGATACCGCGGTGAACACGATTGTTGCGCACACTGAAGGTGAGTTGGGCAAAGAAGAAGCGGAAGCGTCTGCTCAACCTGCACAAGCGAATGCATAACGATATCAGATAGATAAGTTATACGAGGCGAGCCTGTTTAGGCTCGCTTTTTTTGTAATGAAGGGATAATGCATCGAAATAGGGAAAAAGAAAAAATTACGTTTTTTTTCTCTTTTACCCTTGAAATGATATTTGCCGCCCTTATCTATGGTGCATACAAGAAACAAACACTATGACATTTGTTTTTGAGTAAGGGTTGAAAGCCCATTCTCCATCCCCACATAGGGGATATAGCAAAATGAAAACAGAATTTATTCGGAGATAGCCTGATGGGTAAAATCATTGGTATTGACTTAGGTACTACTAACTCTTGTGTTGCTGTTCTAGATGGCGACAAGCCTCGCGTAATTGAAAACGCAGAAGGCGAGCGTACAACAGCATCGGTAATTGCATATACAGATGGTGAGACGCTAGTTGGTCAACCAGCGAAACGTCAAGCGGTTACAAACCCAACCAACACGCTATTTGCAATTAAGCGTCTAATCGGTCGTCGTTTTGAAGACGAAGAAGTACAACGTGACATCGAAATCATGCCTTTCAACATCGTGAAAGCAGATAACGGTGATGCTTGGGTTGAAGCACAAGGCCAAAAAATGGCGGCTCCTCAGGTTTCTGCGGAAGTACTTAAGAAAATGAAGAAAACTGCTGAAGACTTCCTAGGTGAGGAAGTAACTGGCGCAGTTATCACAGTTCCTGCTTACTTTAACGATGCTCAGCGTCAAGCAACTAAAGATGCTGGCCGTATCGCAGGTCTAGAAGTTAAACGTATCATCAACGAACCAACGGCTGCTGCACTAGCATACGGCCTAGACAAGTCAGGCGGCGATCGCACTATCGCGGTTTACGACCTTGGTGGTGGTACATTCGATATCTCTATCATTGAAATCGATGAAGTAGAAGGCGAGAAAACTTTCGAAGTTCTAGCAACTAACGGTGACACTCACCTTGGTGGTGAAGACTTTGATAACCGTCTGATCAACTACCTAGTAGAAGAGTTTAAGAAAGAGCAAGGCCTTGATCTTAAGACTGATCCACTAGCAATGCAGCGTGTTAAAGAAGCAGCTGAGAAAGCGAAGATCGAACTGTCTTCTGCACAGCAAACTGACGTAAACCTACCTTACGTTACGGCTGATGCGACTGGTCCTAAGCACATGAACGTTAAAGTAACGCGTGCGAAACTAGAATCTCTAGTTGAAGACCTAGTTCAACGTTCTCTAGAGCCACTAAAAGTTGCACTAGCGGATGCTGACCTATCAGTAAGCGACATCAATGACGTTATCCTAGTTGGTGGTCAAACACGTATGCCAATGGTTCAAGCGAAAGTTGCTGAATTCTTTGGTAAAGAAGCTCGTAAAGACGTAAACCCTGATGAAGCAGTAGCAATGGGTGCTGCAGTTCAAGGTGGTGTACTAGCGGGTGACGTGAAAGACGTACTTCTACTAGACGTTACTCCTCTGTCTCTAGGTATCGAGACGATGGGCGGCGTAATGACTAAGCTAGTTGAGAAGAACACAACTATCCCAACGAAAGCGAATCAGGTGTTCTCTACTGCTGAAGACAACCAAAGCGCGGTTACTATCCATGTTCTTCAAGGTGAGCGTAAGCAAGCGACTTACAACAAGTCTCTTGGTCAGTTTAACCTAGAAGGTATTCAGCCTGCACCTCGCGGCATGCCTCAAATCGAAGTAACTTTCGACCTTGATGCGGACGGTATCCTGCACGTTTCTGCAAAAGACAAGCAGACGGGTAAAGAGCAGAAGATCACTATCCAAGCGTCTGGCGGTCTGAGCGACGACGAAATCGAGAAAATGGTACAAGAAGCAGAAGCGAACAAAGAAGCGGACAAGAAGTTCGAAGAGCTAGCGACTGCACGTAACCAAGCTGACCAAATGATTCACGGTACTCAGAAGCAAGTTGAAGAAGCAGGTGATGCACTTCCAGCTGACGAGAAAGAGAAGATTGAAGCAGCAATCAAAGAGCTAGAAGAAGCGAAGAAAGGCGACGACAAAGAAGCTATCGACGCGAAAGTTCAAGCGCTAATGGCAGCGGCTCAGAAACTGATGGAAATCGCTCAACAGCAAGCTCAAGCGGCTCAAGGCGCTGAAGCTGGCGAAGAACAACCTCAGCAAGATGATGTTGTTGATGCTGAATTCGAAGAAGTTAAGGAAGACGACAAGAAGTAATTCTTGAACGAACCTAACTGAGTTCTAATGCGGGCGTTTGAGGTAACTCATACGCCCGCATGTTTGTAAAAGCATGTCCATCTAACTAAAAGTGTCTTTTTGATGAGAAGTCATTAAAATCCAGAGCCATTAGTTAGATCGATATAAACACCAAGCGACAAGACGTCGTTTGCAGTAACAAATTGGTGACCAAGAGTATGTCAAAACGTGATTTTTACGAAGTATTGGGCGTAGGCCGTGATGCCTCTGAGCGTGATATTAAGAAAGCGTATAAACGTTTAGCGATGAAGTTCCACCCTGACCGTAACCAGGGGGACGAAAGCGCTGCAGAAAAGTTTAAAGAAGTAAAAGAAGCGTACGAAGTCTTACTCGACCCTCAAAAGAAAGCCGCTTACGATCAGTACGGCCATGCTGCTTTTGAACAAGGCGGAATGGGCGGTGGCGGTTTTGGTGGTGGCCAAGCTGACTTCGGTGACATTTTTGGTGATGTATTCGGTGATATTTTCGGTGGCGGTCGTCGTGGTGGCGGTCAACAACGTGCGCAGCGTGGTGCAGATTTACGCTACAACATGGAACTGACTCTGGAAGAGGCGGTTAAAGGCATTTCTAGAGAGATTGAAGTGCCGACACTTGTACATTGTGATACTTGTGACGGCAGCGGTGCGAAGAAAGGCTCTCAACCTGAAACTTGTGGTACTTGTCATGGCCATGGTCAAGTACAGATGCGACAAGGTTTCTTTGCCGTTCAGCAAACGTGTCCAACCTGTCACGGTAGCGGTAAGATCATTAAAGACCCATGTAATGAATGTCATGGTCAAGGTCGTAAGCAGAAAACCAAAACACTTAACGTTAAAATCCCAGCTGGCGTGGATACGGGAGATCGTATTCGTCTGTCAGGCGAAGGTGAAGCCGGTGAAATGGGCGCACCAGCCGGTGACTTGTATGTTCAAGTTCACGTGAAAGAGCACCACATCTTTGAGCGCGACGGCAACAACTTGTACTGTGAAGTACCAGTGAGCTTTGCAATGGCTGCGCTAGGTGGTGAAGTTGAAGTCCCGACTCTTGATGGCCGTGTAAATCTGAAGGTACCAACAGAGACGCAAACAGGTCGTATGTTCCGTATGCGTGGTAAAGGCGTGAAAGGCGTTCGCGGCGGTGGCGTTGGCGATCTAATCGTGAAACTGGTTGTAGAAACTCCGGTTAATTTAAGTTCACGCCAAAAAGAGCTACTGAAAGAGTTTGAAGAGTCTTGCGGCGGTGAAGCGGCAACGAAACACAAGCCTAAGTCAGAAGGTTTCTTCAACGGTGTTAAGAAATTCTTTGACGATCTGACAAGCTAATCCAACTTAGCTTAAGATTTTAAAAGCCTGCGATTGCAGGCTTTTTTCGTTTTAGGGGCATAAAGTTTATCGCGTGTAAGTTTATCGTCAGCGTTGGTAGCTTTTTCTTCGATAAAGTGAAAGCTGCGTAAAATCAGTCTCTTCTAACATTTCTCTGCTTTTCTATCGCTAGTATTCGCCACTTTTAAATATCTAGGCAGTGGTAGCTCATGAAAAAAATAATCGCAGCTTTACTTTTGGTCAGTTCGGCTTGGTCAGTGACAACGCAAGCGGAAACGGGAATTGGTTTGTCAGTGGGTGACCCATTCTGGGGGCTAGATGTGAAACACAATGGTTTTCGTTTGAACGTTAGCTTGGACGATCAATTTGGTGTGGGTGCTAACAAAACGTTTTCTGTTCAGAATACTCCCCTTTATCTTTTTGTTGGTGGCCAATATGTTGATCGAGATAAGCACTATATCGCGGTCACGCCGGGTATCGGCGCAGAATTTAGGGTTAAGCCTTTAGGTTTCTATGTGGATTTGACGCCTGCGGTGTATTTGGATGAACTCGACATTGAGTTAGAGGCGCGAGCAGGCTTCCGCGTGTATTTCTAACCACTTTAAATTTCGCATTTTTATGAATACTCAAAATCGACAAATGCACGAAGAAGTTCGAAATTCTCTAGTGATCTAAAAGTTAGTATTAATCTCGTTAGAGGTTATTGGAAAGCCAGCGCTATTTGTCGTAGCACTGGCTACTTATTATAACCTTGGATTACCAACAATCCGCAGGAGATTTGGCGCCTGTTTTACTCAATGTAATCACTTCGGAGGTGTTGGATAGACAAGAATCATTTTCTTGTCGACCTTGTGGATCTGCAATGATGACATAGTCAGAGGTTGGGTTAGCTGGAGAAATAGATAGACTGTATTTGCTCGTATCTATCTCACAGAAGCTACATGTGGAACTTGAAATGACCCCACTCGCTGCAGACGCGTAACTTCCGTTATACCCGCTCTCTAGGTGAAGTTGAATTTTGGCAAGATCAGCCAATGCTGCCGAACGATTGGCTTTGATAGAGTACTGGGTATAGGAAGGGTAAGTCATTGAGGCCAAGATTCCGATTATTACAACAGTGATCATTAACTCGATCAGTGTCATTCCTTTTGCTCTTAAATTACTGTTGTTACATGGTTTTTTTCGATTTGTCACGAGGCATTCCTTTTCGCATTCAAAGCTATTCTTATCTGGTGGTACCATATGTTCAATGTTGAATATGGTGGTGCATGCTATTACACAGGAATTTGGGAAATGACTCGCGGGTTTACCTTAATAGAACTGCTAATTACGCTTTCAGTTTTTGTGTTGATACTTAGTTTTGCCGTACCAAGCTTTAGCTCAGTGTCAGATGCAGTAAAAATGCGACGACTTGCATCGGAATTAAGTGGCTTTCTTGTTCAGGCTAAATCGGAAGCAATAAAAAGAAATGTGGACTTGAGGGTAATGTTTTCGTTTGCGAGTGATGATCCTCAATCAACGGGAAACTGGAGTCTAAAGTTAGTCGATCCTTCTGATAATGAGATCCTGTTTTTCGATGGTACTAGCTTTAAAGGCATAACGGTAAAACATAATTACGCATCAGCCATTAATGACCCTCTTCCTGTTAAATTTGAGAAGATTAGGGGGCGACCAAATCCAGGAGGAATAACTTTTCATCCTTTCAATAATACAGCTACTCACCTGAAAGCATCCCTTTCCAATCCACCTGGTCGAGTCAAAATCTGCTCCATGAATACTGAGCTGTATGACTACCCCCATGTTAGGTCTTTGTTATGAATCGATTGCTTAGTAAAAATAGAGGCTCGTCATTGATTGAGATGATGGTAGCGTCTGCCATTGGCATTATTGCGATAGGCATAATTGGTGGCGTTTTTTTGACTGGTCAAAGAGTAGCAAAAGATAGAGCGCTAGAGTTGCTGCTCATCCAAAGTTTAACAAGTACAATGTTGGTGTTAAAAGAAGATGTTCAACGAGCTGGTTTTGATGGTTCAAATGGTCTGTCACTTAAGCTATCAGGAGCAACGGATACGATTCAATTAAGTGGTGCTTCTGCTGTTGGCTTTGCCTACTTTAGAGAGGGCTCGCCAGACAGCAAAGATTATCGCAACATTGTTTACAAGTTGAAGGATGAAAAGCTGAAAATATGCGAAAAAGGGGTAACTGCGTCGGATGAAATCATTACTTTTGATGAAGTTACATCATGCTATTCCCTTTTCGATGAGAAAATAATTGATGTTGATACTTTCAACATAACTAAAAAATCGCTAAGTAGCGGAAATACTCACTCGAGTATCACTGATATCGATATAGAAGCATCGATCCCAAGTGCAAACATTACTAAATCTATTGCAATTACGGTGAAGCAAAGGAACTGGCAGTAATGGTAAAAAATTCAGGCTTTGCCACTCTACTAATCACATCAATTCTTCTCTTATGCACGCTCATTTTAGTTCTAGGCAGCTATCAAACCGTTTTTCATCAAATAAAAATAGCGCAGAATGAGGTTGAAGGACGGAAAAATTACTGGCTGGCTGAGGCTGGTTTAGAGTGCACTTTTTCTTATCTGGCTGCGACCAATAAAGCGGTCAGTGATATTATTGATCCTTCTACTAGACCTGCTGACTTCTCATCATGGTGTAGTTCCTATTCTTCTCTACCAGAGATTAAGCTACAAAATGGGATAGTCGCTAATTCCTACTATCTTGAAGCGCTTGCTAATAATTATGACGTTGAGAAAACAATATTTGAACTGCCTGAGTCAGGTTTTGGTGCCATTCAATCAACGGGGCCGATAGAGCTCATCGGCACGGTAGTGATTGAGCCAACGGCCAAGCCGATGCCATTAGAGGGAAACGAATATGAATGTATTAGTGTCTCCTTTGCCAAGCAATTTACTTATAAATACGATGCAACGCATGGCTCCAGTGGTAGGGCAAACGGACTTGAAGTATTTGATCCTTCTCCTAATGCTCCATTTAACGGCTTTGATGGACAGTGCCATAGCGATTACAAATCGGTAATGCCAAAAAATTCTGTAACATATACGCTAAATGCAAATGACCACTATCGTCAGGAGTTGCCAGCCCCTTTTCAGAAAGATTTCCTCCCTGACCCGTATATGAATCCATTCCCTAAATACTTTGGTATGCCTAAAACGGATTCCAATATCTACGACATCTCACGGGACAGTAGTAAATTTGACTACGTGAGTTTGATTTCATCATCAGCGACTAATTGTGGTGCGGAAATCACGGACCACTTTGTTTCAGGCCAAACGAAAGGGCTATGGATCGAAGGGAACTGTCATATAGACGCATCAGTAGCAGCGCATGCAAACGTGTCTCAGATGCTAGTTATCCAAGATGGTGTTTTAGCGGTTGATGGAGCGATGGTTTACAACGGTGTTATTTACCACTTAGTCGATTATGGCAAGACAAATGTAAAAAATAGAATTGATAACTTTTGGTCTGGACTAGCTTTTCCAAATGATTTTGCAAGCTTTGTAAGCAGTGAAACAGTAGGAATTCAGTTTGCGTCGGGTTTACCAACCGGAGGGTTGGTGTTCGATTCTCCATTGGGAACAACAACCATTGTTGGTGATATTGACTTGAAGTTCAATGCTGCAGCAAATCCTATTAGTCCTGAATTAACGTACCAATGGCAAAGAGGTTCGTGGAATGATCTCTAAACAGCTTGGATTTAGTCTACTTGAGGTTTTGATTTCTTTTATACTGATTGGTATCGCTTCCTTAAGCTTGGTAAAATTACAAGTCTATGTTGAGCAAAAGGCGGGGTATGCTGCACAAAGTATTGAAGCTCTTCACTATGCAGACCGCCAAATGGAGTTTTTTCAGACACGCACAAATATACTGAGTGGTGCGACTAACCTTATCCCATTTGATGATCTAGCCGATCCAATTTACTGCCTCAATAAGTCTCACCCAGATGCTGCGTCTGCTGCGTTATCAGGCTCACAGATTCAGTTTATGACTTTTCTTGTACGATAACCCCGGTTTCGGGTTCACTCGCCAGTGACTTGAAATCAATACAAGTAAAAGCATACTGGACAGATCGAAATGACAAAATACAAAATGTCACGTTGGAGACAATGATCTCCCGCTACAGTGAGTTTGACTAAATCGGACGATTTATGAGCTCGGTTTCACCTTGTTCTGACAATCTTATCAATTTGGTTTCTTAAATGTATTGTGTATTGATGTGTTTGTGTTTTTATTTTGTTGCACGTCGTTTGGTGTTTTGCAAAATATGTCGCTGTATTTAAAAAAATACTCAGAACCTTGTGCTTTTAATAGACGTATTCCTTACAATGTGTAATTGAATATAGCCATGACGACTATACTAAAGGCCACTGGCAACAACATCACATAATACATATGGAGTTACCATGAGTAACCAAGCTGTAAATCAAGCGCCCGATCTGAAGCCGAGCAGAATGGACCGCTTTTTAAACTTTATTGAACGTGCTGGTAATAAGATCCCAGATCCAGCAATTTTGTTCTTTTGGGCACTTGTCATTGTATGGGTAGCGTCTGCCCTTCTATCAAACGTTTCGTTTGACCTAATTAACCCTCGTACCGATGAAGCTCTAGTAGTAAACAACCTGCTTACTGGTGAAGCTTTAGCAAGTTTCCTTGCAAACATGGTAACAACATTTACTGGCTTTGCACCATTAGGCATTGTATTAGTTGCGATGCTAGGTGTTGGTGTTGCTGACTCTTCTGGCTTTATTACAACTGGCCTTAAGAAGATGCTTAACTTCACACCAGCTAAGCTACTAACGCCGATGCTTATTCTTGTGGCGATTGTATCGCACACAGCAGCAGATGCAGGTTACGTACTAGTAATTCCTCTAGGTGGTATCATCTTCCACGCAGCAGGCCGTCACCCTCTAGCGGGTATCGCAGCGGCATTCGCTGGTGTATCAGGTGGTTTCTCTGCAAACTTTATCCCTTCTGGTATCGATCCTCTACTTGCTGGTTTCACGCAAACGTCTGCGAACGTTCTAGACCCTGACTACGTGATTAACCCTCTAGCAAACATCTTCTTTACTGGTCTATCTTCAGTTGTGGTTATCGCAATTGGTTGGTGGGTAACAGAGAAGATCATTGAGCCACGTCTTAAAAATACAGCAATTGATGAAGATGCTGAAGAAGCACCAGATCTAGGCACATTCACTGAGATCGAATCTAAAGCATTCCGTTACGCTGGTTGGGCTATGATGGCGGGTATCGCAGCACTCGTCTTTGCAGTATGGCCTGAGAACTCAGCACTACGTTCTCCTGATGGTGAGATCACGGCATTCTCTGCACCAATCATGCAGTCAATCGTACCGCTGATCTTCATCCTATTTGTTATCCCGGGTATCGTATACGGCCGCGTTTCTGGCAAGTTCCAAAACAGCAACGATGTTATCAAGTCTATGTCTGAGACGATGTCGACTATGGGTGCATACATTGTTATGTCATTCTTCTGTGCTCAGTTCCTAGCAGCATTTGCTCAGTCAAACATTGGTACTATGCTGGCGCTGTACGGTGCGGAAGGCTTGAAAGCGATGAACCTACCTGGTCAAGCGACTATCGTTGGTATGATTCTACTAACTGCGTTTGTTAACCTGCTTGTTGGTTCAGCGTCTGCTAAGTGGGCACTGATTGGTCCAATCCTTGTTCCAATGCTAATGGCGGTTGGTATCTCTCCAGAGCTATCTCAGGCGGCTTACCGTGTTGGTGACTCTGTATCGAACATCATTTCACCTCTAATGGTATTCTTCCCGCTTGTGGTTGTTTACTGTCAGCGTTACGTAAAGTCGACAGGTATCGGTACGCTAGCGTCTCTAATGATGCCTTACTCTATCGCAATGCTAATTGGTTGGACTATTTTCCTACTTGCTTACTGGGCTGTAGGTATTCCACTAGGTATCGCGGCACCTTACACTTACGCAATGTAAGATCTAGGGTAGCGAGTCAGTTTGACTTGCGATATAAATTGCCAAAGCGCAGTCCGAAAGGGTTGCGCTTTTTTGTTTCTGAAATTGACTGTGTTGTCCACGGGTGACGTCTGTTTCACTCGAAAGGTGGTTTGTCACTGACTTGCTCCATTCCAGTCTCCCCCTATAATCTCGCTACTTTTTCTCTTTCAATAATACCCTCGATAATACGGTTTGATAGATCCTAGTCATCGATGGATGGAGTCTCTTTTGTCACAGCCCCCGTTTACTTCTGAAGATGAGCAGTTCATGCGCCATGCGATGACTTTAGCCCACAAAGCTGAAAACCAAGGTGAAGTGCCTGTCGGCGCTGTGTTAGTCAAAGATGGAGAAATTATTGCGGAAGGCTGGAACTGCTCTATCGGTAATCATGATGCAACCTCTCATGCCGAGATAGAGACGATTCGTAAAGCGGGGGAAGCGCTAGAGAACTATCGTCTACTGGATACAACACTCTACGTAACACTAGAACCTTGCCCAATGTGTGCAGGAGCACTGCTTCATAGCCGTGTGAAACGCGTGGTGTTTGGCGCGCCAGATCTAAAAGCGGGTGCAGCGGGTTCTGTGCTGAACTTGTTTGAAAGCCAAGCCAGTTACCATTACGCGGATGTTGAAGGTGGATTGCTGGAAGACGAATGTCGTGAGCAGCTTCAAGCGTTTTTTAAGCGTCGTAGAAAAGAGATAAAAGAGAAAAGAAAGGCTGAAAAAGCAGAGCAAGAAAAGTCTCTTAAGCAAACATCTAACAAGTAGATGTTTGCTAATTTTAACTAATCGCTAGCACGTGCATAAACGCACGATTACGCCATAACACTTTCTTCTTGATATTCGAAAGCATGCGTTTACGACGATTTGCTGAACCCGACTTCGTTAGTTGCTTTGAACGAAACTTATGTTTTTTCATAAACAACTCCTCGACTTCTGATTTTCTTATAACAGAAAGCCCGGGTGGGCTTTCGCGCTTCAGTACTTATCTCGACTAAAGCCACTACTTTATTTACATAGAGTTATATGCTTAGACTGTGACAGAAAAATGAAGTTCCATCACTGTCTTTGCAATAGCATATATATGGTTTTTGGAAGGGAATATCAAGGGGGTAACGTTGAAAAAAGTTACCCGATAGGTGATTATTCGGTCAATGTGCTGTCACTAGAGCTGATTGCTCCAGAAAGCTGATTTTCTGCTTCAGACAGGGCGGATTCCGGAGGGGCGATGACGGTGAGATCTTCAATACCACCTTCCGATTGATTACGCGATTGTTGCTCTACATGTCCAATGATGGTCTGGTAGTAGCGACGAATATTCTCAACATAGTTGCGAGCTTCATCGCCACGAGCATAACCGTATCGTGTTTGGCTGTAGTATTTCTTCTGGCGAAGCAGTGGCAAGCGATCTTTAACATCTGCCCAAGCGTCTGGATTACCACCTTGCGCGCGAGTTAAACGTCTCGCATCCATCATGTGTCCAAAGCCTACATTGTATGAAGCGAGTGCAAACCAGATCTTTTCGTGTTCAGGAATGCTGTCTGGCACACGAGCAACCATTCTTCTTAGATATTCTGCACCCCTCGGATCGATTGTTCCGGATCTAAGCGATTGTTCACGCCAACACTCTTAGCGGTTGGCAGCGTCAACATCATCATGCCGCGAACCCCAGTTGGCGACTTAGCCGTTGGATTCCAGTGCGACTCTTGGTAGCCCAATGCCGCGAGTAGTCTCCAATCGAATTCACCAGAGTATTTTTTAAAGAGTGGCGACCACTTTGGTAACGTGTTATCTAGAGCTCGGATGAAGCACGTGTGTCGACATAATCGAAACTGCCAATATGACCGATATACTTTTCTTCTAGAGTTGCTAGGTTGCCGGATTGTTTTTGATTGCCGAAGAACTCAATCATCAATGCATACAGACTTTCATCTTCACTGCGGCGAATGAACCATGAGATTGGTTGGTCTTCGGTAAGTTCGAATGCCAGGGCAAGCTCGGGGTAAATACGTTGTGATAGTGAAACCTCGACGGAATCGGCAACAGTAAATCGCAAATCCCCTTGAGAAACTTGTTTGAGCAGATCATTAACATCAGCGTTGGAGTCGACTTCGTATTGGAAGTTTTCGTGTTCGTTTTGAATAGCCGCTAACGTTTTGTTGAAGTGTGAATCACTAATGATTCGAAGTATCGCTTGTCCTTCGTTTTCTTCGATCAGTTTATCTTGGTTGTTAAGTAGCTGTTCAAGATTACGTGGACGCCAAGTTCCTGGTTTATACACCAACTGTTGGCTGACGTAATAATAAGCCGGACCCGCTCTAAAACGTTGGATTCGCTCCTGCGATTGACTCAGTCCTGCCGCAATAATGTCTATCTCGCCATTATCTAGAGCAGGGTAGAGGCTAGAGATGCGATAAGCAGGTTTCATCTCAAGCTGTACGCCAAGTTCATTAGCAAACTCGCGTGCAAGCTCATAATCCAAACCCGCAGGGCCATCGGGTCCAATATAGAAAGAGAGTTGGTTATTGAGCGTGCCAACACGCAGAACACCGCGCTCGCGGATCTGGTCTAAATCGCTTTTTGGTTGAGACTCAATTTGACAGCCCATCATAGAGAGACTGGCGCATGTCAAAATCAGAAACTGCTTCAAATTTATAGAGATTAATGGCATTTATTTTTAAGTTCTCATTCATCCAGTAAGGTCTTTATATCAGAGCACGGAGCATTGGCAAAGCAACGCACAGTAAACAAAGATAAATGTGCGCGCCCAATCGTTATGATCGCTGTATTTCAAATTTGACAAAAAAATGACGCAAACGGTTGCGTTTGGTGTTACATCACAAAATTAATTGCTATATAATGCGCTCGCAAATGAGAGGTGCAATCGGCATAGGTTTGGAAAACCTTCGGGAATGGATTCGAAGAAAACAATGAAATGACGAGGCTTAATAAGGCTTTTGTTATTTTAACCCACTGAATTTATACCAATATCACCTTAATCAATTGCATAAGAGACCTAAGCATGAGAATTTTTCGTGGCTCCCCAGCTCTTTCTGAGTTTCGTGTTAACAAGCTTTTAGAGCTTTGTCGTGAATTGAGCCTGCCAGTAACAGGTATTTACGCTGAATTTACCCACTTTGCTGATCTAACGGCAGACCTTGATGCGTCTGAAGTTGAGAAGTTAGAAAAGTTACTGACTTACGGTCCAACGATTGAAGAGCATGAGCCTGCTGGCCTGCTGCTTCTAGTTACGCCTCGTCCGGGCACTATCTCTCCTTGGTCATCAAAATCAACAGACATCGCAAATAACTGTGGTCTAGACAAAGTTGTTCGTCTAGAGCGTGGCACTGCGTATTACGTTGAAACATCTGCTGAACTAACTGAGCTTCAATTGGTTGAGCTAAAAGCAATTATCCACGACCGTATGATGGAAGTGGTGTTCTCAGACTTCGATTCAGCGAACGCACTTTTCCAAGTTGCAGAGCCTGCACCTGTTGCTGACGTTGACCTACTAAATGGTGGTCGCGCTGCGCTTGAAAACGCAAACGTTACCCTAGGTCTTGCACTTGCAGACGATGAGATTGAGTACCTTTACGATGCGTTCGTAAACAAGCTCGACCGTAACCCAACAGACATCGAGCTAATGATGTTTGCACAGGCGAACTCAGAGCACTGTCGTCACAAGATCTTCAACGCAGACTGGACTATCGACGGAGTTAAGCAAGACAAGTCTCTGTTCAAAATGATCAAGAACACATTCGAAACCACGCCTGAAAACGTACTGTCTGCATACAAAGATAACGCAGCAGTTATGGTGGGTTCTGATGTAGGTCGTTTCTTCCCGAACCCAGAAACTCGCCAGTACGGTTACAACCAAGAGAAAGCGCACATCCTAATGAAGGTGGAAACGCACAACCACCCAACCGCTATCTCTCCATGGCCAGGTGCTTCTACGGGTTCAGGCGGTGAAATCCGTGATGAAGGCGCAACAGGTATTGGCGGTAAGCCAAAAGCAGGCCTAGTTGGTTTCACAACATCTAACCTACGTATTCCTGGTTTTGAACAGCCATGGGAAACAGACTTCGGTAAGCCGGGTCGCATTGTTAACGCTCTGGACATCATGCTAGAAGGCCCACTTGGTGGCGCGGCGTTCAACAACGAATTTGGTCGTCCAAACCTACTGGGTTACTTCCGTACTTACGAAGAAAAAGTGAACTCTCACGCAGGTGAAGAGGTTCGTGGTTACCACAAGCCAATCATGATTGCTGGTGGTATGGGTAACATCCGTGACGAGCACGTTCAGAAGAAAGAGATCCCGGTAGGTGCAAGCCTAATCGTACTTGGTGGTCCTGCAATGAACATCGGCCTTGGTGGCGGTGCGGCTTCTTCAATGGCGTCTGGCCAATCAGCAGAAGATCTAGATTTTGCTTCAGTACAGCGTGAAAACCCAGAGATGGAACGTCGTTGTCAGGAAGTTATTGACCGTTGTTGGCAGCTTGGCGACGAGAACCCAATTGCATTCATCCACGATGTGGGCGCGGGCGGTATCTCTAACGCACTTCCTGAGCTTGTAGACGATGGCGAACGTGGCGGTATCTTCCAGCTGCGTGACGTGCCAAACGACGAACCAGGCATGAGCCACTTGAGATCTGGTGTAACGAATCTCAAGAGCGTTACGTAATGGCAGTTGCGCCAGAGAATATGGAAGTATTCGATGCAATTTGTAAGCGTGAACGCGCACCATACGCAGTAGTGGGTGTGGCAACAGAAGAGCGTGAACTGAAACTTGAAGATTCACACTTCGACAACACGCCAATCGACATGCCAATGGATGTTCTTCTAGGTAAAACACCTAAGATGCACCGTGATGCGAAAACACTTAAAGCGAACAACCCTGCGGTTAACCGTGACGGCATTGAGCTAAACGAAGCAGCAGAGCGCGTTCTGCGTCTTCCAACGGTTGCAGAAAAAACATTCCTTATCACGATCGGTGACCGCACGGTAACTGGCCTTGTTGCTCGTGACCAAATGGTTGGCCCTTGGCAGGTTCCAGTCGCTAACTGCGCAGTAACCGCAGCAAGCTACGACACTTACCACGGTGAAGCAATGTCGATGGGTGAGCGTACGCCAGTTGCTCTACTAGACTTCGGTGCTTCGGCTCGTCTAGCGGTTGGTGAAGCAATTACGAACATCGCAGCGACAAACATCGGTGATATCAAACACATTAAACTGTCTGCGAACTGGATGTCTCCAGCTGGCCACCCTGGTGAAGATGCAGGTCTTTACGAAGCGGTGAAAGCGGTAGGTGAAGAGTTATGTCCGGCACTTGGTCTAACTATCCCAGTGGGTAAAGACTCAATGTCGATGAAGACTAAGTGGGAAGAGAACGGCGAGCAGAAAGAAGTCACGTCTCCGCTATCTCTAATCATCACTGCGTTTGCACGTGTTGAAGATGTGCGTAAGACAATCACTCCTCAGCTTCGCACTGACAAAGGTGACACGTCACTGGTTCTTATCGACCTAGGTAACGGTCAGAACCGTCTAGGTGCAACGGCGCTAGCGCAGGTTTACAAGCAGCTTGGTGACAAGCCAGCAGACGTAGATAACGCAGCGCAGCTGAAAGGTTTCTACGAAGGCGTACAAACTCTAGTAGCGAACGATCAAGTAGTGGCTTACCACGATAAGGGTGACGGCGGTCTATTCGTGACTCTTGCTGAGATGGCATTTGCGGGTCACTGTGGTGTTAAAGCTGATATTGCTGACCTAGGCGACGACGCTCTGGCTGCGCTATTCAACGAAGAGCTGGGTGCGGTACTTCAAGTTAAGAACGATGACCTAGATTCTGTACTTTCAACGCTAGCAGCAAATGGCCTAGAAGCGTGTTCACACGTAATTGGTTCTGTAGAAGCGTCTGACGAGCTAGTCATCACTTCTGGTGAGACAGTGGTTCTTGAGCGTAACCGTACTGAACTACGTACTATCTGGGCTGAGACAACGCACAAGATGCAAGGCCTACGTGATAACCCGGCATGTGCTGACCAAGAGCACGAAGCGAAGAAAGACAACTCAGACCCAGGTCTGAACGTTAAGCTGAGCTTTGACGTTAACGAAGACATTGCAGCTCCGTTTATTGCTAAAGGTGCGAAACCTAAGATGGCAATCCTACGTGAGCAAGGTGTGAACTCTCACGTTGAGATGGCGGCAGCGTTTGACCGTGCAGGCTTCGAAGCGACTGATATCCACATGAGCGACATCCTAACCGGTCAAGCTGTTCTGGAAGAGTACCAAGGTCTTGTGGCTTGTGGCGGCTTCTCTTACGGTGACGTACTCGGTGCGGGTGAAGGTTGGGCTAAGTCTATCCTATTCAACGAGCAAGCTCGCAATCAGTTCGAAGGCTTCTTCCAGCGTGAAGATACGTTCTCTCTAGGTGTGTGTAACGGCTGTCAGATGCTATCGAACTTGAAAGAGCTGATCCCAGGTGCAGACCTATGGCCACGCTTCGTTCGTAACGAATCTGAGCGTTTTGAAGCTCGCTTCAGCCTAGTGGAAGTTCAGAAGTCTGATTCTGTATTCTTTGACGGCATGGCAGGCTCTCGTATGCCAATCGCAGTGTCTCACGGTGAAGGCCGCGTAGAAGTACGTGATGCTGATCACCTAGCGGCGATTGAAGCATCAGGTACGGTTGCAGTGCGTTACGTGGATAACCACGGTAATGCAACTCAACAATACCCGAACAACCCGAATGGTTCACCAAACGCAATCACAGGTCTAACGACTCAAGATGGCCGTGTGACTATCATGATGCCGCACCCAGAGCGTGTATTCCGCACAGTGGCAAACTCTTGGTCTCCAGAAGGTTGGGGCGAGAACGGTGCTTGGATGCGCATGTTCCAGAACGCACGTAAGAACGTAGGTTAATCATTTAACTGACGCTTTTAATGTTTAGAAAGGCGCGACTCTAGGAGTCGCGCCTTTTTTTATTGTTTTCAATTTCTCAGAGAAAATGACAGGGGTTAGCTCCTGAACTAGATTAAAAAGACACAGAACAAGGAGAGAGACAGTATGTCGATAGCGAATTGGAGCATTAGAAGTTTATCTAGCCTCGTCTCTTTGCTTATCGTTGTGATGTTTCTATCTGCTTATTTCTTGTTTAAATATCTATGGTCATATGACAAGGCGCTTCAGCAAGTGGAGCAGATTCACGCTCGTGAGATTCAACAAGTAAAAACCATGCTCTCGATTGGCCAAAGTGACTTGGAGGGTAAGCTGGCTGATCACGCAGCTTGGGATGCAACAGCTGAGTTTGTGCTAGGGAACAATGACTCATTTATTACCGTCGATATGAATGAACATACCATGGAGTCGCTGGGTATCGCTGGGGTATTTATTGCAGATCCGATGCGCAAGATAATATTAAGCAGACGGTATGACTTTTCCTCAAGTTCATTAGTAGAAGCGAGTGAAGGTTGGCATGGTTACATTTCTCCTCTTATTGAGATGGCTAGCACACAAAATAGTGAAGAGATCTCGCCTGTCACCGGTGTGATGGCCTATGGGCGAAGAGCTTTCCTTTACTCAGCATCTCGAATCTGTAACAGCCAAGCTCGTGATTGTACGAAAGGTTATATTGGTTTTATCCAACCGCTTCAACCTAACTATTTGCAGCTAGTTGAGATGACGACTGGTTTGGATGTCAATATTTCTATACTTGAAACTGTCCCTATCATTTACCACTCACATTCAGAATCAACGTCGAGCTTTATTGGCCTTCCTGATCAGCTGTCAGGCTCCTATATACAAATTGAAGTTAAACACAGTGTCGCTCGCCCTAAATTTATAGATTCTAATGAATTGAGTGTAGTAGTGGGCTTTTCATTCACACTGTTTGTGATGAACCTATTGCTCGTTCATAAGCTCATACAGCCAATGAATAGAGCCAGAAAGGCACTCATTGAATTTTCAGAGCACGGAAAGGGGCTACCCGATGAGAGCTACTTCGTTTCTAAGGAGATGAAACAGTTCACAAGAGCGATCAATCGCTTGATTCGAGACATTGATGAAAGTCGTCAAAAGCTACGTTGCAGTCTGAACACGATCCGTTAACGGGGGTCGCAAACAGGCGAAGGCTAGAGCATTTAGCGGAAGGTTGGCTGCAAGACAGAACCTTCGAGCACTTGGCTGTTTTTATGATTGATGTCGATTACTTTAAGCCTTTCAATGACAACTATGGCCATGTTGCGGGTGATAAAGCATTAAAGGCTGTTGCAGCCAAACTGGATGCATTGTTTCAATACAAAAGTGAGGTGGTAGCCAGATTTGGAGGGGAAGAGTTTTGTATTGTTATTGCATCCTCTATGCCCATCGACTGTGATGAAGTCACGAGCCGAATTCATTTCGGTATCAATGAATTACAAATCGAACATGCTCATTCTACTGTAAGTGATTATCTAACGGTGAGTATTGGAGGCTTGTACAGCATTGGCAGTAAAAAGAACAGTTATGCCAATTTAGTTCGCCTTGCCGATAAAGAGCTGTATCAGGCGAAGCAGAGTGGACGCAATCGTAGCAGTGTGATGGAAATGATTACCTCAGAAGAATCCTCTCAAACTGACGAGAGTGAATAAAGCGATAAAATTGAAGCATGCTAGCGACATTTGTGCTCTAATACCGCGCTTGCCACGGAGTGGTGGCCAGAAATGCTCTATACAGATAGGTTTCTAAGAGTAGAGCCATCATTATTCATTTATTAAGGCACAGATACATGTCAACTAGTAAGAAATTTGCGGTACGCGTAATCGAAAAGCGTAACGGTTGGGCTGCGGAAATTACACGCCAAGTGACTTCTCGTCGAGTGGTCGTTTCTAAGCGCGAAATGGGCTTTGAATCAGAAGAGAAAGCACTAGCATGGGGTGAGAAAGAGCTTGAAGGCTTTATCAAGAATCAACAGCTAAGAAATGCTCGCAAATCTGAGCAGCGCAAAAGTAAGCATGCTGACTAGGGCGTATTGATCTTTCGTGGTTAAATTTTGTTCGAGATAAAATTGTTTTAGGCGCGGCGAAGGCTGTTTAGCCTAGCATTCTAAGCAAAGAGTCTTCAACAAAGCATAAAACAATTTTAGCCGAACCCTTCGGGCAGCCTTTGTGATTCATTTCTACTGCGTTATCAGCTTTTCATGTAGACAAACTACACATCGAAGCCTCTACCTTGTATAAATTTCCCACAAAGAGCTGCAAAAATCATCTCGAAAGGTCAACACGCCCTAAGCTAAGCAAATAAAAAACCTGCCAATGGCAGGTTTTTGTTTTTAAGAATTCAATTATCGGAACTGACTGGCATCAGGTAGGTAATCAAAACCTGCGCTAGCGAGACGTTGCTCTAGCTTAGCTCGGTCGATATCAAAAAAAGCCACGAGCTTATCCAGATCACCACCGAAATCATCACGAAGCTTCATGTTGACGATGCTCATCAGCATCACTGGATCCATGGTTTCGAAGTTAGCCAAGTTCATTACTTATCCTCAAAATCCGAAATCAGTAAGTTTGCAGCAGCAAATGCTGCTTTCTCTCTGGCTTCTTTAGGCAACGACTCATCGGCAGCAATTTCGTTTAGCGCTTTGACTGCGCAGCTGATTGCTTGCGGAATGTAGCCTGATCGCCACTACCAATTTGAGCATAGAGCTCGCGTACCAAATCACAACAGCCGTATACTTGCATGGCTAAATCCTTAATAAATGATAACTGCTCTCAAATATACACACTGGCGATTTGAAACTCAAAGCACAGAGTTGTTTTGCCTCAATTTTGACTAAGTGATGCTTAAAATTACATCACTGTAATTGGGCTTCGAGTTGTAAAGTCACTTCATTGGATAAGTTGAGCTGTTTCGCCAGCTCTTGCAAGTAGGCTTTCTCCATGAAGTTTTGTTCATCAGCCACAATCAGTGAGGCAAGGTAGATTTCAGAAGCTTGCTGCGGTGATGTAGCGAGTCGAGCTATCTCGCTTGGGTCGAGTGGCTTGTGCAGTTCGGTATGTACTAGCTGCCTAACATTTTCATCAGCGCCCACTTCAGTCAGTGCTTGTTCAATACGTGCCATCTCTTCTTCATCTACGTGGCCATCGGCTTTTGCGGCTCCAATCATGGCTTTGAGAATGAGCTTTGCATGCATGTTGTCTTCTGGGTCAAAGATTTCATCGACACCTTGCGTGTCCTGCTTTGCCTGCCAGTCGTTATACACTTTATAGGCAAGGGCACCAACAGCCGCAGCACCACTGATCTTAAGTGCGCCTTTACCCATTTTCTTAGCCATCTTTTTACTTTTCTTAGAACCCATCAGCATACCGATAAGTCCACCACCTAGTGCACCTGCACCCAGTGCTTTTAACTGTCCGGAGTTCGATGATGATTTGATGCTGCTTGTCTGTTTACCGAGGGCATCCGTGCCTTGCTTAACAATGTCGGATTTGAGTGCTTGGTTGAGAAGACTTTTTAAATCCATAGCGGAGCTCCTAATGTGTTGAGTGAAAGGCCAAAGTGGTGTTCTAGATTAGTATGGGAACAATTCTTATTTAGACTACGCTTATGAATCTGAACCAAAGATTAACAGTATGAATTTTGAATATAAAAAAGGGCTGGCCTAAGCCAACCCTTTGAAGTGTGGTGAGTATTGGTTGAATCGAATTATTGAAGTTGTGCCTTAACGTGCTCAACAATGTCAGTCATTGCAACCGCTGTTTTCTCACCTGAGCGGCGGTTCTTGTACTCGAAGTTGCCTTCTTTCATGCTGCGATCGCCGATCACGATAGTGTGAGGAACACCAATCAGTTCCATATCAGAGAACATCACACCTGGGCGTTCTTTACGGTCATCAAATAGGACTTCGACGCCCATAGCGGTCAGTTCTGCGTACAGCTTCTCAGCCGCTTCTTTCACTTCTTCTGACTTGTGCATGTTCATAGGCACGATAGCCACTTGGAATGGAGCCAATGCGTCAGGCCAGATGATGCCGTATTTGTCGTGGTTTTGCTCAATTGCAGAAGCAACAACACGTGATACACCGATACCGTAACAACCCATCTCAAGGATAACGTTCTTACCATCAGGACCAAGAACGCCACAATTCATCGCTTCAGAATACACATTACCAAGCTGGAAAATGTGGCCGACTTCGATACCGCGTTTTAGAGCGATTGTCCCTTTACCACATGGCTTGGATCGCCTTCAACTACGTTACGTAGGTCTTCAACTTGACCTAGCTCTACGTCACGGCCCCAGTTGATGCCAAAGTAGTGTTTATCATCGATGTTTGCGCCAGCGCCAAAGTCGCTCATGACCGCTACGGTGCGGTCAACAATGAATGGCAGTTTTAGACCGACAGGGCCAAGTGAACCTGGGCCAGCACCGATTAGTGCGCGGATCTCTTCTTCTGTTGCCATCTCAAGAGGAGACGCTACTTGAGGAAGGTTCTCTGCTTTAACCTCGTTAAGCTCGTGGTCGCCACGAATGATAAGTGCAATCAGGTCAGCATCGACTTCGTCAGACGCTTTTACAAACAGTGTTTTCACTGTTTTCTCGATTGGCATTTCAAACTGTTCAACAAGCTCAGCGATGGTCTTCGCGTTTGGCGTATCAACTAGAGTCATCTCTTGAGTTGGAGCTGCAGCTTCGTCAGCCAGAGCAAGCGCTTCCGCTTTTTCGATGTTGGCTGCGTAGTCAGACTCAGTAGAGAATGCGATGAGGTCTTCACCGCTTTCTGCTAATACGTGGAACTCTTGAGAGCCACTACCACCAATCGCGCCTGAATCCGCCAGTACTGGACGGTATTCTAGGCCCATGCGATCGAACGCTTTACAGTAAGCATCGTGCATCGCATCGTAAGATTTTTGTAGACCTTCTTTATCGATATCGAAGCTGTAAGCATCCATCATTGAGAATTCACGTGCGCGCATTACACCGAAACGTGGACGACGCTCATCACGGAACTTAGTTTGAATTTGGTACAGGTTAAGAGGAAGCTGCTTGTACGAGTTAACTTCGTTACGCACAAGGCTTGTGATCACTTCCTCAGCCGTTGGGCTAAGTACAAACGGACGAGTATGGCGATCAGTAAAGCGAAGTAGCTCAGGACCCATCTTTTCGCTGCGACCTGTCTCTTCCCATAGTTCAAACGGCTGAACAACGGGCATCAAAGTCTCGACAGCACCCGCATTGTCGATCTCTTGGCGAACGATGTTTTCGACTTTACGCAGTACACGTAGACCAGTAGGTAGCCAAGTGTATAAACCTGAGGCTAGCTTACGGATCATACCTGCACGTAACATCAGCTGGTGGCTGATTACTTCTGCGTCGTTTGGAGTCTCTTTCAGAGTAGAAAGAAGATAGTTACTGGTACGCATTCTTTTATCCGTTTATTTCCAATGAATAGGCTTGAGGCAATAAGCGCTATATTCGTTGCCAATTGCATTCAAGCTGTACAACTCTTTGCTCACAAAGAGTCAAGTTAGCCGAATATAATATCAGCCATTTGGCTTTGTCAAAAGCGTTCAATGGCGGTAACCGTCACTAAGTTTCCTGAAACGACGAATTTCACATTAAAGTCGAACAAGTTAACCGCATATTCTTTGTCGTCAGGCTTATTTTTCTTGTAGGCGGGGCGAGGATCTTGTGCCAACACCTGCTGGATGACTTTCTGTGTGGTATCGGCATCTTTTAAACCTTGCAAAGCAGCCACTGCATTGTCACTGAATAGCACTTCGGATTGATGCGGCTCGTCTTGCGCGTATCCACCTGATGCTGACTCAATCGCATCGGAATAGGGAATATAGGGCTTGATGTCGATAATGGGTGTTTTGTCAACAAGATCGACACTGCCAAGTTCGAGGTAGACTTGATCGCCTTCTTTTGTCACGTTTTTCAGTTCAACGGCTGACATGCCGATCCCATTTGGGCGAAAAGTTGACCGCGAAGCGAAGACGCCAACGCGCTCATTTCCGCCTAATCTAGGCGGGCGAACGGTGGGTTTCCAACCAGATTCTAGGTTTCTATCGAACAAAAAGAGCAGCCAAATGTGACTAAATTGTTCAATCCCTCTTACCGATTCTAGACAGTTAGATTCCCCTAAAAGTTTTAGCCTTGCGTTAGCGCTTGGAACGAGACGAGGTTGTCTCGGCACTGCAAATTTTTCTTTGTAAGGAGTTAGGATTTCACCTACTGGGGAAATAGAGTACATGCGCGATCTCACAAAACGTAGCATAGGTATAGGTGGGTAAATCTCAATGACCCCACCCATAAAATGGCGTTATAAATTGCTTTTATATTACCAAAATTAGTACCAATTTAGTCATTTACCTTTAGTGATAAATGAGTCAATTAGGTTTTTTTATATGTTTGATTGTATTTTTTTAGTTATATTCTCTGGTTTATTGTTTAATTTTGGTGAACTATCCGTCCAAATGAAACGTTTGCTTACATATTGCGTTTCTGTTTCTTAGCGTGCTCAAGTACTCTGCGCTCGCTTTGTCGCATTTATTGTCACAATGCGTAGGAATAACAACAAGGAGGGAACAGATGAGTTCATCTGCTTCAATTAAACAAAACTCGCCAAAGAAGCCGCTGTTTACGCGCTTCCTAGATGCGGTTGAATATTTGGGGAATTTGTTACCCCACCCAATCACACTATTTGCTATCTTCTGTTTAGCTATTTTAGTTTCTTCAGGAATCGCTGGATACTTCGGTGTTTCCGTTGTTGACCCTCGCCCAGAGGGCGCAAGTGGTCGTGCTGCTGATGGCATGATTCACGTAGTCAGCTTATTGAATGCCGATGGCCTTGAGCTAATCGTAACGAATCTAGTATCAAACTTCGTTGGGTTTGCTCCTCTGGGTACGGTACTGGTTGCGATGCTAGGTGTAGCCATTGCAGAACACTCTGGCCTTCTATCAGCAGCAATGCGTGGTTTGGTTATGGGTGCTTCTCAGCGTATGGTAACTGTAACGGTTGTCTTTGCTGGTATCATTTCTAACACGGCATCAGAGCTGGGTTACGTAGTCCTAATTCCTCTAGCAGCTATGCTGTTCCACTCTCTAGGACGTCACCCACTCGCAGGTCTTGCGGCGGCATTTGCCGGTGTATCTGGTGGTTATTCAGCAAACCTTCTGATCGGTACGGTTGACCCGCTGCTTTCAGGTATCACTGAAACTGCTGCGCAAATGATTGACCCTACTTACACTGTTGGCCCAGAAGTGAACTGGTACTTCATGTTCGTTTCTACTTTCTTCATTGCGATTACTGGTGCATTTGTTACTGAGAAAATCGTTGAGCCGAAACTTGGCAAATACAACGATGAAGAAGCGGCAGAAGACCTATCTCAAGACACGATGGGTAAGCTGACTGACATCGAGAAGAAAGGTCTCAAATTTGCGGGTATCGCTATCCTAGCGGTGAGTGCTCTTCTAGCTTGGACAGTTGTTCCAGCAGACGGTGTACTACGTACTGCTGACGGTCAAATTGCGGGCTCACCATTCTTAAGAAGTATTGTTGCCTTTATCTTCGTTTTCTTCGCAATCCCAGGTTTTGTTTACGGTAAAACCGTTGGCACTATGAAGAACGACCGCGATGTGATTGATGCAATGGCAAAATCGATGTCTTCGATGGGTCTTTACATTGTATTGGTATTCTTCGCAGCTCAGTTCGTTGCTTTCTTCCGTTGGACAAACTTCGGTCAAGTATTCGCAGTAGCAGGTGCAGACTTCCTTCAGACCATCGGTCTAACAGGTCCAATGCTGTTCTTCGCCTTCATCTTGATGTGTGGCTTTATTAACCTAATGATCGGTTCAGCTTCTGCTCAGTGGGCAGTAACGGCGCCAATCTTCGTTCCTATGCTGATGCTTGTGGGCTACGCACCAGAAACGATTCAAGCGGCATACCGTATCGGTGATTCGACGACCAACATTATCACACCGATGATGAGCTACTTTGGTCTGATTCTCGCGGTAGCGACTCGCTACATGAAGAACCTAGGTATCGGTACGCTGATCGCGACCATGCTGCCTTACTCGCTAGTTTTCCTAGTAGGTTGGAGCGTACTGTTCTACATCTGGGTATTCCTACTAGGTCTACCAGTAGGCCCAGGTGCTGCAACTTTCTATACGCCTTAATAGTTGAAGATAACTCAATCGAAAAAGCCAGCAGAGATGCTGGCTTTTTTATACTGACTCAGGTCCCTATTTAGGGCGCTTAGCAAGTAGCTATCTAAATGGTTGGCAAACTCACGGCGCTCAGTCTGCGATAGTGCCGCAGGCCCTCCGGTTTGCACGCCACTTGAGCGCATGGTATCCATAAAGTCACGAATGTTGAGCCGAGCTTTGATGGTGTCTTTGGTGTAGAGCTCACCACGTGAATTAAGCGCATGCGCACCTTTGGTGATCACCTCATCGGCAAGCGGGATGTCGGATGTAATCACCAGATCGCCAGGCTCTGTTCGCTGCACAATTTCGTTATCCGCAATATCAAAGCCGCTTGGCACTTGAAGCGAATGTATGTTGTTGCGCTTAGGGAGTGGAATGGCGTGGTTAGCCACAAAGGTGCACGCTACGCCTGTGCGTTCTGCTGCGCGCACGATGGTTTCTCGGATGACCTTAGGGCAGGCATCAGCATCGACCCAAATTTTCATTAAGACTTCTCGCTTAGCTGTTGCTCTAGAGAAATGACGCGCTGTGTGAGAGCTTGAACCTGCTTTTCAAGATCGGCAAGTTTATCAGCGTCGGACTTTGGTGCGGCGCTGACTTCGACTTTCGGTACGCGATTAGCGCTTTTCCAACTCTTTATCGTCGCGATTAAAGCAGGGATTGGGACAGAAGTACTTAATCTTGCTTTTACTAGTGCGACAGTTGGCTCTTTTCCTTGCTCTGCAAGCCCTGCCAAAATGGTTTCCAACTCTTTGGTGACGTCTTGAGTCAACATTTCAAACTCCTTAGTTCTTATCTTCTTCAATAATACTGGTTCAGCCTTGGGATAGCGAATATCAAAATTGGCATTGGGTTGTAAGAGATCTCGCACATTCGCTGTGAGATAACATCATTTCGTACTTAAGCTCTTATCTTTATATCAGTTTATCTTTTTGAAAAATAAGAAAAAATAAGGTGTTATATGTTTGTTAAGGGGAACCGTTGTATTCGCTCTCTTGTTCCACAATTAGGATCTGATAAATTTATCCCTGTCGAAAGGAAGTAGACACGGAACTGGAAAGAGCCAAGGAATGGTCAGCTTCAGGATGAAGCACTACTGCTTAGGATAAGCAGTAAATGGAATGGACACTGTAAGGATACGCTGTTGGATATTTAGGTTAGTAGGATGCTAGCCTCAATGGATTGACAATGGACACCTCTAGATTGAGGCAGGACAACATCAGGATGATGCCAAGGACACCGCTCAAGGAACAAGTGATGTTCACTAACGGGAAGTTAGTAATCAGGATGATAGGACACCGCTAGGATGGCGATGTAAGGAATTGGCTAACGGAATCAGCCGCTATTATGGAAGATGCATGGAGCACCCAATTAAGTAGCAGGATTGCTGCGAGTAAGAATATAGCCCTGATACGCAAGTGTTAGGGCTTTTCTTGTCCAATACTCTCAATAACTTATAAAAATATTAATTGCAGAGTTCGATTCCTATCTAGATCAATATTTCAAAAACTCAGAAGGTTAAAATTTCGGCTTTTACATGATGCACTGTTTAGCTTGGCGCTATACGGTGTGTTTAGATTACTTGTGCTTATCAAGGATGTGATGTGACTATAGTAACCCGAAGAACCTTTCTTCTCCCTTATACTGAGTCGTTACAGTCAGAGTTTCTAATGCTTAATTGCTGCGCGAAAAATCGTGCGCAAATGAATGGGCCTCATACGGTATCTTCCGCTAAGCGTCTGTTTGAAAAGGTCATTAATCACGAGGGGATTTATAGCATGGCGGTGTTAGACAGCCAGACTCGTGAATATATGGGGCACTTGTTTATCTCCCAAGATGGCGACATCCCAGAGCTTGGGTTTATTTTTGATAAAGCGCACTGGGGCAAGGGATCGCGACGGAAACCCTGAAAGCTTTCTTCCCTAAGGCGTGTCGAGAATTGAAACTTGATAAAGTGATTGCGACGGCAAATGTCGGTCATACGCCTTCAATCAAGTTGCTGAAAAAGCTTGGATTCCAGCAAGTTGGGGAAAGGCGCGATCTACATGGGCCGTACTTAGAGTTCATGTATAACGCTGAGCAAGCTACATCCGGTGAGGGGGAGCTCAAACTTCATTGGTCGGAAGCCTATCATAGTCAGTTCACCTTGGTAGCAGTCGTCACCAAGTGCTGAAAATTCAAAGTTATACACCGTATGCCAAAGCCAGCTACCTGCTGGCGTTTTTAGTTTGTGCTGTCCAAAAGCGACGCTGACCAATTGCAGATCCAGTTGTTCGCATTTACGACTGATGGCTAATTTGGCGAGCTCAGACTGACGCCTTTGCTGCCAGAACAAAAAGCACAAAAAGCTCAGACCAAGAATCGCGATTAAATCTCCAATCATGGGCGTTATGCCTTTGCTGATTGTTGCAATTGAACCAGCGCATTGGCCAGTTCTGGAGATGGGTTTGAGTGCAGAAGCGGTAAAAGTACCATGCGCAGCTCCGGAAGCATCACCAAATCGGCAAACAGTTGATTAAACAGAGGTTGATTCCCTGTTTGAGCCAAACGCAACAGGAAAGTTTCGGCAATAGAAGCATCTTGTAGTAAGTGCCAGCTTCGACCAGCCACGCCAATCAACACCTCTTGGTGGCTGAGCAGCTGGCTCGCGAGTATTTTGTCTAATACTGGCTTTGCAATCTCGTTAGATGCCCCAGAAAGTGCGCGTACCAATGCTGATAACAAAAATATGTCTGGCGTCGATTTTGCTATTTCTGCGTTTGCCGCCTCCGCCACTTTTCCTGCGATTTTATCCGAAATATCGATGTGTTCTAACGCACCAAGCAGCGCATAACGCGGCTCGTTGGGTAGATGATGAAAAGCCTTGTAAATACTCAGTGCGTTCTGGTCTTGGTCTAATCGAGCGCAGATATCTGTAATGCCTTGCAGGCCAACAGTCTGCCAATTATCCCAACCTAAATCGCCCGAAAAATAGTGCTGAGTATGCTCGTAGTACTGACTGGCAGGCAGCGATAGATTGGCTCTAATTTGACTATTAAATACCGATAACTTGTCGTCTTTAGGCTTAAACGTGTAAGGATTGTTGGATAGCTTCTCTTGCTGTTCGTCGCTTATCTCTTGATTTAGACGCGTGCCCATCGCTTCAAGGACGTATTTTAAGAAGTTGCCAATATCAGCGTGTTTCAGCAGTCCACGTTCGTCGAGATCAAACTTGAGAAACCAAATCCACGGTTGATTTTGCTCATTCCAATAAGCAATTGCGAGGTGGGCTTTGCGTTGTAGGGGAAATGGATACGGCTGTTGACCCTTTTCAACACTCTCAAACAACGAGTTGTCGATGGTTTTAATGCGGCGACCCAAGTCATAAATTTGGTATTGGCAGCCACTGTTTTGCAGCAGTTGGGTCAGAGTATGAATGGTATCCATTGTCGAGTACACCTTAAGATTATTTCCCTTATAGATGGTATCCTATGGCCCGTTTTCAAGGTCGTAACTGAAATAACTGAGTGATTGATGACACAAAAAAGCCAACTTCTTAACCTGCTAGTCACATTGGAACAAACTTTGAACGATCAAGGTTTGTGGCAGGTTGAAGCTCCTAGTGATGAAGCATTAGCAAGCCAGCAACCTTTCGCTGTTGATACTCTGCAGCCAGAGCAGTGGCTCCAGTGGATATTCATCCCGAAAATGACGTACCTATGTCGTTCTGAAGCTCCGCTGCCACGTGGCTTTTCTGTTACGCCTTACTTTGAACAAGTATGGTTAGAGGCACCCAAGCCGGCTGTACTCAAAGTACTAAATCAGATCGATGAGGTATGTCGCTAATGTTAGATATAATCTACCAAGACGAGTATTTTGTGGCGGTAAACAAGCCCGCTGGCATGTTAGTTCATCGTAGCTGGCTTGATAAGCATGAAACTCAGTTTGTCATGCAGACGTTGCGCGACCAGATCGATCAGCATGTGTTTCCGCTGCACCGACTCGATAGACCAACATCTGGTGTTTTAGTGTTTGCCCTTTCCAGTGAAGTCGCGTCTCAAGTTATGCCAATGTTTGCCAATCATGAAATGGAGAAAACCTATCACGCCATCGTGAGAGGCTGGATAGAAGAGGGCGACGTGCTGGATTACGCACTGAAGGTAGAGCTCGATAAGATCGCAGACAAATTCGCGAGCCAAGAGAAAGAAGCGCAAGAAGCGATTACCGCTTATGAGCCTTTAGCCAAAGTGGAAGTGCCTCATTCAACTGGGCGATTTCCAACCAGCCGTTACTGCTTGATGGAGATGAAACCTAAAACGGGCCGAAAGCACCAGCTTCGCCGCCACATGGCTCATCTTCGCCACCCCATTGTTGGCGATACTTCTCATGGTGATGGTAAGCATAATCGCCTATTCCGAGAGGTTTATGACTCGCATCGCTTGTTGTTGCATGCATCGGCGTTGGAATTTATTCATCCTTTTACGGGTGAAAAATTAGTGATGAAAGCGGATGTTGATGAGACTTGGCAGAAGTTATGTGTGGAATTTGATTGGGAAATGCCGCAGTAGGTACGCGTGCAAACAGACTAAAGTAAGGTTTGTCCACCGCCACGCGATAAGAGTGGCGGTGAGCAGAGTCAAAACTTATGACTTACAGTAAACGCGCGCTTCACGTGGTGTGTAGATACCGAACGTAACTAAGCCTAGAACGCCGTTTAGGAAAGTGTGTTGAGCTTCCACTTTCGCAACTTTATCTAGAGAGCCACACACTTTAGCTGCATCAATTGTTTCTGTTTGACCAAGGCCAGAGATGAAGAAGTGATGAGTGATTACTTCAGTCGCTTCAGCGGCGTTTTGAGAGGGAGCAACAACAAATGACTGCTGCGCACAGCCAGAAGCTAACAGGCTGATAGCTGCTACGATCGCAAGCTTTTTCATAGTTTATCCTTAAAAATCAATAATTGGCTTAAATGCAAACACGTCAATATGCTTGCGGCCGAGAGTGTAACAAGTTTCCTATGCGTAGTGATGTCTCAATGTTGCATATATCGAGTGAATGACTGTTTTTGCGAGTCTGTTAACTGCTTTCAATCGAACTTTAATAGAAGTAAAAAGCCCTCTGACGAGGGCTTTGTGCTAGATAGGGATATTCGAGAAATTGGTGAAGGTAAATACAGCCGCTATTGTGTTCGATAGCCTTTCAAAATGTCTGCTAGTGATACCGACGCATGAGTCAGGTTAGCGACGCCTGCAGACGACTGCTCGGCGACATTACGAATGGTGTTGGACTGGGTACGGATGTCACTGAGTTCTGTCGCAATGTCATTGGCGACCGCGCTTTGCTCTTCAGCAGATGTTGAGATTTGAATACTCATATCCATAAGCGAACGTGCAGAGTCAGATATAGACTGGACATCACTACCAATATCAGCCACTAGATCACTGCTGGTTTTCGCTTGGCTTACCGTTTGCTCGGTGATAGAGGCGATACTACGAGTCTCAGATTGCAGCTTTTCAATCATCGACTGAATCTCCACCGTTGCCGCTTGCGTTCGACTTGCTAACGTACGCACTTCATCAGCAACAACAGCAAATCCACGGCCTTGCTCGCCTGCGCGCGCAGCTTCAATAGCAGCGTTGAGTGCCAGCAAGTTGGTTTGCTCAGAAATGGCGTTAATGGTGGTGATCACCTCGTTAATTTGGGTGGTGTTCTCCGTTAAGCTGGCGACGGACTCCGATGCCTTGCCGATATAGTCTGATAGGCGAGTGATCTCACTGATTGCGGATTGAACTCGAGAAGAGCTGAGTTCAATATGCTGAGCATCGTTCTCTGTTTGTGAGGTTGCCTGCTGGGAGATGTTCGAAACCTCTTTAGCGGAGGCGGTCATCTCTTCCATGGCAGTGGCGACGGAATCAAGGGAAGCATATTGCTGGCTAATTTGGCTTTCACTTAACTTCATTTCTTGTTGGAATGAGGCGGACGTTTCGCTCAAAGTGCTTGCACTGCCTTTTACCGTCACCACAAGATCCGTCAGGGTATCCATGGCCTTATCAAGTGCGCAGCCTATGGTGCCGAACTCATCGCGTCCAGGGTGGAACCCCAAACGTGAAGTGAGGTCGCCTTCACCAATGCGCTGTGTGGTTGTGTAGAGGACCCAAAGAGCCCCACCTAGGAAAGTGGCAACCCAATAGCAAAAAATACCGAATGGAATCATCCATAAGAAACTCAAAGCAAAGCTCGTGAGGGCTTGGGAGCGTAGTTCTACTGCTTGCTTTTTATTGTTGAGTACCAGTTGGTAAATCTGGCCATTTGAAGCCTGAGCGGTGACGGTGGCTATGCCATCTTCATATCTAGGGTTTTGCAAAGAATGAGTAGTCGATACATTGGAGAGCTTAACAATATCTCCTGACGAGCCAACACTTAAAACGCCGTTGAGCTGGTGCTGCGCAGCTTGGATTGCACTTTGCTCTAGCGTTCTGATTTCTTGATAGTATCGGCCGCTCGCGATAGCGGCAACTGCGCCTATGAATAGCGCGAAGATTACCCAGATTTTGTCATTAATCGACATCTTGATAAATAGCTTGTCTATGGTTCTAAATTGAACTTCTTTCATATCAGGATTCCCATTCCGTCATTAATGAATGTCTTGGCGAGTCATTTTGTAAAAACAAGGTTACAAATTTATCGGTTGAATCTAAATCTTTATGAGATCTAGGTCTAAATTTAATGCAACAAAATAAGTTTTATTTCTTATTTATGTGACTTTAGTGGTTGTGGGGGGAGTAAAATTGTTTAAACATAAAAAAGCCCTCCGAAGAGGGCTTTTGCTTGATCTATTACTGATTGAACCACTATCTGTAGAACCATTACCTACAGAATGAGCAAGCTTACTTGTTTAGGTAGTCGCGGATAGATTTCTCGATACCTTGCGCATCTAACCCTAGTTCTTGGTGAAGCTCATCTTGGGTGCCCTGAGCAATAAATTGATCAGGTAATCCGAGGTTCAATACTGGTTTAAGTAGCTTCTCTTTCATCAAAAACTCATTGACACCAGCACCAGCGCCACCTGCAATGGCGTTCTCTTCCAGCGTGACAAGCACATCATGCTCATTGGCCAGTTTAGTAATGAGCGCTTCGTCTAGAGGTTTAACAAATCGCATGTCTGCTACTGTCGCATTGAGTGCTTCAGCCGCCTCGAGTGCATTCGGAAGGAAAGTACCAAAGTTTAGGATCGCGACTTTTTCACCGTCTCTCATCATGCGGCCTTTACCGATCTCAAATTCAGTAAACTCAGACTCGATTATCGTGCCCATGCCAGAGCCACGTGGGTAACGCACAGAGCTAGGTCCAGAATGTTTATGGCCTGTATAAAGCATTTGACGACACTCATTTTCGTCTGCAGGCGTCATGATAGTCAGGTTTGGAATGCAACGCATGAAGCTTAGGTCAAAGGCACCTTGGTGTGTTTGGCCGTCTGCACCTACCAAGCCTGCACGGTCGATGGCGAACATAACCGGTAGGTTCATGATCGCGATATCGTGAATAAGCTGATCGTAGCCGCGTTGCAAGAAGGTAGAGTAAATCGCGACAATCGGATTGTTGCCAGCAATTGCCATGCCTGTTGCTAGTGTCACGGCATGCTGCTCTGCAATCGCAACATCAAAGTACTGGCTTGGGTACTCTTTCGAGAAGCGCACCATGCCCGAACCTTCACGCATTGCCGGTGTGATGGCCATTAGCTTAGGATCTTGCGCAGCCATATCACAAAGGAAGTCACCGAAGATCTTAGAGAAAGTCGGTTTAGAACCGCTACTCTTTGGAAGCTTGGAGTGGCTTGGATCGAATTTAGGTACGCCATGGTAACCAATTGGATCTTTCTCTGCAGGTTCGTAACCTTTGCCTTTCTTGGTCATGATGTGCAGGAACTGTGGGCCTCTTAGTTCGCGCATGTTGCGTAGTGTTTTTACCAGCTCTACTACATCGTGACCGTCGACTGGGCCAATGTAGTTAAAACCTAGCTCTTCAAACAGAGTGCCCGGTACAACCATACCTTTTAGGTGCTCTTCGGTTCGTTTCACCAACTCTTTGATTGGCGGAACACCAGAAAGAACCTTTTTACCGCCTTCACGAATCGAGGTGTAAAGGTTGCCTGATAACACTTGAGCAAGGTGGTTGTTCAAAGCGCCAACGTTTTCTGAGATCGACATTTCATTGTCATTTAGGACAACTAGCATATCTGAGTGCACGTCACCGGCATGGTTCATGCTTCAAATGCCATACCAGCGGTGATTGCCCCATCACCAATTACGCTCACTACTTTACGATTTTTGCCTTCTTTTTCAGCACTGATCGCCATACCTAGCGCAGCACTGATAGAAGTCGAAGAGTGACCGACAGAAAGGGTGTCGTATTCACTCTCTTCACGCCAAGGGAAAGGATGTAAACCATCCTTCTGGCGAATGGTCGACATTTGCTCACGGCGACCGGTTAGAATTTTATGCGGGTAGGCTTGATGACCAACATCCCAGATCAGCTGATCAAAAGGGGTATTGTATACATAGTGCAGGGCAACTGTAAGCTCTACCGTACCTAGCCCCGATGCTAGGTGTCCACTTGATTGACTTACCGAGTTGAGCAGGTAAGTTCGTAGCTCATCACACAGAGTTGGCAGCACCTCTTTAGGTAGGCTGCGTAACTCATCGGGTGTATTGGCTATGGCCAGTGTGGGATATTTTGAAATATCAAGGGTCATATAAATGCGCGCTTATTGTGTTAGTTCTTGCGCTCGATGACGTATCGGGCGAATTGTTCAAGTAACTCTGTATTGTAAGGAATTGCTTCTAATGCGTGTAGTGCTTCTTGCAAAAGAGATTGAGCTTTCTTTTGTGCACCCTCTAATCCTAGCAAAGCTGGATAGGTGCTCTTGTTTAATTCCTCATCAGAACCCTGTGGTTTCCCCAAGGTCTCAGTATCACTAATAATATCAAGAATGTCGTCTTGAACCTGAAACGCAAGTCCAATGGCATCGGCAAACTGGTTAAGCTGCGGAAGTACCGCCACGCCCTTTTCGCCAGCAGCATACGCGCCCAATTGGATTGCACACTTCATTAGAGCGCCAGTTTTGTTACGGTGAACTTCTTTGAGCTCTTCTAATGAAATAGAGCGATTCTCCGCAGCCAAATCCAATGCTTGTCCAAGGCACATACCTTGCGCGCCTGAAGCTTGAGCAAGTGCTTTGATCATATTGATACGTTGCGGCTCAGCGTTTAGTTCAAGCTCGCCTTCAGCCAAAATTGTAAATGCTAATGTCTGAAGCGCGTCGCCAGTTAAAATGGCTGTCGCTTCATCAAACTTGATGTGACAAGTGACTTGCCCGCGGCGCAGATCGTCGTCGTCCATCGCAGGAAGGTCGTCGTGGATCAGAGAGTATGCGTGAATGCACTCAACAGCAGAGGCCGGAGTATCTAAAGCTTCGTCGCTACAGCCCAGCATATTGCCTGTGATGTAAACCAAAAATGGACGAGCGCGTTTGCCACCAAGTAGCAGGCCATAGCGCATCGCCTCAATAAGCGGTTGCTGTTGATGCGGTAGCTCGTCTAACCATTTAGCTAGCTGTTGATTGTTTCGCGTTTGATAGGAGGTTAGAGCCTCAATCATAGGGGGTACTTTAACTCATTATTCAGGCTGAGATTCAAAGTCGCTCAGTGGCGTCTCGTCGTCGTTGTTCAACAAAATGCTGACACGTTGCTCCGCATCAGATAGCTTGCCTTGGCCTGCGCGAGCAAGGGCAATGCCACGCTCGAATTTTTTTAGTGCATCATCAAGGGCAAGGTCACCATTTTCAAGCTGTTCGACTAAGGTGTCTAGCTCTTCAATAGTTGCCTCGAAAGACATGTTTTCAGGTTTCTTACTTGCCATAATTCTTTCTCATAGGGAGAGATGCACGAAAGTTACCTTAGCCTGTGAGTATGGTCAAATTTAACCGAGCAAAATTGTCACAAAAATAGAAATCATCACCATGTTTTGAAACATCCTCGGTGTCTAATTGCTGAGAAGCTGCTCTCAATACGCGTTTTTAAGGTGAAGCAACTATGATTATTGAGGGTCTTTAAGGAATAGTGTGAAGGTAATACCAAATAAAATTCTTAAAGATCTTATGATCTTGCCGATAATTAATTTAGTCTAAGAACAGCTTTATATTCAGCATGGGGAGTGCTTTGTGGATTTAGCAACGCTATTAGGCCTGATAGGTGGTTTCGCTTTCGTAATTATGGCGATGGTTCTAGGGGGCAGCATTTCGATGTTTATCGATACCGTATCGATTCTCATCGTAGTGGGCGGTTCAACCTTTGTTGTATTGATGAAATTTACCATGGGGCAGTTTTTCGCATCGTTTAAGATTGCCGGAAAAGCTTCATGTTTAAGGCAGACGAGCCAGAAGACCTGATTGCTAAAGTGGTTGAGATGGCAGACGCTGCACGTAAAGGTGGCTTCCTAGCTTTAGAAGAGATGGAAATTACCAACAGCTTTATGCAAAAAGGCATCGACTTGCTGGTGGATGGCCATGATGCGGATGTGGTTCGTGCGGCATTGCAAAAAGACATTGCATTAACCGATGAGCGTCATGAGTTTGGTACTGCAGTATTTCGCGCCTTTGGTGATGTAGCCCAGCGATGGGTATGATCGGTACACTGGTTGGTCTGGTTGCGATGCTTTCCAACATGGATGACCCGAAAGCGATCGGTCCTGCGATGGCGGTAGCGCTTTTAACAACACTTTACGGTGCGATTCTTGCCAACATGGTGTTCTTCCCAATTGCCGACAAACTGTCGCTTCGTCGTGAACAAGAAACTCTGAACCGTCGTCTGGTGATGGATGGTGTACTGGCTATTCAAGACGGCCAAAACCCTCGTGTTATCGACAGCTACCTGAAGAATTACCTGAATGAAGGTAAGCGTGCTCTAGATATCGATAACGAGTAAGGGGAGACGCGATGGAAGAAGAAAAGTGTAAATGTCCCCTCCCGGCCTTCCTGCATGGATGGGTACATTTGCTGACTTGATGGCACTGTTGATGTGTTTCTTTGTACTGCTACTCTCGTTTTCTGAGATGGATGTACTGAAGTTTAAACAGATTGCTGGCTCCATGAAGTTCGCGTTTGGTGTTCAAAACCGTTTGGAAGTGAAAGACATTCCAAAAGGGACCAGTGTGATTGCGCAGGAGTTTCGCCCAGGTCGACCAGAGCCAACTCCGATTGACGTTATCATGCAGCAAACGATTGATATTACGCAGCAAACTTTAGAGTTTCACGAAGGTGAGTCTGACCGAGCGGGTGGTACTCAGCGTGATCAAGGTAAGATGACCGGCGGTCAATCACCAGATACCTCCACTCAGAACAACCAAAACTCAGAATCGGACAGCCAGCAAACTCAAGCGGCTGAACTCTCGGAAGAGCTTGAAACTTTGATGGAAAGCATCAAGAAGGCGCTCGAGCGAGAAATTGAACAAGGGGCGATCGAAGTGGAGAACTTGGGTCAGCAGATTGTTATTCGTATTCGTGAAAAAGGCGCGTTCCCTGAAGGTTCGGCATTCTTACAACCAAAATTCCGTCCTTTGGTCCGTCAAATCGCAGATTTGGTAAAAGATGTACCAGGTATTGTACGTATCTCAGGCCATACCGATGATCAGCGTTTGGACTCAGAATTGTATCGTTCAAATTGGGATCTATCCTCACAGCGAGCTGTATCGGTCGCGCAGGAGATGGAGAAAGTTCGTGGATTCTCTCATCAGAGGCTACGTGTACGAGGTATGGCAGACACCGCGCCACTTGGCCCAAATGATACCGAGGCGCAACGTTCTCGAAACCGACGGGTTGAGATTAGTATCATGCAAGGAGAGCCGCTCTACAGCGACGAAGTCCCAAGCATTCAGTAAATTAGATTAGGCGAGCCGTGTGCTCGCCTTTTTTCTAACCGCTTCATCATGTATAATCTTGCGCCCTTAGTGGTCAAAGACGACTATGCTGTAAAAAAGAACCGTCCAAATTGGGAATGATTTTGAGCGGTAGTTGACGCCGAATCTCACGGCAAGCCTTGTGAAGTGAATTATGAAATTTATTGTAAAACCCCATCCGGAAATTTTTGTTAAAAGTGAATCAGTGCGTAAGCGTTTCACAAGGATCCTTGAGTGCAACATTCGAATCATCATTCAGCGTCGTACAGAGTCTGTCGCGGTATTCAACCGTCGTGACCACATCGAAGTAACCGCACAAAGCGATGAGTTCTACAACGAAGTGTTGGAGATCTTGACGCACACCCCGGGTATTCACCACGTACTAGAAGTTCAGCAGTCAGACTTTACGGACATGCACGACATCTTCGAGCAAGTGTTGGTGCTGAACCGTGAAAAAATTGAAAACAAGACATTCGTGGTTCGTGCTAAACGCCGTGGTAAGCATGACTTCACCTCTATCGAGCTTGAGCGCTACGTTGGTGGCGGCCTGAACCAAGCGGTAGAGAGTGCGAAAGTAAAACTTTCTAAACCCGATGTCACCGTAAACATCGAAGTAGCAAGCGACAAGCTAAACCAGATCATTGCGCGTTATAAAGGCCTAGGTGGCTTCCCTCTGGGTACCCAAGAAGATGTACTTAGTCTTATTTCTGGCGGTTTTGATTCAGGCGTTTCTAGCTACCTACACATCAAACGCGGTTCGAAAACCCATTACTGCTTCTTCAACCTAGGCGGCCCAGCGCATGAAATCGGCGTTAAGCAAGTATCGCACTACTTGTGGAACAAGTATGGCTCATCCGCCAAGGTGAAATTCCTTGCGGTCGATTTCGAGCCAGTTGTGGCTGAGATTCTAGAGAAAGTCGACGACGGCCAAATGGGCGTTGTGCTTAAGCGTATGTTTATGCGCGCTGGTGGCATGCTGGCTGAGAAATTTGGTATTCAGGCTCTTGTTACGGGTGAAGCGCTAGGTCAGGTTTCAAGCCAGACGTTAACTAACCTTCGTCATATTGATGGTGTCACGGATACGTTAATCCTTCGTCCACTGATCAACTGGGATAAAGAAGATATCATCGATCTTGCTCGTGAAATTGGCACGGAAGATTTTGCTAAGACGATGCCAGAATACTGCGGTGTGATCTCTAAGAAACCAACAGTAAAAGCGGTGAAAGAGAAGCTTGAAGCAGAAGAAGCGAAATTCGACTTTGAAGTGCTTGAGCAAGTAGTTCGCGATGCACGCATGATCGACATTCGTGAAATCGAAAAAGAGAGCCAACAAGCTGCGCCAGAAGTTGAGCAAGTAACGGCGGTTGAAGAGCACGCAGTGGTATTGGATATTCGTAGCCTGAAGAGGAAGACGATAGCCCACTGGAAATTGAAGGCGTGGAAGTGACACACATTCCATTCTTCCGTTTAGCAACTAAGTTTGGCGACTTAGATCAGAGCCGCACCTACCTGTTGTACTGTGACCGTGGCGTAATGAGCCGCTTGCAAGCGCTGTATCTGCAAGAACAAGGCTTCAATAACGTAAAAGTGTATCGCCCATAATTAACTGCTTTTACGTATGATTGTAAAGCGTAAGCTGATAAGTTCAGCTTGCGCTTTTTTATTGGTTGAAGTTCATGAGTTACTAGGGCGTGTTGCTCTTTCGAGGTTAAATTTTGTTCGGATGGGGACGCCTAGTCAAAATCGTTTTAGGCACGGCGAAGACTGTGTAGCCTAGTCATTCTAAGCAAATAGTCTTCAACAAAGCATAAAACGATTTTAGTCCGGGGCGCGCAGCCGAACCCTTCGGGCAGCCTTTGTGGTTCATTTCTACTGCGTTATCGGCTTCTCATGTAGCTAGCTACACATCAAAGCCTCTGCCTTGTATCTGTTCGTTAATAAGAAAGCCCACAAGGTGCTGCAAAAATCAGCTCGAAAGATCAACACGCCCTAAAATGCGGACATAAAAAAACACCGCCCATGTAGGCGGTGCTAAAGAATTTGACAGACAGGTCAAAATACAGGAAGTATGGACCTCACCAGTAGTAGAGAACACGCTCTAGTATCTTGGCAAGATCTTGGTAGAAATCTACCGAACTCGAAATACGAGTTTGCAAACACAACATCGTAACCAGAGCCAATTGATTCTAGAGAGAATCAAGCCGTTCAGGCTCTCGTTACGGGGTGAAATATAGAATTTCTCTAGCCGCTAGACAATCGACAAATTATAATACTTCAGATTAAAAAAACTAATGGTTGTTACTGGGTGTTTCTATGTCAAGAAGATTACCGCCACTAAACTCGTTAAAAGTGTTCGAAGCCGCTGCTCGCCACTTGAGCTTTACTCGCGCTGCCGAAGAGTTGTTCGTGACTCAGGCGGCGGTCAGTCATCAAATCAAAGCCTTAGAAGAGTTTCTAGGGTTAAAGCTCTTTCGTCGTCGCAACCGTTCATTATTGTTAACCGAGGAAGGTCAAAGCTACTTCCTTGATATCAAAGACATCTTCACATCATTGGCTGAAGCGACAGATAAGGTACTCGAGCGCAGTGAGAAAGGGGCGCTGACCATCAGTTTGCCGCCAAGTTTTGCGATTCAGTGGTTAGTGCCTCGCCTAGCAGACTTTAATCAGCAAGAGCCTGATATTGATGTCAGAATCAAAGCCGTGGATATGGATGAAGGCTCGTTGACCGATGACGTTGATGTAGCGATTTACTATGGGCGAGGTAACTGGCCTGGCTTAAGAGCCGACAAATTGTATCAAGAGTTCCTGATCCCGCTTTGTTCACCAGCGCTTCTGCTTGGCAGTAAACCATTAGAATCTCTAACCGATCTTAAGCAGCATACACTCCTTCACGACACCTCAAGAAAAGATTGGAAGCAGTTTGCTAAACAAAACCACTTAGAAGGCCTTAACGTCAATCACGGCCCTATCTTTAGCCACTCGACTATGGTGTTGCAAGCGGCAGCTCACGGACAAGGTGTTGCGTTGGGTAATAACGTGTTAGCGCAGCCTGAGATGGAAGCCGGACGATTGATTGCGCCATTTGATGAGATGCTGGTGACCAAGAACGCTTTCTATGTTGTTTGCCATGAGAAACAAGCGGATACAGGCCGAATAGCGACTTTCCGAGATTGGATGCTCGCCAAAGCACAAAAAGAACAAGAGGAGTTATTGGATGACTGATTTCATCGTTGATGGCGACCAGAATAGTCCGCTGTTTATATTTGCACACGGTGCGGGTGCAGGGATGGACCATGCTTTTATGGAGCAAGTTGCCAAAGGATTGACTGCAAAAGGTATCAAAGTGGTTCGCTTCAACTTCCCCTATATGGTGAAGCGTGCGGAAGATGGGAAAAAACGCCCACCAGATCGCGCGCCAAAACTGTTAGCCGCATTTGAAGAGGTCATTGAGCAGTTCGCCGATTCACCTGTCGTGATTGGCGGGAAATCAATGGGTGGCCGAATGGCCAGTTTGCTCCAAGACCATGACAAGGTTGCTGGCACAGCTTGTTTAGGCTTCCCATTTCACCCTCCAGGTAAGCCAGAAAACTACAAAGGTGCCCACTTGGCTGAGTTGTCTAAGCCATGCCTAATTTTACAAGGCGAGAGAGACACCTTTGGTACCAAAGCTGAGTTTGAAGGATTTGAGTTGTCAGACTCTGTTTCAGTCTCTTTTCTCGATGATGGCGATCATAGCTTCAAGCCTCGCAAGCGTTCAGGTTTTACTGAAGAAGGCAATATTGCGGCCTGCATAGAGCGGCTAAGTGCCTTTATTTTTGAGGTAAATAGCTCTCAGAGCTTATGAGGAATAGCAGGGTGAATAAAAGTAAGTGGTTACTATTTTTCTGTGGTCTGTTTGGTTTGAGCGGTGTCGCACTGGGTGCATTTGCCGCGCACGGTTTAAAGGCGACATTGCCACCTTATTTGATCGATGTATTTAATACCGGCGTTCTTTATCAGTTCATTCATTTGTTCGCGATTGGGCTGTGTGCGGTGCTGATTCAACTCAATTTACCCGCGAAAGCGCAAAAGTATTTTTTCAACGCGGCAATTTGCTTTATCATCGGCATCTTTTGTTTTAGTGGCAGTCTCTACGCTTTGGCGCTAACCGGAATAAAATGGTTTGGACCCATCACTCCGTTGGGTGGGCTAACCTTTATGATAGGTTGGGGCTGTTCGCTTACGCAGCAACACAAATAAACGAGGTTAACAAGTGAAACACGTAATGCTTTATTGCCGCTCTGGTTTCGAAAAAGAGTGTGCAGGTGAAATTCAGGATAAAGCAACACAGTTGGAAGTGTATGGTTTTCCCCGTATGAAGAAGAACACAGGTTTTGTGTTGTTCGAATGCTATCAAGATGGAGATGCTGACAAGTTGATCAAAGCGATCGATTTCCAATCGTTGATCTTTGCTCGTCAAATGTTTGCTGTTGCTGCTGAGTTTAGCGAGTTGCCAAGTGAAGATCGTATCTCGCCGATTCTTGCAGAGCTTGCTGATATCGAAGCTTTTCCTATGTGTGGCGATCTGCGCATTGAAACACCTGATACTAACGAAGCGAAAGAGCTGCTTAAGTTCTGTCGTAAGTTCACAGTACCAATGCGTCAGGCGCTCCGTGGCAAAGGCATCATGTTCAATAAAGACCATGCGAAAAAGCCTGTGCTGCACATCTGCTTTATTGCACCGGGTCACTGTTATGTGGGTTATTCTTACCCGAACAACAACTCGGCGTTCTTTATGGGCATCCCACGTCTTAAGTTCCCAGCCGATGCACCAAGCCGCTCTACCTTGAAGCTAGAAGAAGCGTTTCATGTCTTCATTCCACGCGAAGAGTGGGATGAGCGACTGGCATCAGGCATGTGGGGTGTCGACCTTGGTGCTTGTCCTGGAGGATGGACCTATCAGCTCGTTAAGCGTTCTATGTTTGTTCACTGTGTGGATAACGGAATGATGGCTGACAGCTTGATGGAAACTGGCCAAATTAAGCACCACCAAGAAGATGGCTTCAAGTTTGAGCCACCACGCAAGAACGTAACTTGGTTGGTGTGTGACATGGTTGAGAAGCCATCTCGCGTGGCTCAGTTGATGGGTGAATGGATCATTCGCGGTTGGGCAAAAGAGACCATCTTTAACCTAAAACTGCCGATGAAAGGTCGCTACGATGAAGTGCTTGAAGATATCGAGAATCTGAAATACTTCTTAATTGAAAACGGCGTGAAGTTTAAGCTACAGGCGAAGCACCTGTATCACGACCGTGAAGAGATTACGGTTCACATTCAAAGCTTGTCGAACATCTCTCCGCATTAATTTATTCGTATCGATGAACAAAGGGCTGGTTATCCAGCCCTTTTTCTTTGGAATTTAATCAGTAAGATTAATCAGCGTTTCTTGTCATAACTCCGTCCATCAACAGCATAGAGTCGGAAAAGTGCGGGTTGTAGCTGGTGCGGGCAGAGACTTTATTTGCGTCTTGATAGCCTCGCTCCGCAAACCAAACCTCTTCCGATTTACATAGCGCTTTGTCTTTGCTCAAGCACAGTATCTGTTTTGGATTCTGGCCATATTCTGCGTTATCGGGTGAATAGAGCATCGCCATATGCGAGCCGGTGGTTACTCTCAAATCGGGTAACCGCATAGAGTAAGTCGTGCTTCTGGAATCGGCTCTTTCCATTTCTCCCAACCAAACCAGATGACTGTCATTGTTTGGCATTCGCTGAGAAAACTGCTGATAAGCATACTCTGAGTCAATGGTGCCATCGGCTTCGCTCAAGATCATAAACACAGGTTTTGAGTACAGCTTGCTCGCAAGTGTCTCATTTACCCACACGGTAGACTCATGGTACTTATCGACTCCACCCATAGCGAAGGAGTTATAGCGTAAATAGTTGTTTTCTTGGCGATAGGTTCCCCAGTTCACTATGTACTTCGCAAATTTCGCCAGACCGGTGAGAGGGTTAATTGGCTTGAAAGCGGGAGCAAACAGCAGTAGCCCCTGAATCTTTTCATCTGTCGATGCATAGCTGGTGACTAGATTCGCCCCGGTGGAGTAGCCACCAAGCCACACATCAAGTTGTTTGGCTTGAAGTAGCTGGACATGATGTTCAACAACGGCCTGCCAATCTCGATAGTCAGGCAAAGCGAGATCGGCTGGGCGGCTGGAATGGCCCGGTAGTAAGATGGTTCTGACCAGATACCCCTTGGATACCAAATGTTCAGCAACATCAACAAAAGAGTAGGGGCTATCGCCAAGGCCATGCACCAACAACACTGCCTGTCCATTCGATTTCTCTGGATGCCACTCTTTGGGCATGACAAGCGCTAGCTCTTCGTTTTTGTTAGATGTCTGGAAGTGACGATTGTCCATTAACCATTGATACGTGTCATCCACATACTGCTTGAATGAACTTTGGGTGTAGCTAGGCAGCTTGTCAGAAGGATCAAACTTTGGATAAGGAGGCGGTGCTTGCCAGAAATTGAAAACGGCAACGATGACGGCTATCGACAGTAGCAGAATGAGCTTTTTGCGCGACACTAAATGGCCTCTAGGGTTATTTCACAAACAGGGTTAATCACAAACAAACATTATTCACAAACTGTCAGAAAGTATTGCGAATAGATGGGCTTTCCTCAAGCAATTAAACCATATAATCCATAGAATTAGGCTTGAAAGCGAATGTCTTGCAGATTAAATCCCAGTTCGATATCGGTTTTTAGGGCCGAGACTTGTTTACAAACTCTCGCAGACTCAATGTGTACATCAAACTTTTTACGATATTTTGGTGCAAGCTCATCGCTAGCATGCGCCTCTTCTATATCGTTGAACTGAGTGAGAATCTCTTTCGCCGCTTTGGGCCCAACACCTGGAATGCCGGGGACTTGGCTTGAGCTAACGCCCGTCAATCCCCAATAGTCAGCAAGTTGCTCAGGCTTCACCCCAAATTCAGCTTCGATAAAGGGGGCGTCCAACCAACGGTGCTGGAAATAGTCTCGAATACGAAGAGTCGGTGAGAGCAGTTGGCAATAGCTTTATCGGTTGAAACAATGGTCACTTGCTCACCGTGATTGGCAACTTTCATCGCGAGTGTTGCCACTAAATCATCCGCTTCGTCACCGTCCGATAAAAGAGAGTCGATACCTAAATCCCACCATGCCTGTTGGATTTTATCTAAACCTTCAAGCAGAGGCTCAGGCATTGGTTTGCGGTTTTGCTTGTAGTTTGGCAAGACTTGCGCTCGCCAGCCTCTGTCTTGCAATTGATGATCGAATACTGCAATGATGTGGGTCGGTTGTGACTCTGAAATGATACGATTCAGAGTTCGAGTGGTGGTATTGATGGTACGAGTAATATCACTTGGATCGGGCTGCGCGGAATGAACGCGGCGAATGAGATTTAAAGCATCAATGATCACAAGATGAATAGACATAACCAACTCTTCACTAGAAGACAAAAATAAAGGGCGAAAACGCCCTTTACACCCAAGTAACCTCAAGATGCGTGGTTCAGCGAGAAATGCCTAGTTTGCAAACGCGGCAACGATTCGACAATCTAGTGGTTCTAAATTGAGAATCGTTAACAAAGTATACGGGCTAGGCAATCTCGCCCTTCGGGAGCGCATCACTGAATCCTGCTTCTTGAAGTCACTTGGGTGTATTGTAATGGTTTAGAAGGATTTAGCTAGCTCAGTCTTGATTAGCAATCTTGTAGCAGGGTACGTAAGCCGTTCCACCCGGCAATTTCATACGGTCTTGCTGTACAAAGTCCTTGAGAAGCTTGTCCATCTTCTTCATCAGGTCAACATCGCCGTCGATGGTGAAGGGGCCATGACGCTCAATTTCCTTGATGCCTTCTGCTTTTACGTTACCAGCAACAATCCCAGAGAAGGCTTGGCGAAGGGCGGCCGCTAAGTTTTCTGGGCGCTGATTTAAGTGCAGATCTAAGCTGGCCATAGACTCGTGCGTTGGGTCAAATGGCAGTTGGAATTCTGGCGCAATTTTCAGTGACCAGTTAAAGCTGTATGCGTCGCCATTATCTTTACGGTGCTGGCGAACGTCCGTCATTGCTTCTTTCATGATGCGAGCGGCTTTAGCTGGATCATCAATGACAATTTCGTAATGCTTTTGAGCCTCTTCACCTAACGTATCGGCGATGAATCGGTCAATAGAACGGAAATACTCCTCGCTCTCTTTCGGGCCAGTCAGAACAATCGGCAGAGGTTGATCAGCATTTTCCGGGTGCATCATAATACCGAGGATGTACAGCAGCTCTTCTGCGGTGCCCGGGCCTCCTGGGAAAATAATAATGCCGTGCGCCATTCGAACAAACGCTTCAAGACGTTTTTCGATATCCGGCATGATCACCAGTTCATTCACGATTGGGTTTGGCGGCTCGGCTGCAATGATTGAAGGTTCCGTTAGGCCAAGGTAGCGCTGTTCTTCATAACGCTGTTTTGAGTGACCGATGGCCGCACCTTTCATTGGACCTTCCATCGCACCTGGTCCGCAACCGGTACAGATGTTCAATTCTCGTAGGCCGAGTTCATGGCCCACTTCGCGAGTGTATTGGTATTCGGTCGGGTTAATGGAGTGACCGCCCCAACATACGACGAGGTTAGGCTCGATACCCGGTGTTAACGCCCCTGCATTACGCAAAATACCAAACACCAAGTTGGTGATGTGTGTGGCATTGGTGAGGTTTAATCTTTGGTTGTCGGCAAGGTGCATGTTCACATACACAATGTCACGCAGCACAGAGAAAAGGTGTTCTTGAATGCCTTTAATGATGTTGCCGTCCACGAAGGCATGTTCTGGTGCGTTGTTGAGTTCTAGCTTGATACCACGCTCACGACGGACAACGTTAACGTCAAAAGACTTGTGCTTTTCGAGTAGTTCTTTGGAGTTATCAGTGTGGCTGCCTGAATTGAGCACGGCAAGAGTACAGTTACGGTAGAGTTGGTAGAGATCGCTCGCAGCGGTTTTTTTAAGACGCTCTACTTCAAGTTGAGAAAGCAAGTCCATGCTTCCGGCTGGGCTGATATGAGTAATCATATGACCCTCCTTTCTAATCTTTCGAATGGCAGTGAGATCGTTGTTTTTCTTATTGTGTCTCTTTCATAGTAGCAAACAATACTAAAAAAGGAATACTCAAGTGGCTGTGATAACTGTTTGAAATTTAAGTATCAATGATGAGATTGTGCGTCTCTAGAAGGGGGAGAATTAACCCTTAAATTGATAAGGGTTCAATATGCTAGGTTTGTGAGCTTATTTCCAAACGATTTGGTTTGGACCCATGTGTTTTGCTTCATTGAGCCTTAGATTTAAACGCTCCAGGACTTCTTCCGGCGTGTCAGAGTTCTTAAACTGAGTGCTCGATGCCGAGAGGGTGATGGTGATACTGTGGTCTCTAAACTTGAACGGCAGCTTACTTACATTACGCTGAATGTTCTGCACGACCTTGTAGCACTCTTTGTCGTCGCGTTCTGGCAGCAAAAGAATGAATTCTTCGCCCGAGAAGCGTGCAACGGTATCCGTGTCTAACAGTTCTTTTTGGATAGTTCGTGCAATGATTTTCAGCGCTTTATCACCGGCACTGTAACCAAAACTGTCGTTAATAGCTTTAAACTTGTCGATATCGAGCAGGATAATACGTAAGTTGTGCTGATTTCGGATCCAGCGGCGATATTCAATTTCCAAACGGTCATTGAACGCAGTACGGTTGTAGGTCTTTGTCAGAGGATCAAGCAACATACGTTGAGCTTGGTCTTCTAAACGACGACGATAATCTTGTGTCAGCTCGAACATGGCTTCGACTTGATTATTGTTGTACTCCATACGCTCGATAAGCGTTTGTTCGCGCTTTTCTGCATGGTGAAGACGTTCAGACAGAGAGGCGATTTCTGACAGTAACGGTTGATATTGGCTTTTAAACTTTCGAGATTTGACGCGCTTTTGACTTGAGACTGGGTCGCGCTGACGAGATCATCAAGTTCTTTGTTCATTTCTTGACGCTGTTCGAAGTAGCTTTGGCTTTGATCGCTATTCTGGTTAGAGCTTTTTAGCGTGGACGCTAAGGTCGCGTTGATCTGCTCAAGAAACTGCTCAGAAGTTTTGCGTTCGTACTTGGTGCCATCAATCACCAACTTAAGGGTTTGAAGAATCAACTCTAATAAGTTGTGAGTGTTCACACCAATCAGCAGTTTCGCCCGAATGTCATTGAGCAACTCACCAGACTCACCTTCAAAATCGAGTTCAGTGATCAGGTGCTGCAATTCATCAGATAGGCTAATTAACAGCTCTTTATCGGCGGCATTGTTGATGTCGCCATTAATGGATTCTGGATTAGCCGTGATAATTTTAATGGAACGCTCATAGATTCCAAGAAGCTTTAATGCCTGGTCGGATTTGGTTGAGTCGATCCCCTCAGAGTAGCTAAGCAAGTCTCTGAGGTCTCGTTTAACCTTGGCAGGTAAGCCGGTGACGCGTAATAGAGTTTCGCCACTGTGTTTGATCTGAGAATCGAGATTGATGGTTTGTTTCTCCGTCGCAATGGTTTGCTGCTTCAACATACGTTCTAACACCGCCAGTTTCGGTATTAAATCGCTTACGTCTTTCTGCTGCTCCAATGACTGCTGCAACTCAGCGAGCCCTTGTTTTAAACGTAAGTTGTCGCTGTCCCCATAAGCATGGCACAAAGCGCTCACAATTCTCTTGAGAATCTTCTGTTCTCGTTTAAATTTGAGCGTAGTGTCTCGTTGTGTCAATCGAACCTTGTCTAATTGACTTTTCAACTGATGGAGTTGAGATTGTATATCTTGTTCGAGGACGCCCATTACAACTAACTTTACAACGTTAGATCGAGAAAGATCTAATTTACTGATTGATAGATAATAACAAAATAATCAGCTACGTCACTGGATATGGTGACTGAGCGCTAGCAAATTAAGCATCTTTTAATAATTTTTTGATGCTCTCCTCATTCTGATACGAAGAATGCACTTTTATTAACCCTTGGCTCATTGCATGTTTGCAGGCTTTACGGATATTTCCGGTTGCCAGACTTGCCGCAGGTGCATTATCAATAGCTTTGAGGTAAACCCATTGGCTTGAGTGTTCTTTCATGCTCAGTGTTCTTGCCGCATCGGTAGACATCAGCAATATATCGAGCAGCTCTTTGTCATTCACGGCTGTGTAGGCGCGTGGCAGGAATGGATAATCCGCTAGGCCAACTCGTACAATTCGGTTGAGGTGAAGTTCTGGCTTGAACTCAGCAACCCACTGCTGCACTTTGTTAAAAATCGCCTCAGGATCTTTGTTGTTTTCGCTACTTGGTTCGATATAAAGCAAGTTGGCATCTGAGAAGTGGTAAATACGCGCTTCAGGATCAAGCTTTCCATTTAAGTACTCACCGAATGACTTCTCAAGTTTCAGGCCTTCACTGTATCCATGCTGTAAGTACATATTACGTAGGAAAGGCACATCAATCATGATGAAACGCAGTCGGTCATTAAGTGGTTCATTGATCAGTTCACCCACATGCCATTGCTCATAGGTGTTGCTGCTCTTTTGTAGTGACGCAGGCAGTTTCGCTGTGAGCATACGAAGGTTAGGCAGCGTAGAGCGAGAATGAGTAAAGAGGTGATCATTGAGTACTTCTAACTTGTCTTTTTGAACGCGAATGACATGACCACGTCGCAGCAGAACTAAGAACATAATGGTGGCGATAACCAAAATAGTCGCCGTGATTTTCTGGAATTTTCGATAGTCAGCTTGAGTCTCGATCAGCTCTTCGCTTTGCCCAACATAGTGTAAGGTTTGCTCTGTGAACTCTTTTTGCTGTCTGAAAGCGTCTTCACTGATTAAGTCCAACTTCTCTTGCTGAATGTTGGCTAGTGCATTGTAGGTTTTAAGATTCTCCAGCGACAATCGATAGTTACCCGCTTGCTCATAGCCCAAATGCAGCATTTGATAAGCGTGCTTCTCTAGCTCTAGGTTGTTCATGGTTTTGGCAATCTCAAGGGCAGAGTTTGCCAATGGAATAACGGTACCAGGTATCTTTTGGTAGTAGTTCAATCCCGCTTGAAGAATCAGAGCGCGAGCTTTGAGCTCTGGGAACTCCGCATACTCGAGCAAATCTTCTGCTCGCTTGAGGTATTGCTCTGCTAGGGGATAGTTGTAGAGTTGCAAATACGTCGCCGACAGAGACAGGCGAATCTCAATTACGCGCTCTATGTTGTTTTCTGCTCGCTCATGGTCGATGACATTAAAGTAGTGCACCAAGGCTAAGTTGTAACGGCCCTGACGGTAGTAGATATCACCCATAAATTTGAGCACGCGCGCTAGTATCGGTGAGCGTTCGTAGTTGTCGTAGAAGTCGGCGGCTTCGGACAGGTGATCGAGTGCTTTATCAAACACACGGCGATCGTAAAACAGCTGGCCTAGCGTACGGTTCACTTCCGCAAGCTGAGCGCTGGAGTTGTCTTCGATTGCTTTCCAATAAGCGTAAAGAAGCTCGGATAGCGCTCGGTTGTATAATCGATGTTCGAGTAAAGTACGGCCCAGCTCAAGGTGGTACTCAATAGTGATGTATGGCGACGGGCTTTTGTCTACGTAAGGCTTGATCTCACCGTAGTACACTAGCGCCTGATCGATGTTTCCTTCATAGGCAGCCACTTCCGCTTTGAGCATGTAAAGACGGTAGTTAACGCCGCGAGCAAATTGCTCTGGGTTGCTGACCGTCGCGTAGTCTTGCTCAATGAGCGCTAACTCTTGCTTGGTTTTCTCAAAATTGCGCTCCATTTTCCAGCGCAAGCGTGCTTTGAGGATTTGTACTTCCAAACGTTTGTATGGGAAGCGGTACTCTTCGGTGAGTTCAAGCGCCTTATCGAGATAGTTAATAGACGCCCGGAAATTCTCTAGGTTGAACTCTGCTCTAGCCAAAATTTGGTAGGCATCAACCGTGTTACTTGGAGTGCGAATTCTGCTGTCGGTCTCTTCTCGAGTCACCAGTGATGGGCTCTTTTCTGATTTATCAGAGAGGCTACGCTCTGCTAGGTAATTGTTGGTCAAAACCTTAGCTTGCATCGGAACAATATCGACTAAACCATTGGCCTCATTGAGCTGTGGAGAGGTATAACTCAATGAAGCTTGTGCCCAAAATGAGGCTAAAGAGAGTAGCATCACCAAAGGCAGACGCATCCAGCGCAAAATTCGCATTCTCGTTGTTTTCCTTATTGACGAGCCATTCTTCTGTTATGGGATGGCTTCGACTGTGTCGATGAGCGATAAGGGTTGATGTCTAACCCACCACGTCGTGTGTAACGTGCATATACTGTCAGGGATTTTGGTTGGCAGTACTGCATGATGTCGGTAAAGATACGTTCAACACACTGCTCGTGAAACTCGTTGTGTTCACGAAAAGAGACGAGATAGCGTAACAGAGCTTCGCGATCGATTTGTTGACCTTGATATTGTATTTCAACACTTCCCCAATCTGGCTGATTGGTGATCAAGCAGTTGGATTTGAGTAGGTGACTGTGCAGAGTTTCTTCGACTTCTTGTCCTTTATCTGCCGCACCTTCAAGTAGGTTAGCTTCAAACTCATAGCTGCCAATTTGAATATCTTGATCATCAATGCAGTCGCCTTGCATGGTCACAATTGGCTGATCCGTGTAGTCAGTCACCGAGTTTACGGTAATTTCCACCGCCTCACCGGCACATGCAGAGAGATCTTTTTCTAGAGTTTTCTGAACGTCATCCCAGCTAGCGAATCGGCTTTGGTTATAACTATTGAGATACAGCTTGAACGATTTGGATTCGATTAAATTTGGGCTTGTCGCAGGAATCGCAACTTCACCGATGGCAACTTGAGGTAAGCCTTTCTCATTCAACCATGAGAGTTCGTACATGGTCCAAATATCGCAGCCTTTAAATGGCAGCGTATCACCCAACTCAAGGTCGTCGCGGTTTAAGCTTCTTGGCACAGGTTGAAGAAGAGAAGGGTCGTACTGGTTTGCGTACTCAGTCTTTTGACCTAGAGTTAGCCCAGCAAGCTCTTTAGCATCGGAATATTTGCTCATACTTTAATTCGAATTAGATTAGAATATGGGGAATTTTACGCAATCCCACTCTGCTGTCATCTGATGATGCGCCAACGGTGGCAAACTCAGGCGAATTTGGAGATTTTCATGACCGAACGTGTCACTCAAGCCCTAGCGAACTTTAGTCAAACTTATACGCAAGCCCATCAACAAAAGCACAACCGGTTGCCGGTGAGCGAAGAGCTTGCAGACCTTGTATCGCCATGTGTTGAGTCAAAGCGCGACGATGAAGTGGAATGGAAAGCTTTTCCAAGAGAGCAGTTGGCGGATTTTACTAACGTAGAGAACGCGATTGAACTGACGCTGCATGAAGATATTAAAGCATTCTATGGCAGTCAATACAGCGCAGATATGGAAGCGACGTGGTCGGGGAACGAATTAACTCTGCTTCAAGTATGGAGTGACGATGACTTTACTCGCCTGCAAGAGAACATTCTTGGTCATCTAGTTACGCAGCGTCGCCTTAAACTAAAGCCAACCGTTTTTATTGGCGCAACGGATGCAGAGTTAGACGTGATTTCTATCTGTAACTTGTCAGGTAACGTGATCTTAGAGCGTCTAGGCACGGATAAGCGTGATGTGCTAGCGACTAATATTGTCGAGTTTCTAGATAAACTAGAGCCGGTGGTTTAAGTGTACGTAGTAGAGCTTCAGTTTGAGTGTTTTGATAACACCACGATTACCGCCGTCGATAAAGCCATTAATGGTTTAATGGATGCGCTGCGTTACAACGGACAAGTGCTAGGCCGCGAGTTTCCGATTGTCATGGGGGATGGGGAATTCTATGTCCGCGTGGTTTGCCCTGAAGAGCAAAGCCTGCACCCGAGAAACCATTCGGATTTCGTTAAGGTTTGCTTAAACCGCTTAACAGAGGCGTGCTTACTGGCACCGAAAATGCGTTTGCTTGGGCGCGATCTTAACTCTGAAGAAGCGGCGGAAGACGAAACGCCAAGCTGGCAAATTCTCTATACGACGTATGTTCATACGTGCTCGCCTTTGCGTAGTGGTGAGAGCCTATTACCGATCCCGCTATATCGCAATCCACCGACATTGAACGGTGACCATAAAGCGGTAGTGAAATGGCAGACTGAATGGCAAGCGTGCGACGAGATCCAAATGGCGGGTGGCTGCCGAGCAGAACACGCGCTCTGCATGAAATTTGCGATGCCGACAGCGTACTATTTAAGCGCGGATGGGATCTGCGTGGACGCATCGAGTACTTAACTAAGATTCCGACTTATTACTATCAGTATCGTGTTGGTGGTAAGAGCCTAGCCGATGAGCAAGCGCGTAAGTGTCCAAAATGTGGTGGCGAATGGCTGCTTGATGAGCCTCTGCACGACATCTTTCATTTTAAATGCGATGACTGCCGAATTGTCTCTAATATGTCATGGGACCATATTAAATAGTCTCACTCTCGCCAGATAGCAGATACGAAAAAGCCCGCTGATTCAGCGGGCTTTTTGCATTTTCAAAGAGGGTAGAGGTCAGATTACCAACCTTTAACTACGCCACCTTGGAAGATTTCTGAAGCTGCAGTGTAAACTTCTTCAGTTTGGTACGCTTTAACAAAGTTCTGTACGTTCTCTGCGTTTAGGTTCTCTTCGCGAGACACGATTAGATTCACGTATGGAGACTCTTTATCTTCAACGAATACGCCGTCTTTTTCTGGAGTTAGGTTGATTGAGCTTGCGTAAGTTGTATTGATGATAGAAAGCGCAACGTCGTCTAGAGAACGTGGCAGTTGAGCGGCATCTAGTTCAACAATAGTGATGTTCTTCGGGTTCGCAGTGATATCACGAACTGTTGCTAGCAGGCCAGCACCTTCACGAAGCTCAAGTAGACCTTGTTGCTCAAGAAGAAGTAGAGAACGGCCAAGGTTTGTTGGATCGTTTGGCACTGCAATGCGTGAACCGTCAGCAATTTCATCTACCGAAGTTACTTGCTTAGAGTAACCAGCGATAGGGTATACAAATGTGTTACCAGCAATAGACAGCTTGTAGCCACGGTCAGTAATTTGCTGATCTAGGTACGGTTTGTGTTGGAATGCATTGATGTCGATAGAGCCATCATCAAGCGCTGCGTTTGGTGTTACGTAATCAGTGAAAGTCACAAGCTCTACGTCTAGACCAAATTGCTCTTTAGCTACTTTTGCTGCAACTTCTGCAACTTGCGCTTCAGCACCTGCCATTACGCCAACTTTAATTTTGCTTGTATCGGCTTCTTTCTCGCCACAACCTGATAGAACCAGTGCAGATGCAGCAGCGGCAATTGCCAGCAGACCTTTAAGATTGAATTTCATGACTTTCTCCTTGTGTGTCTAATTTTTTGAAACTAATGCTTTGCGCTTAATTGAATTAAGCAATGTTTATCTGTGATCAACGCGGCGAACAACAGCGTCACCGATAGATTGAATAATCTGAACCAATACGATGAGCATCACCACAGTAACGGCCATGATAGTGACATCATAGCGATGGAAACCATAACGGATAGCGACATCACCTAAGCCACCGCCGCCCACAGTCCCTGCCATTGCAGAGTAGCTCACTAGGGTAACGAGTGTGATGGTGACAGAGTTCACTATGGTTGGTAGTGCTTCTGGAAGCAGTACCTTAGTAATAATTTGAGTTGGTGTCGCGCCCATAGATTGAGCCGCTTCAACAAGGCCAGATGGCACTTCAAGCAGTGCACCTTCGATTAATCGTGCAACAAATGGAATTGCGCCAATCGTTAGCGGAACAATTGCCGCTGTTGTGCCGATAAAAGTACCAACCAGAAGCTTAGTCACTGGGATAATCGCCACCATCAGCACCAAGAATGGCACCGAACGGCCAATATTCACAATCGCGCCAAGTACGCTGTTTAGTCCGGTATTCTCTAGCAGGCCACCTTTCTTGGTGATGTGTAGAATAACGCCTAGTGGAATACCAATGGCAAAGCCAACAATGCCTGCAACACCCACCATGTAGAGAGTTTCCCACGTAGCACCAATTAGAAGGTCGCTGTTAAGGCCTAACCATTGTGAAACTGCATTAAAGGACATAACCAAGAACCTCTACTTTTACATTGTGCTCACGCAGAAACTCGATTGCTGCGTTGTCATCTTCTTCGCTACCAAACAGTTCAGCGACCATCATGCCGAACTTAACACCGCCTGCGTAATCCAAATCTGAGCTTAGGATACTCACATCGATATTAAACTTACGGGTGATTTGTGACATTAATGGGGCATCAACCGTTGCGCCTGTGAACTCAAGACGAACTAACGGATAGCTGCCCTCAACGCGAGTCGGTTGCAGACGTACTTGATAATCATCTGGAATCGACAGGTCCAGCGTTGAACGGATAAACTCATGTGCTAGCTCTGTTTTAGGATGGGCAAAGATTTCGCCAACCGTGCCTTTCTCTACCAGCTCACCACCGCCGATGATCGCGACTTCGTGACAGATGCTTTTAACCACGTCCATTTCGTGAGTAATTAAAAGGATCGTGATGTTTAGCTTGCGGTTAATCTCTCTTAGAAGTTCTAAGATAGATTGGGTTGTCGCTGGATCGAGCGCGCTAGTGGCTTCGTCACACAGCAGCACTTTCGGGTCGCTAGCAAGAGCACGTGCAATTGCGACACGCTGTTTTTGACCACCACTTAGATTAGCTGGGTAGCTCTCATGCTTATCAGCAAGGCCAACCAATGCCAACAGTTCCGTCACTTTCGCTTCGATGTGCGTTTTATCTTTGCCTGCTAGCTCTAATGGTAGTGCGACGTTAGCAAACACAGTACGTGAAGAGAGTAGATTAAAATGTTGGAAAATCATGCCAATGTTACGACGGGCTTCGCACAGCTCACTTTGGCTTAGCTTTGTGAGATCGACACCATCAACCACAATCGAACCCGAAGTCGGCGCTTCTAGCATGTTTACACAGCGAATCAGCGTACTTTTACCCGCACCTGAAGAGCCGATAACACCAAAGATATGGCCTTGTGGGATGGATAAGTTGATGTCTATAAGGGCATTTATCTCTTTCGTGCCTTGATAAAACACCTTGTTGACTTGGTTAATTTCGATCATCTTTCTACCTGTGGGAGAACAGCAGCATATAATTTTGAGTAATCTCTCATTTAGTAGAGGATACTATGGTTTTCATTTGGTTAGGTCAATAGATATTTTTACGTCTAGACGTCTAAATGCCTGCAATTTGCTAACCAAAAAGTAATTAGATAGTGATGAAAGAAATAAAGCGTGCAATAATTCTTACCAACTTACGTAATATCGAGATAGAGAATTTTGGCTAAACCTGCAGTGTTTTTAGACCGCGATGGCGTGATTAACGTTGACCACGGTTACGTTCACGATGAGCATGACTTTGAGTTTGTTGAAGGGGTATTTGAAGCCGCTCAAGAACTGCAAAAGATGGGCTATCTATTGGTGGTGGTCACCAACCAGTCGGGCGTTGCTCGCGGCATGTTTAGTGAAGATCGCTTTCTTTCTCTGACTCAGTGGATGGATTGGAACTTCGTTGATAACGGCGTTGAGCTCGATGGCATCTATTACTGCCTCATCATCCAGAGCATGGCGTGGGCAAATATAAGCAAGACTGCGATTGTCGTAAGCCAAAGCCAGGTATGTTCAAATCTGCGCAAGAGTTTCTAAAGATCGATATGGCTAACTCTGTCATGGTGGGTGACAAAGCTGAAGACATGATGGCAGCAGAGGCCGCAGGTGTAACCACAAAGCTGCTAGTTCGTACTGGCAAGCCCCTCACTGAGAAAGGTGAGCAGCTTGCGACAGCGGTTCTTGATAGTATTCGAGATGTGCCCAGTTACCTGAGTACTTAAGTTATCTTCGTGCATAGTAATTTGATGCTTAATAGTCGTAATAGGTCGCTTTAATGCGGCCTTTATTTTGTTTCAAATTCACATTGTTTTATAGTGTCTATTCATCGCTCCCTTCTTTCATCATCGTTTTAAACTAAGTATTTTAGGTATGACTAAGAAACTGACTATTCTTGATATTGCAAAGCTCTCCGGTGTGGGTAAGTCAACGGTTTCACGTGTGTTAACCAATGATCCCAAGGTGAAACCTGAAACGCGCGCTAAAGTTGAGCGAGTGATTCAGGAATCGGGATATGTACCGTCTAAGTCTGCCCAAGCCATGCGAGGTGGAAGTCAGAAGGTAGTGGGCGTTATTATCTCGCGTCTCGACTCGCCTTCTGAAAACAAAGCGGTGGGCAGTATGCTCAATACGCTGTATGCGGCAGGTTATGATGTGGTGATCATGGAAAGCCAGTTTGATCAGGTGAAAACCAATGAACATTTGGATGTGCTGAAAAAACGTAATGTCGATGGTGTGATTGTCTTTGGCTTTAGTGACTTTGATATTGAAAAGTTAGTCAGCTGGCAAAACCGTTCTGTTGTGATTGCAATGGATACGGATCAGGTCTCATCGATTAATTACGATAATCTAGGCGTGATCACCCATGCGTTAGAGCACCTCAAAGCAGACAGCCTCAACGACATCGCCTTTATTGGTGTAGATCCTGCGGATAAAACCACGGGTAAACTTCGTTTGGATGCCTACCTAAGCTGGTGCAGCCGAGAGGGAGTTCAAGCTAATTATCAAACAGGGCATCTTCACCACGAGAGTGCTTACACGCTGGTGGATAAGGTGTTGACCCCAACCACTCAAGCCATTGTTTGTGCCAGTGATACGTTAGCGCTCGGTGTGATCAAACGTCTTCAAGAGCTGGAGCGTGAAGATGTGGTGGTCACAGGGGTGGGCGGCAATGAACTGCTTTCCTTTCTGTTTCCTAAAGTATTTAGCATTGACCCTGGATATGTTCAGGCCGGTGAAAAAGCGGCTAATATGCTGATTTCCCAAATAAATGGTGATGTAGAACAGCGACACATCACACAGCAACCCGTCTCAATTTAACTCATTATTTTCAAAGTGATTTAAAATTATACTGTGATCTTATTCAATTAATGGGACTGTTCCCATTTTTATCTTTGATTGGATCTGACAATATAATGCACACAAGTGGGAATGTTCCCATAGATATAAGAATAACGATTAGGTCAGTTTGAATCGTCAATGTTTTTGACAACAGATGAATGAGAATCCAATTAGGGTGGACATGGATATGAGTAAGATTGCGAAACAAGAAGTTGAGCGTCTGATTGAGTTAGTCGGCGGTCGCGACAACATTGCCAGCGTAAGTCACTGCCTTACGCGCCTTCGCTTTGTATTAAATGATACCGGTAAAGCCGATGAAAAGGCGCTAGAAGCCCTGCCGTTAGTAAAAGGCTGTTTTACTAACGCGGGCCAATTTCAGGTAGTTATTGGTACTGAAGTGGATGAAGTCTACAAGGTACTGATTGAGCTATCGGGTCAGACGGAAGCATCGAAAGACGAAGCTAAGCTGGCTGCTCGTCAGAACATGAATATTCTAGAGCGTGGTATCTCCCATCTTGCAGAAATTTTTGTACCGCTGCTTCCTGCCATCATTACCGGTGGTTTGATCTTAGGTTTCCGTAATGTGATTGGCGACATCAAGATGTTTGATGGTCAATCTTTAACGGAAATTAGTCAATTCTGGCAACGGTGCACAGCTTCTTGTGGCTAATCGGTGAAGCGATCTTCTTCTTCCTACCAGTGGGCGTGTGTTGGTCGACAGTGAAAAAGCTTGGCGGAACGCCGATTTTGGGTATTACCTAGGTGTGACCTTGGTGTCGCCGCAGTTAATGAATGCGTATTTGATCGGTAAAGAAGTACCTGAAGTGTGGGACTTTGGCCTCTTTGTGATTGAAAAAGTGGGCTACCAAGCGCAAGTGATTCCGGCCATGTTGGCGGGTATGGCGTTAGCGTTTATTGAAACCAACTTAAAACGCATTGTTCCTTCATATCTATATCTGGTGGTTGTGCCTTTCGTCTCAATCATTCTGTCTGTAGTACTCGCGCACTCATTGATCGGTCCATTTGGTCGCGTGCTGGGTGACGGTGTGGCGTTTGCGGCAAAAGCGCGATGACGGGCGATTTTGCCGTGATTGGCTCTATGCTGTTTGGCTTCCTATACGCACCACTGGTGATCACGGGTATCCACCACACAACCAATGCGGTCGATCTTCAACTGATGCAAGACCTTGGTGGTACACCAATCTGGCCTTTGATTGCTCTGTCTAACATTGCTCAAGCTTCTGCTGTTGTGGGTATTATCATCATTAGTAAAAAGCATGGTGAGCGTGACATCTCTGTACCCGCGGCTATCTCTGCTTACCTTGGTGTCACAGAGCCTGCGATGTACGGCATCAACCTCAAATACAAGTTCCCGATGCTAAGTGCAATGATCGGTAGTGCGATTGCAGCGGCTATCTGTGGTAGTGCAGGCGTAATGGCAAACGGTATTGGTGTGGGCGGTTTACCAGGTATTCTGTCTATTCAACCGCAATTCTGGGGCATCTTCGCGATTGCAATGCTGGTGGCGATTGCAGTGCCAGCGCTATTAACTCTTTTCTTCTACAAACGAGCTCAGTCGAAGGGCGAGCTTGAACCTGTAAACGCATAATTTCTCTATTTGGAGCGGCATCTCGCCGCTCCCTATTTTCTCTAGTTTTCTTTTTTGGTAAGTGAGTTTAGAAATGACAACAGTTGTAAATGATGATCAATGGTGGAAAACCGCCTCCATCTATCAGATCTATCCTAAGAGCTTTTGCGATAGTGGCAGCAAAGGTACGGGAGATATCCAAGGTATTATTTCTAAGCTTGATTACTTGAAGCTATTAGGCGTTGACGCGATTTGGCTCACGCCAGTTTACGCCTCACCAATGATTGATAATGGCTACGACATTTCTGATTACTACGCGATTAATCCCGACTTTGGCACTATGGCGGATTTTGATTTGCTGCTCGATCAGGCACATCAACGGGGTATTCGAATCATTATGGACATCGTTGTGAATCATACATCGACCGAGCATCAATGGTTCCAGTCGGCATTGGGAGATAAGAACAGCCCATATCGTGATTACTATATCTGGAAAGATCCCGTAGACGGCGGTGTTCCAAACAATTGGCAATCTAAGTTTGGTGGCAGTGCTTGGGAGCTTGATGAACAAACGGGCCAATACTTTTTGCACCTGTTTGCGAAAGAGCAAGCGGACCTTAACTGGGAGAACTCCAAAGTACGCGCTGAAGTAAAAGAGGTCATCAGTTTCTGGGCAGAGAAAGGCGTGGATGGCTTTAGACTTGATGTCATCAACTTGATCTCTAAGCAGCAAGACTTTCCAAATGATGATATTGGCGATGGACGCCGTTTCTATACTGATGGTCCTCGCGTGCATGAGTATTTGCAAGAGATCAGTGAAGCGGTATTCCAAAAGTATGGCAGCGTGACCGTGGGTGAGATGTCTTCTACCACGCTTGAGCATTGTCAGCAGTACTCGTCACTGGATAACAAAGAGTTGTCTATGGTGTTTAACTTCCATCATTTGAAAGTCGACTACCCAAATGGCGAAAAGTGGACCAAAGCGCCGTTTGATTTCCTGCAGCTTAAGCAGATTTTCAATCACTGGCAGACAGGCTTGAATGGCAAAGGGTGGGGAGCACTATTTTGGTGTAACCACGATCAGCCACGTGTGGTGAGCCGATTAGGCGATGATCAGCAATATCGAGTGGAATCGGCAAAAATGCTTGGTGCTTCGGTTCATATGATGCAAGGCACACCATACATTTATCAAGGCGAAGAGATCGGGATGACTAACCCAGGTTATACGTCGATTGAGCAGTATCGTGATGTCGAAAGTACTAACATGTATGACATCATGGTCAAACAACAAGGTGTTAGTCATGATGAGATGATGGCAATACTGGCACAGAAATCTCGTGATAATTCACGAACGCCAATGCAGTGGAACGATCAAGCTTACGCTGGGTTCTCTAAAGGTCAGCCTTGGCTAGAGGTCGCGAGTAACTATCCTGAAATCAACGCAGAGCAAGCGGTAGACGATAGCAATTCGGTATTCTATTTCTATCAAAAGCTGATTCAGTTACGCAAAGAGATCGAGGTGATCACGACAGGTACTTATGAAGACCTATATCCAGAACATGAGTCGATCTTTGGCTATGAGCGTAAATCTGAAACTCAAACGCTGATCTGTCTCAATAACTACTACGGGGTCGAGACTGAGTGTGTGTTACCCCAAGGCTTTGATACCTCAAAAGCTAACTACGTGCTAGGCAATTATTCAGACTTAAGCGGAAGTGTAAGCCAGCATCAAGTGCTAAGACCTTATGAGACGCGTATTATTCTTCTAAATACTATGCTTTTAGACAACTAACGCCCCCTCTAGGTTTTAAGCCAAGTTTGTTAGTTCGTGGCCTCTGTTCGGGGCCTTTTTTATACTGGTGATTCCAGGTTTTTTTTGGTAACTCTATGGATATAAAAGCTTTTTATAATTTTGAGTTGAAGCCGCTTTGTTATATTGCAGGCATAAAAAAACCAGCTCAATGAGCTGGCTTTCTT
>NZ_JYJP01000069.1 GCF_001012815.1 Vibrio mexicanus
GGCCTTAGGGCAGCCTTTTTTGTATCTGGAATCAAGAATAGAAATGCGATATGACGCTTCACCCATCTCAAGAACTACCCTGTATATGCTTTATAGCTTTATAGCTTTATAGCTTTATAGCTTTGTAGCTTTGTAGCTTTGTAGATTAGTAGCTAGTTAGCACGGAAGCCAAAGACACACTGGTTGAATGAGTTGGTGGAGAATGGTTGCGTACGACAGTACTGAAGGATTTTTTAAGTGCTAGCCCATAGTGATACGGTTTGCTGAAGTCGTTAGCAGATAACGCTTTGATTCGATAAAAAAAGAGTAGATACGAAAAAGCCCGTAACAGTTGTTACGGGCTTTTGTTTAACTCGGTGGTGATTAAGCGGTTAGGCCTAGAACCAAACCTGGAACCACAAGGAATACTAGAGCTAGATAACCGAACACAACACTCTTGTTTTTAATCGCTTGGTCAGAAATCCAATCAGCACCTTTCACTGGGATTTCACGTAGAACTGGAACACCGAAGATGAACACAGTTGCTAGAATGTTGAACACTAGGTGAACTAGAGCAATTTGCAGTGCAAATACTGCGAACTCACCAGATACTGCCGTTGCTGCGAGTAGAGCGGTAATACAGGTACCGATGTTTGCACCTACAGTGAACGGGTATACGTCACGTACTTTTAGGACACCTGAGCCTACAAGTGGAACCATTAAGCTTGTTGTCGTTGATGATGACTGAACCAATACAGTGACAACAGAGCCAGAGAAGATGCCGTGTAGAGGGCCACGACCAATTGCACCTTTTAGGATTTCACGAGCACGGCCAACCATTAGGCTCTTCATTAGCTTACCCATCACAGTGATAGAGATGAATAGCATTAGCACGCCAAGAGCAATCATAAGGCTGCCACCTACTTGTGGGCCGAAAGTCATCATTGGCTCTTTGATAGCACCAGCGACAGGCTTAGTCAGTGGACCGATTACGTCCATGCTCTTCATGCTTAGGTTACCCGTTGATAGGAACGGTGATACTAACCATTCTGAAGCTTTAGCTAGAACGCCAAACATCATTTCTAGTGGTAGGAAAATCGCAACCGCCAATAGGTTGAAGAAGTCGTGAATAGTTGCACTTGCGAAAGCACGCTTGAACTCTTCTTTATTACGGATATGACCAAGGCTAACAATAGTATTGGTTACTGTTGTACCAATATTTGCACCCATAATCATAGGAATAGCGATGGAAACCGGTAATCCGCCGGCCACAAGGCCAACAATAATAGAGGTTACCGTACTTGATGATTGGATCAGCGCCGTAGCAACCATACCGATCATTAAGCCAGCAACAGGGTGAGATGCGAAAGCGAATAGCTCTTTAGCGTGCCCACCGACAGAAACTTTAAAACCACTACTTACTAGTGAAACTGCAAGAAGTAGAAGATAAAGCATGAACGCCAAGTTAGCCCAGCGCAGCCAACGAGTAGTGCTCGAAATCGGTGCCGCTGTAGTAGTAGCTTGGTTCATAGTTGTTTTCTCCATGCGACCGTTTGAAATGTGTTTGGTCTGTTGTTGAATCTGGAGCCGATACTAGAGATGAAATATTTCAGTAATATGACAATCCTGTGTCATTCGTTTTTTTTTGCGGACCATAACTAAAGGGCGCTATTTGTATGCTTTTTTATTTAACTTAAGTTGTTGAATTTTATTGTTTTTTGTTGAGGTTTTGATGTTGTGAAGTTCCGCGGGTTTTTACGATTTTTTTCTCTAATATAGCGACTGGTTCATGAGAAATATGACACTCTGTAATAAAAGAAATCTAAACCTGTAGGAAATTACGAACTATACAATTGATAATTTCGTAAATACCGAACCTTTGAGCGATAATCAAAGTGTGATATATCTATCGGCTAATTTTCTAAAGCGGTAATTTACCCAAGTGGTCTGAAATTCATGTCTCATTTAAACTATAACCATCTCTATTACTTTTGGATGGTGTGCAAACAAGGCTCAGTAACAAAAGCGGCAGACGCGCTTTTCCTCACGCCTCAAACGGTCACAGGCCAGATCAAAGCACTTGAAGATAGAATGGATGGTAAGTTGACTAAGCGTAATGGCCGAAGCATTGAGCCAACGGAACTTGGCCAGCTCGTCTATAAGTATGCTGACCGTATGTTTGGTTTGAGCTATGAGATGCTCGATATCGTTAACTACAGCCAACGTTCCAACCAGTTGTTTGAAGTTGGTGTGGCTGATGCGCTGTCAAAACGTTTGGTGAGCAAGATTCTAATGACCACTGTGCCAGAAGATAACAGCATTCATCTACGCTGCTTTGAATCAACCCATGAGATGTTGTTGGAGCAGTTGTCACAACATAAGTTGGACATGATTTTGTCCGACTGCCCAGTGGATTCAGGTAAGAGCCCGGGTTTATACAGCAAGAAACTTGGTGAAAGCCGTATGAGTTTTTACTGCACAGGAAATATCGCCGAAGCGGATTTTCCCGCGATTTTAGAACAGCGTAAGTTACTTGTACCAGGAAGTCGCAGTGCGATGGGCCGTAAGGTATTCCAATGGTTTGACAGACAGGGCTTGCAGCCGAACATCTTAGGTGAGTTCGATGATGTTGCTTGATGAAAGCCTTTGCTCGCTACCACAAAGATGCGATTTTCTTAGCGCCTTCATTATATGTAGAAGAAGTCGAGAAAGACTTTCCTCTGCAGTTGATTGGTGACATCGAAGAACTGCGTGAAGAGTACTATGTGATCTTTGCTGAGCGCATGATTCAGCACCCTGCAGTAAAGAATGTTTGTGACGCGGATTTTACAGATCTGTTTCTATAGTGGCTATTTATTAACCATGAAATTAATATAAGTATATGAATGACTCGATTGTTGCGTGTAATCGAGTAAAATCAAACGATTATTGTTGTTCGATAAGGGTTGTTGATGAATCTGCAAGATATGGAAAAGAATTCAGCTGAAGCCGTCGTATTGCTCAAAGCAATGGCCAATGAAAGGCGATTGCAGATCTTATGCTTGTTACACAACCAAGAGCTTTCTGTAGGGGAACTGTGCGGAATGCTTGAGCTAAGCCAATCTGCTCTATCGCAACATTTAGCTTGGTTAAGACGAGATGGATTGGTGAATACTCGCAAAGAGGCTCAAACCGTTTACTACACGTTGAGCAGCCACGAAGTGCGCGCCATGATTGAGCTTCTTCATGGTTTGTACTGCGGCGACGAGTAATAGTCTAGTTTGATGATGTTTTAAAAAGATGCAGATATAAAAAAACCGGCAAAAGCCGGTTTTTTTGTTCTCTTAGAAATCGAAACTCTATTAAAGAGCTTTGATCGCTGCAGAGAAACGAGACTTGTGACGAGCTGCTTTATTCTTATGAATAAGGCCTTTAGTCGCCATACGGTCTAGTAGTGGTGTAACTGCAGCGAATGCAGCAGTTGCAGCTTCTTTGTCGCCAGCTTCGATAGCAGCGATAGTTTTCTTCATGTAAGTGCGCATCATAGAACGACGGCTAGCGTTGTGCTGGCGACGTTTCTCAGCTTGGATAGCGCGCTTCTTAGCAGATTTACTGTTTGCCAAGGGTCTAACTCCCAAAAACTTAGTTCGGTGACAATTTAAGGGCGAGGAATATCCCTCATTTGCGCCTTATTGTCAAATGATTTGTGCAAAAACCCATCTAAGCCAAACAAATTTTGGAATGAAAAGGTTATCGCGGTTAAGATGGCGTGGATTCTAACAGTATTTTTATACCAATGCTAATACTTATCTTATCTGTGGCTGACATTCTCTCAGGGATTAGAAAGATAATGATTGGATGTATGTGTCTACAGAGGTTTTTGTGAGTAAACGTCTTCTCAAGTCGGGCATGATTGTCAGTGCTATGACGCTGATTTCTCGTGTATTAGGTCTCGTTCGAGATGTGGTGGTAGCCAACCTAATGGGGGCTGGTGCCAGTGCCGATGTTTTTTTCTTCGCCAATAAAATCCCTAATTTTCTTCGCCGTTTATTTGCCGAAGGGGCTTTTTCTCAAGCATTTGTCCCTGTTCTAACAGAATATCACGCCGCTGGAGATATGAACAAAACTCGCGATTTAATCGCAAAAGCCGCTGGTACGCTCGGAGTCATAGTCTCTATTGTTACCTTATTGGGTGTTTTGGGCTCCGGGGTTGTTACCGCGCTATTTGGCTTCGGTTGGTTTTTAGATTGGATGAATGGCGGCCCTTCGGCTGAGAAGTTCGAACTCGCCAGCTTCATGTTGAAAATTACCTTTCCTTATTTATGGTTCATCACCTTTGTCGCCCTATCTGGCGCTATTTTGAATACCTTAGGTAAGTTTGCCGTTTCTTCCTTTACCCCTGTGTTTCTCAACGTGATGATCATTCTCTCTGCTTGGTTCATCGCTCCGCAGCTGTCTCAGCCGGAAGTGGGCTTGGCGATCGGGGTATTTCTTGGTGGTTTGGTGCAGTTCCTGTTTCAAATGCCTTTCCTTATTAAAGCGGGCGTCTTAGTAAAACCAAAGTGGGGATGGCGCGATCCGGGGGTCGTTAAAATTCGAACCTTAATGATCCCGGCACTGTTTGGTGTTTCAGTCAGCCAGATCAACTTGCTGTTTGACACCTTTATTGCCAGTTTTCTTGAAACGGGATCGATCAGTTGGCTCTATTACTCTGATCGTTTATTGGAGTTCCCGCTTGGGCTATTTGGTATGCTATCGCGACCGTTATTTTGCCAGCACTTTCTCGTAAACATGTCGATGCGCAGAGCCAAGCTTTGCCAATACTATGGATTGGGGCATAAAGGTTGTCACACTGCTGGGTATACCGGCAATGCTGGGATTAATGGTGTTGGCTAAGCCTATGCTAATGGTTCTATTTATGCGCGGTGAGTTTTCACCGCAAGATGTCCATTATGCTTCTTTATCTTTGCTGGCCTACGCATCCGGCTTACTCAACTTCATGTTGATTAAAGTGCTCGCGCCTGGCTATTACTCAAGGCAGGATACCAAAACGCCTGTTAAGTACGGCATCATCGCGATGGTGAGCAACATGGTATTCAATGCCATTTTCGCGTGGTTCTATGGCTACGTGGGGCTTGCAATGGCAACCGCTTTGTCTGCGTTGGTCAACATGGTGCTCTTATATCGCGGTTTGCATATTCAAAACGTCTACCGATTAACTCGTTCTACCTTGCTGTTTATTGTGCGACTGGTGGTTGCTGGTGGTGCCATGGTTGCAGCTATATTGTGGCAGCTTGAAGAGATGTCGGTGTGGCTGACTTGGAGCTTTATGGAGCGCGTCTTTACGCTAGCGATGTTGATCGGTTTCGGTGCTGTCGTCTATTTAGTCAGTTTGCTGGTTATGGGGATTCGTTTAAAAGACTTAAAAGCCGCGACAGAGTAATGCAGATTAGTATATAATCCGTCGGTTTCACGCTATTGACATTCGAGCTCGACAAGTATTTAGTGCATTCTAATGGAATTAATTCGCGGTATTCACAATATACATGCTAAGCATCACGGTTGTGTGCTTACCATAGGTAACTTCGACGGTGTTCATTTAGGACATCAGCAGGTACTCAATCAAGTATCTGAACAAGCAAAGCTTTTAGGTTTGCCGTCGGTAGTTATGACGTTTGAACCTCAACCATTAGAGTTATTTGCTCGAGATAAGGCGCCTGCTCGTTTAGCGCGCCTTCGAGATAAATACGTGCAGCTAGGTAAGCTTGATATCGACAGGTTGTTGTGTGTTAACTTCAATCGCCACTTCGCTGACTTGACCGCTGAGGCATTTATCTCTGAATTGCTGGTCGAAAAATTGGGTGTTAAATTCCTAGTCATTGGGGATGATTTTTGTTTCGGCAAAGGTCGAAAAGGCAACTTTGAAATGCTAAAACAAGCGGGTGAGAAGTTTGGCTTTGAAGTCGTGAGTACTCAAAGCTTCTGCCTGCAGCAGTTAAGAGTAAGCAGCACAGCAATTAGGCAGGCATTGGCCGCAGATAAACTTGATGAAGCGGCGTCGATGTTGGGGCGTGAATACAGTATCAGTGGCCGTGTGTCTCATGGCCGAAAGCTTGGGAGAACCATTGGGTTTCCTACGGCGAACATACCTTTAAAAAGGTGTGTGTCTCCAGTATCAGGTGTTTATGTCGTTAAAGCGCAAGGTATTGGAGAACAAGCGATTGGTGGCGTTGCGAATATAGGCCAACGTCCAACGGTGAACGGGGTTCGCCAACAGTTAGAAGTGCACCTGTTTGACTTTAAAGGTAACTTATATGGCAAACAGCTAGAAGTGTCACTTCTGCATAAGCTTCGCGAGGAGATTAAGTTCGAGTCGTTTGAAGCTCTGAAACAACAAATAGAATTGGATGCTGAAGCAGCAAGGGTGTGGCTGCGTCAGCTAGACTGAGTGGTTTAGTTCGCCACTTGGCATAATGTCTAACCGTCACCCAACACAACGGAATTAAGAATCGATGAGTGAGTATAAAGATACCCTGAACTTACCTGAAACAGGGTTTCCAATGCGCGGCAATCTGGCGAATCGTGAGCCAGAAATGCTTAAGCGTTGGTACAAAGAAGACCTTTACGGCGCAATCCGTGAAGCGAAGAAAGGCAAAAAATCTTTCGTTCTACATGATGGTCCTCCATATGCGAATGGTGACATCCATATTGGCCACGCGCTAAACAAGATTCTTAAAGACATTATTATTAAATCCAAAACACTTTCTGGTTTTGATGCACCATACATTCCTGGTTGGGACTGTCATGGTCTACCAATCGAACTAATGGTAGAGAAAAAGAAAGGCAAAACCAGGCCAAAAAATCTCTGCGGCTGAGTTCCGCGAAGAGTGTCGTAAGTACGCGGCAGGTCAGGTAGAAGGTCAAAAAGAGAGCTTCAAACGCCTTGGTATCATGGGTGAGTGGGACAAGCCTTACCGCACTATGGATTTTGCTACTGAAGCAAACATCATCCGTGCACTGGGTAAGATTGCTGACAATGGCCACTTGCTGAAAGGTTTCAAACCTGTTCACTGGTGTACAGACTGTGGTTCTGCACTTGCGGAAGCAGAAGTCGAGTACAAAGACAAAGTATCGCCGTCTATCGACGTTCGCTTTAAAGCAGCAGATGAATCTGCGCTTCTGTCTAAGTTCTCATTGAGCGACGGTCATGAAGGTGAAGGCGATATCTCAATCGTTATCTGGACAACTACACCATGGACTCTGCCAGCAAACCGCGCGGTATGTCTACGTGATGATCTAGAGTACGTACTGATTCAAGTAGAAGGTGAGACGAAAGAGCGTATCATCGTTGCTTCTGAACTAGCGAAAGATGTTATGGATCGTGCCGGTATCGAGCACTTCCATAACCTTGGCTTTGCGAAAGGTGCTGATCTAGAGCTATCTCAGTTCAACCACCCATTCTACGATTTCTCTGTGCCTGCGATCCTTGGTGATCACGTGACAACAGAATCTGGTACTGGTGTGGTTCATACCGCTCCTGGCCACGGTCAAGAAGACTTCGCTGTCGGTCAAAAGTACGACCTAGAAGTAGCGAACCCAGTCGGTTCAAACGGTGTTTACCTGCCAGATACTGAGCTATTTGCTGGTCAGCACGTATTTAAAGCAAACGATGTAGTTGTTGAGACGCTAAAAGAAAAAGGCGCGCTTCTTCACCATCACGCATACGAGCACAGCTACCCGCACTGCTGGCGCCATAAAACGCCAATTATTTTCCGTGCAACACCACAGTGGTTCGTATCAATGGACCAAGCTGGCCTACGTGCAAAAGCACTAGAGTCAATTAAAGGTGTTGAGTGGATGCCTGAGTGGGGTCAAAGCCGTATCGAAGGTATGATTGAAGGTCGCCCTGAGTGGTGTATCTCTCGTCAACGTACTTGGGGTGTGCCGATTGCTTTGTTCGTTCATAAAGAGACTGCAGAGCTTCATCCAAACACCATTGAACTTGTTGAGAAAGTCGCTCAGCTCGTTGAAGAAAAAGGCATTCAAGCTTGGTGGGATCTAGAAATCTCTGATCTTCTGGGCGAAGAAGCAGATAAGTACGAGAAAGTACTGGATACGCTAGATGTATGGTTCGACTCGGGTGTCACTCACTACTCTGTAGTAGACGCTCGCGAAGAGTATAACGGTGCGTCAGCAGACCTTTACCTAGAAGGTTCAGACCAACACCGTGGTTGGTTCCAGTCTTCACTGATTTCATCTATCGCGATGAAAGATGAAGCTCCATACAAGCAAGTGCTAACGCACGGCTTCGTGGTTGATGGTCAAGGCCGTAAGATGTCAAAATCTATCGGTAATGTGGTTGCACCAAAAGATGTCACTAACAAGCTAGGTGCTGACATCTTGCGTCTATGGGTGGCTTCAACTGACTACACGGGTGAAGTGGCGGTTTCTGATGAAATCCTAAAACGCTCGGCTGACGCTTACCGCCGTATCCGAAACACATCGCGTTTCTTCCTAGCGAACCTTAACGGTTTCAACCCAGAAACGGATTTGGTACCTGCGGATGAAATGGTTGCACTTGATCGTTGGGCAGTAGGTCGCGCATTGGCTGCTCAAGAAGAGATCATCAAAGCGTACGGCGAGTACAACACGCACGCAGTAACGCAGCGTCTAATGCAGTTCTGTTCAATTGAAATGGGCTCATTCTACCTAGACGTAATCAAAGACCGTCAGTACACAGCGAAACGAGGCGGCCACGCTCAGCGTAGTTGTCAATCGGCGCTTTACTACATCGTAGAAGCACTGGTTCGTTGGATGGCACCTATTATGTCTTTCACTGCAGATGAAATCTGGAACGAAATGCCAGCAACTCTGCCAAGTGGTGAAAGCCGTGATAAGTTCGTATTTACTGGTGAGTGGTACGAAGGCCTGTTCGGTCTTGCTGAAGGTGAAGAGCTAAACAACGAATTCTGGGCTCAAATCCAAACTGTTCGTGGTTCAGTGAACAAGCTTCTTGAAGATGCACGTAAAGAGAAGACTATTGGTGGCGCACTTCAAGCTGAAGTGGCTCTGTTTGCTGATGACGCATTAGCGGCAACTATCAACAAGCTAGAAGACGAGCTTCGTTTCGTTCTACTGACGTCAGCTGCAGTTGTGAAACCTTTAAGCGAGAAGTCAGACAGCGCACAAGCGACTGAGCTAGAAGGTCTATTCGTAGAAGTGAAAGCAACAGAAGCGAAGAAGTGTGACCGTTGTTGGCACCACACACCAGACGTTGGCACAATCGAAGGTCATGAAACTATCTGTGGCCGTTGTGTATCAAACGTAGATGGTGAAGGTGAGGTTCGTAAGTTCGCGTAATCTTACGTGAAATTGACTTCGACATACTGAACTTTTTATCAAGTTTGCAGCCCCAGTTATTACTGGGGCTATTTTTAGGTAAAGTAATGAGCAATCAAACGTTTACATGGAAAGAATCAGGCATTCGCTGGCTATGGTTAGCGTTCGTGATTTTTATCGCTGATATCGCTATTAAATTTTATGTATTGGAAAATATTGGTTATGGCTGGGCAAACCGCATCGAAGTCTTGCCTTTCTTCAACATTCTCCATGTACATAACTATGGTGCAGCATTCAGTTTTCTAAGTGAGCAAGCAGGATGGCAGCGTTGGTTCTTCACCGGTATTGCCTTTATTGTCACTGGATTACTGACTTACTGGATGAGTAAGTTACCCGCGAAAGAGAAGTGGAATAACCTCGCATATGCCATGATTATTGGCGGTGCGGTTGGTAATGTATTCGACCGTGTTGTACATGGCTTTGTTGTTGATTACTTAGACTTTTTCTGGGGAACCTACCATTGGCCTGCATTCAACTTGGCAGATTCAACCATCTGTATTGGCGCAGCAATGATCATCTTGGATGGTTTTCGAAAGAAAGAATCTGAAAGTTAGAGTCAGGTAGATAAACTGATAACCCTAAGAGCTGTCCGTTGATTCGGTCGGCTCTTTTTTATATAACGGTGTGTCAATAATGATAACTAGATTGCCGCATGGCAGCACAAGGAAGAATAAACGTGACAACAATAGCCCAAAACTCCGCAGTAACCCTACATTTTACGATTAAACTAAAAGATGGCTCAGTGGCGGATAGCACTCATAATATGGGGAAGCCAGCCAAATTCGTAATGGGTGATGGTAGCCTGAGTGAGAATTTCGAATCTTGTTTGTTGGGCCTGACTGTAGGTGACAACCAAGTGATTGAACTAAAAGCACAAGATGCATTTGGACTGCCAAATCCAGATAACATCCACCATATGGACAGAGCTAAGTTTGTGGGTGATGCGGAAGTGGAAGTCGGTACCATCATGGCGTTTTCTGGCCAGATGGCGCTGAAATTCCTGGCATTATTACTGAGGTCGCTGGTGATTCAGTCACTGTTGATTTCAATCACCCGTTAGCGGGGCAGGATGTCAGCTTTGAAGTTGAAATTTTGTCTGTCGACTAACTTGACGTAGAATAGCCGCCCAGCAAAGAACATACCTCACAGCAGCAAATAAAGAGCAGCAAAGTAAAGAGTAGTGAAATGAAAATCTTATTAGCCAACCCTCGCGGCTTTTGTGCAGGCGTTGACCGTGCGATTAGCATTGTTGAGCGTGCACTAGAGATGTACCAGCCCCAATTTATGTTCGTCACGAAGTGGTGCATAACCGTTTTGTTGTGGAAGGCTTAAAGCAGCGCGGTGCGATATTTGTTGAAGAGCTCCATGAAGTGCCTGACGACAATATTGTTATCTTTTCTGCTCACGGTGTTTCTCAAGCGGTAAGAAAAGAAGCCAAAGATCGCGACCTGACCGTATTCGACGCAACCTGCCCATTGGTAACAAAAGTTCACATGGAAGTTGCGCGCGCCAGCCGTAAAAATATGGAAGTGGTGTTGATTGGCCATGCGGGCCATCCAGAAGTGGAAGGAACCATGGGTCAATATGCCAGTAATGATGGTGGCATGTACCTTGTCGAAACACCTGCTGATGTTGAGCCTTTGAAAGCGAAAGTGAAGAACCCTGAAAATCTTCACTATGTAAGCCAAACCACGCTTTCTGTGGATGAAACGGCTGATGTCATTGATGAGCTGCGCCGAGTGTTCCCTGATATCCAAGGACCACGAAAAGATGATATTTGCTACGCGACGCAGAACCGCCAAGATGCCGTACGCGAACTGTCGAGTGATGTTGATGTGATGGTGGTTGTGGGTTCTAAAAACTCCTCGAACTCAACTCGTTTGAAAGAGCTAGCAGAGAAACTCGGCACGCCGGGTTACTTAACGGATTGTCCTGAAGACATCAAACCGGAATGGTTTGAGGGTAAGGTCAAAGTGGGTGTGACCGCAGGTGCATCGGCGCCAGAAGAGCTGGTTGACCAAATTCTTGAGCGCATCAAGCAACTTGGTGCAGACTCGGTCGAAAATGTTCTGGGCCGTGAAGAGAACATGTTCTTCGAAGTGCCTAAAGAGCTGCAAATCAAACAAGTCGATTAACGGGTTTGATACGTATTAATTAGCCTCATGCTTGGTAAAAGTGTGAGGCTTTTTTGTTTTGAGTAGAAGAAAATGGCATGGCTCTGATAGTGTTATCAGTTTCATAATTGGTAGTTATGGGTCGCATTTTTATTGAAATTTCACGGATGTTTCACAGTTGAGGTGAGCTAGCCGTTATAGTGCTCTAAGTTATTGGACTAGGAGATGTTCATGCAAGTAGCTAAAAAATGGCTTTTTTTATTTGTAGTACTACTTATTGTCGGCTGTAACACACAGCTGGACACCCCAATTCCAGAAGATGAAAACTGGACCCATCATCAGCTCGACAACGGGCTAAAATACCACCTATACCCAACCGACGATGACGAAATATCGATCCGACTGATGATTCATGCGGGCTCAATGCAGGAGTCTGAAGAGCAAAAAGGTTACGCCCACTTTGTTGAGCATATGGCATTTAATGGAAGCCGTAACTTCACTGGCAATGACGTCATCAAACTATTTGAGAAAACAGGTGGCAGCTTCGGCGCTGATATCAATGCATTCACGGGTTATCAATTGACCAACTACAAGATGGATCTATCTGACAAAGAACATCTTGAGTTAGCAATGACATGGATGCGCGACGTTGCTGATGGCATCGCGTTTGCTCCAGAGCAAGTAGAAAAAGAGAAAGGCGTGATACTGGGAGAGTTTCGATTCTCACGCCCAGAAGATAAGCCGCTATTTTTCAAAGCTTATGAAGCATCGGTTGAAGGTACGGTGCTAGAACACCTCGATCCACTGGGTACCAAAGAGTCTGTTCAGCAAGCAACGTCTGAGGGGCTGAAGGGCTATTATCACAAATGGTATCAACCACAGAATGCTGAGCTGATTATTGCAGGTAACATCAGCAAAGACGAAATTGCTAAGCTAATCGTAGCTCAATTCTCAAGCTGGAGAAACAGCGGAGATCCAGCAGTAGAGAAGCAGAGAACGACGGCTGTTAACAATGATTCTCGCTCATTACCTTCGGGTGATAAAGAGTCGCCGAGCCTACACTTCATCATTGATCGAGGCCAGATGGCGGTCAGAACGGTTGAAGACCAAAAGAAAAACTGGCGTGATGATGTTGCTCAGCAGTTGATCAACCAGCGTATTTCTGCGGTCTTTAACGATGCAGCTTTGGCTGTCCAGTATACTGGAGTCTACAGTCAATGGATTGAGTACAATCGATACGCAGTGGGGAGTATTGCTTTTTCTGCGGAACAAAGAGAAGTCACAGAGACGCTTTTCTTAGAAACGTTGAGCTCTCTGAGAGACCATGGTGTCAGTCAAAATGAACTTGATACCATCATGGCTGGTTATCAGAGTTTGTTAGCTAACCTAGATAGCGATTGGGATAAGCGTAAGCCAGCTCAAATTGTCGATCAAAAGGTCTTCTCAATTGAGCAAGCTATGCCTATGCAAAGTCGTGAGACTTCTCGTCAGGCGCTCACATCGTTCATTGCCAATGTTGATCTTAAAGGAATCAACAAAAACATTGATGACTTGCTGTCATCAGAAGTGAATTGGCTTCAGGCTACAGCGCCGATGAGTCACCAGAGGCGATGAAGCAGCGCTTGGCACAAATACCTCAGCTCTACTCACAAGAAGGGATAAAGCCACTAGCACTTGCGAGTGTAGCATCTGAGTTAGTGCAGCCGAGTAATGAAGGGGAGATTGTTGGTCGCACTCAGTATGATGAAAACATGACGGTCTGGCAGTTGAGTAACGGCGTTGAAGTTTGGTACCAACGCGATGCAAAAGCGGGCGAAAGAGCCTACATGGTTTATGCGAGTCAGGGCGGAAAAGCGGCTTTGGATCCCGATCTATTTGCCGCCAGTGATGTGCTTGTTCCTGCCGCCGCTCGTAGTGGGTTAGGGGAGTTCAGTGGCGCTCAACTTGACAGCTTCTTCAAGAAGAACGACTTGTTAGTTATTCCATTCGTTGGGCTCACTTATCATGGTATTGAGCTGAACAGTAAAATTGCAGAGCTCCCACTTGCTCTCAACGCGATTTTCAACATATCGACTGAAATCAATCTAGAGCTACGTCAGCTCGAAGCGGTGAAGCAAGAGTTCTATCAAAATAACTCGACATTCTTCAATTCACCGGAAGGCAAGTGGTACAAAGCGATCAATGCTGGTACGTACAAAGCAGACAGTAAGCACCGTTTTGTTATGAACTCAGATATGACGGGAGTTAACTCCGAGCAAGTCTTGCAGGTTCACAAGACACTGTTTGGATATAATCGGAATAATAAGCTTGTCATCATTGCAGATGTTGAGCCTGAGCAATTGGCTCCGATGTTACGCAAATATATTGCATCCATTACTTTTAGTGATTCTCAAACCGAAGAACTAAATTTGGACAATGGCTACATTCAAGCTATTGAACCGCAGGTGCAAGTCGCGGAAAGCAGTGAGTCGGGCATCACGCTGCTGACACGACTGGTTAACTCACAAGGAATGCCTAAGCTTGGCAAGGATGTGTTCGCTGAAGAAGTATTGCAGCGCATCGCAAGTGCACGATTACTTACAGAGGTCAGAGAAAATCGCGGTTTGGATTACTCTCCAGAGGTATTCCCTGTAACCCAGGATGGTGAGTTAGTATCCGATTGGTTTGTGACAGTTAAGGTGACCAAAGATGATTTGGACGAAGTGAACCAAGCGCTCGGGAAGATGTTCAATGGGTTAGCCACTTCGATTACCGAAGAAGAGGTTACAACGGCCGCGAAACAGTTGGCGACGGCGGTGAAACCAATCAATGATGACCCGGGTCAGCGAGCTTGGTTCTATAGTCGTTACTTGATTCATGGCTACGGAATTGATGCACTGATGGATATTGACGCGACGGCAAATAGCATCACACTGAAAGATATTCAGCAGCGCGCGGATTGGTCGTTTGGTGCTAATACACAGAAGATGATTGCAACGTTAACGCCGAAAAAATAGCGGGATAACCCCACTGTCTAACCGACACAAAAAAGCCAATCTAGATTAGATTGGCTTTTTTTTATTTTGTGCGACTCTATTTACTATGAAGAAGTAGCAACGGTTTCTGGTTTGTCTTCATCAGCGAGCTCATCTTCGCCTTTACCCTTTGAGCGTTTGATCACCAGTGCAGTTACACCCAGAGTGAAGATCATGCCTGCAATGGTTGAAACGTTCATTGGTAAGCCAAAGCCTAGTGTGCTGTTATTTAGGATAAAGGTGACGACTACCGTAGTCATGAACATTGCTGGAACCGTGGTTACCCAGTGCAGCTTGTTGTGACGTAGTAGGTAAGCAGACGCTGTCCACAGCATCATTACCGCTGTTGTTTGGTTAGCGAAACCGAAGTAGCGCCAGATAATTCCGAAGTCTACTTGAGTTAAGATGCCACCGATAACGAACAGTGGGATAGCCATCATTAGACGATTGCGCAGCGTGCGCTGTTCCATGTTGAAGTATTCAGCAAGGATTAGACGGCTTGAACGGAATGCAGTATCGCCAGAGGTAATTGGCAGGATAACCACGCCTAGGAAAGCGATGATGCCACCAAACACGCCTAGTAGGCCGAATGAAGCGCTGTATACCACGTTACCTGGGCCGCCGTTTGCTACCGCTTCACCAAGAAGTTCGATTGAACCGAAGAACGATAGCGCGATTGCACACCAGATAAGGGCGATAACACCTTCGCCAATCATTGCACCGTAGAATACGAAGCGGCCATTCTTCTCATTTTCCATACAACGCGCCATTAGTGGAGACTGAGTTGCGTGGAAGCCAGAGATGGCACCACATGCGATAGTGATGAATAGTGCAGGCCAGATAGGCATATCATTCGGGTTTAAGTTAGTGAACATGTCGCTGACTTGGAAGTCGCCCATTACCGTGTGCTCGCTTGAGAACGCAACAGCAGTAATTAGGCCAACTGACATGAAGATAAGCAGTGCGCCGAACAGTGGGTAGAAACGGCCGATGATCTTATCAACAGGTACGATTGTCGCGATGATGTAGTATCCGAAGATGATGGCAACCATAGTGCTCATGGTTACTGTCATGTTGGTTTGGTCGTTGATTAGGTTAGTAATCATGCCTGCTGGTGCAGATACGAATACAACGCCCACAAGAAGCAGCAAGACAATGGCAAAAATGTTCATAAAATGTTTGGCGCCTTTGCCTAGGTAACGACCTGTGATTGTTGGTACTGATGCGCCACCGTTGCGAACAGATAGCATGCCAGAGAAGTAGTCATGAACTGCACCCGCGAAGATACAACCAATAACAATCCATAGCATCGCTGCTGGGCCGTAAAGTGCACCCATGATTGGGCCGAAGATTGGACCCACGCCAGCAATGTTAAGTAGCTGAACAAGGTAAACCTTCTTGGTTGACATAGGTACGTAGTCAACGCCATCTGCTTTGGTATGTGCAGGTGTTTGACGCTTTTCGTTAATGCCGAACACTTTCTCAATGAAAGTACCGTAAATAAAGTATCCACCGATAAGTAGGCCGACACAGGTTAGAAACCACATCATGACTTCATTTCCTCTGGGTTAAATTTGTAATCTCATGGTGGATATTAAATAAGCGTGAGGCAACAAACATCCTGTTTTGGGGTGAGTGGTGATATAGAGAAGTAAACGGTTGCTATAGCTATTGAGTGGTTTGTTGATTAATTGAGTGGCACTGCGAAAAGGTCAGTGGTTTGAATAGCTATTGAGCGGTTGGAATCACATTTGAATGGTTGAATCGATAAGTGAGTGGTCAACTAAGACATTTAGTGGCATGGTGTATCTATTCCACATACGGACTTATGGACTTAAAAGAATGATAAAAAAACTGACTTTAGTACTGACTGCTGGTTTACTTTTTGGTTGTGCAAGTTCAACGGAACAATTGGCTGAGGATGGCAATTGGTATCAAATTGGCTATCAAGATGGTGTTGCAGGCCATACGCAACGTTCTCTGAAAGAGCTGAGTGAGCTAGGCAGCGTGGTGGGCTCGGATTACGATGCGGGCTACTTAGAAGGCGTTAATGAGTACTGTAATGCCGATTTTGCTTATCAAATGGGTCTGTCAGGACAATACTATGAAGGCGTTTGTGAGGGAACCGAAGAAGCTCAACGTTTTCGTATGGAATGGCAGCGCGGCTGGAACGAATACGCGAACTAACGCAAGTTCTTTTACAGAATAGCAATCGCAAGAATGAGTAAAGGGCTAACCCAATGATTGGGTTAGCCCTTTTTACATGAACCGTTTCTAGATAACTTACGGATGGTTGTGGCTAACTTGCTTCTGCAGCACTACGCAAAAAGCCTTTGTGTTCTTTAAGTTGGTTCTGCGCTTGTTGCTTCTCCAGTCCAGTTAAGAGCATCAGAATGGCGAGTTTTACATCATAGTCCGTTTGAGCGAGTACTTGTTTGGCTTGCTCTTCACTGCAGTCTGTCGCTTGAATGACGATTCTAGCGGCGCGAGCGACCAACTTCTCATTGGTGGCTTTTACATCCACCATCAAGTTCTGATAGCTCTTACCAATGCGAATCATACTGGCGGTCGTGAGCATGTTGAGCACCAGCTTTTGAGCGGTGCCCGATTTCAAACGGGTCGAGCCTGTCAGTGCTTCAGGTCCTACTACAGGGCTGATGGCGATGTCGGCAATATCGGCGATTGGAGAGTCTGGGTTACAAGACAGCGCAACAGTGGTGGCACCCACAGCATTGGCGTAGTTCAATGCACCTATTACGTAAGGTGTTCTGCCACTTGCTGCAATCCCCACAACCACATCTTGCTCAGTGAAATTGATCGCTTGCAAGTCAGCTTTACCCAGCTCTAAAGAGTCCTCTGCCCCTTCTTTTGCTTTTAGAATGGCTTCTGGGCCACCGGCGATGAGCCCAATTACCATCTTGTCTGATACGCCAAAAGTTGGCGGGCACTCAGAGGCATCCAATACCCCTAAACGGCCACTGGTGCCTGCGCCCATGTAAATAAGACGGCCTCCAGATTGAAAGGCCTCTGCTATCTTATCTACTGCTTTGGCTATCTCTGGTAGCACCTTTTCGATAGCTAATGGGACAAGAGCATCTTGCTGATTCATTTTGCGCACAATATCGAGCGCTGGCAGCAGATCAATATCCATGGTATCTGGGTTTCGCCCTTCAGAAACAAGCTGAGATAGGGTCGCAATCAAGGCATCTTTAGCCACAAGTAGTCCTTTTATTTTTAACTGTATTTTTTGTCTGCTGGGTAGATAACACCCAGAGAAACCGACTTACTGGCTCCAGTTACCTCGGGGAGGTTGCTCGGTAAGTTGTGTATTCGCCTGTAAGCCAACCATGCGAATGCCATCGCTTCCATGTTATCACTGTCTACGCCTTTGGAAGTGGTTGAGGTGACATTCCAGCGAGGAAGTAAATGGGAAAGACGTTCGACGAGTAATGGATTACGTCCTCCGCCTCCGCAAACCAGCAGTTCAGAGCCTTGTGAGCTAAAGTAACGGTCGACTTCGTTGGCTATAGTCAAAGCTGTGTACTCGCAAAGTGTTCGTTGTGTATCTTCAATCGACAAGTCAAACCCTTGCAGCTTGTCGTCTAGCCAAGACAGGTTGAACAGTTCACGTCCGGTACTCTTAGGAGGAGCTTTCATCAGGTATGGCTCTGCCATCAGGGTTGAGAGCAGTGCGTCATCGACAAAGCCTTTTCGAGCGAGCTGGCCGTTTTTGTCAAATCTGTCTCCAGTATGACGTTCATACCAAGCGTCCATCAACATGTTACCTGGCCCGGTATCGTAGCCAATCACCGGTTGATTAGGTCTAAGTACAGAAACATTGGCAATACCACCAATATTCAGTACGACCGTATTTTTGTTCAATGAGCTAAACAAGCCTTGATGGAAAGCAGGTACTAATGGTGCACCCTGACCACCAAGCGCCATATCGGCGCGTCGAAAGTCAGCAATGGTGTCGATACCTGTTCGCGCTGCAATAATATTGGCATCGCTAACTGCATGGTGAATGGAAAATTGCCAACTGGCTGGTGGAATACGGTTTGGCCGTGATTACCAATGGCAGTGATTTGCTCCGCTTGATGCGACGATTTGAAGAGTAACTCTAATACTGCGTCAGCGTATAAATGGCCAAGTTGGTGATCGATTTCACCCACTTCGTGCAGGTTAGTCTGCTGCCCGGCGGCAATGTCTAAGATTCGCTGCTTTAAATCGGATGGAATAGGGTGGTCGTAATGATCGATAAGCCTGACATGGCCATCCTTTATCTCAGTCAATGCGGTATCGACCCCATCTAAACTGGTGCCAGACATGATTCCGATATAAAGCTCTCTGATTTGATTCGGTTTTTTCATTGTTAATTCTTCAATACACACCGTTAAAGGCATTGTAATGCATATTTAAACGGAATAATCTCGTAACCTTAGCGAATTTTACAGTAGGCAGGAAGAAACATGGGACCACTTTGGGTAGATGTTGCAGGGTATGAGCTCAGCGCGGAAGATCGAGAAATATTGGAGCACCCAACGGTTGGTGGTTTGATTTTGTTTGCTCGCAACTACCATGATAGTGAGCAGTTGCTCGCCTTGAACCACTCTATCCGAAAAGCTGCGAAGCGTCCGATCTTGATTGGTGTCGACCAAGAAGGTGGCCGAGTCCAACGTTTTAGAGAAGGTTTCTCGTTAATTCCTGCTGCTCAGCGCTATGCGCAATTTGATAATGGCGAACAGCTTGCAGAGCTTGGCGGCTGGTTGATGGCGGCTGAGTTGATTGCTCATGATATCGACCTGAGCTTTGCACCTGTTCTGGACAAAGGTTTTGATTGTAAGGCGATTGGTAATCGCGCTTTCGGTGATGATATTGACACCATACTGCGTCACAGCACGGCTTACATGAAGGGCATGAAATCTGTCGGTATGGCTACCACAGGAAAGCACTTTCCAGGTCATGGTGGTGTGATTGCGGACTCTCACTTGGAAACCCCATTTGATAATCGCGAAACCATCTTTGAACAGGACATGGCGATATTTAAGGCCCAAATTGAGTCGGGGATATTAGATGCGATGATGCCAGCTCACGTCGTTTTCCCAAATTATGACGACCAACCTGCGAGTGGTTCGGAGTATTGGCTGAAGAAAATCCTACGTGAACAGTTAGGCTTTAAAGGCTTGGTCTTCTCTGATGATCTCACAATGGAAGGTGCTTCCATTATGGGTGGGCCAGCAGAGCGAGCGCATCAAGCTCTAGTCGCAGGTTGCGATATGGTGTTGGTGTGTAATAAGCGCGATGCACAAGTGGAAGTATTGGATAACTTGCCAGTGATGGATACGCCATTAGCGCAAGGTTTACTTAAAACCCAAAGCTTTTCGCTAGCCGATCTAAAGCGTAGCCAAGAGTGGAAGCAGGCTTCTGAAGCGATGAAGCCGCTCACCGAATCTTAAGCCGAAAACACCAATCACTTGCCACTGGTTACTCATCACAAAAAGAGCCACAATCAATGTGGCTCTTTTCTGTTGCTAGTCTTTTTATTTAGTGAAAGCCCAGCATCTCTTTCAGCGTTTTAAGATAGCGGCGACTGACTGGCACCACATGATCGCTCTGGGTGATGATTTCAGCTAAGCCGTTTTCTAATAGCTTGATCTCTTTGATGGACTTTATGTTAACCAAATATTGCCTATGGCAACGGATTAAAGGCGTTTTCTCTTCGAGCACTTTTAATGTCAACTGGCTGGTGGCCGACTGGTCATGAGTTTGAATCTGCACCCCGCTGATGTCGGTACAGGCAAACTCAATATCTGCAGTCGGGATGATAACGATTCTGTTAAGTCCGACGCAGGGCACTTGATCCAAAGATTGAGGCGCGAGGATATCCAACTTTGCTTGCTGTTCACGTTTGTCGGTTTTGACTAAACGCTTAATGGTCTTTTCTAGGCGGCAGGTATCGACAGGCTTTAGCAGGTAGTCGAAAGCATTGTCCTCAAAGGCTTGGATCGCATATTGGTCATAAGCGGTGACAAACACCACTTTTGGCATGGTATCGGGATCGAGCATACCAAGCAGCTCGATGCCTGTGATCTGAGGCATCTGGATATCGAGAAACACCACATCAGGTTTATGTAGGTTAATTTGCCTTAACCCTTCGATCGCGTTGGCCGCTTGAGACACCACCGAAATCTGCTCAGACTCTTCAAGAAGTTCAGACAACTCCTCACGAGCAAACAGTTCATCATCAATCACAATTGCATTTAGCATAACGATCCCTACGAATAGTCATTGGACGGAATGATGAAGCTCATTCGCGTGTATTGGTTTTTTTCAACGTCGATTTTCAGAGTCGACTCTTTTCCAAACAGGTTGGTTAGACGCTTATCTACTATCTGCATGCCCAATCCAGAGTGCCCTTCTTCTGGTGGTTGATAGTTGCCAGCATTATCCTCCACTATGATGCGCTGACCTTTTAGTGTTGGTTGGTTGTAGATCCTGACCTTGCCGGATTCGAACAGCTGTGACGTGCCGTGCTTAATGGCGTTTTCAACCAAAGGCTGCAGAGTAAAACTCGGTAGGTTCCGCTCAAGCAAGATGGAGTCGATGTTCACGTCCACATCTAAACGATCAGAAAAACGCGCTTTCTCTATCGTGAGGTAGGCGTTAACGTGCGCCAGTTCCTCTTTGAGAGTCACCGTCTCAATGTCTTTTTTGAGGTTGCTTCTGAAGAAGTGCGATAGGTGCTGAATCAACTCTCGCGCTTTGGTTGGATCGCGACGAATGACGGCACTTATTGTGTTAAGGGCATTGAACAAGAAGTGTGGATTGACCTGAGCATGTAACAACTTAATTTCGGCTTGAGAGAGCAACATCTGCTTTTGTTGATAATCACCATAGAGAATTTGGCTTGATAGCAGCTGCGCGATGCCTTGCGCCATCGACATATTAACGCGAGAAAATAGCTTACGTTTCGGCTCATACAGTTTAATAGTACCGATAGCCTTATCTCCAGCACGCAAAGGAATGATCAAGGCCGACCCTAGTTTACAATCCGGCGAGATAGAGCATTGATAAGGCCTGTCCTTACCGTCGAGGTAAATAATGTCGTTTTGGTGGATAGAATCTAAGGTGCTTTGCGATGAAATTGGCGTATTCGGTTTATGGTGATCATCACCAATACCAACGAATGCAAGAATCTTCTCATCATCGGTAATCGAGACTGCGCCAACGTTGGTTTCTTCATAAATAATACGAGCGATTTTTTCTGCATTTTCGCTGTTAAAGCCAGATGCCAAGATACCGACTGAGCGTTCGGCAATATTTAAGGCACGGCGCGAAAAGGTCGCGGAATACTCTTCGAAAATGGTTTTTCTGTCTTGAAGAATACTCATGAACAGAGCCGCACCGACTGAGTTGGCGATGATCATCGGCGCAGCAATGTCAGAGACCAGCGCGTAGGCCTGAACGAAAGGCTTTGCCACGATCAGTATGATCAGCATCTGGATGATTTCAGCGAATAGAGTAATTGAGAAAACAACCAATGGATTAAACAGCTGGCGGGCTTTTCCCCGCTGAATGAAGTAGGTGTGGAAAAGCCACCGATTATCCCTTCGGCAGTTGTAGAGATGGCACAAGCTAGATCAGTGAATCCCCCAAGACTGTAGCGATGTAGGCCCCCTGTTAAGCCGACAAAAAATCCCACCACAGGGCCACCAAATAGGCCGCCCATCACCGCCCCAATTGCTCTTGTATTGGCAATCGCATCATTGATCTGCAGGCCAAAGTAGGTGCCCATAATGCAAAACAGCGAGAACATCACATAGATCATGACCTTGTGATTAAGCCTGCTAGACATGCTAAACAGGGGCAAGAAAACCGGCGTCTTACTTAGCATATAAGCCAAAACTAAATAGACACACATCTGTTGAAGAAGGGGAGGATAAGATCCATAGTGATTTCCAAGGCGGTAACTTTCTTTATTTTAGAGAAGATAAACGGTGGAAAACATGGTTATGGCTCAATAATTTGGACTAAGGCAAAATAAAGGTATGTGTAAATTAAATCTTACATTAAATGTTTTTTAAAGTTTACGGTTGAAATGTTTTTTAACGCTGTTATCTTAGTGCCTATTGATTGCTGATGTCGTGTTGATGATTGGCTGTAAGTAATAATGTACGGATTAAGTTATGCAAAAAAGTGAATTAAGCAATATTAACATCAGTGATGAACAAGTCCTGATCACCCCTGAAGAACTCAAAGCTAAGTTACCGCTAAGCGACAACGCTCGTCGATTCATTCAAGAGTCTCGTGAAACCATCGCCAACATCATCCATAAGAAAGATCACCGTCTGTTGGTGGTATGTGGTCCTTGTTCGATTCATGATGTGGAAGCGGCAAAAGATTACGCAAAACGTCTTAAGGCTTTGTCTGAGCAACTGAGTGATCAACTGTACATCGTTATGCGTGTTTACTTTGAAAAACCACGCACAACAGTCGGCTGGAAAGGTTGATCAATGACCCGCATCTCGATGGTTCTTTTGATATTGAGCATGGTCTGCACGTTGGTCGTGAACTGCTTGTTGAGCTGGCGGAGATGGAGATTCCACTGGCAACAGAAGCGCTAGATCCGATCAGCCTCAGTACCTTGCAGATACGTTCAGCTGGGCAGCCATTGGTGCTCGTACAACTGAGTCGCAAACGCACCGTGAAATGGCAAGCGGCCTTTCAATGCCAATCGGCTTCAAAAATGGTACAGACGGCAACCTAGGTACAGCAATCAATGCGATGCAAGCTGCGTCTTCAAGTCACCGTTTTATGGGTATTAATCGCGAAGGCCAAGTAGCGCTTCTAACCACTCAAGGTAACCCGAATGGCCACGTGATTCTTCGTGGCGGTAAACAGACCAACTACGATTCAGTATCCGTGACGGAATGTGAGCAAGACATGGCGAAACATGGTCTGGATGCTTCACTGATGGTTGATTGTAGCCATGCAAACTCACGCAAAGACTTCCGCCGTCAGCCGCTTGTTGCAGAGGATGTGATTCACCAAATCCGTGAAGGCAACAAGTCTATTATTGGCCTAATGATTGAGAGTCACATCAACGAAGGTAACCAATCTTCCGACCTTGCTCTCAAGGATATGCAATACGGCGTGTCGATCACCGATGCATGTATCAATTGGGATTCAACTGAGGCACTATTACGTCATGCACACGAAGAGTTGGTGCCGTTTTTGGAAAACCGCCTAAAAGGATAATAAGGAAAGAGCATGGCCGTTGAACTTAGCGACTTACGCGATCAAATAGACAGTGTTGATAAACGAATTCTAGAGCTGTTATCGGAACGTCTCTCTTTAGTAGAGAAAGTTGGTGAAGTAAAAAGTGAACATGGCCTGCCAATTTATGCGCCGGATCGAGAAGCTGCAATGCTGGCTTCTCGTCGCCAAGAAGCGGAGAAGATGGGCGTCCCCCACAGTTGATTGAAGACATTCTGCGCCGCACTATGCGTGAGTCTTACGCCAGTGAAAAAGACTCTGGCTTTAAGTGTTTAAATCCAGAACTGAGCTCGGTAGTGATCGTGGGTGGTAAAGGTCAGCTCGGTGGTCTGTTTGGACGAATGTTCACGTTGTCTGGCTACGAAGTAAAAGTGCTTGGTAGCCAAGATTGGGATCGTGCTGATGAGATTCTTGACGGTGCAGGTCTTGTGGTCGTTACCGTGCCAATTCACTTAACCAATGGTGTGATTGAAAGACTCGGTAATCTTCCTGAAGACTGCATTCTTTGTGACTTAACCTCAATTAAATCAAAGCCATTACAGGCGATGCTCGATGTACACAAAGGCCCTGTTGTGGGTTTGCACCCTATGTTCGGCCCAGATGTCGCAAGCTTGGCTAAGCAGGTGATTGTTCACTGTAATGGCCGCGGCGAAGACAAATACCAGTGGCTGTTGGAGCAGTTTGGTATCTGGGGCGCGAGCCTTTGTAACATTGATGCCGCTGAACACGATCACGGCATGACGTTGATTCAGGCGCTTCGTCACTTCACGTCATTTGCTTACGGCTTACACCTGAGTAAAGAGAACCCGAATATCGACAAGTTACTTCAGCTAAGTTCGCCAATTTACCGATTGGAGCTTGCGATGGTAGGGCGTTTGTTTGGGCAAGATCCAAATCTATACGGTGACATCATTCTATCCTCACAAGAGAATATCGACATGATTAAGCGTTTCCACCATTGCTTTGGTGAAGCTCTTGAGATTCTTGAAGGTAAAGACAAGCAGGCGTTTGTACAGAGCTTTAATGAAGTGAGCGATTGGTTTGGTGATTACTCGACTCAGTTTATGAATGAGAGCCAGAATCTACTTAAGCAAGCGAATGATGCGATTCATCGTGGTTAGGTGAAATAGATAATCGTTTGAATGCAAAAAGCGGCAGTTTTACTGCCGCTTTTTGTTTTCTCTAGTTCGTCATCTGTGTGCTCTCAAGAGGCGCTGAATCTTTGTTAACTGTATCGACTGTATTATCGATGTATGGGTTGTGGGTTAGATTAACTTGCAAGCGCACTAAATCATCGACCATCTGTACCAGCGGTGCCCAGTTGACACGCTTTTCTTTTTCGAACATATAGTCAAAATTCTCTGGCGTCCAATCTATCGAATATTGTGGATTGAGGGCGCGACCTAAAAATCTGATTTCGTAATGAAGGTGAGGGCCAGTTGAGATGCCTGAATTGCCACAAGTTGCAATAAGATCTCCTTTGTTAACAAACTGACCACTACGCGCTTTGAATTGATGTAGGTGAGCGTAGCTGCTCATAAAACCGAACGCATGGCGAATGGTGAGGAAATTGCCAAAGCCCTTATCGCTTGGGCGAACAGTTTCAACGACACCATCGGCCGGCGCATAAATCTTTTCGCCAACAGGGCAGGTAAGGTCAATGCCGGTATGAGTATGACTTTTTCCCGATACAGGGTGAACTCGTCGGCCAAACGAAGAGGATACTCGCTCATACGACATCGGTGCGCTGTTTGGAATTAAACGAAACAGAGTGGCGCGAACTGCGGAGTCAACAGCGGCGACATCGATGCGTTGGGTCAGATCTTCATGGATTTCAAGCTCCTCGTCCGTGATTCCTAATACGGATTCAACGTCGTAAATGCGTTGCCCAAGAATGGCAAGCTTACTGCGTTTTTCTTCTAGCTCTTGCGCTAAGGTATGGGACTGGTCGAGCTGCTCATTGTAGCGAACTTCAAACTCAGCGCTTTGCTCCTCAGCCACATAAAGCTTGTTCATTAGCTGATTTAGTTTCAGCTCTTGCTGTTCTTGATTCTGATGGTTTTGCACAAACCAGGTGCCAAGGCCAACAGCGGCTACAAGCAAAGTGATAACCGAGAGTAGAATCGCTTTTTTACTCACGTAAAAAACACGATCCCCACCAGAGGTAGGGATCGATAGAGAAATTTTGTGTGACATAGTCTAGCTAGGTATGTTTACCCAAATCTGAGAGGTGTTCGAGTTCGCGGTGTAGCAAACTGTCGTCCCCAACATTTAATTCAACCAAGCGCTTTTAAGTGTCCAATACTCTCAATATCAATGTGATCGATTTGAGCTCGAATCACATCGCCTTCAACACTAATCAAATTAGCGGCAAGTTCAATGCTGACGTCACTGTCAGGAAGCGAAAACTGTATGATGGCCGTCTCTTCAAGGCTTAACTGCGCATCGGCTCCTTGAGCTTTAAGCAGGAGTCCTTGCAGGGACAAGTCTTGAATACTGGCAGACACGGCACGTTGCCCTTGCGTAATTGTCGCAGGCACTTGATAAATGATGCGTGAAAACCGTCGTCTTTCAGCCATAACCATCTCTCTATTGTTTGATGTCACTCACTACAAGCTTAGCAAATACGCGCAAAGCGAGTATCTGTAGGGGCTTAAAATGCAGAGTCGCTTGCAAAATAACCTTCAAGAGGTATCTATCTGCGAGCGTTAACATTAACCGCAAACAATAAAGGCCGCTAATAATAGCGGCCTTAGTACAAAATTCAAGCTGATTTACAGTGCTTTGCTTTTGCTTTATTTAGATACACGCTTGTACTTGATGCGGTGTGGTTCTGCAGCCTCTGGGCCGATCTCTTTCTTCAACCACTCCATGTACTCGTTGTAGTTGCCTTCGTAGAAGTTCACTTGGCCTTCATCACGGTAGTCAATGATGTGCGTTGCGATACGGTCTAGGAACCAACGGTCGTGCGAGATAACCATTGCACAGCCTGGGAATTCCAATAGTGCCTCTTCTAGAGCACGTAGCGTTTCAACGTCAAGGTCGTTGGTAGGCTCATCGAGTAGTAGTACGTTGCCGCCCGCTTTAAGTAGTTTTGCAAGGTGAACACGGTTACGCTCACCACCTGAAAGCTCGCCAATGATCTTCTGTTGGTCAGAGCCTTTGAAGTTGAAGCGAGAACAGTAAGCACGTGCTGGGATTTCGAAGTTGTTGATCTTGATGATATCAGCGCCTTCAGAGATCTCTTGGTAAACCGTCTTGGTGTCGTCCATCGCGTCACGGAACTGGTCAACAGACGCCAGTTTCACCGTTTCACCCATTTCAATCGTACCCGAATCAGGTTGCTCAGTACCGCTTAGCATCTTGAATAGGGTTGATTTACCTGCACCGTTGGCACCAATGATACCGACGATAGCACCTTTAGGCATGTTGAAAGATAGGTCATCAATCAGAACACGGCCATCAAATGACTTAGTTAGGTTATTTACTTCGATAACCTTGTCACCTAGACGCTCACCCGGCGGGATAAACAGTTCGTTTGTTTCGTTACGCTTCTGACGATCGCCGCTTTGCAGTTCTTCAAAGCGAGCCATACGTGCTTTCGACTTAGACTGACGACCTTTCGGGTTTTGACGAACCCACTCAAGTTCTTTCTCGATTGTTTTCTGACGAGCTTTCTCTTGAGATGCTTCTTGTTGCAGACGCGCATCTTTTTGCTCTAGCCAAGAAGTGTAGTTACCTTCCCATGGAATACCTTCACCACGGTCAAGTTCAAGAATCCAACCAGCAGCGTTATCTAGGAAGTAACGGTCGTGGGTAATCGCCACAACAGTGCCAGTGTAATCAACTAGGAAGCGCTCTAGCCATGCGACTGATTCTGCATCCAAGTGGTTGGTTGGTTCGTCAAGAAGCAGCATGTCAGGCTTAGAAAGAAGTAAGCGACAGATTGCCACACGGCGACGTTCACCACCCGAAAGGTGTTGAATCTTCTGGTCCCACTCAGGAAGACGAAGTGCATCGGCTGCACGCTCAAGTGCGTTCTCTAGGTTGTGGCCTTCTTTCGCTTGAATCAGCGCTTCAAGTTCGCCTTGCTCTTTTGCAAGAGCGTCGAAGTCTGCATCCGGTTCTGCGTAAGCTGCGTATACTTCGTCAAGACGCTTCATTGCACCAGCTACATCAGAAACCGCTTCTTCAACGATTTCACGAACCGTTTTAGATTCATCAAGCACAGGCTCCTGCGGTAGGTAACCTACATTTAGGCCAGGTTGTGGACGTGCTTCACCGTCGATATCGGTGTCGATGCCCGCCATGATGCGAAGAAGGGTAGATTTACCCGCGCCGTTTAGACCCAAAACACCAATTTTGGCACCAGGGAAGAAGCTAAGAGAGATGTCTTTAAGAATTTGTCGCTTTGGTGGCACAATTTTGCTCACGCGCGACATGGTATATACGTATTCAGCCATTGCCGATCGTTCCTAATTTTTTACTCATAGAAAACCCATATTTTATACCAAACTCACTCGTTTTGTTACCGTCAAATTTTAGGGCTAACAAGCAACTTTTCTGTGGTTTTAATTGTTCACTGAAGAACTGATGACATTAACGTCATGAAGCTATGGCAGTTTGGGATGATAAAAATTTAAGCAATGGCTAGCTTGTCATCACGATGAAAGCTATTGTGTGTGTAGTTGCTTAGTGTCGCGTTCGTATGAATCAATGAATATTTACATCTCTTCACTTTACTTTTACACCTAGAATTGGTGAAAGTAAGTCATACCGCGTCATATCGTTTCAAAAGGATCAGAGTCGATGAAGCCTAGTTTCTCATTTTCAAAATCGGTGCGTTTTCTGACTAGTGCACTGGCTGTTGGCGCCACTTCGTTTATCACATTCAGTGCTCATTCGAGTACGTCTACCTTATCTCAGCAAAGAGCTCTTTATGATGAGGCGCAAGATTTGCTGGATGAACGTAAGGTTAGAGAATATCAAGCAATGCGCGGAAAAATCGCGCAGTATCCCCTAACGCCTTATGTCGATTATCGAGCGTTCTTGGTTGATATCAATAAAGCTAAGCCAAGTGAGGTTAATGCATTTATTGACCAGCATAAGACTTTTCCCTTTTCGCATCGGGTTCGTGCGCCGTATCTCGATGAACTGGCCAAAAGCAAGCAATGGTCTCGATTGCTTGAGTTTCAAACAACAGAACCCAATGGTGAAAGATATCGCTGCCATTACTACACCGCTCATTGGCTCAAAGGCGACAAGGAACTGGCAAAACAAGGCGCCAAATCGTTGTGGCTAAGTGGAGAAAGTGTTGATGATGCGTGCGACACCTTATTCAGCCAGCTCGATAAAGCCGGATACAAGACCGATGAACTTGTGATTGAGCGTATGTTGCTGGCGTATGAGAAACGAAACTCTCGCATGATTAATTACCTTGCCAAGCAACTAGACAGTAAAGAGGCAAAGCAAACAGGCAGTCACATTAAGGCTGTTTACTCCAAGCCTGAAGACGTGGCAAAGTTTGCCAAGAAGCAGTACGTCACACCAGAAAATCAAACCTTGGCTCAACTTGGCCTGAAGAAGCTTGCACGCAAAGACATCAAACAAGCGCAGGCTTCCTATGACGCGGTGATCAAAGGCATGCATTTAGATAAAACCGCGGCTCAGGCTTTGGCGGATTACCTTGCGTTTCGAATGATTAATACTGACGACGAGCAACTTGTCGCTTGGCGTGACAAAAAAATAGCAACTTCAAATAGCGTAACGTTGCTGGAAAGAAGGTCCCGATTGGCGATTCAACATGCGGACTGGCAGGGGCTGAAAAGTTGGATTTCACTGTTACCAGAGAGCAAGCAAGAGAGCTTACGTTGGACGTATTGGAATGCTCGCGCTCAAATTGGAGTCGGCCAAGAGAGTGAAGGGAAGCAGCAACTTCAATCGATCATCGGCAAGCGTAATTTCTATAGCGTGGCAGCTGCTATGGAAATGAAGCAGTCGATAGATTATCCAACCACTACTGTGACTTTAGATAAGTCGGTTGTCTCACCGTACCAAGATGCGTTAGCGCGAATTGATGAGTTGATTGCGCGAGATAAGATTACCGCGGCCAAAAGTGAGTGGCGCTGGCTGTTAGGTCGGGTTGATAAAGCCAAGAAAGAGATGTTGGCCGCTTATGCTTCTGAGCAGAATTGGCATCATTTAGCGGTGACGGCATCCATTTCCGCAAAGGTTTGGGATAACACTCAGCTTCGTTTCCCAATTGCGCATAAAAATCTGTTTAGCCTGTATGGGGAAAAACACGATATCGACCCTATCACCTTGATGTCTTTAGCCCGACAAGAGAGTGGCTTAGATGCAGAGGCTCGCTCGCCAGTTGGCGCGAGAGGTATCATGCAGATCATGCCGAAAACAGCCAAGTACACCGCAAACAAGTTCCAAATCGAGTATGACGGCGCCCATGAGTTGTATGAGGTGGGGAAAAACATCGAAATTGGCAGCCATTACCTCAATAGCTTACTTGAGCAATATGATGAGAACCGAATTTTTGCTCTAGCGGCATACAATGCTGGCCCACATCGCGTTAAACAGTGGCGTGAGCGAACAGATGGTAAGTTGGATGCCTATGCATTTATTGAAGCCATTCCATTTAAAGAGACTCGTGGCTATGTTCAAAATGTATTGATGTTTGAGACATACTATCGTGACCTACTTGGGCAAAGTGGCGCCTTTTTGTCGCCGAGCGAGTTGATTACAAATTATTGATGTCATTAAAAAAAGAAATCCATACAATGGAGCCTTGCTTCATTATTGAGTCCAGATATGTCGTTAGAACCCGAGTATTCAGACTGGCAAGAGTTAGTCGACCTTATAAAACAAGCCGCAGACAGCGAGCAACATGAGCTATTGTTGACGACACTTCTTACTCCTGATGAGAGAGAGTCGTTAGTTGCCCGTGTTAATATCATGTGCGAGTTGTTGAAAGGGGACTTGTCCCAGCGCCAAGTGAGTCAAATGCTCGGTGTTGGCGTCGCCACGATAACGCGTGGGTCGAATGAGCTAAAAGCTAAGTCTGACTCGGAAAAGCAGGCGATAGAGAACTTGATACTGAAGAAATGAAGAGCGCTACCCATACGGTTATGTAGTAACTGTATGGGTAGCGAGTTTAGTCGAGATTACTAAGCTTTGGATATCTTAATTAACCCAAGTTTTTATAAGTTAGCAGGGAAGTGCTTGGGGTTGCTAAACGGGATCAGCGCGAGAATGAGAGCTTGATGATACACGCTACTGCGCGTGAGCTGATTCTGAGTAAGCAAACTTATTGCCCCACCTTTTTGCTTGATATTGTCCGTACCAAACACTTCATCCATAACATCACCTAGCTCATTCGCATGAGCCAACTTTTTAATCACTTGCGGCGGTAGCATTAAGCTGGCTGAGCGTGATTGCCCCCGATGAGTTTCGGATTCAATCACCATCCAGGCAAAGGTGACGTTTTCTTCTATACCAGCTTCTAAGCCGACATAGTAGTCTGCAGTCGGCTCATTTTGTTTTGCATTCCGAACTCGATTGAGTGCGCCTTGGTAGGTTTCATCGTTGGTCATTGGTTGGTCTGCAACGCCACTAGGCACACTCACACCTTCGAAGCTGAATACTTGCCCTGGGAAAACCGATTGAAAGGCACTTTTTACGGCATTAATTTTAGCGGGATTAAGCGAGGCTATGATCACTCTCTTCTGGCTCAAGTTCGACTCCTTTCTCTATGACTGGACTTTTATGCAATAAGTATGCAGGTAAAGGCTTACTGAAGAAATAGCCTTGCATCAAATCACACTTATAATCTTGCAGCCATTTATGCATCTCTTTGGTTTCAATCCCCTCCGCTGTGACTAACATGGATTGAGAGTGGCACAGCTCCACCAATGGTTTCGCCACTTTCTTATTGTCGGTTTTCATTAATGCTTCGAGGAAAGTTCTATCCAGCTTAATTTTTTGCACCGGATATTTCACGAGGTGAGTGATTGATGTATAGCCAGAGCCAAAGTCATCAATGGCTAGCTTGAAGCCCATTGAAGACAGTTTGTGCAGCAGAGGGAAGCCTTGCGAGTCGGTAGCAAAGGTCTCAGTTATCTCGAAATCTACGAGTGTCGGTGGCACATCATACTCGGCCGACTTCTGCGCGATATATTGTGCAAGCTGCGTGGAATCTAGTTCCGCTGAAGAGAGATTAATAGACAGCTGAACTTCGGAATCAAACTGAGCTTGGATAGTTGCAAACTCAGAGAAAGCACGATTGATTACCCAGCGATCGATTTGCCCAAATAGACCGGTTTGTTCGGCTATCGGGATGAACTCTTGCGGGGAAACATCGCCAAGTTTTTTTGAGCTCCAACGAAGTAACGCTTCACACCCGACAACGTTCTTACCTGCACTGTCGAAGTATGATTGATACACTAGGTAGAACTCTTTATCGAAGTTACAACTGCGCAGCGCACGCTCAATTTGCGTTCGACGTTTAACCACTTTATCCAGATCGCGAGAGTAGTAAGCCACTTGGTTTTTACCTGCTTTCTTCGCTTGATACATGGCAGCATCGGCGCTCGATAACAGTGAGGCGATATCATTACCATCTTGAGGGTAAGTAGCGATTCCCACGCTAGCAGTAATTGGGTAGTTGCTCATTGGAGAGTTTAGGTTACTTTGCAATGGTAAAAGCAACTGTTTGGCGTACTCATCAATGATGTAGGTCTGCTCTTGATCCTGCTTTGAAGATAGAAAAACAGCAAACTCATCGCCGGACAGGCGCGATGCAATACAACGAATACCATAGTTGGCTTCAAACTGTTTTCCTAGCTTGCGAATATGTTGAGCAAAGTCGATTAACAAGCCATCACCAATTTGGTGCCCGTACTTGTCATTAACGTATTTAAAGTTGTCGAGATCGAGATACAAAATCCACACTTGTTTATGAGTCAGTGTGTTAGCCAAAGCGCGTTGGATGCGCTGCTGAAAATGGTATCGATTTGACAACTGAGTTAGGTGATCATTTTCCGCCAAAGCTTTGGTTTTTTGGTAGGTCGAGTCGAGCTCTTTGTACATGTCATGGAAGCGACAAGATAGTCGACCAATCTCATCGTTGGTCTTGAGAATGTCGATGTTCTTACGCTCCAAATTCTCCACTTGTTGGAGCTGTTCATCCAGACGAGTGATTGGCTGTGTGACGTGCTTTCTCAGTAGCGCCATTAGAATCAAAACAGTAAGTAGTGAGGAGCAGATGAACGATAGGCTAAGTTGTTTGTGGATATCGTCGATCTTCGCTTCAATTAAGAAATAAGCGGGGTCGAGGGTCGCGAAGAAATTCTCTTTTAACTTAACCGTTTGAGTTAGGTTGGACGGTCTAGGATCTAGGCTATCTGTGTTTTCAGTGAAAAATATCGAACTCTTGTTATCGAACTCGATGATTTTTCGCAATGCATTGAACTGCGTAAGTTCAACAGAGACCACCACAAAGAAACTGTGTTGTGGATCGAATAGAACTGGGTTGGTTAGCGTAACGGTATCAAGTACATCGTAACGGATTAATACACCTTGCCCTTGCGCATTTTGAGTGTATCCGGTGTGAGAGTATTTACCCGTCTCCTCGAAAACCCACATAGCGTATTCTTGCAAGGTTGGATCGAAGTTGTTTAGAGGATCGTTGGTGCTATCGGCGTAGTACTTATTGTTCTGGTTGCCATCGAGCACGCTGATACTGGTAAAGTCGCGCTCCGGTGTTTGAAGATTTGAAATGGTTTTTTTCAGATGATCGGTCAGTCTTAGCTCTTGAAATTGATTGACTTGCTGGTCGGCATATAGGCGAATGGCATCGCTCTTGATAAGAGTGAAAGAGTAACTGTTTAAGATAGAAAGCGACTGCCTAAAATGCCCGGCCAGCTTTTCCATGCTGAGTTGCAAATAGCTGTCTTCTCGTTTGAGAAGAATCTCTTTTTGACTTGAGAAAATGGTGTAGGTGGATACTGCAGCACTGAAAAGGATAACAGGAGCGATAAGAAAGAGGATTCGACTATTGAGCTTCATGGTGTCACCGACTAGCCGCGTTTAAGTGCGCACTGCACTCGAGTGAAGTCAAAGTTGAAAGGGGGTGGCTATTGAGAGTTGTCCGTAACGCCATGTCGCTCATCGAGTCCGTTTTAATCGTTAATTTACATTAATACAGCGGAGCGTTAAGGAATAAAGCAACACTCTTAGTTATGCAATTGAATGAGAATTGTATGAATTGTTACTAAGAGTGTCAGCTATCGAGTTCGAAATATATGAGTCAGTTAATATTATTGAAGCTTAACTTGCGTCGCCTTAACGTTCTCACTTGGGTAGCAACCCAGCACTTTAAGATGCTTAGTGATTTTGGTGAGTTCGACAATAGATTGCTGCATTGCGTCAGAATCAAGGTGAGCTTCAAGGTCAACATAAAACATCTCTTCCCAAGGGTTCCCCATGATTGGACGAGATTCTAGCTTAGTCATATTGATGCCATAACGCTGCAGAACCAGTAGCGATTCAACCAGTGAGCCAGCTTCTTGAGACGTTGACATAATCAAAGTGGTTTTCGCTGGGATTTGAGCAGAAACTTCAACAGGCTTACGAGCAACGACGATGAAGCGAGTATGGTTTTCTGTCTGGTTTGCGATGTTGCCTTGAATCGGCTGCAGGCCGTAAAGCTTGCCGCTGGAAGCATTGCCGATAGCTGCCACATCATCACGGTCTAGCTCTTGGACTTTTTGCATCGCATCCGCGGTACTTGCGCAAGACTCTAAAGTCACACCATCCAATCGGCTTAAAAACTCACTGCACTGTTGATGAGGTTGTGGGTGAGAGTAAAGCGTTTTAATCTTCTCTAAACGGATGTCAGACTTGGCGACTAAACAGTGCTCGATAGGTTGGGTAAGTTCACCAACGATGTAGAGCGTTGTATGTTGCAGCAGGTCGTAAACTTCATTGATTGAACCTGAGCTCGTATTTTCAATGGGTAGGACACCATAATCAGCATGACCAGATTCAACGGTATTGGCGACTTCTTTGAAGTGCTCACAGTTGAGCTCGATAAGTTCGGTGTTCTTACGGCTAAAGAATTCGCGGCTGGCTAAGTGAGAGTAAGAACCTTTAGAACCTAAGAAAGCAACACGCGCCAGAGGCTTTCTGCTTTGCGGGTTTGCGAGGTTTTGCAGGTAAGACTGTTGCAGCAGAACAGAATCTTCAATAATGGTGTGAAATAACTTAGTGATGTACTGAGCATCTAAGTCGTACTTCTCTTTACCATTATTGATGAGCTTCACTAGAAGTTGTTGTTCGCGGCTTGCATCACGCACTGGTTTAGAGGTTTCTACTTTGCTTTTAGCCACCTCAATGCTCATGCTTCGACGCTCAGAGAGCAGTTTAAGCAGTTGGTCATCTAACTCGTTAAGTCGGATGCGAATTTCATCTAGTGAATATTGTCTGTCAGCCATAAATGTGTCCTTATAAAAAAGCCTCCCATTTGGGAGGCTTTCTGTTCGTTTTTGACTTGTCTTTTTACAAACGAATGAGCCCCCAAGGTTATTGGAGAAAAAAGAAGTCAAAAAAGAACAGGTTAGTTAGATGCATAAATCTTTAGGTTTCAGTGAATGTTTAAACACAATAAGCAAGCTAGGGTAGAGCGTCAAGCAAAAAAATAGCGCCTTGCGGCGCTATTTTTCGAATCCTCTTTTACTCGGTCTCTTCTAGTTCTGGTTTTTCACTGCGGCGAGCTTCAGGTTTGTGTCTTAGTTTGTTTAGCTGACGTTCTAGTTTCTGTTCTACCTCGTTAACGGCAGCGTATAAATCTTCATGTGTTGCGGAAGCTACGAGTTGTCCTTTCGGTACAGTAATAACGGCTTCAAATTTTTTCTTCTTGTTCGGCTCTTCGCAGAAAGTGGCTTGGCATCCGATGATGTCTACTTGCCATTTTTCTAGTTTTTTAAACTTGCTCTCTATGTGCGAACGGATTGCAGAGGTGATGTCGATATTTTTGCCAGTGATGTTTACTTTCATAGATGTTTTCCTCTGTTGCATCCCTTATGGGTTAACTCCAGATTACTCATCCACTGAAGAAAAAATGTGATTCAAATCACTTTTTGGTGTGGGTTTTTCGGCTTCGAAACTAATTGTGATCTTACGCAAAGAGTGTGCGATTTAAACTCAAAAATAACTTGTTATTCCATGAAATCTCTTTAGATTGAAAGAGGTAGCGCGCTAAAATTCATTCGTATTTTAGGGACGTCTTACAGCCTGATATTCCTACTGAGTAATTCTTAAACACTACTAAAGTGTGATCTCTATCCCTTCTCTGTTTGCTCAAACTCCAACTTGTTTCGTTCACCCAATGATTTGACTTGCTTATTCTACTTGCATTGACAGTAGTGGTATTGGAGATAGCTGCGCGCTTTTCGCTGCTTCACTCTGCTTGAGCAGCGATAACTGCTTATATATAACAAAGTAACGATTAATGTTCGCGACGTAATGAACAGGTTCTCTACCAATATTTCGGCGAGTAATAATCTCGACGTTTTTGAACCAAACATTGGGGTCATAACCATGCTTAGTGGCTAATCGACGCATTTTCCGAATGTTCGCGGGGCCTGCATTGTAGGCGGCTAGGGTGAAATACACTTGGTCGTCTGGCTTGATCTCTTCATCATCAAAATATCGGTCTTTGATAAAGCGCATATATTTGATGCCCGCATGGATGTTGTTTTCGACTTTGTAGATGTCTGGAATGTTGACGTTAGGATCTTTCGCCGTGCTTGGCAGAACCTGCATCACACCAACAGCACCCTTGTGCGACACTTTTGATTGGTCTAACCCAGACTCTTGAAAGCCCTGAGCCGCCATCATGAGTGAATCGAACTCGTACTGATTGGAATATTCACTGAATATGGAGGAGAGTGATTCGAGTTTAGCTATTTGGTCAGGGTTGAGCGCCCGTTTTAGCCAGCGAGTATCGGTGATGTATTTACCATAGATGACATTGCCCAGTAATGTTCCTGATTTTGCACTGCGTAGGTAGTCATTGACGGTTTTCTGAAGTTTTGGTGTTTCCTTGCGCATTGCCCACGCAATTTGACCACCGGTACGTAAGGGTAAATCTGTGTGCGCTTGGATATCTTCCATTACATTGAGCCACAGCTGTGCTTTGTGATCGTCGAGTACTGTTGCGCCAATATGGCCTAAATTGACCATCTCGATGAGTTCATAATCTTGCAGTGTTTCTTCGATGAAATTGATTATGGCTGGTGGGTAACCAAGCTCATTAAGCTGAGCGTTCACTTTCTGCAGGCTTTCAAAGTAACTCGAACTTGCTCGTACCCAGAACTCCTTGCCACTCAGCTGTTCAATAGTCTCTATCGGCTCGTGGTCTTTGCTGGTGATGATCAGCTCTTTTGCCCCATCAATAACAGGTCGGCTGAAGTCGACATATTGCTTGCGTTTTTCCGTAATGGTGAGGTTAGCAACGGCAAGATCACCAAAGCCTTTGGCAAGTGATTCAAATAGATCATCGCGGTGAATTGGGATGATTTGGATGTTTAGGTAAGGGGAGTCTTTCTTTAATTCTTTTTCGAAATGATAAAGAAGTTCGGCAATGATGCCTTTTGGTCGCCCGCCTTCTATATAGTAGAAACCCAAATCGGCAGAGACCAAAACGCGAATAACGCCTTTGGTCTTGAATACTTCCATATCACCGCTGTAGGGTTCCTTTTGCAACGGCGACAGAGAAAGCCCCAACAGCTTGAAGAGATGAGTAAAAGTAGTAGGGCAATCCCCCAATTAACCTGCGCAAAATAACAACTCCTTTTGTTATTATGTTACTAAAGGTTAATGTTAATTTGCTGTTTGAGCAAGAGACACAAAAAAGCCGCTAGTGATTAGCGGCTTTTCGTATGTGTAAAATCGTGTTCGATTAGCTAGGGTTCAAGTCTATTAACTGGCGCGTACGCTCTGCTTGCTCTTCTAGGCCAAGTTGCTCATAGGCTTCGAGCTGAATTTCAAGAGATTGGCGCGCGGCTTCCGTATCAGGGAAGGTTTTTTGTAGTTCTTGTGCTCGGTTAATCGCAGCAATCCAAGCTTCGCGACGCAGGTAAAAGTCAGCAGTCGCTAAGTCGTAAGCAGCAAGGCGGTTCTTGAGTGCGAACATACGCTTCTTCGCATCGGCAGCGTAAGGACTGTTTGGGTAGCGTTCAAGTAGACGCTTGAAGTCGTTAAATGCAGAAATCACTGGTTCAGGATCACGATCGCTACGGTCCATGTTGAAGAGATCGTGCATGAAGTTACGATCTTGCGCCATGTGAGTCAAACCGCGCATGTAAAGCACCCAATCGAGTTTATCGTGAGTTGGGTTGAGGCGATTAAAGCGCTCAATCGTCGCTAAACCAAGAGCGAGGTCGTCGTTTTTGTAGTAAGCGTAGATGAGATCTAGCTGAACTTGTTCAGAGTAAGCACCAAACGGGTAGCGCGAGTCGAGAGCTTCCAGTCTTTCAATTGCGGTTAACCAGTTACCACCTTGTAAAGACTGTTGAGCTTCAGAGTAGAGCTCTGAAGGCGGAACATCAGGAACTATCTCTTCACTGCTGGAACAGCCAAACAGTAATGATAACGCCAGTAAGCCTGATAAAGTGTGCTTGTTCATGTTAGGAGCCGCTTCCTTGAATCTAAATATTTTGTCTGCTTCCGTTACTTTCTAAGTCGTAACAGATACAATGATGCAATAGTCTATTTTTCCACAGTAGTGAGCATTAGTCTCACAGTTTTTAAAAAAGTTCGATATGGCACAGCAGATTCAATTAACAAATACCGTAAAAGATAGTCAGTTAGGTCAAAGATTAGACCAAGCTGTGGCCGAGTTATTCGGTGATTTTTCCCGTTCACGCATAAAAGAGTGGTTACTTGAGGGGAAAATTGCCGTCAATGGAACTGTTGTAACTAAGCCTCGCACAAAAGTCATGGGCGGTGAAGAGATCACCGTTCAAGCTGAACTGGAAGATGAAGAACGTTGGGAAGCACAAGACATCCCTCTAGACATCGTCTACGAAGACGATGATCTATTAGTTATCAATAAACCTCGTGATTTCGTTGTTCACCCTGGAGCAGGTACGCCAGATGGCACTGTGCTGAACGCATTACTGCATCATTACCCGGCAATCGCAGAAGTGCCACGTGCAGGTATTGTTCACCGTCTCGATAAAGACACAACTGGTCTAATGGTTGTTGCGAAAACGGTACCGGCTCAAACACGCTTGGTTCGCGCTCTGCAAAAGCGAAATATTACGCGTGAATATGAAGCGATTGCGATCGGTAAAATGACAGCGGGTGGTAAGGTTGAACAACCTATTGGTCGTCACTCGACGAAGCGGACTCTGATGGCAGTTGCGCCATTAGGCAAACCAGCCGTAACCCATTACCGCGTTGCAGAGCATTTCCGCGAGCACACTCGTATTCGTCTTCGCCTAGAAACAGGCCGTACGCACCAAATCCGTGTTCATATGTCTTACCTGCAGCATCCACTGTTAGGTGATACAGCATACGGTGGCCGAGCGCGAATCCCGAAAGGTGCGACTGAAGAGTTGACTGAGATGATTCGCAGCTTTGATCGTCAAGCCCTGCATGCTGTGATGTTGAGATTTGATCATCCTGTAACAGGTGAGCAGCTAGAGTTCCATGCACCTGTGCCAGATGACATGGTCGAAATGGCAGAAGCACTGCGTGAAGATGCGAAGCTAAATCACTCTGAAGATTTCTAACTGAGCTCATAAATACCGAGTGCTGACTATGATCATCCCAAACTGGAACGCCCCAAAAAACGTTAAAGCCTTTTGCTCGACGCGAGTTGGTGGCTTTTCTTTGCCTCCCTATGATGGGTTAAACCTAGGCAGTCATGTTGGGGATAATCTCGCAGCTGTAATGCGAAATCGTGAATGGCTAGAGCAGCAGTCTCAAATGCCATCTTCACCAATTTGGCTCAATCAAACCCACTCAACCGTTGTCGTTAAACAAGATTCACCAACGCTTGAAGTGGTGGATGCAGACGGTTGCTATACAACGAAACAAGGTGTTGTTTGCAGCGCAATGACCGCCGATTGTCTGCCCGTATTAATCGCGGATAAAGCCGGCACTCAGGTAGCGGCGGTTCATGCAGGCTGGCGCGGGCTAGCTGATGGAATTGTCGAGAACGCCGTTAAATTGTTTGATGGAGAGGTGATGGTTTGGCTTGGCCCTGCCATTGGCCAGAAGCATTCGAAGTTGGAGACGAAGTGGTTGAGGCATTTTGCCGTTATCTCCCCGAAGCTGGAACTGCATTCGTGAAATCTTCCGTTGAATCCAAGTGGTACGCGAATATGGAGCAGCTTGCTTCGCAAAGGCTTAACCATCTCGGTGTCGAAGACATTACTTGTAGCAGCCTTTGCACCTATCAAGATGCTAACCAGTTTTATTCCTATCGCCGCGATGGCGTGACAGGACGTATGGCAAGCTTTATTTGGCTGGAGTAGTTATAAGGCTTCTTGCAGATAACTGTTTGTCCTCCCCTTGAAAATCCCCTCATCCGTATCCATCTTTCTAACATAAACGTCATATCGTATTTTTAGGTTAGGGAGATAGTTATGCGTCTTGACCGCTTTACTAGCAAGTTTCAAATTGCTATTTCTGATGCTCAATCATTAGCTCTCGGGCGTGATCATCAATATATTGAACCCGTGCATCTTATGGTCGCTTTGCTCGACCAGACGGGAAGTCCTATTCGTCCGCTACTGACTTTGCTGAATGTGGATGTGACACATCTTCGCTCGAAGCTTGGTGAGATCTTAGATAAGTTGCCAAAAGTAAGCGGCATTGGTGGTGATGTTCAGCTATCAAGTGCGATGGGCACTTTGTTCAATCTTTGCGATAAAGTGGCTCAAAAACGTCAGGACAGCTATATCTCCTCAGAAGTCTTCCTACTGGCAGCTTTAGAAGATCGTGGCCCGTTAGGTGAACTATTAAAAGAATTGGGTTTAACCGAAGAGAAGTTATCTCAGGCGATTGAAAAAATTCGTGGCGGTCAAAAAGTGAATGACCCGAATGCCGAAGAGATGCGTCAGGCGCTTGAAAAGTTCACCATTGATCTGACCGAACGCGCAGAGCAAGGCAAGCTAGACCCTGTTATTGGCCGTGACGACGAAATCCGCCGCACTATTCAAGTGTTGCAACGTAGAACCAAGAATAACCCTGTCATTATTGGTGAGCCCGGAGTGGGTAAAACCGCCATAGTAGAAGGACTCGCGCAGCGCATTGTAAATAATGAAGTACCTGAAGGCCTTAGAGGGCGCCGAGTGTTGTCGCTCGATATGGGCGCACTTGTAGCGGGTGCGAAATATCGTGGTGAATTTGAAGAGCGCTTAAAGTCGGTACTGAATGAGCTATCTAAAGAAGAAGGCAACGTCATTCTGTTTATCGATGAGATCCATACTATGGTTGGCGCGGGCAAAGGCGAAGGTTCGATGGATGCGGGCAACATGCTTAAACCTGCTTTGGCGCGTGGCGAGCTTCACTGTGTTGGTGCCACTACGCTTGATGAATATCGTCAATATATAGAGAAAGATCCTGCCCTTGAGCGCCGTTTCCAAAAAGTGCTGGTGGATGAGCCTAGTGTGGAAGATACCGTGGCGATACTTCGTGGCCTCAAAGAACGCTACGAACTACACCACCATGTAGAGATTACTGACCCTGCGATTGTTGCAGCCGCGAGTCTGTCACATCGTTACGTCTCTGACCGTCAACTGCCTGATAAAGCGATTGATTTGATTGATGAGGCTGCATCGAGCATTCGAATGCAGATCGATTCAAAACCTGAGTCCTTAGATAAACTCGAAAGAAAAATCATTCAGCTTAAGATAGAGCAACAGGCGCTAAGTAATGAGCACGATGACGCTAGCGAGAAACGCCTTAACAACTTAAACGAAGAGCTTAAAGAGAAAGAGCGTGATTTTTCTGAGCTTGAAGAAGTCTGGAATGCAGAAAAAGCGGCGCTATCGGGGACGCAACATATCAAAGGCGAACTTGAACAAGCGCGAATGGATATGGACATAGCTAGACGTGCTGGCGATTTAAACCGTATGTCAGAGCTTCAGTATGGCCGTATCCCTGAGCTAGAAAAGCAGCTCGACTTAGCAACTCAAGCGGAAATGCAGGAAATGACGTTGCTTAGAAACAAAGTGACGGATGCTGAGATCGCTGAAGTGCTTTCGAAGCAGACAGGAATTCCTGTATCCAAGATGCTAGAAGCTGAGAAAGAAAAGCTGCTTCGTATGGAAGAAGTGCTTCACAAACGTGTGATAGGACAAAAAGAAGCGGTTGAAGTTGTTTCAAACGCGATTCGGAGAAGCCGCGCAGGATTATCGGATCCAAACAAGCCAATTGGTTCGTTCCTATTCTTAGGCCCTACTGGCGTGGGTAAAACCGAACTGTGTAAAACCTTAGCTAGCTTCATGTTCGATAGTGAAGAAGCGATGGTACGCATCGATATGTCGGAGTTTATGGAGAAACACTCTGTAGCTCGACTGGTGGGTGCGCCTCCTGGTTATGTTGGTTATGAAGAGGGCGGCTACTTAACGGAAGCTGTACGTCGCAAACCGTATTCGGTGATTTTGCTAGATGAAGTCGAGAAAGCTCATCCAGATGTGTTCAATATATTATTGCAAGTATTGGATGATGGTCGCCTTACCGATGGGCAAGGTCGAACCGTCGACTTCCGTAACACGGTCGTTATCATGACGTCGAACTTAGGCTCCGCTCGTATTCAAGAGAACTTTGCCACTTTAGACTATGAAGGCATTAAGAATGAAGTGATGGAAGTGGTGACGAAACATTTCCGTCCAGAGTTCTTAAACCGTGTTGATGAAAGTGTGGTATTCCATCCACTAGGAAAAGAACATATTAAGTCGATTGCCTCTATTCAATTAGATCGTCTAGGTAAGCGAATGGAAGACAGTGGCTATGAACTCGAAGTCTCAGATAAAGCGTTAGAGCTGATTGCGCAAGTTGGGTTTGATCCAGTTTATGGTGCAAGGCCACTTAAGCGAGCAATTCAACAATCCGTAGAGAACCCATTAGCTAAAGCTATCCTAGCTGGAAAAGTAGACCCAGAGAAGAAAGTTCAGCTATTGGTAAACAACGACAGAATCATAGCTCATCAAGCTTAATGTGAAGTAGTTGAATGAAAAGAGGAGCGTTTGCTCCTCTTTTTTATTAACTTTTGAGCGTTTTGATGGCTTTTTAGACGAACGATTCAAACTTGGCGATTTTATTTAATTTAGGGGTTGCCATCATTTGGGAACTCCCTATAATGCGCCTCCGTTGTCACGGCAAAGCAGTGAAAACGAAACGGTCCAGTAAGCAGGAATGTTTGCAAAGAAAGAATGAGAAAAGTGGTTGACACAATAACTTATCTCGCTAAAATGGCCGTCCGCTTTGAGAGAAGCTCTTAAAGTCCTCCCTTTTAGGGAATAG
>NZ_JYJP01000070.1 GCF_001012815.1 Vibrio mexicanus
TTGCCGAAATCGAATGAACTAAATCAAAATTTTACGATCAGATCAGGGACATTCATTTACTGACTTTGATTTCATGCCGAAGCCTCGCTATAAAACCAGCAACCGGCGCAAGTACAACAACGCACAAGTGGGTGAGACTTACGCATGATCAAAGCACTCAACAAGCTAACTGGGCTAGGTATGTCTGAAACTCAGTAAAAAGCAGCGAACTCGCTGCTTTTTACTATTGGATAGTGTCGCTACCTAGGTTAGAAATCACGAGGCTTGAACGCGACGAGCGAGCAGTGAATATGCTGCAGGATATTCTCGGCGGTGTTACCGATCACGACGCCTGATAGGCCGGTTCGCGCACTGGTGCCCATCACAAGTACGTCAATATCAATATTCGCCACACAACGAGGTATTTCATTGTCGGCCTCACCATGTAGGTGATGGATAACATTTTCCCCTTCAATACCAGATTCTTCAATTAAGCGGTTTAACTCGGCCAAGTGCTCGATTCGCGCCAATTCAATATTACGATTGAGTTCCTTTTCTGGCACTTTGATCCAAGCTTGGGTGCTGAGGTAGCTTTCTAGTTGGTATACCCAACAGCCTATGATGTGTAGGCGGCTGTCGCTTGAATCGGCAATCGCTCTTGCATGGCGTAGCAGATCAAGAGCCATGACTTTTTTCTCGTCATCGAATGGGTCGACATCAATGGCAACAGCCACTCGGCGTTTTTCGATTGGCTTGTTGTTGGGTTTATGAAGCCAAACAGGGCATGGGCACTCGCGTAGGAGTTGCATGTCTAGCGCTTTAAAACCGTCTTCACCTTCTGGTATCTCTTCTGTATCTTTGATGATGATATCGAACCCATGCTCGACAACGTGCTTAGAAATGCGTGCCGCAGGTTTGTCGCCAGCGGAAATGTGGATTGGAAACTCGATTGGCGTTTGAATGGCCGGATTGTTACTTACCGTGTCATCGAAGCTGGTTTTAATCGTATTGATAAGTGAGTTTTCGTAGGTTTCGCGGTAGTCCGACATGTGCTCCGGTAGAGGAGGGCATGCAATCAAACCTTCTAAGTTCGCTTGGTTTCGCAGCGTCAGCATGATGGATTGGCCTAATGAATCTTGGTGGGCAGTTAGGCCCTGACTCACGAAAAGGATGTCGTTGAACTGTTTCATAATAACCTCCATGCATCCAGCCAAGTAGTGTGGAAGACTGACTATCTTAGACACTCAAGCATAATTGAACTTCTTGCTTAATCAGCCACTTAGCCCTTGCTAAGTCAATGAATACCCTTTGATATTAATAGATTGTTAACAGCCAAAATCTGACCTTAATCAAAACTCAATCCGGGTTTTACGAATTTGGTGGGTTTTATGATCTGGCTCTACTGCCGGATCTTTGAACCTAGTTAATCGGTTGTGGCGGAGGGCTTTGGGCGATGTATCTTTAGCCTTCTCAATATTAGTTCCGAAAATGGCGTATTGTTTTGTACACTCTCGCTATAGTGAAGGGAAATGATAGACCTCTTATACGGAATTAATGGCGCATTACATGATTGACTCATTCTCAAATCTCACTTTCGAGCAGTGCCAGCAAGCACGCTTGTCAAGAGATCCCCGATTCGACGGCCGGTTCTTTATCGCGGTCAAATCAACAGGGATTTTTTGCCGAACGATTTGCCCTGCGCGAATGTCAAAAGAAGAAAATGTTGAATACTTCGGTGATAAGACGATTGCGCTCGAGGCGGGATACCGCCCATGTTTGCGGTGCCGCCCAGACAGTGCCCCCATTCTTGGGCTTGGAAGGGCGTCGAAACTACGTTCAGTCGAGCCGTCAAGCTGATTGACGAAGGCGCATTGAATAACCAATCCTTGCAAGTGCTGTCAGAGCGTTTAGGGGTGAGCGACCGTTACTTACGAAAGTTATTTAGTCAGTACCTTGGTATGTCCCCCAAACAGTATGCGCTCTATCAGCAACTTCTGTTCGCTAAACAGTTACTGCATACCAGTACATTGAGTATTACCGATATCGGCTTTGCGGTTGGTTTTCAAAGTACAAGACGTTTTAACGACGCATTTCGTAAACAACTGAAAATGAGCCCATCGGATATTCGAAGAAAACGCATGGCAGGCGAACGGACTCAGATCATTCTTAACTATCAAGGCGAGCTGAATTGGTCGCATTTAATGAGCTTCTATGAGTTGAGGGCCATTGAAGGGTTAGAGTCGGTAGAAGAGGGTTGTTACAGTCGCTCAGTTGTTATTCAAGGCAAGCAGGCTTGGTTTAAAGCAAGCCCAAAAGCCAAAGGACAAATTCTACTAGAGCTTGAAGTTGAAGATATTTCTATTCTTAAAGCTTTGATTAGTACCGTGCGTCGTATGCTGGATCTCGATGCCAATGTCGATGTGATAGAGCAACATTTGGAGAGTGTGGCTTCTGGGATCGTTAAATCAAGCGGCATTCGAATTCCTGGCGTATGGAGCGCTTGGGAGGCAGGTGTTAGGGCCATCCTCGGCCAGCAGGTGTCGGTGAAAGCGGCGATTGGTCAACTTAACTTGCTCGTTAAAGAGTTATCGGGCGGTGAGATACGTACTTTCCCAACACCTCAGCAAATAGCGCAGGCGGATTTGAGCTTTCTTCGCATGCCACAAAGCCGAAAGGACACCTTAGCGCGATTTGCCCAGTTCAATATCGAAAACCCAGAAGCGACACCTGATGAGTGGCTATCAATCAAGGGCATTGGGCCTTGGACGGTCAATTACGCGCTATTGCGTGGGCTTTCATTACCGAATCACTACTTAGACTCTGATCTTGTGGTTAAAAAATGGCAGCAGCAGTACCCGAACTTAAACAAAGCGTCCGCTTCACCGTGGGGCAGTTACGCGACTTTTCATTTATGGAATCACGCATGAAATACTACAGCATAATCCCAAGTGAACTGGGAGAGATCACCATTCAAGCCAGTGACAAGGGTGTGACCGGAATATGGTTCGAAACCTTTACCACCAAGCCGGAGGAATTAGGCACGCGAAAGGATGACCATCATGTTCTGGTGGAAGCGTCGAATCAGCTTAATGCCTATTTTGCCAAAGAGCGTCAGAAGTTTGATTTGCCTCTGGATCTGAAGGGTACAGAGTTCCAAAAGCAAGTATGGCAAGCGTTAACCCGCATCCCTTACGGCGAAACGTGGAGTTATAAAGAACTGGCTGAGCTGATCAATCGCCCACAAGCGGTGAGAGCTGTAGGAACAGCAAATGGTAAAAACCCGATTTCTATCGTTGTCCCTTGTCACCGCGTAATCGGTGCAAACGGAAAGTTGACCGGGTATGCAGGTGGTGTTGAGCGCAAAGAAGTGTTGTTGAGGTTGGAGAAGGGTAAGTAAACCAAAGAACTTTGGCAGTATGCAATTTTTACCTAAGTGTACGAATACTAATCATTATCTTGTCGTTGCGATGACTTGATTGGTCTTGGTTCATGGACAATCTTTGGGGTGTGTCGGACAGGCATTAGCTTCGTCTGATGATTAAACCCGATTTATTGAACAGAGTACCAAAATAAATGAGAATTCAAACCCTAGCGATTGCTGTTTGCTGCGCAATGCTTCTTGTTGGCTGTGCTTCTAGCACAGCAATTGATTCTGGAAAAACGAGGGCCTATGCCAGTTCGCATGAACTTGCTGGTCAAGCTTCTTGGTATGGCAGCAAGTATCATGGCAGGCTAACCGCAAGTGGCGAACGTTACAATATGAGAGCCTATACTGCCGCCCATAAAACCCTTCCTTTCGGCACGGTAGTACGTGTTACCAATACTCGAAATAACAAATCGGTCGATGTGAAAATCAACGACCGAGGGCCATTTGTCAAAGGGCGAGTGATTGATTTATCGCGAAAGTCGTTTGACAAGATTGGCGACATTAAAGGCGGCCTAGTACCTGTGAAGATAGACGTTATCGATGATAGCAATACGTTTAGGTATAAACACTAAAGCGTAACGTCGAAAAGGACGACCACTGAAATTTTTTGAAATAAGGGCGTTGACTCTCCTATACGGGAGGGTTTAAGGTAGTACCTCATTCAAGAGTCAATGAGGACAAATATTATGAAAACAGCTTTCATCAGTGGTGCTACATCGGGTATTGGTTATGAGTTTGCTAAACAGTTAGCAGGGCAAGGATATGCGCTCGTTCTTCACGGTCGTAACCAAGATGTACTGGCGCAACTTGAGCAAGATTTACCAAACGTTAAGCAAACCTTACAAGCAGATTTGAGCGACCCAGATCAGCTCGAAACGTTAATTAGCCAACTCGATGACTTGGAAACAAAAATTGATGTTGCGGTGAACAATGCAGGTTTTGGTTTGTATGGCGATCATTTGTCGCTCAGTGAGGTCGATATCAACGCCATGATTCATCTCAACATCGTTGCAACCACGCGCTTGAGTCGTTACTTTGCGCAAAGAATGGTAGAACAAAAATCGGGTCATATTTTAAATGTGGCATCGACTGCCGCCTACCAACCGCCGCCTTATTTGGCCGCTTATGCTGCGAGTAAGGCGTATGTGGCTAACTTTACCGAAGCGCTGAAAATGGAGTTAAAACCCTCTAATGTGTCTGTGACTTGTTTGTCGCCAGGTCGAACTGATACGGGATTCTTTCATTTTGAAGGAGGGGAAGATCAAGCATCCGAAGAGGGCGTATTCTCGAAAAAGTATCGAGCTAGCCCTGCCAAGGTGGCAAACAAAGGACTGAAAGCGCTGTTTAGCGGAAAAAATCGCGAAATTCCATTTCTAGAAAACAAAATGTACGTGTTTCTCAACCGCATATTGTCTCGAACGAGTGTCGTTAACTTCTACTATAAAGCGATGAAAAGCGCTTAGTCTGTAGGCTCTAACGATTCCAGCAAGCAGGCGTTGTAATGGGCAACGCTTTGCTCTAGCTCGGTTAATCCTTTAAGTTTTTCTTTGATGGTCTTTTGCTGCGCGAGCAACACGGTGCGTTTCTTTTCTATTTCTTGGACTAACAGGTCCATCGGCACTACGCCTTTTTCAGTTTTGGCTTTAGCGATGGCTTTGAGTTCAGCGAGGCTAAACCCAAGACGTTTGGCTAGCTGGATCATGTTCAGAACATCGACAAAACTGTTGTCGTAGATCCGGTATTTCTCTTTTCTTAAGGGGGCTTAATCAGCCCAATTTCTTCGTAATGGCGAATGGCTTTCACGCTCACACCCGTTATTTTGGATAGTTCGCCGATGTACATAATTATCTCCAATAAAACAGGACTTTATTGTTAGCCAGAATGAGCGCTAAACATAGTGTCAATTATTGGAATTGGGGCAATTGGGCATGATTAGTAGATAAACTACAGGGAACACTTGGAAAGAAAAATGGAGAGGTGTGGCTATAAATCCCATAGCTTTTTGGTTTCTTGTTCAATCAAGATTTGTTCGATTCGTTTTCTTACCGAATGAATGTTGTTGTTCTTCACATCAGTTTTACAAGGAGCTTGTGACTTTAGGGTATTTGAGTTGTTGCGTATAGATTTTTTCAATGTTTATTATTCTCTATCACTTTAGATAAAAACTACCTAAAATCGCTCCTGTCGAACTAATTATTTTTCCTGAAGCTGTCGACTCACAAAATGAAAAATTAAGAGAAAGGCAGCCAGTGCTTATTTTAGGGAGTATATGACGTTGCAATACGTCTGAATTTAACTGACTAATTTCGGCGGACCAAGAGGTGTTGCTATGTTTGAGGTGGTAATTAATTGAGTACAATTATTGTTTATCTCGCTGTGACTTTTGTTCACGTAAAACATAATACCAGTATGTTTTTCTATTACTTTTTCTATTCATATTGCTCTTTGATTGGTTATAAAAGTTGAGAGCTCGCTATAACTAGGAAGTAGGCAAACTCTCAGAACATTGATTAAGCGACTGTTACATCAGTTGCTTGGGGCCTTTGCCACCTTGCTCAACGTTGAAGGACACTTTCTGGCCATCGGCCAGAGTTTTGAAACCTTCACTCACAATTGATCTGAAATGAACGAACAGGTCAGAGCCGCCATTATCAGGAGTGATAAAGCCAAAGCCTTTCGTTTCGTTGAACCATTTTACTGAGCCAGTTATTTTACTAGACATAGGTATCTCTATATTAGATTGAATTTAAAGAGAGCTACTAAATAAGGAATGAAGAAAAAGGTATCGCAGAGAAAAATGATGTGTCAAATCGAAAAGAAACTGAGAAGGTCTTGAACTAAATAAGTTATCAATAGCTCGCTTGTGGAGCTTTTATTTACTATACACACTAATTTTTAAATAGATACACTTTTATCAGATTATTTTTACTGATATTACTTTAGCTGTAGAAAATAGATCGTTTACAGGCCATTTTAGGGTTACAGAAAAGTTATCAATAGCCCCGCTTACTTTAACGATTTCATGATTTTATCAAGCTCGCTACGCTTCTTAGCGCTAAGGCCAACTTCTTTAGCAAATTGTTCGGCTAACTTATCAGAAAGCTTCGCATAGGCTTTGGCGCGATCTTCTTTTGACATTGCGCGATAGGATTTTATGAATTGCAGCATTTGTAACGACTTCACCGTTTGATTTTTCTAACGATATCATGAAAAAGGATTAAATTGAGCAACGGTTCGTTTTGTTCTCAGTCATCTTTATGCCGAACGGACTTGACGATCATTTTACCGTCGATGTTGGTCACAACGATGGTTTTGTCCTTTAACTGCTCAATGGTAAGCCCTTCGACTCGAATGAAATCACCCAGTTCAACACCTTCACCCACACTAACACTGCCTAATACAACAGGATGCTTGGTCTCATAGCCACCAAACCATTTATTGGCGAATAGTTGATCGAACTCTACCTTTCCCGACTCGCCTTCATTGGGCATAACACTGTCTGAGCAACCAGCAAGAGTCAAAGCTAACAGAGTTGCTAACATTAGCGTTTTTAAATACATCGCTTATTTCCTTTTAGTCGCAGACTTTAAGCATAATTGGCACAAATGAAGGGCTATTATGCCTCAAAATTTGTGACAAAAGACGCTCGGCGGCTATAAGTATGATCTTTGGGATTGATGTGATTGGAAGAAACTCAAGTTTTATTGTTAATTCTATTGTTATAAATAGGTTAAAATATGAAAATAATATAGACTAAATTATCAGTATCAGATAATTAAGGATAATTGTCATGCCTCTCTCCTCACAAAATGTGCTTGAAATCGCAGGCGACCCAGTCGATGACAAGCAGCTTTTTTTCTTAAGGTTTTTTAGCGAAGTCAGCATTGATGACAAAGTGAAAACGCCTGAGCAAATTAGAAAAAACCGAAAGGTGATGAACAAAGTTCGCAAAATCGGTGATGAAATAAAAGATCTTAATAGCTCCCAAGATAACAAAGAAGCGGTCGGTGAAACGTCTAACGGAATCTACGACCAAATGAACAGTGTGGTGAAAGGGGTTCCGGGCATCGAGCTGTTGCCATCCAACGCGCTAACCGACATGAAACCTTTAATATTCGATTTAGTGAGCGACGTGTGGGAAGAGTTCGCGCCTTTTATTAAGGACACGAAAGGTATAGTGAAGGGCGCTTATAAAGGCATTAAAGGCGTTTCACTATACAAAAAGGCGACTAAGGTGATATCCGTCGCTGACAGCGAAGGCCAAAAGACACTGCGTGTGGTTAGACGAAAAATCAAAGCTGCGGCATTGGAAGATGGCCTACTCGAGTTCTCAGTCAACTCTGCAACCTTGGTGGTTAACATTATTTCACTGGGTGCTGCCGCTCCTGCAACGGCGATAGCGAGAGCCGCTAAGTCGATTTGCCAATGGTGTATCAACTATATCTATCGTTTGATTACGATTGCCCGCTATAAGAAGTTCCAGAAAGAGTGTCTTCAAATGTATTTCCGTAAAGGCAGTCTTTCAGGTTATGAAGTAGCGAAATTCTTCAATAAGAATATTCAAGATATCCCTGTTGTGGCGATGATGTGGATTCTTCACCCGCTTGTGAGCTCAAAAGAAGAGGTGCTGGTGGGCGTACTTGATTTACCTGCTTATAAGAAACGTTCATTTATGAAAAAGCATATGCGTAAGGTGAAGTACAAGTTTAAGAAAGAGAACGATAAATTTGCTACGTATGCACCCGGTAGCGAATTGGCGGGTAAGATCTATAAGTCTTATGAGAAGACGCGTAAGTTTGCCAGAAAGTACATTAAGAAGTCATGTATTGAGTTCGTCACCATGGATGTAATTTATAAGGCGTACTTGTCGCAGATCGTCGATGGTGTCAGTTACCTGAATGTGTCGAAAGATGAATTTGATAAAGCCTTAAGCACTAAAGATAAGTTAAAGGTTAAGTTCAAAGAAGCGAAAGAGTACGTTTCCTAATACTGGGTAAACAAGTGTTCAGATTTAAGTCAGTACGAAAATGCCCTAATGGTTGACTGTCCATTAGGGCATTTTATTTCACAGTAAACGCTGTGATGTTAAAGCGCTTAATCTTACGTTAAATCGAACTTATAAGGGCTCTCGGACCGTTTGCATAGCAAACTGGAGGGAGAAGAAGTTTTCTACCAAAACATCAATTTTTGGGTTGTCCCCATGTGGGTTTGTGAATAGGTATCGAGTTGTTGAGTTAACGCGTTGTCGGTGCACTTTTCATAGATTTGAAGTAGCTTACCATTGGTTAAGCAGACCGAAGTCATGTAGAGCAAGGTGGATTCAAGCTCTTCATTGGTCAGCGCATCAAGTTTGGTTTCTAAATTTAAGGTTGGAATTGCAAGTGGGGCAGATTCTTTGAGTGGAATGTATGACAGCTCGTTCATCAGCTTCATTACCACACGTTGCTCGTTGTCAGAGAGTGTTCCTTTCATATCGTTTTGAAACTGGTCTAATACCGCTTCGGTATAGCTCTGTTGTGCGCGCATAGCAAAGCTGCTACTGGCAAATAAGAGACTTATAATAACTAGAACAATTCTCATCCCTTTAATCCTCCTAGATTCGTCCTTTCGGCATCTATCTTTTAGTCTAGAACACCGTGGTTGAGCTTAGTGCCTTGCCTTCGACAAATGTGACAGGCAAGGCTTTATTAGTGGGCGTTTTTTGACCATATCTTACTTGTCGGGCAGATAAAGGTTTTCTTTAGTGAGTCAGTTGGTTCTCATCTTGTCTAAAGTGTTCTTCGCTGTGAGGTGAAGTGAACGCCATAACAATGAGCCTAATGGATTCAAGAATCACTGAGCTGGCTAGAAGTAACGTGAGGTTCGGGGCCATGTTGAAAAGTTCGTGATACCCCATTCCTCGACCTAATATGATGCCAATTATCCACGGCATCGCCAGTAATGAAGCGATCTTAACGGATGTTTGTAGCAGTACCTGTCGCTTTTGTTTTTCCGACAGTTGACCTTTCCCTTGCCGTACTTTAACGATTCCGCGCACGCTAGAGAAAAGATCTGCAACGATGAGAAGAGGTAAAAGTATGGATAGCCATTTGATAATGGGATTAGGTGAATGATCTTCACCAATCACTTCTGCAATCATAGCTTGAGTCAGATCTCGTATGGCAAACAGGCTTTGAGGCAGGTTATAGCTATTGGAAAGTATCACAACGGAAAGATCGGCTTCTGGTATATATACCGCTTTTGCTAGGTATCCATCCACATCACCGTCGTGACCAATTCCCTTCATACCAAAGTAGGTGTCATGCGACCAGCCATAGGAATAGGCTTGAGGGATTGAAGCGGCATCGTGCATCAGCTTAAGTGCAGACATGGAAAGAATGGCCTGGCCATCGTTGCCAAGACCATCACGCTGAAATCTCAAAAAACGGTTATAGTCATCAGCGCTGCTTAACAGGTATCCTGATGGAATATCAGCTTCCGCTGGGTGTGACCTAACCGGTATCGATACTCGCATTAAAGAGATGTGGCCTGTCGTTTCAATTGGAAGGTGCTGCGGCGTGCCGCTTGAGTCCATTCCAAGTGGGGTAAAAAGCGAGTCTTTTAAAAATTGAGCAAATGATTGACCACTTACACGTTCAACTAAAAGCCCTAAGAGATCATAACCTAGATTACTGTAGTACCAGTTTTCATCGGGCTCCGCATACAAGCTAGCTTGGGCCATCAAATCTATTAAAGATTCAAGTGAGTCATTAGGTTGGTATTGATAGCGAAAGTTTTGTGATGAAAGGCCCGAGGTGTGGCTCATTAATCGGCGAATAGTCAGATCATTTTCGCGGCCGTCTGCCAGTTTCAAATCAGGAATATAGGTGGTGATTGGTTGACTAATGTCGATTTTCCCTTGTTGCTCAAGAATTATTACAGCAGTGGCTGTAATGGGTTTTGAAAGCGAAGCAATAAGGGTTGTTGTATCTGGGTTCCAAAGCGGGTCTGACCCCGCCGAGCCTGAGAAGATGACGTCATCGCCATGAGAAATTACGGTCGTAATATTTTCTGCACCATACAATGTAATGTAATCATCAAGAAGTGTATTTATTCGCTCTGAATTAGCGGAAGCGAAGGAGCTAAAGAGTGTGAAAAGGGCTAACCAAGGCAAAAACTTCATCGTGGTCCTCTTGAAGAAAGGCTCTGTAAATTGTGGCTGCATATAAGTGTACGGAATCACTCTAACTGATTGAAAAAATGCCACAATCTACAAATGATCAATGAACCAGCTTTGCGATGCGGGGTAAGGTTTATTGAAACAGATGTTTAAGTCGTCTCAATTTATCAATGAAATGTCTGTTTAAGCTGATCAAGCCCGAAGTAAAGTGCTTACCAGAAAGCCTGAGAGTAAGACTGTTTAATTTTCGTTAAATCAGTTACTTTGGTGACAGGGAATAAATAGTTCTAGGTGGACCATGTTTGAACAAGTCATAGGGATTCTTTTTCCTGTCTTTGCACTGGTTACGGTCGGTTTTTCGGTTGGGCGTTGGTTGAAGCCCGATTTTAAGCCAATCAATCGCATCAACATGGATACTTTTACGCCCGCTTTAGTTTTTTCATCGCTGGTGGCGATGCCGCTTGATACTCAACAAGTCCCGCTTTTGAGTGCATCAGTCGTTGCTGTGTTGGTTCCCGGTTTGGTTATGATCCCTCTGTGCCGTCTTTTCAAGCTGCGCTATAAGGCTTGGGCACCACCCCATATGTTTCGCAACAGTGGAAATCTGGCTATTCCACTATTTACTTATACGTTTGGTGATACGGCCTTAGCGTCCGCAGTGCTTCTTTTTGTTGTTTCTGCATGTATCCATATCAGCTTGGGCCTAGCATTATTGAGTGAAGGAAATCCATTCAAACAGATCATCAAAATGCCGATATTCCTCGCGGCAATGAGCGCCCTCATACTGAACTTATCAGGTATTGGCATGTGGTCGCCACTTTATGAAGCGACAGTGCTTTTGGGCCAAGCGGCGGTGCCCGTTATGCTGCTCTCGCTAGGCGCACAAATGTGTAATATGCGGTTGAGTGGATTGAAAGTCGGCGTATTTTGTACGCTTCAATCGCTCTTTACAGGAGCAATTGCTTTCGCTGTGATCTATTTTTTCATTCCTCTTCCGACTATGCAGCTTCAGATGATGGTGCTGTTTACCATGTTACCTCCCGCAGTTATGAATTATCTGTTCGCAGAACGTTTTCAAATTGAATCCACCAAGGTGGCTTCAATGGTGCTATTTGGTAACTTCTTCAGCCTGCTAACGTTACCACTATTGCTTACTTTCGCGCTCTCCTTATAGTTGGGGTTTCGCTTATAACTCGCGTTTGATCATCGAGGGGATTGCAGCACTCTGAAAATAAAATGAGTGCAATAGCAAAGATTGGCAGATGACCTATCACCTCATGAGCGCCAGAGACCGTTGTAGTGATAGTGAAGACGACGATGAGAAATGTCACGACGATTCGATTGGCGATGCCCACCATAAGCATTCCGCCCAGTAAAATCTCACAAAGCCCAGCGAACCAAACAAAATGTAGATGGGAGAACTGCTCCCAGCCTAACAGTGCAAATACATTGTAATGTGGGTATTGTTCTAGAAAAGCCAGCGAGAGCCCTGGGCTCAGTAGCTTGTTATGGAACCCTAATACCAGTAATTGTAAGCCGAGCATCACTCGCAATATGATGGTGGCGATTTGCCTCAAGTTCAACATGAGCGAAAGTGGGTATAGGTTCTGCTGATCGGCAAGGCTCAGGTTTGGGCCAATCAGTACAAGCGCAATACCGATTCCCAGTAGTTCAAACAGATAGTCGATGGTCAAAGTAAAAGGCAGGATAAAGAGTGTAACGATGGTGAGAACAATGACGAACACACCACTGAGGGATACTGACACAACCATGGCTAAAGCAATGGCGATTTGCAGCACCACGCCCAACATCTGATGTTGCGTATCCAATTGTAAATTGGGCGCAATAAAGATTCCTGTTAATGAGTTAACAATAAAAAAAGCTACGATGGCCACGCAATAGAGGCGCCAGAAAACGAGGGAGCGTTTAAAGAACGGAGCAGATGTTACATGCCTTAACCATCCCGATTGCGTGATCCAATAAGCCAATGCAGCAAAGGCGATACAGACAAAGAATATTGTTATCGCCAGAGCATCGAGAGGCAGGGAAGCTTCCCGATAGTTTTGTCCATCCACAAACCAGCGAACATGGGCTAAACAAGGCACGCAAAACAAAGATAGAGTGATCAGGCTTAATGTTCTCATGGTGTGTTCTCCAGTTTTGATGGTGGGTGAAGCGAGCTGTTTTTACCTTGAGAGTTGTGCCGAATTTGAACTCCACTTTCCAGCGTTTTTAAAAAAGCGACGAGCTGTTTTCTTTGATAAGGAAGTAAAAAAAGATGTTCTAATTCGGTATGTGCGAGCTGATTGGTCGGCGCTCGATTGTAGTAGTCAATTACTGCATCTAATGAGGGAAAAGCGCCATTATGCATGTAGGGTGAAGTCAAAGTGACATTTCGTAACGAAGGGACTTTAAAAGCATGCATTAAACCGTCGCCTTCGCGTTTCATATAGATGAGCTCGTTACAATCACGCTTTATCTTCGTATTGAATTTACCAAGACAATTGAATGGACTGTTCAGTACTTCCTCAATGCCTTTAAGTCGCCCAGCGTCGGTTTGGCTGCTAGGCGCGGCGGTGACGGAAAAATGATGGTTAGTAAACATAGGTCCGTTATGGCAGCGAATACATTGCGACTTCTCGCTTAGGAAAAGCTTCAACCCTTGCTCTTCGGTTTTTGTGAGGATCTGATTGGCTAACGTTAGGTCACCATTCGATAGCGCTTGAACATACTCATCAAAACGAGACGGGGCAGGCATGAGTTGAGATTGATAGGCCGCGATGGCTGTCCCTATCGTCGCGAACAACTGGTTGATTTTAGTTTGTTGGTCAAATGTGAGCGTATTCCAATGCCTATTGGCATTTAAATCAGTCTCTAGATTGGGTGAAGCGCGTTTGGGAAGTGAGCTTTGATTTTCAAGAAACCAAACAGCTAAACGATGAATGCTTGCCCTCGAATCTTCATTGCTTTGACGGGTCAAATCTGAGGGATGAATGCTTTGAAAGAAACGTTCTGTGTGATTTAGCAGCACTAAACGTACAATCTCAAGTCGGGTTAGACCGTGTTCAGCTTTTGTTTCAAAAGGAACAAGTGCCTGAGACCACAGGCTATCAGCTCTCCCATCCCAGAACTGCCACGTTGATGTTGCACTTCCAACGACGGTAGGCGTATTGCGACTGCCATCGGTCTTGTTTCCAGAAGTGAAATAGCGCTTTGGATCGTGACAACTGGCACAAGAAGTACGCTTGTCTTTGCTGAGTGACTGATCGAAAAAGAGGGCTTGGCCAAGCTGAATGGCAGAGTCAATATCTGAAAAAACATTGTCGCTATTGTTCACTAACTGGGCGCGAGATATATGCATAGACGTTAAAAGAGTCAGATCATCGTCGGACCAATGATGGCGAATCATATTGGGTTCGTTACAGCCGGTGAGCCCTAGGCTGATGAGCAATACGCCAAGTAACGTGAATATTTGATGTCTAAATATCGAACGTAATGGTGAAGTCATGCTTATTACGCTCGTTATCCTCACAATTAAGCACAAGCTGCCAAGTGCCAGGCATGTGAAATTTAATGCCCTCTAAAACGTAGCGCCCTTTGTTTGTCGCTGGTGTTATCGCGGGTTCAGTTGGGAGCCCATGATTATGGCTTGGCATCCCGCCATTAATAGTTAGCTGTGCGCAAGGTTGTGTAGCGCCATCTCCGTTGATGAATTCGAACTCCCAGCTGTGAAACTGATTGATCGAAATCTCAACGGGGGAATAGGCGACAGATGTCCAACCCGAGTCATCCGCCGTTACTATTTCTTGGCTTGAGATAATCGTCAGTAATGTGGTTGCAACGACAAGGCTCATTGTCTGCACTCTCTTTGTTTCAGTGATATATCCAAGTATTACTGCTGTTATCTTCGGCGATGAATTAATTGTTTGATGTTATTCGCATAATTGCATATGGGCTATAATTTGGTTATCCAACTGTGGTAGCTGAGCGATGTTTGCTGTGTAAAGAGAGCTTTTTTCAAAACGAGACCCAGTAAAACAGCTGAAATGTAAAACGAGACGTGTTATTGACTTGCGTCAAAAAGGTGACATGCGTCGTATCATTTGTTATTTTTATTGATATAAAAATAATTTGTTACATTTTGAATTTTGCCTTATTTGGGCCGCTTGGGGTGACTATGGAAGTAGAAGTTGTACGCCACAGTGTTGTCGTAGAAGAGGTATCGGGAGACGTTGTTGCTGTCGATACTAAGGGGAATGCGACTTCAGTAAAACAGGGTGATGTGATTCCAGCTGATCACATTTTGATTGTTGCCGATAAAGCAAACGTCATGTTAGTTGATGGTGGTAAACAATTTCAGCTCGAAGATAATTGTGTTGCTTGCCAGCTAGATGAAGGTGGGTGGGGCATTGCTGAGGTGGCTGGCGAGGTTTCAATTGATGAGTCATTGATTGATGAAGCTAGCTTTAGCGAATCAGACCTTGCGGCTATACAAGATGCGATCTTAGAGGGTGCTGACCCGACTGAAATTCTAGAAGCTACTGCCGCTGGAGGCGCAGGTGGCTCCGCAAATGCTGGTTTTGTCACCGTTGAATTTAATAACCCACAAACGGAAGTCGGTACCTTTTTTGAAACTCAAGGCATCTTCCAAACGTTTGATGAGCTGCCCGACGATGAGTTCAGAGCCTTAGAATTGCTGCGGGGGAGAGTCACTCAACGAATCCTTGTCTGAGGGTTCACTGTCATTGGCGAGTTATTCTCAAACAACTACAAACTCAATTACGATAGTTGCCGCCGATTTAGCATTAGACCCTAGCACCTTTACTCCAACCGCCGAGTCATTGAGCTTGTTACTCGCTGAGCTGAATAGCGATATTACATCCTCCGGTGAGGCCGTGAGCTTTAGCTACAGCAGTGAAGATAATGCGATTGTCGGAGTGAATGGTTCAGGTGACGTGTTACGTATCGATATTGTTGCGGCGACTGATGGCGAAAATGTCACCCTCGAACTCACGACAACCGTGCTTCAACCCGTGGATCATGTTCCATCAGTGGGTGGCGGTTTGGTTTCGTACATTGACGATCAAATAAACATCGCATTTGAAATCCAAGGGCAAGATACTGCAGGGAACTTATTGCAAAGCCCTGTTGAAATAGAAGTGGTGCTGCTTGATGGTGCAGACCCAACGATCCTAGAAGCCACGTTTCAGAGTGGTGATGACAATCTTGCATCTGTAGAGGGACAGCTTGTCCAATTAGGCAGTGATAATCTCCAATCGGTTATCTTGAGTGACGGCGTCACATCTCAGTTTGAAGATTTGTTTAGTGACAACCAGTCGCTGAAAGCGACGCTATCCGCTGATCAAACCCAATTAGTCGTTACACAAGCAGAGAGTGGCGAACAGGTCATGACTCTGTCTGTGAATGTGGACGGAAGCTACCAGTTCCAACAGTTTAGATCAGTTGAACAAAATGGAGTGGAAGAGGTGACACTTTCATTCCCCACCATCATTACTGACTATGATTTCGATGTTGTAAACAACACGATTCAAGTGACAATTGAAGATGGTGCCATTCCTATCATCACCCAAGTAGATTCTCTGAATCTTGATGAAACGGGGCTCACAGGCGGCACGGAAGAGGGCGTGGCCGTAGTGAGTGATACCGGCAGTATCACTGCGCAGCAAGGCAGTGACATTATCGACCACTTCGAGTTAGAGCCTAACGAGTTCAACCAAGATGGTACGCTACTATCGAGTGACCAAATCGTCCAGTTAGAGCTGGTTTCAGACACGGGCGGCGTGCTCCGCTATCAAGGTTTTATTGAAGTCGACGGCAGTAAGCAAACGGTGTTTAACGTCGCGTTAGATACACCAACGCTGGGTGAGTATGAGTTTACGTTACTTAAGCCACTTGAACATAAGGGCTTAGAAGATGAGCAGCTTACCATTAGTTTACCTGTATATGCGGTGGATTCAGATGGAGACCGCTCAACCATTACGGGAGAGCAAGATGCGACTGCCGTGCAAATTAATATTGTGGTGCAAGATGATGATCACCAGTTGGCTGGCGAGTCTTTCTCACTGACCGAACCTACCGTGGTAGGCACCGAGACGGTATCCCACAACATTTTCACAAGCCAAGGTGCCGACGGTTCCAACATTACTTCGTTTACTTATGGTGGAGTGAGCTTCACACTAAATACAAATCTGGATGCGGACGCGGCTCAGAGTTTTGAGTTTGATGAGGGCGTGTTAACCATTTCCCGTGATGGGGCATTTGGATTTGATGTCGCGCGCGATATTGACCACAGCGTGAGTGAAACCATCACCAAAGATATCGTGTTCACGGCAGTTGATGGTGATGATGACACAGACACGGTTCAAATCTCATTAGCGATTACCGACGGAGACAGACCAAGCATTACCACCATTACGAGCGTGGAGTTTGATGAGGCGAACTTAGCTAACGGCTCAGACCTGGATCTCACCGTTACGAGTTTAACCAAGTCCATCGTGTACCAAGAAGGCAGCGATGATATTCACTTTTTCGCGGTTGATGTGACTGAATTTAACACCGATGGAACGTTAAAAGCGGATGGTCTCGCCGTTGAAATGCGCGAAGACCCAAGTGACTCCGGTCGTTATGTGGGTTTCACCACAGATGGTGACATTGCCGATAATGACAGCGAAACCACTATCTTCACCTTTGTATTTAATCAATTTGGGGTGGAAGACAGCACAGACAAAGGCAATTACACCTTCACTTTGTTGAAACCGTTTGATCATCCGGAAGGGCTGGAAACGAACGACGTCACCTTTAGTTTGCTGATTTATGCGCAAGATACCGATAGAGATCCAACGCTACTCACTCCCCTTAATGTCACGGTAACCGACGATATCCCAACTATCGGCGACTTGACTGACCAAAGTGATGTCGATGTACAAGAGAGCGATATAGGGATGACTGGCGCAGAAGCCACAGGTGCCTTCGTCACCACCGAAGGTGCAGATGGCGTGGTGAAATATGAGCTCGCCAATGATGACACCGCCACCGATGGTTTCTTAGCTGGCGGGTTCCCAATTACAATTTCGGAAGTGATGAACGTCTCGGGTGCCACTCAATATCAAGGCTTAAGTAATGGCCAAGTGGTGTTCACCTTAACGCTTTCCGACAATGGTCAGTACACCTTTAATTTGAGCCAACCGATTGATCATATTAATGATGTTGATTCGCTCAGTATTCCATTTGAAGTGATTGCGATTGATGCTGACGGCGATCCATCGGATAATTTCGATTTAGCGATTGAGATAGTCGACGACAAACCAACTCTGACAAATTACCAAGGCGACACCTTGGTGGATGAGCATAACCTTGATGGTCAGGGTTCAGAACAGACAGAGGATACCGCTGTTGATGGCACATTCGTCCTAGAAGAAGGTGCGGATGGTGTTGTTCAGTACACCTTAGCCAATGAAGCGACCGTACTGCAAAATCTCAGGAGTGGCGGGGAAACGCTAAGTTGGGGGACACCATCGGTTAATGGCGAGGTTATCACGTATACGGCTCAAACTGCTTCCGGCTCAACTGTGTTTACCCTAACACTCAATGCATCGAACAATACTTACGACTTCACTCTGCTTGGCGTGTTGGATCATCCTGTTGCAAATTCGGGTGCTGACGGCGAAGACGATATTCAAATCAACTTCTCTATTACAGCAACGGATTACGATGGCGACGAAACGCTGCCAATGACTTTGCCAATTAAGGTTCGTGATGATGTTCCAATGTTAACAGAGCGAAATATTTCCCGTGTCGAAGGCGATGGATTCAGCACGCAAATATCGATGTTCGATGTCACCACCGACCAAGGTGCTGATGGAGCAAAAGTCACCCTGATTGAGGGGACAACCGAGGGAAGTTCGACCATTTTGTTTGGTGGTGCTAATGCTACCTATGTAGCAAGTACCGCTATTCAAGAAGGCAGCCAAGACGTTCTTGTTTTCGAAGAAATAGATCTAGGCAATGGAGCGAAAGAGGTTCGGGAACTGGGCACTCTGCGCATTGACAGTAATGGTGACGTACAATTCAACGCCAATGCGAACTTAGCTCATGGTAACAGTGACATCACTTTCGCGATCAATGTGACCGCGACCGATGGCGATCTTGATACCTCGACTAAGCCTTTAAACTTCGCGATTAGCACGGTGCCATTCCTATCATCACCCAAGTAGATTCTCTGAATCTTGATGAGGCAGGGCTCACTGGCGGTACGGAAGATGGCGTGGCTGTAGTGAGTGATACCGGCAGTATTACTGCTCAGCAAGGCAGTGACATCATAGACCACTTTGAGTTAGAGCCTAATGAGTTCAACCAAGATGGTACGCTGCTGTCGAGCGATCAAGTCGTTCAGTTAGAACTGGTATCAGACACAGGAGGCGTGTTCCGCTATCAAGGCTTTATAGAAATCGATGGCGCGAAGCAAACGGTATTTAACGTCGCGTTAGATTCGCCAACGCTGGGTGAGTATGAGTTTACATTGCTTAAACCGTTTGAACATAAAGACGCGGAAGATACCCAATTAACCATTAGCTTACCAGTGTACGCGGTGGATTCAGATGGAGACCGCTCAACCATTACGGGAGAGCGAGATGCGACGGCTGCGCAAATTAATATTGTGGTGCAAGATGATGAACATCAGTTAGCTAGCGAATCGTTCTCACTGACCGAACCAACAGTGGCAGGCACCGAGATGGTATCCCATGATATTTTCACAAGCCAAGGTGCCGACGGTTCCAACATTACTTCGTTTACCTATGGTGGGGTAAGCTTCACATTAAACACGAATCAGGATGCGGATGCGCCTCAAACCTTTGAGTTTGATGAAGGCGTGTTAACCATTTCCCGTGATGGCTCATTTGGATTTGATGTGGCGCGCGATATTGACCACAGCGTGAATGAAACCATTACCAAAGACATCGTGTTCACGGCTGTCGATGGTGATGATGACACAGACACGGTTCAAATCTCATTAGCGATTACCGACGGAGACAGACCAAGCATTACAACCATTCCGAGGGTCGAGTTTGATGAGGCGAACTTGGCCAACGGCTCAGATTTGGACCTTACCGTTACGAGTTTAACCAAGTCCATCGTGTATCAAGAAGGCAGTGATGATATTCACTTTTTCGCGGTTGATGTGGATTCGTTCAATTCTGGTGGGACACTTAAATCCGGTGAATTGGTGGTCGAGATGCGCGAAGACCCCAATAATCCCGGCAGCTACTTGGGTTTCACCACAGATGATGACGACAATGAAACGACCATTTTCACCTTCGTATTCAATCAATTTGGAGTCGAAGAAAGCACAGACAAAGGCAATTACACATTCACTTTGTTGAAACCATTTGATCATCAGGAAGGGCTAGACACCAATAACGTTACCTTTAGTTTACCGATTTATGCGCAAGATACCGATAGAGATCCAACGCCACTCACTCCACTTATTGTCACGTTAACTGATGATGTCCCGACCATCGACGACTTGACTGACCAAAGTGATGTCGATCTACAAGAAGACAATATAGGATCTACTGGCGCAGAAGCAACGGGTGCCTTCGTCACCACCGAAGGTGCGGATGGCGTTGTGAAATATGAGCTCGCCAATGATGATACCGCCACCGATGGTTTCTTGGCTGGCGGGTTCCCAATTACGATTTCTGAAGTGATGAACGTCTCGGGTTCTACTCAATACCAAGGCTTGAGTAATGGCCAAGTGGTGTTCACCTTAACGCTATCTGACAATGGCCAGTACACCTTTAATTTGAGTAAACCGATTGATCATATTAATGACGTTGATTCGCTCAGTATTCCATTTGAAGTGATTGCCATTGATGCTGACGGCGATCCATCGGAGAATTTCGATTTCGCGATTGAGATAGTCGATGACAAACCAACTCTGACAAATTATCAAGGTGACACCTTGGCGGATGAGCACAACCTTGATGGTCAGGGTTCAGAACAGACAGAGGATACCTCTGTTGAAGGCAGATTCGTTCTAGAAGAAGGTGCAGATGGTGTTGTCGAGTACACCTTAGCAAATCAGGACGATGTGTTAGACAACCTAAGAAGTGGCGGGGAAACGCTAAGCTGGGCTACTCCGTCGGTTAATGGCGAGGCTATCACGTATACGGCTCAAACTGCTTCTGGCTCGTCTGTGTTCACTCTAACTCTCAATGCTCTAAACAATACATACGACTTCACTCTGCTTGGTGTGTTGGATCATCCCGTTGCTAATTCGGCACTAACGGCGAAGACGATATTCAAATCAACTTTGCTATTGCAGCAACGGATTACGATGGAGACGAGACGCTACCAATAACTCTGCCAATTACGGTTCGTGATGATGTTCCAACCCTGACTGAACAAAGTTTTGAGCGTTATGAAGGCCAGAACTTCAATAACAGCAAAGTTAATATGTTTGCAACAGATACAGCTGAAGGTGCGGATGGGGCAAGTTTAACGCGAATTGAAGGGACGACGGATGGCAACTCATCGATCGTGTTTGGTGGCCCTCGTGGCACTTATATCGACAGTGTAGATCTTCGCTCCGGCCGACAAAATATTCGAGTCTATGAAGAGATTGATGATGGCAATGGAACGCCTGAGGTTCGTCAGCTTGGTGTGCTTAGAATAAACAGCAATGGCGAGGCTGAGTTCAGAGCCAGTGCTGATTTAGAGCACAACGGGCAAGATATTGAGTTCTCGATTAATGTTACTGCCACTGATGGCGATTTAGATACGTCGACAATGCCATTGAATGTCAGCATCAGTGATAGAGATGCAGCGCCTATATCCCTTAAGGTGGTCACCTTTGAGGATTCCGGTCGTTCCCCGCTGATCAACTATGAAGCGGGAGATGCGCCAGAGTTAGAGAATCAACAAGACAATCAGGATGGTTTGTCTGATTCACCAGCACAAGTCTCACTTCAGGTTAACCTGTTCGACTATGACAACAACGAGTCCATTGGTGGGTTAACTATTAAAGCAGGTAACCATCGTGGCGATTTTTACTATCAAGATGAAAGTGGTATATATCATCGTCTCGAAGCCGATGCCACCAGCAATGAGATTACATTTGAATCACCGTTATTGCAGCAAGATATCTCTGTAGTGGATGGACGCGCGACTGCGACGATAGAGAACCTCTACTTTGTACCTGATAGACATTATTCAACGGGTAATGGCGGCGTCCGGATAAACTACCAGCTGCAGATTCATAATGATGGTAGCCCCGATCATACGGTTGATTCTAGCTTCCGAATTGAAATAGAAAGCGTAGCGGACCAAGCGGTTTGGGATGATAGCCGCAGCACGTACTATTACGAAACCGACGAAGACGGCAGTGATGTTAGGTTACAGCTAAGAGCGACCTCTCAAGACACGAGTTCGCGTGAAACGCTTACCTATGAGTTAACCGTTACAGAAGGCGCGGGATCGTTTGAGATGACAGGCCGAAATGGTCAGGTATTCACACCAGACGCCAATGGTATTTACACGATTCCATCTAATCAAATAAACAGAATTACTATCAACCCCAAAGACAATTATGCAGGCAGATAGTGTTCTCTGCAGTTGCAGTAACTGATGAGCGCAGTAACCATTACGATGATGGTGTGATTAATAAAGATATCATGCGTTCTGACCCTCAGACGATCGTGATTGATGTAACGCCAGATGCAGATTTGGGCAGTTTTAGAGTGTCTCGTGTTCAAATAAACGAAGACAACATCGATAATCCAGATTACTACGGTGATGACCCTAACTACAAAGCGTTGACGTTGGATAAGATTGTCACGATGAATCCATCCGTAGATACCGACGGCTCGGAGTCGCTTTTTGTAAGGATCTCTAACTTGCCTCAAGGCGCGAGTCTAGACTGGATTGGCACTGGTGATGAGGCAATTACTGAACTTGAAATAGAGGGCGTCACTTTTTATGAGATTGCTTACGATGATCTTGTGAAAGTCGATCTTGTGCCTAAGCAAAACAGCAATGAAGACTTCACCATTACCGTTAATGGTGTCATTAAAGACATCGTTACCCTGTCTGGTGGCGAGGTTGTCGATGAAGAAGTTCTCGACACGAAAATTGCTCATGTTGAAGTAACTGGTGTTGCGGATATTCCAACTGGACAGACTTTGGGCTCACACTGGACACCTATTGAAGGTGAAGCCGTTGGTGGTGTAGAAACAACGATAATCGAGAGCCAAGATGGTTCCAGTTCAGCAGTCCTAGATTTTTCGATTATCAGTGGTGAAGCGCTTCCGTATCCCTTAGACGACTCGGAATCCATCACTGTTCTACTATCAGAGATCCCCGAAGGAGTCGTGATAGAAGATAGCGACGGTACGCAAGTTGACTTGAACTTCGTGGGTTACGATGCTCGGGCCAACCGATTTACGAAGCGAACATAACGGGGTTAAACAACCAATCGGGTATCGTCATTCGCCCTGTGGATTCGTCGACACAAAATATCCATATCAAAGCCAACATCATTGTTACGGAAAACGATGGGCATGTTGTTAACTTTGAACAACTGGTTCGAGTGAATGTTGAGCCTGTCATTGAAACGACTGCGGTTTACCAAAACAGTTCGATTGGTAATGAAGACCGTCGAATTAACATCAATTGGCATCCCGACAGTGATGACTATTTCGATGCTGATGAACATTTTACCAAGATTACAATCGAGGATATCCCACTCGATACGCAGATCATTGTGAATAACTCAGATGTCTCCGTGAGCGTCACTGATTCGGCCGATGGCATGAGTCAAGTATTGGTGATTGAACCAAACAGTTTGTCGCATGGGGACTTTACTCAGGCGTCGTTAGTCTCCAACTTTATACAGATGATACCACCCGCGGATTCTAGTAAGGACTTCACGCTAACCACGGTAGTTGAAATAGAAGAACGCGACCATGAATACACTGCGGACAACATTGTTGGTGAAGGAGGTCGTGTAACTGCCACCTTAACGGGCACGGTTAATGTGGTTGTTCGTGCCATTGTAGAAGACGACCTAGACGGCAATAGCCCTGATAACCGTTTGGCCGTGTTTAATGAGGGTGGAACGGCAGAACAAAGCACTATTCTTGCTGACGATAATGGCGTCATTCGATTTACGACCAACAGCAATAATGTCGACACAGACAATGACGGGAATGAGATTTGGGACGGTGAGTATGTCTTGCGGTATCTCGAAACCGATGCGTCGTCAGATGAAGTTATTACTGACCTAATTATTGAGCTTACAGACATCAATGATAATCCACTGCCGGATAATGTGATTAGTCAACTTGTTGTGACAGGTGCGGCCTATGAAGGTGATGGACGTTGGATTATCTTGGATAAAAATGCCTTTAGTGTCAGTGCGCCTGAGGGTTTAGACCTCACGCCACTTGATAACAATGATGCTAACGCGACCAATCAAATCAAAATGCACATGGACACACTGGTCGCTGATGAAGGGGAAGACAACAATGAGCGGTCACCAGAAGCTGAGCGCTTTGGCTCTATCACACTAGAGTTTAAGGAGTTTATCGAAGCGGGTGATGAAGTAGCGGCTGCCATTACAATTACTCCGGATAGCGTTATTAGTGTTGACGAAGATAGTACGTTTGATCTTGGCAAAGAGCTTGATGACATCATTCAGTTTAATCTCGCCGACGATTCTGCTGATGAAGTCACTATTGTACTCAACAGCACTGTGGCGATTGACAACGTTGACTACTCTATTTCACTGACGGGCGGTGAAGTGGACTTCATTAACGACCAATATGTTTTTCAAGCAGGCATATCTGACGCCGGCGTGGTTGATTCGCTCTCTGGCCTATTTGTCACTTTACCGAATGACTACTCTGGTGACTTTAGGCTGCCATTTACTGTGATTACCAAAGACACAACTTCAGGTCATGAACAAACCCGGAATGGCGATGTTGTGATTGAAGTGTCTCCGCTTGTTGATGTGGGTGCCAATACGCCAAATATCACGTTGGACATTGTTGAGTCACTCGATGCCGATTTAAATACGATTGCGCAAGACGGCAGCGATCCCCTTGGTTTCGAAGACACCTTTATCGTGCTTAACCTTGCCTATCAGTTAGGTGACAGGGTGAATGGGGCTGAAGGGGGTGATGAACGACTCAACTCACTGACGCTGACGCTAGATGGTGATGTTGGCGACTTCTATACAAATGAAGGAATTATCATTGGTCCTTCAATTCCCTTCACAGAAGCGGACATCGCCGCAGGGGCATTGGACAGAATACTGTTCAAACCTGATGAAAACTACCCAGATTTCTCGAATCAAAATAGAGTGTCGATGACGATTTCCGGTTCGATAATGGATTCAGCAGAGTTTAATGATCCTATCACCAACCCAACATCTAATGGTTCTGCCAGTGATAGCGCGACGTTTACCAGTTCTACCAGTTTCGCTGTGACCCCCGTGGTCGATGACGTGAGGGTAACGGATGCTGATGGCGACACCTTAACGGTTCTTGAAGTCACTACTGACGAAGATGACGCTGTGCGATTAGGAGAGGCGAGCGGAGCGACGATTTCACTTACGGATCTGGATGGCTCTGAAAGCTTTGTTTCTTTGAAGCTGACGGGAGTCCCGGAAGGCTTCTCCTTCACTGCTGATTCTGGTTATAACATTAAGAACAATGGCGATGGTGTCTGGAGTATTCAACTGCCGCCAAATGCTGGGGCTAACTTAGACTTGAGTGCCATCAGCGTGTTGCCGCCAAAGAACTTCAGTGGTGAAGCAACATTTGGGATGACGGCATTTACACAAGAAGCCTTGCTAGGCGTACCAACTGAAGCCGCAACACTCCCCAATTTTGTGCTAACGGTATTGCCGGTTGGTGACAGTCTCGATATTGATGCGACAGACCAAATAAGCGGTTTAGAAGGTGAAAATATCGATATAGATATCAAGGCTTCGGTTATCGATCGAGTTAATACGGGGATGGGCGCAGGCATTCAATCTGAAAATGGGGCGGAAATTATCCGTGTGAGAGTGGAAGATGTACCTGAAGACGCCCGTATCTATTACCCAGATGGCGTGACGTTGGCTGACTATAACTCAATCACGGGTGTTTGGACACTGACCATTGAAGGACAAGAGTTAGACAAAATTGTTTTCAACTCTGGGCAGCATAATAGTGATGACGACAATGCCAAGGGTATTGATAGTCCACTCAAAATATCGGTGCTATCTGTTGATCGTGACGCTGATGACAATGAGTATCTGGGTCCTGCTATCACTTTCGATGTGGATTTGGTTATTGACCCCGAAAATGACCAACCTACGTTTGTTGATGTAACCGACATTCAAGCAGTAGAAGACATCGCGATTGCCATAGACACGTTTACGATCGCAGATATTGACGCTAGTTTCGATGATCCGGATGCAGATTACACGCTTACACTGAGTGTTGATAAAGTAACACTTCAATACACGGATTACATTGGAGTTGAATTTGCCTTGATGATTCGGGAAATTTGATGATGACTGGCTCTGTGACTGACATTAATGGCGCATTGGTGTCAGGGAATGTCATGTTCCATCCAGATCTCAATAGCAATGATGAAAACTCGGGAGGCGCAGTCACCGTCACTGCTCTAGTGAATGATGGTGGTAATAATGGCGCCGTTGATCCTACGGATACAACAACGTCATCAACCAATCAAACGAGCTTCCAAATTAGTGTTGAGGCGATAAGTGAGTCACCCGTTATTGATGCCGCCGATGTTACAGAAACAGTTTCGGAAGCCACTCAGCAGCTAATCAGCGGTATAAATGTAGATGACCCAGACTACGTCGGCAGTTTTGTTGGCGAGCTTCTAACCGTCACGCTGGCGGTAGATGAAGGGTTATTAAACGTAGCAGCACCATTGGGAACAAACATAGCGGTGTCAGGAAATGGAACGAGCGCAGTTACGGCAACAGGAACACTAAGTGATCTCAATGCGCTGCTTGATACGCCTGCCGATCCAGCGGGTTTGTACCTCGATGCATCGACTGTTTCTAGCAGTATGGTGAGCCTCACCGTCAGTGCGAAAGATAGTGGTAACCCTTCGGGTATTGTAATCGAAACGACGCCAGTTCAGTACGATATTGCAGTTACGCCCGTTGCCGATGCACCAATACTTGAGATTGAGTCAGAGCATAGTTATATCCGCAATATTACCGCAAGCCAAACTGCCAGCTCAAATGGCGTGGTCTTGGTCGGTTTGGTTGCTGCTTTAACTGATGCAAGAGAGACACTATCCTTAGAAGTCACTGGTTTGCCGACGGGCAGCGTCTTAAGTTCAGATGCAGGAACAGTAACTGAAGAGTCAGGTGTCTGGACTGTTTCAAGTGAAGCAATCAGCACGCTAACAGTTGCTAATATGCCAATTGGTGAACATTCGCTTGATGTAGTTGCGGTATCGACGGAATCTAATGGTGACAGTGCTGATTCATTACCAATTACGATCAGCCTCAAAGTCGTTGCTGATTCTAGTGAGACTGAAACTGGTGATTCTTTAGAGCCCCAGTATGTACTTGGTGATGACCAAGGCAATACCTTAAATACGAGTCGCGGAAATGATCGTATAGATGCAGGTGGTGGTGTTGATGAACTTAATGGTGGCGCAGGGAATGACACTCTGGATGGAGGCGAGGGTGATGATGTACTTAATGGCGGCTTAGGCTATGACATTTTGCGCGGTGGAGAAGGCATGGATATCTTCATTTGGCATGAGGTCGATGGCGGCACGACGGATGTAATTACTGATTTCCAAATCAATGAAGGAGACAAAATTGACCTTCGAGATTTATTACCGGAACTGCAATCTGACACCGTTAATATGGCCACTTTACTGCAGCACATAGACGCGAGTGTTGAAGGTCACAATATCGAAATTCATGTTCATCCTGGCGGTAAGGGGACGGCAGAACAAACCATTTTAGTTGAAGACCTTGCTCCGCAACTGACCTTAGTCGGTACCGAGTCATCCGATATTGTTGGTGCATTGATTGATCAGCAAGTGATATTGCATGAGCTGTAATGGTAATTAGTTAATGGTTAAGAAATACGCCATCTGAGTATCTGCTAGATGGCGTTTTTGTTGATGTAGTCAGAGAAAACAGAGAACTTTGAAGTTTGCTCACGCGCATAAATCGCAATAGAGGCTAATATAAACTCTGAGGTAAATTGAATATGGTTTGAGTAATGGAAGACTACCAAGACACCTTTCACGAAAGTTATCGACGAATCGATATAGACCAAGAGTTTCTAGGTTTCTTTTTAGAGGACTTCTGCGCTTCTAATCCACGATTTGCAGAGCGATTTAGTGAAGTCGATAAAGCTAAGCAGAGTAAGATGCTCAAAGCATCCATCATCTTGATTTTTAACTCAGCGGACAATCCTTTTATTCGGAATAACGTCGCCATGTTAGGACAAAATCATAAAAAGTTAGGTCTTAACATTGAACAACATGAGTTGGATGAATGGACTGAGAGCTTGCTACGAACTGTCGGAAAATTTGACCCCTACTTTGACGAAAACGTAGAACAAGCTTGGCGAAAAACACTCGAGAGAGGATTGAATATTATGTCGGATGAGTGTGTGGTTGATTAGAACTAAAGGTTAAACCCTTTTAAAATAGAGGGTTACGTTTCATCGTTTTGAAGCTTGCTTGTAATATTTCTGTCTTGGAATCTCCGTAGTCTTTACTCCGATACAAACGAGATTGTTCGTTTTGCATTATTTGTCCAGTTACTACCCTATATTTAGATGGATTCACGTACTTACATCCAGCTTAGCCGCTCCTACGAGCGGCTTTTTTTTACAGTGAATTGGATGTTTGTGCTCAATGACCAAATCAAGTTCAAATATTTTGAAGAAGAGATTCGATCTAAAGTGGTTTTATCCGTTAGTTATCGCTTTAAGCTAAATGTCATTGAGACAATTCACAGTGAAGCAGGTGCAACTTAGTTGGCTTGCTTCTTGTACATGTTTGGCCAGAAAAAGGACAGCAAATGATGATTTCAGTAAGACATTCTCAAGATCGCGGCCGTGCAAACTTCGGTTGGTTAGACAGCAAACACACATTCTCTTTTGGTAGTTACTACGATCCTGAACAAATGGGCTTCTCAACGCTTCGAGTGATTAACGATGACATTGTTGAGCCGGGCGCTGGTTTTGATACCCACGGTCACCGCGACATGGAAATCATCAGCTTTGTGCTAGAAGGCAAAATTGCGCACAAGGACAGTGAAGGCAATGTCCAAGTTTTACCTGCTGGCGAGTTTCAGTTGATGTCAGCAGGATCGGGCATCTACCACAGTGAATACAATGCATCGGATTCAGATAAACTTCGTTTTCTACAAATTTGGATCCAACCAAACAGCTTTGGTAACAAGCCGGGTTATCAGCAGAAAGATTTCGGCAAAGAAGTGGGGTTAACCACTATTGCCACACCAACTGGCGAGAATGGAACGCTGCATATCAAGCAGGACGCCAAGTTGCATCAGTTGATTCTAGATCCCGGAACATCGCTAGAGCTGGATGTTGAACAAGGCCGAAAAGTGTATGTTCATCAGGTAGAAGGTGAACTATCGGTTAACGATACCGTGTTGGACGGTGGTGATGGTGCCAAAGTTGAAGATGCTGCAAAGGTGATTCTCAAGAATGCTGGAAACACCCAAACCACAGCCTTGGTGTTTGAGTTGCCTTAATCAAACAGCATTTAGTTTCTTGTAAATGAAATGCCAGCCGGTGATGCAGACTGGTATTTTTAAGTTTGTGCGAGGTTGTGTTCGGTATCTATCTGCTTGAGTTTTCAAATGAAGATTGTTACGTTGTTTTTATGAACAGAATTTCCCTGACCACTTCACTTTTATTCTGGTGGCGCTCTATTTAGAGCGGCGCGGAATTCTTACATTCTTTGGCTGCTGGTAGGTAGCTAAGTTTGTAATCTTTTTAGTATCTCCAGTAGCGATCTATTCTAACTAGGAGACACTATCATGAGCACAAAAATTCAATCTGACAAACCAGAAGTAATTCTTACTGGAGACCGAGCCACTGGCCCTTTGCATCTGGGGCATTACGTCGGGTCTCTAAAGCCGCGTGTGGCTTTACAGTCTGTTCACGAGCAAACGATTCTGGTTGCGGATATGCAAGGGCTTACCGACAACGCACACAACCCTTCCAAGGTGTCGTCCAATATTCTCAATGTGGTGGCCGATTATTTGGCTGTCGGCATAGACCCTTCCAAAACGACGATTTGTTTACAGTCGCAGATCCCCACGCTGGCTGAGCTAACCATGTACTACAGTAACCTTGTCACCATCGCACGGTTAGAGCGAAACCCAACCGTGAAAAGTGAGATTCAAAGTAAAGGTTTCGAACGTTCCATTCCTGCAGGTTTTCTGACTTATCCAATCTCTCAAGCCGCAGATATCACGGCATTTAACGCCACCTTAATTCCTGTGGGCGATGACCAATTGCCAATGCTAGAGCAAACCAATGAGATAGTGAGAAAGATAAATTCTCTAGCAGGGGAAACGATCCTAAATGAATGTAAGCCACTGCTGAGTCGAGCTTCTCGCCTTCCTAGCACTGATGGTAAAAACAAGATGTCCAAGACGATGGGGAACACGATAAACCTAGGTGCCACAGAAAAAGAGATACGTGCTGCGGTGAAATCCATGTACACCGATCCTAATCATTTAAGAGTTGAAGACCCAGGTAAGATTGAGGGGAACGTAGTGTTTACCTATCTTGATGCGTTTCATCCAGATGAAGCTTATGTTAGCGATCTAAAAGAACACTATCAGCGTGGCGGCCTTGGCGATGGAACCACCAAAAAGATATTGGAGGAGTGCTTGCAGGAGTTGCTTGCGCCAATACGCAAACAAAGAGCCGAATATCTAAATGACAAGGAACAGCTACTCGATATTTTAAGAAAGGGTAGTGAGGTGTCTCGAGCGAAAGCAGAGCGCGTACTTCATGAGGTGAAAGGGGTGTTTGGTTTGAATCTGTTCTGAAAGAATGACGTACAACTCTATTCGCTTGCATTAGAGAGCCCCACGAACGCCATGAGAAACGAAATTGGTGTCAGTGGGGCTTGCTTGTTGCCGCTCAGTCATGGCCGTTTTTTTAAACCACTCGCGCATCTATACTTTGTAATAGTCAATTCCTATTGAATGAATAGGAAAGGCCCATTTCACGCCGGCATTTGATAGGCATAGACTATCTTTAACGAAACAGACTTGCCTAACAAGATGAAAGGGGCTGGATATGACTAAGAACTTTATCGGACTTGACCAACAACAATCAGAGCAACTTGCGTATGAGTTGAACTCGCTTTTGGCGCACTACCAAGTGCTGTATATGAATGCTCGTGGTTACCACTGGAACATTAAAGGTGAGGCGTTTTTCGAACTACATGTGAAGTTTGAAGAGATCTACACTGATCTACAAACCAAAATTGATGAAATTGCAGAACGTATTCTAACGTTAGGTCATACGCCTGATCATGCGTTTAGCCGCTACCTAGAAGTCAGTGCAATCGCTGAACATCAAAATGCGACTCAAGGAAAAGAGTGTGTTGCTGGGTTGGTGGATGGCTTTAGCCAGTTGCTCGTAAAACAGCGTGGAATTCTAGAACAAGCGGGTGAAGCTGCAGACGAAGGCACGGCGGCGCTGATGGGTGACTACATCCGTGAGCAAGAAAAACTACTTTGGATGCTAAACGCATATCTTCAGTAAAAGCGACTGAGCCGTTAACACCTTAGTGTATATATAAAAAAGAGCTTAAAGCATTGGCTTTAAGCTCTTTAGTTTTTGTTGTGGCAGAAAATTAGAGGTAACGATTCTCTAAGTGTGCTTGGAAGAATTTTGCATTCAGGGTTTCGCCAGTTGCTTGTTCAACCAACTTGTCAGTCGTTAGCAAACAACCTTTCGTCCAAATTTTATCACCCAACCAAGTGAAGATAGGGCTTAAGTCTCCGCTTTGAATGGCGCCATCCACATCGACGGTTTGCTTCATCGCGGCCATAAACTGCGCCCCATACATCGCACCTAGTGTATAGCTTGGGAAGTAACCAAATGCGCCGTCGGTCCAATGAATGTCTTGCATGCAGCCATTTTTGAAGTTGCCTTCAGTAGATAGGCCAAGATACTGCTGCATTTTCTGGTTCCACAACTCAGGCACATCGGTGTGTTTGATCTTGCCGTTCATCAAGTCACGTTCAATTTCATAACGTAAGATGACGTGAGCCGGGTAGGTAAGCTCATCAGCATCAACGCGAATAAAGTCTTTCTTAACTCGCGTGTACAACTTCTGGAAATTGTCTTGCGAGAACAAACGAGCGTCGTGGTCGTTGAAATGTTTACCTGCTAAGCGCGAAAGGTGAGCGATGAATGCATCACTACGGCCCACTTGCATCTCAAAGAACAGAGATTGAGACTCATGAATACCCATAGAGCGAGCTTCACCGGATGCTAATCCAGACAATTCTTTTGGTAATCCTTGTTCATAACGAGCATGGCCAGTTTCGTGCACGATCCCCATAAGCGATTGTACGAACTCGTTTTCATCGTATCGAGTTGTGATTCTCACATCTGTTGGTACGCCGCCACAGAATGGATGCACACTTTCATCGAGCCGCCCGTGGTCGAAGTCGAACTGTAAAAGCTTCATCACTTCCAGACCTAGCGCTTTTTGCTTCTCGGTTGCAAATCTACCACTTGGCTCGATGAACTTTTCTGAGGATTGCTTTTCGATGACTTGGTCAATCAAGCCTGGTAGCCATGTTTTTACGTCGCCAAACAGTTTGTCTAGAGACTCAGAATGTGTACCCGGCTCAAAGATATCTAACATCGCGTCGTAAGGCGATAAGCCAGTGGCTTCCGCTCGGATTTGCGCTTCTTCTTGAGACAGTGACACCACTTCAGCCCAGTTCCTTTCAAAACCTTGCCAGTCATTCTCACCGCGCTGCGTACGCCAAGCATGCTCACATTTAGAGCCTGCTAGTGACTTAGCTTGGACAAGCTTTTCTGGCAGCACATTGGCTTGTTGCCACTGGCGTTTTAACTCGCGAAGCGTTGCTGACTGTTCACCCGACAGAGATTCATTGCTGGCTTTATCAAACCATTCTGCCAATTGTGGCTGAGTCATTAAGTTGTGAATATGGACAGACAGTTCAGCCATGGCTTCTGAACGTGCTTGGCTACCGCCTGAAGGCATCATTGAAGCGGCATCCCACCCGCATATTGCAGAAAGGTGATGATAGTGGGCGATTTTCTTAGAGTGTTGGATTAGTTTTTCGAAGGCGCTCATTGCAAGCCATCCATGACAAATTAAGGTAACGTCATTCTAACAAGCCGCTTTTGATAAACAAGCTGACTTTGGTAAACCTGTTGAGCTAAATCGTGAACGATATGAGTAATTAGGGGAGATTGTTCTATGGGAGTGTTTTGAGTTGGCGTTTTTCACTGGTTGGCGTTATTGTGTCGGTTCATGCAGAGACAAGGAGAGTCGTTGTGATTGATAACTTTGAAGCCTTTTTAATTGCGATAACCGTTCTAACACTAACGCCAGGGCTAGATACGGCAGTTGTGATTCGCAATACCACGCGTTCTGGCGTTAAAGATGGTGCCATCACCAGTTTGGGTATTTGCAGTGGCTTGTTCGTTCACGCAACTTTCTCGGCTATCGGAATCTCCGCACTTCTGGCTCAATCGGCAAGCTTGTTCCAAGGTGTCAAGATGGTAGGTGCAGCTTACTTACTGTGGTTGGGCTACAGTTCGATTAAAGCGAGTTGGAAAACGCAATCAGGCATGAACATCGAAGAGCATTTGGGCCTTGCTCCCCAAGTATCGGTGAAACGTTCTTTGCGTGAAGGTTTCCTGTCTAATGTGCTTAACCCCAAAACCGCCGTATTCTACTTGGCGTTCTTGCCCCAGTTTATTAATCCAGAAAGCTCACCATTTGTTCAGTCTATGTTGATGGCAGCTATTCACTTTGTGATTGCGATGATTTGGCAGTGCGGGCTTGCAAGTGTTGTAGGCTCTGCAAAACGTATACTGTCTAACGCCAAATTTACCCAGTGGATGGAAGGCATGACCGGTGCAGTGTTAGTGGTTTTGGGGGTAAAACTGCTGCTCGAAAAGCCAGTGGCAAATTGATCTATTTATTCGCACTTTGAGTCGTTCTATCTCAGTAGCGACGATTGTCTTCAGTCCAGTGAGACAGATGGTTTGCCAAGTCAAAAGGTTTAGACAATGGTAGGTCGTGAGACTGACTGTTGAACTCTACCAGCTCTACCTTCCAAGCATTGGCGATTGCTCTTCCACATTCACTGCTGACTAGTTGATCGTCGCTGCTCACAATGATCTGCACTTGGGTATTGGGTGCCTCTGCAAAGCCCTTGAATCGAGCTGCCGCCAACAATTGCCTTATAGCGTTACCAAAACTGACTGGATGTTTGGTGGCAAGCGCTACGTGACGATCTAAAGTGGCAGGAGATTTTAGCGCCTTTTGGCAAGTGTAATACAAAATGGTGGCTTCAAAATCTCGTCGACCTTTCAGTTTTGAAGCGAGGATTGCCGTGAGTGCTTTGATGTTAATTCGTTGCCAAAAAGGGCTAAAGCGCGAAAAGCTTGGGTTAATCATCGTAAGTGTCGCTACCTGGTGTGGATGCGCCTTCGCCCACACACTGGCGAGCATTGAGCCCATAGAGATCGCTACCACATGAAACGTTTCATATTCTTCGGGCAATTGTTCTAGGAGCGCGGGGAGCATTTTTTCAATTTGGCTCGGGCTTTGGCGAAAATAGAGAGAGCCGTTTCCTGCCACATTGGGTGTGAGTATGATTTGGTTTGGCATCCTCGCTTGAAGCGCTTCAACCAAGGGTTTCCAGTGGCCGCTTTCTCTTAACAAGCCACGAATGAGGACTATGGGTACCATAGTTTCAGCGCCTTCTCAGTGAGTTCTTTTTCGTTATCTATTTTAGGAAACAAATCATTATCAAGCACTTGAATCAGATAGTTAAGCAGTGGATTGTGACGTCGCTGCACTCTTTTGACTCGATGGGGTTTGGTTGGATGAAAAAGCTCGCTAAAACGCATCAGCTGCCATGGGTTTTTCTTAACCCAAAGCCACGATCCTAGCTCAAGCGTAATGGGGAGAAAATGCGTTGAAGATTGAGCGAAGTGCTGTTGGTACATCCAATCCCAAAAGTCGCCATGGGTTGTGTATTGGTGCCATTGGGGTTCAAACTGATACAGCTCGTATTGCGGGTAGCTTTTTCTGAATAAACGGTAGAGTAAATAGTATTCGTGAAGATTATCTGGCGGTTGTGATGAGTGGGCAAATGGAAACCAAAGCCGATCTCGTGAACCAAATCCACTGTGCAAATCCAAAACAATTGAGCTGCGAGCGTTCTTTGAACGTTCTAATATAAAGTTGGACACGGCTATCAACTCGTCTTCCATTTGGTTTGGATTGCCTCTAAACCATGGCAGTTTGTTGCTAAAGGCGTGTCCTGCATAAAGTTGATATTTTGGATTGTTTGCTTGGATAGGGGCGTTTCTCATCAGGTCCACGCCATTACCATTTGATCGCGTTTTTAAATGCACACCCCACGGATTAATGACAGGAATACTGACGATGTTCATACGGCTTAGCCTGTCGTTAAGATAGACATCCCAAGCGGTTCGCTTTAATAGATTCTCTAAGAAAGCCAATATAATTTGGCTGCCGATACGCTCGACACCATGAATGCTGCCTGTCAAAAAGAGCGTAGGGGCATTAGGGTCTTGAGTACCCACGTGTAATGCATATACCGGAAATGATTGGGATTTATGTTTGATATTAGCGAGTGTGGTCAATTCGATATCTGCGTAACGATTTGCCAGATGTTCGATGTGTTCTAGTTCTCTTATGATATGCTTTGTCATAAAAAACCTCATGTTTTTTTTATGATAAAGCGTTCAGGAGGCACGTGGGTTAAGTTTATGTTTCAGTGCATAGGTATCTAGTTATACCTAGTCGTGTGATAGAAAAAAAGCCTGGTACCGAATAGAAAAGGGCACCAAGCTCTTTAATTTCACTGTCTATGATAGGCCCTTAGTGGGTAGAGCCTGCTTGAAAGTTTTCATTTATTGCGAGCGCAACATCTAGATTATCGAGCAGCGTATCCACAACGCGTTCGTCTAAATGGGTACCTTTGGAGCTTTTCAAAACTTCAATGACATCTTCAATTGGCCAGGCGGGTTTGTAACATCGTTCATGGGTAAGAGCATCGAACACGTCGGCCACAGCAATAATTCTGGCTTCAATGCTGATTTCATCCCCTTTAAGACCTTGAGGGTAGCCATTACCATCCACTCGCTCATGATGTTCATGGGCAATGGTCGCCGCGGTTTGCAATATACTGCGCTTCGAGCCCGCCAAAATATTATGACCAATTTCAGAGTGAGTCTTCATCACTTCCCATTCTTCTGCGTCCAGTTTGCCCGGTTTAAGCAGTACGCTATCGGGAATTGCGATCTTGCCAATATCATGCATTGGGGCGGCGAGTCTTAGTAGAGTTGCTTTGTCTTCTGGGTAGCCCATGAGTTTACAGAGTTGATAACTCAGTTCCGAGAGTCTTCTTACGTGAAAGCCAGCTTCTTCAGAACGAGACTCAACCACATCGCCCAGTCGATAAATTAGCTCTCCTTGCGTGTCTATGATCTCTTGGCTGAGGTATAAATTTTCAAACGCTAGGCTAACGCTGTGGGAGAAAATGGTGAGAAGCTGCGATTCTAACTCGGTAATTTTTCGAGCGCCTTTTAAATACAGTAAGCTAACGGCACCAGAACTGGTGGCAAAGTAGCCGACGAATATATCGCCTTCAATGATGCTTTTCTTGGCGTCGATGGCTTTTTGCAATGACGCTTTAGCTTCAGGGTCGATTTCATCCCGTGCGTCGCTTTGCCCGATTTGCGCGAGTACTTGGTAGTCGCTGTGGGGCTCACAAATGGTGGCAAGTCCTCGAATACTCACCAGCATACTTTGCTCGTTCATGCCTAATAAAGAGAGCACCTGTTGAAGAATTCCATCGGAGAAAGCTTGCAGTGTGTTCTTTTGAAAAATAACGGAAGTAGACTGAATGACACGCTCTAAACCTTGTCGATAGTTGGTTTCACGTTCGCGTACCTGTTCAATCTTCATAATATCGCGATAAGAGCGAATGGAGCTGTAAAGAGTTGTGAAGAGCTTGGCGCTGCTCAGTTCCGTTTTTTCTTTGTAATCGTTAATGTCGTAGTTAATGATCACATCTTGTTCTGGCGCTTGGCCAGGTTGACCAGTCCTTAAAATGATTCGAGTGAGATGATTACACAGTTCTTCCCGTGTCCACTTTGCGACGATTAAACCTGCGTCGTCAGTTTCCATTACGACATCAAGTAAGATTACGGCAATGTCATCAATAGTGGACAGCTTTTCCTTTGCCTCTGCGCCGGAATAGGCGTCAATGAATTCAAGTCGTCTCCCATCGAGTTCAAAACGTCGTAGAGCGAGCTTTGTGACCTGATGTACATCGGGCTCATCGTCGACAATAAGAACTTTCCATGGCGGTAGAGTTGGTTCGTCTAGCTCTCTTAAAAGCTGCAATGGCATAGTCTCTCCAAAACATGTCATTCATAAACACTGTGCCCCCAATGAGAAGGGGCGATAAAACTTGCTTCTTAAACATGAACAATAAAATTATTTATTAATATTTTTATAGGTAATAGATGACGGTTTAACAAGTTTTTAAGCAAACTCTAATCTACAAATTTTGAAGTCAAGTACAGCTAAAAAGTCGCGGGGACATTTAGCGACACTGAGGCGTTTTGGCAGGAAGCCAGAGTAGAAAAAGGCGCTCGATTGAGCGCCTTTAATGCTAAGCCGTTGCTGGCTTTGATGATTTAGTCATTGAAGAGAAATACAGTTTGGTCTCTTCAACCACAACATGCCTTAATGCAATCAAACCAATTAAGTTTGGAATTGCCATGAGTCCGTTAACAATGTCGGCGATTACCCAGATCATGTCGAGGTGCAAGAAGGCGCCTGAAGCCACTAAGCCAATGAAGATGACTTTGTATGGCAATACGGCTTTTGTACCCAGTAAGAAAACAACGCAGCGTTCACCGTAATAGTTCCAGCCCAAAATCGTGGTGAACGCGAAGAAGATCAGGCCAACCGAAACTAGAAGTGGACCAATCGTGTCTGAACTCAAGCCAATCGCGAAGGCTTGAGTTGTCATTGCAGCGCCTGCGTAGTCGCTTTGCCAAACACCTGTGAGGATGAGTGCAAGACCAGTCATCGTACAGATGATAATGGTATCAAAGAACGTACCTGTCATTGAGATCAGGCCTTGCTTAACGCACGAGTCCGTTTTGGCTGCAGCAGCGGCGATAGGCGCGCTACCTAAACCGGCTTCGTTAGAGAACACACCACGAGCAATACCAGATTGGATGGCTAACATGATGCTGGCACCCAAGAAACCACCAGTAGCTGCCGTTGGAGTAAACGCAGACACAAGTACAAGCTCAATAGCAGCCAACAGTTGATCGGCATTCATGATAATCACGCTTAAACATGCGGTGATGTATAGAATGGCCATGAAAGGAACAACTTTTCCAGCGACTTTCGCTATAGACTGAATACCACCCAACGTGACAAACGCAACGAGTAAAGTTAGTACAGCGGCTGCGATTTCACGCGATACACCAAATGAAATTTCGCTCGCGTCTAGAATCGCGTTTACTTGTGGGAAAGTACCAATACCGAAGCAAGCAACGCCGAGTGCAAAGATAGCAAAGACAATAGCCAGTGCTTTTGAGCCTACACCGTATTGCAGGTAGTACATTGGTCCGCCGACCATCTGACCTTTATCGTCAACTTGGCGGTATTTCACAGCCAGTAAACATTCAGCATACTTGGTTGCCATGCCAAACAGAGCTGCTAGCCACATCCAAAATAGCGCTCCTGGGCCGCCGAGCTTAATCGCAGTGGCAACACCCACGATGTTACCTGTGCCAATCGTCGCTGACAGTGCAGTACACAGAGCAGCAAAGCTTGAAACATCGCCCTTAGCATTTGAAGAGCCACTGCGGCTGAACACTAAACGAAGCGCAGTAGGTAAGTGTCGGAACTGTAGAAGCCCAAGCTTAAAAGTAAAGTAGATGCCTGTACCAACAAGCAGAATAAGAAGTGGTGGTCCCCAAACAAAGCTATTGGCTGTTTGAAGTAGAGTTTGGATATCGTTCATGAATTCCCCTTAAATAAACAACTATAAGGAGAAGAGAGAAAGGTGGGGCGATCAGAGATCATCCCAAAATGGGCAGGCGTAAGACTGCTTTCAATGTGGTTGCTTTTCTCTCCTCTGTCCTTTTGCCTGAGAGTTTCACCTACCTAGTAGGCTTGCTCCTTCGGCGGCCGATTGCTACTACATTGCTTTTTGCGACACAGCAGTACGGCTCTCTCCAGAGGTTCCTCCAACAACAGTCCTTTTGCCTGAAATAATTAAATCTTCGGCGGGTAATAGTAACTGATTAAAAAATACCAGTTAGATTACCTCTCTCCTGCAGTCTTCATCGGAACAATCATCCATATTGGATGATTTGAGCGGCGATAATATCGGAAAGAAAATGTGATGTCACTAGCAAGAATTGAGTTTGCACAAACAATGAACAATTAGAAACAAAATCTACGGATTTCTGACCTAAATAGAGGGGAGAAGTGGTATAAGATATAAAGATCACTGAACCAAACAACTTGATGTTATTTAGATATAGAATCAAGGCGTTAAATTTACATGGCTCAACGTTTACTTTGAACAGAAAGCCTTGAACAAAAAGTTCAAAGTAAAAAATACGTTGTTAGAACATGGAGTAGACTATGACACGATTGATTGCGATAGCTTTTTTAGTTGTGCTTGCGTTTTTATTGATTCGATATCGTTCGAACGAAAAAGTGCAGAAAGTGGTCGTTGTTGCAGGGATCGGTGGCTTTTTGATTTACGCGGCAACGTTAATGGTAACGGAACTGATTCGTTAGATGATATTTATTGGGAGCAATTTAGGTGAATAACAAAACCAATGCAAATGAACAAGATGACGATGTAGTAGTGATAGAGCAGCGTGACTCCAAAGCTGTCATTTATATCACCCTCGCTGCTGCATTGGGTCTCGCATTAGGTGCCTTAGTTGGCTCGTCAGTGACCGCCAGTAAATGGGAAAAAACCTACCATCAACTGGAAAAGAAATACGCAACTATTCAACAAGATAAAACAGCACTTGTTGAACAGGTCGAGATAAAGGTGGCGACGGTTGAAGATCAGGTCGAAGAAAAGCTCGCCGCTGCCATTGAAGAACACAAACAAGAACAGAAGCAGCAGTTAGATGCTCTTGAAGAGCAGGTTTCAGAGCTTGAGAAAGTGAACATGTCACTTGAAGCGCAATTGGCAGAGCGCAAAGAGAAGCTTGAAGAAGCCGATTCGCAAAACAATCAATTAGTTCGTCAAGCGGACATGCAAGCGCTGATGTTTGAACGCTCGCGAGAGCTTTTCCAACGTGAGTTGCTTGTTAAGCAAGAACTCGCGAAGTTAGAGGAAGAGCGTGAAAAACTCTATCCGACACTTGCACCGTTGAAAGAAGCGTGTGACCTCTATTTAGCTGGTACGTCTTGGGATGTGAAGTCTGACTCCTGTGACCGTCAAGATGCGGCAAACTCACGCATCAGTGAAATAGACCAGATGATTCAGGTTCACAAACTGGATTTGCGCCAGATCCAAGAGCTTGCTGACGGAGTTGGTCTCTAAGCAACGGTCTTTTAGCGTTACTCTCTAAGCGTTGGCCTCTTAGCTCTGCTTTATTAACAGCAAAAGTAATCTCACTTTTAATAAAAGCCTCTACAACAGAGGCTTTTTTTGTGGTCTCTCTCTAGGATTAGTGAGTAAGTTCTTAGTAGTAACCGTACGAAATGTAGTAATGTCTATAATTATTGACTTAGCATCTATTCGAAAATGTTGTATCTATTCAGAAAAAGAGAGGTCGCTTAGTGCAAATAACGGTTGGCAAGGTAGCTAAAACTCTCAATATCAAATCTCTCATCTACATCATGTATGTGCTTGGTGTGCTCATCGTTTCGGACACGCTAATATCAGAACACCAGCAAGCGGCATTTATTTATTTTATCTACCCAGTTTTGATGCTGTTTGCGTTGTTCACAACTTCTCACAAGCTTAAGCGTATTACTTCAATTGCTGCCATGACGCTTATTGTGGTTGGAGGAGTAGTTGAGCCTCTAGAGCTGGATGCGATCGAAGAAAGTTTTATCGTGATTCCACTGCTTTATATTATTCTTTTCCCCGGATCTTTATGGCCTATTTCTACCGCAGTTATTCTGGTATTGAGTTACCTTCACAATCTACCCGCCGAGGACTTTGACGAGTTCGTCGAAGACGCGATTGAAGTCCTAGCGATATCCGCGTTTGCTTCCGTGATGGCTTATTACCAAACTCAATCCCGAAATCAAATGCGAATGTACCAGGACCTCAGTAATACAGACGCAATTACAGAGATACCTAATCGACGCGCATTTTTTAATCGCTTGGAAAAAGTAAAAAAGAACAAAACGGACAAGTTTGCTCTGCTGCAGATGGATTTAACTCGGTTTAAGTATGTGAACGACAGTTTGGGCCACCAATATGGCGATTCACTTCTTCGAGCCTTTTCAAATCGAGTGTTAGGCTTGCTCTCGAACGAAGAGCTATTCTATCGAATTGGTGGCAACGAGTTTGCCATAATCGTTCAAGCAGGGGACGATCTAGGCGATCGAATCAGTGAGCTGGAATACAAGCTAAAGCATACCTACCAGCCTCTGTTTCACTTGGAAGAATCTTCATACAGCTTACAGTTTAGTACCGGCATTGCGTTGTTAGATGACGCGATGGGTGATGTGGAGTTGTGGTGTAAAAATTGTGACTTGGCCACCAATAAGGCCAAGCGCAAGGGGAATGATTCCATCCAATGGTATGACGATGAGCTATTAGAAGAAACGATTCGCTCTCACCAGATCCAACATGAGCTGAAGCTTGCGATTGAACAATCGCAGTTTGATCTCGCGTACCAACCTAAAGTGGACATTAAAACGGGTGAGCTCCAAGGAGCGGAAGGGTTAATTCGTTGGATACATCCTGAATTGGGCTTTATCTCTCCCGCAGAATTTATCGCAATTGCAGAGAGGACGACTCAGATTATCCCAATCGGTCGTTGGGTTGTGGATGAAGCTTGCGCCCAGATTAAACATTGGCGAGATAAAGGGTGGGAGCTGAGTATTTCTGTGAATGTATCCACCGTTCAGTTTATGCATGACGATATCTTCAAAGTGGTGAAAGAGAGTATTGAAAAGCACGGTATTCCGGCTGAACTACTGGAGTTAGAAGTCACGGAAACCACTTTAATGTCAGATCCTGAAAGCGTGGCTTTAACGTGCGAAAAGTTACGTAAACTCGGTTTAACTATTTCCATTGATGACTTTGGTGTTGCTTACTCTTCGCTTAACTACTTGAAACAATTGCCAATCGATGTATTGAAGATCGACAAGTCTTTTGTCGACGATTGTGTCACCAACCACAATGACCATATGCTGATTCGTACTATCATTCAAATGGGTCAAAACATGGGTAAGAAAGTGGTTGCTGAAGGGGTCGAAACCAGTGGCCAACTTGCCTTATTGAAGGGGGAGGGCTGCGATCTCTATCAGGGGTATTATTTCTCTAAGCCGCTATTTTCTGAAGAGTTCGAACAAAAATTCAAACCCGTATAGGTTCGGCATCTTGCTTGCGTAGATTCTGTAAGTTGAAAGCATAGTTGAAGACAGATTACATAACTACAGTTTGGCGCTAACACCCACTAGGCGTTAGAGTCTTTGTTTTTTAAGACTGGCTCCTCATCTTCAGTAGAGTCTGATTTAATTAAGTTAGGCAGATACTGACTTAATGTTTGGTGCAGTTGGTTTGGTGTGACAGGCTTTGAAAGGAATTCGGTCATACCGACATCAAAACAGCGCTGCTTGTCTTCACTCACCACGTTGGCCGTAAGAGCAATAATTGGCGTTTGTTTTGCCCAAGTGTATAGGGCGCGTATTGATCGAGTCGCTTCATAACCGTCCATTTTAGGCATGTGACAATCCATCAAAATTAGGTCATATTCGTTCTTGCTGCAAAGCTCTACGGCTTCTAAGCATGATTGGCAATATCCACTTGCAAGCCCAGCTTGGTTAGCATGATGCGAACGACTTTCTGGTTCACTAGGGTATCTTCGACCAATAACACATGATAAAGCGTCTCTTCGGCTGAAAGTTTCTCTTCTGAGTTAATAAAAACATCGGAACTAGGCTTTTCAAACTGAATAAGGTTAACGGGTTCTTCAACGGGTTGTGGAACGGCCGGTGTTTCTGCATGTTGAAGCTCTAGAGTGAAGTAGAAGTTACTGCCCAATCGCTCGCGACTCACAACTTGAAGGTTACCGCCCATTAAACTAACTATCTGTTTTGAAATCGCTAACCCTAAACCCGTGCCACCGAACTGCCTTGTTGTGCTGCCGTCAGCTTGTGAAAACTTATCGAAAATGGTTTCTAGCTTATCGCTTGGTATGCCGATGCCGGTATCTTTGATCGAGAACGTGACTGTACTTTGTTGTTCATTTGCTTCAATTAGGGTCACATCAAGTTTAATTGAACCCGTCTTGGTAAACTTAATCGCGTTACCCAACAGATTGTTGAGAACCTGTTTTAGTCGAACGGAATCACCTGTAAATGCAGTGGTTATATCTGGGTCCATGTTGCATTCAAAAATCAGGTTTTTGTCTTTAGCACGTAAGTTGAATACGTTGGATTGGCTTTGGATTAATTGGCGAAGATCAAAAGGGGCCGACTCGAGATCAAAACGTCCAGCTTCAATTTTAGAAAAGTCGAGGATATCGTTAATGATGTCTAGCAAGTTATGAGAAGAGGTTGTTAGTACGTCGATGTACTCTTTTTGCTGAGGCGTAGCATCCAAATCTTCAAGCAGCGCGGCTATACCGATGATGCCATTCATTGGTGTGCGAATCTCATGGCTCATATTAGCCAAAAATTCACTTTTCTTTTTCGTCGCGATTTCAGCTTTTTCCTTTGCCGTGACAAGCTCATCGTAATTTGCCGTCAATTTATCGATGGCACGATTGTAGCGGCCATTAAGTTGAGATATTTCGTCATGGAAAAGCCTCGGCTGTGGTTCTACCTTACTTGGTACCGAGTGACCATGAAAATCATCCATGGAATTTGAAATTCGAGTGATTGGGTGAATAATAAGTTTTAGAGTGATGTAAAGTAAGGTCGCGACGATGAAGAAAATCTCGACCATCTTAACTCCGAACTCGACTAAGAATGCCTCCCATAAGTTACTAAATACTTGAGAGAGATCAGTTTGAATGGTGAGTTGAGCTAAGCTAAAGGTTTTGGACCCAAGCGAGTGTTTTAAACTCCATGTATGTTCAAGGTTGTTAACAGGGACATATGCGCCTTTCTCTAAGATAGTTTCACTGTTGTCGGCCAGTCTTAAGTAGCTGACTTGAGGGGATTGAAGCATGCTGTCGGCAATAATGTTGAGTTGAGTTCTATCTTCAACCCACAAGGCTTCCGTCATGCTTGATTTGAAGCTGGTTTCTAGTTGGGCGATTTCGATATTGAGTTCTTCTTGCTTGTTTTTGTATTCGAGGTAGAAACCCAAGGCAGAGCTGATAAGCGTAAACACCAAACTGATGACAGCTGTGATGAGGACAAGCTGTTTGTCGATACCTAATTTGCGATGGCTGTAATAATTTATTGTCATATGCAAGCGGTTTTTCATGTAGGTGCTACCTTTAAAGATAGTCGCTTTAAGCGTTTAGTAAATATGGAGCCGCTATGAAAAAAGGAATTTTGGCAATTTCATCGCTGATGGCAGCGTCGTTATCCGCAAGCAGTTGGGCTGAAGAGATCAATTACTATGTGATTGGACAGCAAGCACAACCTTTTCAGATAGAGGAGAACGGGGCAAACCATTCGGGCATTGTTACCGACATCGTGGAAGAAATATTCACGGGCAGCAGCTATGAGCTTGTGTATCACACGTTTCCTTTTAACCGAATGATCTCGCAACTTGAAGCGGGCGGTGAAAAAAACTGGGTTACTTATGGCAGCCCTAATTGGGGAGGCGTCCAAGCGGATAATCTATCTTCCGAGCCCATCTATATGGTGGAGCACGTTTTGGTTACAGGTGCGAATGGTGAGTTTGAGTACACGGACATAGACTCATTAAAAGGCAAGGGCGTGATATTGCTTCATGGCTTTGATTACCCAGAGCTAGAACCCTATATCGAAAGTGGCGATATTGAAGAAATCAGAGTCAAAGATTACCAAGCAGCTTTTCGAGTCGCTTCAAGAATGGCTGGAGAGGCCGCATTCGTTGAAATGGCTTCGCGTATTAACTACAACCTCGATAAGTTAGGCTTAGATAAGTCTAAATTTGAAATTCTGTCTTTTAGCAATGTCATTGCAGAATATCCTATCCATCTTGCGCTACAACCAGACATGCCAACAGAAATTCAGGACTACATTAATAACCGCTTAGCGGATATTAAGGCCAATGGTAAACTCGCTCAAATCGTAGAACAGTATTAGTAGTTGCCTTCTTCTAGTCGATAAAGAACCGTAAAAACAAGCCCTCTTACATTACTAAGAGGGCTTCTTCTTTTTAACGGGATTAAGAAAACTCTATTTAATGAAAGCAGGGTCCAGCATATGCCAAGTTTGGACGCCTTGGTTTTTAGGTAATTTTCGTTATGAGGATTCTTACCTTCTTGCAGGGATACTCTGTCGATAACGTTAATGCCTGCTTTTTCAAGCGCCTTTACTTTTCTTGGGTTGTTCGTCATCAAGCGCACTTGTTTGACACCCAAGTAGCCTAACATCCCCTGGCAGAACTCGTATCGACGCATATCTGCAGGAAAACCTAGGCGCTCGTTAGCCTGAACCGTGTCTGCACCGTCGTCTTGAAGGTGATAGGCTCGAACTTTGTTTAGCAGACCAATCCCTCGACCTTCTTGTCTGAGATAGAGCAGAATACCTGCGCCTTCATTGACGATGTTTTGCAGTGCCCGTGCCAATTGATATCCACAGTCGCAGCGGTCGCTAAACAGAGCATCGCCAGTCAAGCATTCGGAATGCAGGCGAATCAGAGGCGTATCAACCTGACTAATATCGCCGTAGACAAGGGCCAGATGTTCTTTGTCGTGTTCAAGTTCGACGAAAGCGTTCATTTGAAACTCACCCCATTGAGTGGGAAGTTTAGCGACATCGACAAATCGGGTTAGGTTGTATGGGGAAGTCGTGCATAGCTCAGCCCGAATTGTCATGAGGATTCTGCCTAAGTGATTTTCACCCGTGCCGTCTCCGCCGTCTCCCCAATACGAATCCTTGTGGGAATGTTCTTTGATTTCCTCACTACCAGTATTGACGAGCCAAAACGCAAGTTGCGAATTCTGGGAAAACTTCTCTCGAACGATAAAGTCCATGGTTTGCCACTTGATCTCCTCCCAATTGGCGCGCACTTCGTCTTGATACGTTCGGCTTAGCTCAAAGGCTTTTTCTGGTGTTGGAGCTGAATAGATTGCATTGATAATTTGTGGAGAGGTGAACTTTTTGGCTTGGTAATAATGCTCACTCGTGGGCCATACTTTGCTTTCTAAGAGAATATTTGAAGGGTAGAAGTTGGAAAGAAAACCGTGTTCGTCGAAGGGTTCATAAAATAAGATTGGGTCTGCCATCATAATGCTCCATTGTGCATGGTTTGTTGTGCAGTGTTGCAATGCAACCGGATGCTTTGGTCGAACAACTTAAATTTAGTTCTTATCAATAAAATCGTCAATTAATGAGCAGAAGATCTCGTAACATCGAGAAAGGGCTATAGTGGGCAGCATAAAAAAGTCCTCTTAACTGGAGAACAGTTAAGAGGGCTTAATTTAAACTCAGCGGATTCAGGCTAATTTAGTGTGTTAGGTAGTGCTTAACAAATTCTGTCACTTTAACAATGTCATCAACAGTGATGAACTCTTCAGTCGTATGAACTTTCGCCATACCAGTAGAGATGTTGACTGTCGTTAGGCCTTTCTCGTTAAAGTTGTTTGCATCGCTACCGCCGCCAGTACCTTTTGTGAAAGGTTCTGCACCGATCGCTTCGAACGACGCTTTTACTGATGCGATGTGCGGATGATCGTCAGCAATAACAAATGCATTGTATGCACGTGTTGAATTGATTTCTAGCTCAGCACCGTGTTTGTCTGCAGCCGCTTGGAATGTGCTTACCATATGGTCAACTTGTGCTGCCAACTTGTCAGCGTTTAAAGAGCGCGCTTCCGCAACGATCTTGATTTCTGGCATTACGATGTTAGTCGCTTGACCACCTTCAACAACACCAATGTTTGCTGTGGTTTCTTCGTCAATACGAAGTAGGTTCATTTGAGAGATCGCATCTGCAGCAACACCAATCGCACTGATACCTTCTTCAGGGCAAGACCTGCGTGTGCAGGGCGGCCTTTGATGATGGCTGTCATAGACTGTTGGCCTGGCGCCGCGTTAACGATAGTGCCAATTGGGCCGCCTGTGTCTAGAACCACACATTTTTCAGATTGAATTTCAGACATGTCGAAGTGAAGTGAACCTTGTAGGCCGCCTTCTTCATGAACAGTGAATGCAATTTCGATTGTCTTGTGGTCTAGGTTTTCTGCTTGGATGCAGCGAACGGCTTCCATGATTGCTGCGATGCCAGATTTGTCATCGCCACCAAGAATAGTGTCGCCTTTAGAACGGATGACGCCATCTTCCAGAATAGGCTCGATGCTGTTACCAGGGGCTACGGTATCCATGTGGCAGCTTAATACAACGCTGTCTTCGATCTTGCCTTCTAGCGAGCATAAATGTTGTGGCCGTTAGATACTTCTGCAGGAACTGGTAGCTTCTTTACTGTAAAGCCCATGTCACCAAGCTGTTCAGCAATCGCTTCAGAAATCGCTTTCTCGTTGCCAGACTCGCTGTCAATTTTGATTAAGTCAAAGAAATGGTTAATCAGACGTTCTTGGTTGATAGTTGTCATTGTTTTACCTCTTGGGGGAACAGAAGCACGAGTTTACCAACATTTTTCTCTGTAGATCTGAGCTAGGTCAATGGAAGTACCTGTAAATGGGTGTGAATGATGAAACTAAATTCGATAATTTAACCTTGGTATAGATAAGGTTATAAGGGGGAATACATCGTAGGTTTACAAAATGATCTAGATTGTAATTCACTGATGGACTCTATTTGGTCCAAAAATCAATCAATTAAGTAGCAATCTTTTATTGTTGTGCTTTTGTAAATAAAAAGTTACAACAAATGCGATGTAACGGATTTTGGTTCACATCTTCCCAAATATCGCTCCTTACTTCACCTTTATATGAGTGCAATGAAATGTTTAACAGGAGTGAACAATGTCTACAGCTGTATCGAAACCTATGCAAGCATTTAACTCGGTGAACCCTCTAGGTACCGACGGTTTTGAGTTTGTTGAATATACCGCCGCTGACGCAAAGGGTATTAATGATCTCAAAGCACTCTTCTCCTCACTTGGATTTGCAGAAATCGCCAAGCACCGTTCTAAGGAGGCGTGGTTATATCGACAAGGTGACATCAATTTTATTGTGAATGCGCAGCCGCATAGTCAAGCTGAAAGGTTCGCTAAGGAACATGGCCCGTCTGTTTGTGGTATGGCTTTTAGAGTCGAGGATGCCAGTGTTGCCCTTAACCATGCATTAAGTGAAGGCTCGACGGAGTACAAAACCGAAATTGGCCCAATGGAGCTAAGCATTCCAGCGATTTATGGGATTGGCGAAAGCTTGCTTTACTTTGTTGATCGTTATGGTAGTCAAAGCATCTACGATGTGGATTTTAAATTCTATGATGACTTTGAGCAGCGTTTATCGCGCAAAGATGTTGGTTTGTACGAGATTGACCATCTCACGCATAACGTCAGACAGGGTCAAATGGATGTATGGTCGGGTTTTTATGAAAGGCTCGGCAACTTCAGAGAGATTCGCTACTTCGACATCGAAGGAAAGCTCACGGGGCTGGTCAGTCGTGCAATGACTGCGCCGTGCGGAAAAATTCGTATCCCAATCAATGAATCTTCTGACGATAAATCGCAAATCGAAGAGTTTATTCGCGAATACAACGGTGAAGGCATCCAGCACATCGCACTGACGACAGATGATATCTACACTACAGTGAGAACGCTGCGTGAACGAGGCATGGATTTCATGCCTACACCAGATACCTATTATGAAAAAGTCGATCAAAGGGTAGAAGGCCACGGTGAAGATGTCAGCGAGTTAAAAGAACTGGAGATCTTGATAGATGGAGCGCCAATGAAAGATGGCATATTGCTCCAAATCTTTACCCAAACAGTCATAGGGCCGGTGTTCTTTGAGATCATTCAGCGCAAAGGCAATGAAGGCTTTGGTGAAGGTAACTTCAAAGCACTGTTCGAGTCGATTGAAGAGGATCAGATTCGACGCGGTGTTCTTGATGCAGGAACAAAGGGATAGGAGCATTAAATGAGTCGTAAATGGATAAGTTTTCCTCACAAAGAAGGGACATGCTCAAAGCAAGCCCATGCAGACTTCCCGAAAGACGCGCTTTATGAGCGAGAAGCGGGCCGCGAGGGATTCTTCGGTCCGGCGAGTCACTTTCACCATCGACATGCGCCTACCGGTTGGCGTGAATGGCAAGGCGAGCATAGGCCAAGAGCGTTTAATTTCAATCATGTTGAGGGCACGACGCAAGATTCACCTTGGGATGTCCCTTCGTTGCTACACAATAAAGAGTGTTCGGTTCGAATCTGGAAGTTGGCTGAGCCGATGCCTAATCTAGTTCGCAATGCTGATGGTGATGATCTGCTCTTCATACATCGAGGCAGCGCTGAGTTCTATTGCGATTATGGCCATATGAGCGTAAAGGAGGGGGATTATGTGATGATCCCACGTTCTACCAATTGGCGTCTTGAACCCAAACAGCCGATGTTTGTATTGCTGATTGAAAACAGTGGCTCTTCGTACGCATTGCCTGAGCGGGGCAGCGTTGGTAATCATGCGGTCTTTGACCCAGCTGTGCTTGATGTGCCGAAAATCAATGACGAGTTCAAAGCACAGTATTCTGAGAACGAAACGCGAGTCTTGATGAAGCGGCATGATAGCGTGAACACCATTACTTATCCTTTTAATCCGTTAGATGCCATTGGTTGGCATGGGGATTTGTCTGTGGTGAGACTGAACTGGCGCGATATCCGTCCGCTTATGTCTCATCGCTATCATCTGCCACCCTCGGCACATACCACATTTGTGGGCGCAGGTTTTGTGGTGTGTACGTTTGTACCAAGACCGATTGAAAGTGACCCAGATGCGTTGAAAGTGCCTTTCTATCACAACAATGACGATTATGACGAAGTACTTTTCTACCATGCAGGAGACTTTTTTAGTCGAGACAATATTGAAGCAGGCATGGTGACATTCCACCCTGCAGGGTTTACTCATGGCCCACACCCCAAAGCCTTTCAAGCAGGGTTGGAGTACAAGAAGAAGTTTACTGATGAAGTCGCAGTCATGATTGATACCAGAAATCCTCTGGAATTTAGCGATCAGGCGACTCAAGTCGAAAACTCTGAGTATGTATACAGCTGGAAAAACCAACCAGAGAGCAGTGATTAGGGTCTGTTGATCTTTCATCAGTGATGAATGAGCATGTGAATAAGGAGTCAATATGAAGTTAGCGACGCTCAAAAATGGGACTAGAGATGGTGCTTTGGTGGTTGTGAGTAAGGATTTATCGCAGTGCATCGTCGTTGACGACGTTGCACCAACCATGCAGTACGCGTTAGATAATTGGTCGCGTGTGAGTCCACTCCTTGAAGAAATCTACCTTGGGTTAAATCAAGGCATCTTGCTCCAAGCTCACACATTTGTTCAAAACCAATGTGAATCGCCATTACCCAGAGCTTATCAATGGGCCGATGGCTCGGCGTATGTCAATCACGTGGAGTTGGTTAGAAAAGCACGTGGCGCGGAGATGCCCGATAGTTTTTGGACTGATCCTTTAATGTATCAAGGTGGCTCTGACTCGTTTATTGGCCCTCGCGATCCCATTGCAATGGAAAGTGAAGAGTGGGGTATCGACTTCGAGGGGGAAGTCGCTGTAGTTACAGGTGACGTGCCTATGGGTTGCAGCTTAAAACAGGCGCAGGAAAGCATTAGGTTACTCATGCTGGTGAATGATGTCTCACTCAGAGGCCTTATTCCCGATGAGTTGGCTAAAGGGTTTGGCTTTTTCCAATCCAAACCCTCTTCAGCATTCTCGCCGGTTGCGGTTACGCCCGATGAGCTAGGTGATGACTGGCAAGGCAGTAAGGTGAAGTTGCCATTACGCTCAACCTTCAATCATAAGCCGTTTGGTCACCCCAACGCTGGAACGGACATGACCTTTAACTTTTCAGAGTTGATTCGACATGCGGCAAAGAGCCGCCCTCTATCTGCGGGCGCAATCATCGGCTCTGGTACCGTATCCAATAAGCAAGGGACCGACTTTGGCACATCCGTTGCTGAAGGTGGCGTGGGTTATTCTTGTATCGCCGAGGTTCGTATGATCGAAACCATACGCGATGGCCAGCCAAGCACTTCGTTTATGCGATTTGGCGACACAATCAAAATGGAAATGCTCGATCATCAAGGTAACTCGATTTTCGGCTATATTGAACAGGAAGTGATTCAATATGTCCACCAAGACAGCAATGATGGTTTAGGCCACCCGATTCAACTTTTTGGGTATTGGCGCTCATCTGCGACGTATCGAGTACGCATCGCGTTAGCACTAAAAGGTATCGAGTATGAGCTAGTGCCAGTGCACATGCTAAAAAATGGGGGAGAGCAGCATTCGGATAGCTTTCATCAGCTCAATCCGAATGAGCTAGTTCCGGTGCTAAAGCAGGGAAGTGTCGAGATTAATCAGTCTTTGGTTATCATAGATTATTTAGATGACCACTTTTCTTCGCCACGTCTTACGCCCGAGAAGGGACAAAAGAAATACCTGATTCAGTCTTTGGCACAAGACATTGCCATTGATATCCATCCTATCAACAATCTACGAGTGGGTGAGTATCTTGTGTCGAGTTACGGCGTCACTGGAGAGCAAAAGGTTCAGTGGATGCAGAACTGGATAGAGCGAGGTTTTAATGCTCTGGAAGAACGCATTGTAAAATGCCGAGGCCGGTTCTGTGTAGGTGACTCCGTGTCGCTGGTGGATGTTTGCTTGGTTCCACAAGTCTACAACGCGAAGCGGTTCGGTGTTGATATGACTCAGTTTCCGAATCTGAATGAGATTGACCTTTACTGCAATACTCTAGACGCCTTTGTTGATGCTCATCCAAGCAACCAACCTGATGCTGAACCCTAGTGTGAGTATCCGGTAGGTCTACTATTAGTGACTGGTTGCTAAAGAAACCGCTCTGGTGCATCAGAGAACACGCCGTTTAGATTTTTCAGGTGTCGTAGCTTGTTTGGATTATTGACGGTGTAACACCATACTTGATAGCCATGTTGATGTAGCGTGTCGACAGTCTTCTTTGAGGTAAGTTCAATATTGAGGTTACAGCCTGTCGCTTCAACTTCTGCGAGCAGTGGTAATAGGCGAGGGGAAAAGCGTTCGCTTAAAACTGAACGTTTAAAAGACGGCAACTCACGATGCAGTAATCGCATCACATGGTGGTTAAAACTCGAAAAGTGGATTCGATCAGAGGGAAATGTACCCAACGGGGCTGTTGCCGACTCTAACGTAGTTTTAAGCAGTGCAACAACGTTAGCAACGTCGTGGCGATCCACTTTCACTTCTAGATTTACGCTCAGATCATGAGGTTCGATAAGCGTGAGCAATTCTTCCAAGGTCATTAGCTTTTCGCCGACAAACTGACTATCGAACCAACCGCCAAAGTCCAGCTTCTTCAATTGGTCTAAAGTGCATTCATCTAGTCGCCCTGAGCCATTACTACATCTGTCGAGGGTATGGTCGTGACATACGACCAATACACCATCTCGGGTTGGTTGAATATCGACTTCAATCCATTTTAGGCCAAGATCGATGGCTGCCAATATGCTCGAGCGAGTGTTTTCTGGATAGTGGAGGGCAACGCCTCGATGGCCAATTACAGTGAGCGTCATATTACTTAGTGTCTTTCTTTTTTGATGGGTGTTAGTTTATCACTAAGTCAGCAAAGCAGAAGGTTAAACGAAAGGGAGAACAGTGGGATTTTACACAGCTCTGTCTTTTAGTTGATGAAACCCTGTCACAATCATGCTGTTGAGGTCAACAGGCCCTAGTCTTCTAACAAAATCTACTATAAGAGCTAACTGTGAATTCTGATCGCAAAGCCACCATCATACTTGTCATCGCGACATTACTTGCTGCATTAGGTTGGGTGTTTTCAAAAGAGTCGATTCAAGGCCTTCCACCATTCGGGTTTATTGGCTCGCGCTTTTTGATTGCGTCGATATGCCTACTTCCATTTTGTTACTCGTCACTTAAAAAGGCGAAATGGAAAGATCTCGCCTCATCGTCGTTGGTCGGCGTGTTATTAGCTGGTGCGATTCTGAACTGGATCTATGCGATTTCCATCAGTGAAACACTAGGTGAAGGGGCGTTCATTGTAAGCCTCTCTATGCTTATTGTGCCGTTGGTGGGGTGGGCGCTGTATCGAGTACGACCAACTCGCGCCTTTTGGATCTCTCTACCTTTTGCGGTAATAGGCTTGGCGCTATTGTCGCTGTCTGGTGGTTGGCAAGTGTCCGTCAGCCAATTAGCATTCTTAGGCTGTGCAACCATGCTCGCGATTCATTTCAACGTAAACAGTCTCTACTCACAGAAGCTACCAACCTTGCTATTAACCTGTGTTCAGCTTTTTACTGTCGGCTGCATCGCGTTACTTGTCTCTTGGCTGTTTGAAGAAGTGCCTTCGCAAATTGATTCATCGATTTGGGTTTGGTTTGCAATGAGTGTGCTTTTAGCTACAACCTTGCGCTACGTTATGCAGACCCTTGGACAAAAATACACATCATCAGCTAATGCAGCACTTGTGATGATATTAGAGCCCGTTTGGACAGTGGTTTTGAGTGTCCTTTGGTATGGTGAGCAACTTTCGACATTGAAAATGGTGGGGTGCGTACTGATATTGTTTTCACTGGTGGTGTATCGAACTCAAGGACGTTTCAAGCTATTCAATAATGGGCGTACAAATAATCACCAGTAACAAGTTTTATGTCCTAATAAAGTCTATTTTCGTGGTTTCATTTCCTGTTTTTGGTTTTAAAGGCGATATTAAATTTGTCGATTTAACGCCTTGTGCTTAAACTATCCCTAAAGCTACAAATCAGGGATTGTATATGAAAATTGGTGTAATCGGCGCAGGTGCAGTCGGCGTAGGTATCTGTAATTACTTGCTAACCATTGGCAGTATTAGCGAACTTGTTCTGCTTGACCAGAATCTTGAGAGAGCAGAAGGCGAAGTGTTCGATTTTCGCCACACTTCGGCATTAACGTTCTCCAAGAACACGCACATTGTTCCCACAGATGATTATCTATCTTTAATTGGCGCCGACATTGTTGTCATCACAGCGGGTGCTCAAATTAAGCAAGGCCAAACACGAATGGACCTAGCTGAGATTAATGCCAAGATCGGCTTAGATATCGCGAAAAATGTTGAGCGTGTGGCACCAAAAGCGACATTGATTGTCGTGACCAATCCTTGCGATTTGGTTGCGCACTTTATTGTAAAAAATACCGACTTTCCGGCTTCTCGAGTGATCAGTAGTGGGTGTGTAATTGATACTGCGCGTCTGATGACCATTGTGGCTAACCGAGTGAATCTCGATCCGAAAAACGTGTTTGGGTATGTGCTTGGTGAACACGGCGCGAACTGTTTCACGCCAAAGAGTTTGATAAGCATTGCAGGGCAGCCAGCAGACTACTTCTGCGATACCCATAACCTAGACCGTATTGATGCTGATGAACTATTGGAATCAGTGAAACAAGCAGGTTATGAGATCTTTAAGCGCAAGCAAAATACCACTCATGGTATTGCCGCCAGTGTCTTCCGTATCATTCAGGCCATCATGATTGATGAGCGCTCAGTATTGCCCGTTGCAACAATGATGGAAGGTCAGTATGGGTTTAATAATGTCATGTTGAGCATGCCAACAATCGTTGGTAAGAATGGCGCAGAGTCTGTACTGATTCACCCATTCACAGAAGCCGAGCTAGGTGAACTGAATCAGATTGTCGAAAAGATTGCTGAGGATGTTAAAGCTGTGGCTCAGGCGACAGGTTTGAAGGCTTAACGAAGCCAGTGCATCTGATAAATGAAAGAGGGCTCTTATGAGCCTCTTGACGTATTTTATATGGGTAAACTCGGTTATTTATCTTGATAAGGGAAAATCAGTTCGTCAGTGTTGATGCCAGCTTGCTTAGCAATGCGTAAGTACTTTTTCATTTTATAATCGGGTAGGGTTTGAGCACGAGACAAGATCCAGAAATAGTCAGTGTTGTAACCGGTAACCAGTGCCGCTGAGTAATCTTCTTCTAGGTAGAACACAACATAACTGCTGTAGAACGGCCCCCAGAACGAGACTTTTAAGTGGCCAATGTCAGTTTGCTCAACAAACTTAGCGTTGCCGACGGCTTCTTGCCATGCTTGCTCTTCTTCATCCCAACCTCGGTTAATAACCTGAACACTGCCATCATCCAGCTCTGAATATTCTGCAGTAACGTGAGTTAAACCACGTTCAAAACTATGGTCTAAACGAGCCACTTCATACCACTTGCCAAGGTAAGCGGGGAGATAAAAGTCGTCTACAGGACGGACGGTTTCCGGTGTGCCTATACAGCCAGAAAGAGCAACTAGGGCTAGTAAGCAAATAAATAAGCGCTGAACTTTTCTCATAGTATTGATACCGCTTCACTTGATGAGTTGTTAATTGATACCTAGCACTAAGCATAGCTGAAAGTTAGATATCTAGTTGGATTCTAAAAGAAAATATTCGACATTGTCGACAGTTCTATTAATAACCTATTGTAGGTCTTATTAAACGTTTTTGGTTTCTCGGTGAGGTTTATGACAATATGTGAAAAAATACTCGCAAGAACATAGGCTTCAAGATGGCCGAAATCTTATTTGTCACACAAATAATTTGCAAAGCTAATTAACATGCAAACGTTTGTATCGGTAAATTTGAATGTTCTTCCCTTAGATATGGCCTCGTAGATAGTCAGTTCTGAACTGTCTGAATTTTTCATCCTTCATCACTCTTGAACCAATATTTCAAAGAAATCCGTTACTAATATTCACCAAAAAGTTTCAAATGTAATTAATTTACGAAATAATGCAGTTCTTGTTGCACGACAAAGGCGTAACTTTTGTGTGGATAATTGTTAAAGCTAAGTTGTGTAATATCGCATCAAACACGCTACCCCTTTAGGGTTAATCTGGGGGTGTAATTGACTTACATCATATTTTCATTTTCTTACACAATCGACAATGCGCTCAGTTCAGTAGCGTTTTTAAAACGACTACTAAAAAAATAACCTTATCAGGAAGTCTTATGAGCAAGTTGAAACTCGTTGTCATTGGTAATGGCATGGTTGGTCACCGCTACATCGAAGATCTGGTTGAAAAAACCGATGTGTCGAAGATGGACGTCACCGTATTCTGTGAAGAGCCACGCGTCGCTTACGACCGCGTTCACCTATCTTCTTACTTTTCACACCATACCGCCGACGAGCTATCGCTTGTAAAAGAAGGCTTCTACGAAAAACACGGCATCAACATTTTGGTTGGTGAGCGCGCGATTAACATTAACCGTGAAAAGCAAACCGTTTACTCAAGCACTGGCCGTGAAATCCAATACGACAAGTTGATCCTTGCGACAGGTTCATACCCATTTGTACCACCAATCAAGGGTAACGAGAGCAAAGACTGTTTTGTTTACCGTACTATCGAAGATCTAAAAGCCATCGAAGCAACAGCGAAGAAAAGTAAAAGCGGCGTGGTAATCGGTGGTGGTCTGTTAGGCCTTGAAGCAGCTGGCGCATTGAAAGCATTGGGCGTGACAACACACGTTGTTGAGTTTGCACCGAAACTGATGGCAGAACAGCTAGACCAAGCAGGTGGTGATCAACTTCGCCAGAAGATTGAGCGCATGGGTGTGCATGTTCACACTAGCAAGAACACACTTGAGATCGCGCCAGAAGGTACTGAAGCTCGTAACGTTATGCGTTTTGCAGACGGCACCGAGCTTGAAACAGACTTCATCGTATTCTCAGCAGGTATTCGCCCACAAGACAAACTTGCTCGTCAAATGGGCTTAGGTATTGCGCCTCGTGGTGGTATCGAAATCAACAACCACTGCCAAACGTCTGACAAGAACATCTACGCGATTGGCGAATGTGCATCTTGGAATCAAACCTTCTATGGCTTGGTTGCACCAGGTTACAAAATGGCAACGGTTGCAGTAGACCACCTTGTTGGCAACGAAAGCCAATTTGAAGGTGCAGACATGAGCGCAAAGCTAAAATTGCTTGGCGTGAAAGTAGGCTCAATTGGTGATGCAAATGGTCGCACTCCAGGTTGTAAGAGCTATGTATACCAAAACGAAGAGCAAGAAGTTTATAAGCGTCTAATCGTTTCTGAAGACAACAAGAAGCTGCTTGGCGCTGTAATGGTGGGCGATACATCGGATTACGGTGACTTACTGCAATTGATGCTTAACGAAATCGACCTGCCAGAGCATCCAGACACATTGATTCTTCCAGCACACGCTGGCGCAGAAAAGCCAACACTAGGCGCAGACGCATTACCAGAAAGCGCGGTAATTTGTTCATGTTTTGATGTAACTAAGGGCAAAGTGGCACAAGCGGTTGCAGACGGCCACCATACGATTGCTGACATCAAGGCAGTAACGGGTGCGGGCACGGGTTGTGGTGGTTGTATTCCATTGGTGACTTCTGTGTTAAACGCAGAGCTAGCAAAGTCGGGTATCGAAGTGAAGAACGATATCTGTGAGCACTTTGCTTACTCGCGCCAAGAACTGTTCCACCTAATCCGTATCGAAGAGATCAAAACTTTTGAAGAGCTTCTTGAGAAGTACGGCAAGGGTTACGGCTGTGAAGTGTGCAAGCCAGCGGTGGGTTCTATCCTTGCGTCTTGCTGGGGTGAGCACATTCTAAAACCTGAACTGGTTAAGCTACATGACACTAACGATAACTTCCTAGGCAACATGCAAAAAGACGGGACTTACTCTGTCATCCCTCGTATGGCGGGTGGTGAAGTAACGCCTGAAGCATTGAAAGTGCTGGCTGAAGTTGCGGCAGAATACAACCTTTACACCAAAGTGACAGGTGCACAGCGTATTGGTTTGTTCGGCGCTCAGAAAGATGACCTTCCAGCCATTTGGAAAAAACTGGTTGCAGCAGGCTACGAAACGGGTCAAGCGTACGCAAAAGCACTGCGCATGGCGAAGACGTGTGTAGGTTCAACTTGGTGTCGCTACGGTGTTCAAGACTCTGTTGGCCTTGGCGTAATGATCGAAAACCGTTACAAGGGCATCCGTACTCCGCACAAGATGAAGTTTGGTGTATCAGGCTGTACTCGTGAATGTGCTGAGGCTCAAGGTAAAGATTTAGGTATCATCGCAACAGATGCGGGCTGGAACATGTATGTGTGTGGTAACGGTGGCATGAAGCCTCGTCATGCTGATTTGCTTGCAAGTGACTTAGACGAAGAAACACTGATCAAATACATCGACCGCTTCATGATGTTCTACATTCGTACGGCTGCGCCGCTACAGCGCACATCTGTATGGCTAGAGAACATGGAAGGTGGCGTAGATTACCTTCGTGAAGTCATCGTTGATAACAAGCTGGGCATTAATGAGCAGTTAGAAGCAGATGTTGCAAAACTGGTTGCTGAATTCCGCTGTGAATGGACAGACACCATCAATGATGAAACTCAACAGAAGCGTTTCTCTCACTTTATCAACTCTGATAAGCGTGACGACAACGTTATGTTCGTCGACGAGCGTGCACAGCACCGTCCTGCGACATACACAGAGAAACATCCTGAAGCAGTTTCCCCAAAAGTACAGGGCGACATCCTTCACGTAGAAGTGACTGAATAAGAGCGGAGTAGGCATCATGGCATTTGAAAAAGTATGTGAAATCACAGACATCGTTCCAGGCACTGGCGTTTGTGCATTGGTAAAAGACCAACAAGTGGCAGTCTTTCGTCCTTCAGAAACGGAAGAAGTATTTGCTATCAGCAACATGGACCCATTTGCTCGTTCAAACGTGTTATCACGCGGTTTGATCGGTGAGCACAAAGGTGAGCTTTGGGTAGCAAGCCCGTTGAAGAAACAGCACTTTAACCTAGCAACAGGTGCGTGCATGGAAGATGAGCGTTTCAGCGTGAAAGCATTCAAAGCGCGAGTTGTAAAAGGCGCCGTTGAGATTGCTGGCTAATTGATAAATCAAATGGGCTCATCGATGTACCGTGAGCCTGACTTGAAGAGTCAATAGATTAAAGGTTCCCGCTTTTCGAAGTAGGGTCGCTTAAGCGAGGAGCCTTTCCCTATTAACTTTTTAATCTTTTAAACTTACGGAGAGACAATGATGTCTGACTTTAAACCTGCTGAATTCGTGCAAACGATGATTAACGTTGGTGAAGCAAAAACAAAAACCAACGCGCGTGACCTAATCTTGCGCGGCTTTATGGCTGGTATCATCCTTTCGCTAGCGGTAGTTCTAGCATTAACCACGATTACTCAAACTGGTATCGGTGTTGTTGGTGCACTAGTGTTCCCAGTAGGCTTTGTAATCTTAAGTATCATGGGTTACGACCTAGTGACAGGTGTATTTGGTCTTGCTCCTCTAGCAAAATTTGAAAACCGCCCAGGCATTACATGGAACCGCGTTCTACGTTGCTGGGGTTTGGTTGGCCTAGGTAACCTTCTGGGCTCAATCTTTATCGCTTACATCGTGACTCTTTCAATGACACATAACTTCACAACCGATGGCGGCGCAGTAGCAAAAACAATCATCAACGCTTCAACAGCACGTTCTGCAGGCTTCGAAGAGATGGGTGTGAACGGTTGGATCACGTGTTTCGTTCGCGGCATTCTATGTAACCTAATGGTGTGTCTAGGCGTAATTGGTAACATGACGGCACGTCGTCTAAGTGGCCGTATCGCAGCGATGTGGTTCCCAATCTTCATCTTCTTCGCGCTTGTATTTGAGCACGCGGTAGTAAACATGTTCCTATTCCCACTAGGTATGATGCTGGGTGCTGATTTTGGTATCGCGACTTGGTTGAACTACAACCTTATCCCAACCATCCTAGGTAACATCGTTGGTGGTCTTGTATTCACTTGTATTCCTCTTTACCTAACGCATGCTAAAACAGCGCCTGCGCTAGATTCAGAAGAAGTGGTTGAAGCAAAACCTGCATTTGACGCTAAATAATTGCCTCTGAAAGTTTTATAACTTGATGGAATGAATAGAGCCCTAAGGAACGGTACTTGGGGCTCTTTTTTTGATATTAGTGAAGTGCTAATGGATTGATTCTCAGAATAGCCATTAATGAAACTGTTCAATTAGATCATTTGGTTATAAATATTTCCGACTTAGTTCAAATTAATGCTGATGTTTTCTTTCAACAACTGATAGTCTTAAAAGTTGTAAGGAAAACAAGTAAAACAATAAATTCACAAAGTTGTAGATTCAAAGGAATTGAATCGTTTGGAGCACAGAATGTCAGACAGTTATCAATCGCCAAATCAGTATCAAGCGCCAAAGCAGAAGGCGGGTTTTGTATCGTTGGTTGGCGCAGGGCCGGGCGACCCAGATCTACTAACGGTAAAAGGTTATCGCGTTATTCAACAAGCAGATGTGGTTGTATACGATCGTTTGGTGTCGCAAGATATCATTGATCTCGCCAACAAAGACGCCGAAATGATTTATGTCGGCAAACAGCTCGACTTTCACTATGTACCACAAGATCAGATCAACCAAATCTTGGCAGACAAAGCCAAAGAAGGTAAACATGTGGTTCGTTTGAAAGGGGGCGATTCCTTTATTTTTGGCCGTGGTGGTGAAGAGTTAGAGTTGTTGGCAGAGCAGGGTGTAAGCTTCGAAGTGATTCCAGGCATCACGGCTGCTGCTGGTGCGACATCTTATGCAGGCATTCCATTGACTCACAGAGACCACGCGCAGAGTGTGCAGTTTATTACTGGTCACGTTCAAAAAGATGGCAAAGAGATCCTTTGGGAATCACTCGCGCAACCTAATAATACATTGGTTTTCTACATGGGCCTTAAGCAGAGTGGCTACATTCAAGAGCAGTTACTGGCTAACAACTTCGACGAAGACATGCCATGTGCGATCATTGAAAATGGTACGCGTAAAGAACAAAAGGTTTTGACGGGTCAATTGAGTGAGCTTGCCGAGATGGCGAAGTCTGCAAAAAGCCCAGCGCTTATTGTTGTTGGCAGTGTGACGTCTTTGCACGAAAAACTGAACTGGTTTCAGTAATACAAAATTTTTGAAAGTAAAAAGGGAGTCGATTATCGACTCCCTTTTGGTTTTTGAGATGTTCTAATTTTTTCGTTTTGAATTCAGCACCTCAAGGGCAGAATCAAAGTCAAAGTCCTCTAACGCCCGGTGGACTTTGCCAAGTTCACCTGATGAAAGTCCAACAGCTTCGCTATTTGGTAGGTTATCAAGCAAATCCAACGCTTCTGTATCACTGTCTTCAACCAGTTGGATCAACTTGTTAAACACAGCGGGATCGAAGGCGTTATCGCTTTCTGACGAGCCAGAAGTATTATTGTCACTCGAAGCTAAATCAAGCTGCGCGATGAGCTCGCTTACGACAGTCTTGAGCTCTGTAAGCATGGTTTGCTTAAGCTCTGCGTTACCTAAGTCTTGTTCATAAGAAGCGGCGGTTTCGTGAAGAGCTTGCGCACCGATATTGCCCGATACACCTTTCAAGCTATGAACGTAACGTTTCGCGTCTTCATCTGCCTTAGATATTGCTTCGGTTACTTGTGCTTGATCTTGATAGCTCTCAACAAAGCGCCTTAACAAGCGAGAGTACAGGCGTGTATCTTTGTTTGCTCTCGCCAATCCGGTTTGTGTGTCGATACTCGTCAATTCGGGGATGATCACCTCGCCCTGAGGTGTACTATCTAAGGTTTCCGCTGTTGGCTCGGCCAATGCCTTAACTAATGATGCTTTCTGTTTGGGTGTTATCCATTGAGCTAGCGTTGCGAACATGGAACCGACATCTATTGGTTTAGCGATGATGTCGTTCATGCCAGATTGCTCTGCTTTCTCTTTGTCACGTTCCATAACATTGGCCGTCATGGCGATGATTGGAATTTCTTTATCTTCAAGCTGGCCGCGAATCATTTCAGTTGCTTCGTAGCCATTCATGATTGGCATTTGGCAATCCATCAGGATGCGTCGTAATCGTTAGCCTTGTAGTAATCAATGGCTTCACGACCGTTGTTGGCAACCGTTACTTTGATTTGCTGACTTTCTAGCAGCTCGATCGCTAACTCTTGGTTAATCTCGTTATCTTCGACGAGAAGTAGGTGAGCGCCCGCCAGTTTTTGTACGTTAGCCAGTTGAGCCTGTTCATCAAGATCCGAACGACTGACTCGTCCACTCTCAATACCAAATAGCGTAACAATCGCATCGAACAGGTGAGATGAGGAGACTGGCTTGTCGAGAATCATGGTTTCTGGCAGTTGGCGCTTGGCCATGGCCTCTTGCAGCTCTTCACGGCCAAATGCGGTGAGCATTAAAATACGTGGCAATTCATTCACAGCGTATTGACTGTAAAGGGCCTCGACAAAGTCGACACCTGTTTTACCAGGCATTTGCCAATCTGAAATAATCAGGTCAAATGGCGACCCCGCTTCTAGAGAGTCAGCGACTGTGTCTAACGCCTTATCGACCCGACTCACGCTGGTGGTTTGGAAGCCAAGTGATTGCAAGATATCTTCGACAATTAAACGGGCTGTCGCGTTGTCATCAACGATCAGAACATTAAGCTCGTTGAGTGGGACAGGTACATCGATCACTTCTTCCGCTAGGGTATGGCTCACCGCCATATCGACCGTGAAGGTAAACGTCGAACCTTTACCAAATTCACTGGTTACGGAAATGTCGCCGCCCATCATTTGGCTGAGCTGTTTACTGATCGCAAGGCCCAAGCCTGTACCGCCATACTTACGCGTGGTTGAAGAGTCTGCTTGGGTAAATTTGCTAAACAGCTTAGCCGTTTGCTCAGGCGTCATACCAATACCGCTGTCGGTCACTGAGAAGCGTAGAGTGACATTGTCACCGCTGCGTTTATCGACTTTAGCGTGAATTTTAATTTCGCCTTCTTCGGTGAATTTCACGGCGTTGTTGGCAAGGTTAATCAATATCTGCCCAAGTCTTAGTGGATCACCAACAAGGTTAGTGGGCACGTCTCGGTTGATGTGTATCAGAAGTTCTAACTCGCGTTCTGACGCTCTAAGCCCAATCAGGTTAGTGATGTTGTCGAGAACGTTCTGAAGGTGGAAGTCGACATTTTCAATATCAAGTTTACCTGCTTCGATCTTAGAGAAATCGAGAATGTCGTTGATCAAGCCTAATAAGGAATCGGCGGACAGCTTAACCTTGTGAATGTAATTGCGCTGAGCGTTGGTGAGTTCCGTTTTAAGTGCCAAGTAACTCATGCCAATAATCGCATTCATTGGGGTACGAATTTCATGACTCATGTTTGCTAGGAAATCGGATTTAGCTTGGTTGGCCGCATCTGCTTGATCACGTGCAATTTCAAGTTGCTCGGCAAAACGTTGTAAAGCTGATTGGGCTTTATGAGCTAACAAACCAAGTAAGAAGAGCATCGAAATGAAGAAGACGCCACCAATTGCAAGATAAAGCGTGAGGTTTTGCGAGCCCATGACAACATCGCGGCGCTCAGAATAGGCAGATTCCGCCATTGAAGATAAAGCGATGTAGTTTCTGTTGAGTTGGTTTATGTTGCCTGTTGCTTGTAGGTCAAGCTCTCTAAGCTGATGGAAAGCCGTCAGATAAGATTCCGCGTTTCGCTTGAGCATATCCGATTTTTCTCTTTCTCGAACGTTGTGTAGCTTAGGTTCAAGCTCAACCAACAGCGTAAACACGTCGTCTAACAGAGCTTCAACCATATCGGCGTTGGTCTCTTGTTGATGTGGGCCAACAGAAGCCGAGTAGTCTCGATAGTACTTCTTGATGTTACTGTTGATTTCTTGGAGTTGAAGAAGTGCGGTGTTGAGATCTAAACGATGATTGACCTCAGTTTGCAAGCTAGACACACCTTGTTGGTGTTGGTTTAGCGTTTCCTGCAGATGCGCACGAAGTGCAATCGCAGATCGAGTCAGTTCATCTCCAGCGATATCGACTTGGCCGATAATGTTCTTCTTCAACTGTGAGTTAATATTCTTAAGGCTTCTAAGTTGCGTAAATGTCACGTAGTAACGATTTTTGGCATTCTTGATTAACCTAAGGAGGTCCTGGCTCTCTTGAGTCGTGAGAGTCGCTTCGAGATCCTTAATCGTTGAATCAATTAGTTGCAGCTCAAGTTGTGCTTGACGAAACAGAGAATGCTCACCTTCTAACACATAACCTTTTTCATAATTCTGCGTGTTGGCGATTTGAGTGACGAGTCTTTGAGCTTCAATGGCTTGCTGCGTCGTCATTTTTACATGAGTACTTAACTCATCGACTTGCTCAACCCCTTTTTCAATCAGTTCCTTTTGTTGGGTTAGAGCATGATGAATGGTGTCACTCGCACTGTCGGCAAAATTTGCCATTAAAACACGAGTCTCTTGGCGTTTGGATTCTGTTTCAACATACTCCGTAAACTGAGAAGAATAGGTCGCGATGAGTTCACTCGCTTCTGGACTGAGGCCTTGTTCAACGCCTCTGTCAATAAGCGTCTGAACTTGTTCAAAAAGAACGATAGTATCCTGCGCCATATCGGGGTTGGGTAGTCGAATGTAATTTTGCTCGCTGACCTTTAAGCTGCCGAGGTTGGCGGCTATTTGAGCATCCGTCGAATATTGCTCGACAGTTTTAAATCGCTCACTTAATGAAAACCACGCGATGGTTCCCGCAACCAAAAGTAAAAATGAAGCAATAAAAAAACCAATGAGAATGCGCTTGGAATCAGCCGCATGCGCGTTTGCTTGATTCATTAAATATCCTTTTAAATATTAAAATTCGTCTTTGAATGAGTCGCGAATTTCCAACATCTCGTCTAGTTTGCTGATGAAGATTGGAACAAGAGTAGGATCGAAATGTTTCCCTGCTTCTTCTTCGATAAGACCGATGGCCTTTTCAACCGGCCACGCTTTTTTATAGGGCCTTTCGCTGGTGAGAGCATCAAATACGTCTGCTATTGCGACGATTCTCGCGCTCAGTGGGATGTCTTCGCCTTTCAATCTATGAGGATAGCCGCTGCCATCCCATTTTTCATGATGGTAAAGGGCAATCTCTTGCGCCAGTTTCAAAAGAGCTGAGTCGCTGTCTCCAATGATATCGCCACCGATTTGAACGTGTTGTTGCATGACGTCCCACTCTTCGTTATCGAGCTTGCCAGGTTTGCGAAGAACACGGTCAGGAATCCCGATTTTGCCGATGTCATGCATTGGCGACGCATGGAAGATAAGTTCAACCCAACGTTTGCTCACATCTAATTGCTCTGCAAGGATACGAGAGTAATGACTCATTCTGACAACGTGCATTCCCGTTTCGTTGTCTTTGTATTCGGCAGCGCGGCCGAGTCGTTGGATGATTTCTAATCGGCTCTGCTCGAGTTGTTGAGTTCGCTCTTTCACTTGCTCTGCCAAATCTAAATTTTGATTGTGCAGGGCAATGTGGGTCTTTACGCGTGCCTTTACGATAGGCGGACTAATCGGCTTGGTAATGTAGTCAACGGCACCCATCATAAAGCCTTTCTCTTCGTCAACAACCTCAGCTTTTGCGGTAACAAAGATGATCGGAATCTCGGCGGTATAGGGATTACTTTTCAGCTTTTCACATACCTCGTAGCCATCCATTTCCGGCATCATGATATCGAGTAGAATCAAATGAGGTTTAGGAGAACCAGAGGCGATTTGTAGTGCTTTCTGACCGTTAATAGCTGCTTTGATCTTGAAATCGGAAGATAGAACACCCGACAGCGTATGAATGTTGTCTGGAATATCGTCAACGACAAGTATAGTTGGTTTGTCTGGAGTCTGGCCTAGAGGCATAAACGTCCTTCCTTGGATGGGTGCTTGTTAAATCATTGTTGATATAATAGTAAATATTTTGTGTAAATTCATTGGTATAAATTGAATTGTAGAGGTTGCGATTTTATTTCACTTATGGTTTTCAATAGAATTTATCTATCGTAATAATTGTAAACTTCGATTTTATTCGTGCTTTCCATTTACTTACTCTGTTACCAAAGAAAACGAGTCAATATGAGTAGATAAATAATGAAAGCTTTGGTGGTCGAAGGTGGTGCAATGCGCGGCATATTCGCAGCGGGTGTATTAGATGCCTTTCTTGAAGAGAGCCACGATGATTATGACTTTGTGATGGGCGTGTCTGCTGGGGCATCCAATTTGATTGGATATTTAGCAAAGCAACCTAAACGAAGTTATCGAGTAATTACTGAACTTGCGACCCAGAAACGATTTATTGATCCGATGAGGTTTGTAAAAGGGGGCAACCTTATCGATGTGCAATGGCTGTTTGAGGAATCGAATCGACGATTTCCTTTTGATCAAGAGAAAATGTTTTCCTCTACACCATTTCTTGCCGCCGCGACAAACATCGAAACGGGTGACGCAGACTACTATCAGGTAACGGCTCAAAACTTCGCTAAAGCGATTGAAGCAACAACCGCATTGCCAATTGCATACAAGCAAACCCCTTGTTTCTCCGGCGGCTGTTACACTGACGGCGGTGTCGCTGATTCGATTCCAGTTAAGGAAGCGTATAGGCGAGGGGCTAAAGAGATCACTGTGATTCTGTCTCACCCTCTGAGCTATGAAATGCCTAAGTCGCGCAGTCAGTGGTTTATGGGTAGGTTGTTAAAACGACATCCTGAAATCGCGAACTCTATGAGTAAACGAGCTGAACGTTACAATGCGTCGCTCGATTTCATTCGAAACCCACCTAAAGATGCGTTGGTGCGAGTGATAGCGCCGCCGGAGAATTTTGCAGTGAAGCGCCTAACGATGAACCCAACGTTGCTGGATGACGGATACGAGATGGGAAGAAGCGCAGGACAAGCGCATTTGACCAATATCAGAGGAGAGCATGGCCTAACCGAAGAAAACTGTTATTTCTGTTTGTAAGTTTCTAGGGCGTGTTGATCTTTCAAGCTGATTTTTGCAGCACTTTGTGGGAAATTTATACAAGACAGAGGTTTT
>NZ_JYJP01000071.1 GCF_001012815.1 Vibrio mexicanus
CTAAGATCTTTGACTAATTCTTAGGAATTGTTTGAAGAGATTGCGATAATCGCATGATAGAAAAGGAAGGCTATATGCCTTCCTTTTTTTGTTTTGGTTATAAGTGTTTTGTTCCTTATCACTAATATTTGTAAGCTTTGACAATGAGTTAATTTAACTGCACTTTTTGTATGGAAAAATACCAAGGTAAATCACGGTTTTGATATAACAAATTCGTCTTAAATTGCCTTGGTAATGTGAACGATTCTCGTTTATATTCTCTGTTATAGAAATTTGAACTTTGGTTGCTGTATGTACGTTTGTATTTGCCACGGTGTGTCTGATAAAAAGATAAAGAAACTTGTTGTTGATGAAGGGGTTACCGACATGAAAGGTATTCGTCGTTGTACCGCTTTAGGCAGTCAATGTGGCAAGTGTGTTCGCCAAGCGAAGCAAATTCTTGAAGATATCCAAAGTTATTCTGAGTTAAAACAAGCAAGTTAGCTCATACAGCCTTTTTGACACCTTCTCAATTGGTTCTACAGTTATAAGAGCCAAAGAGGAGGGCTTTGTTATGAAAGGTGATCCAATCATCATCCAACACTTGAATAAAATACTTGGCAACGAGCTTGTTGCTATCAATCAATATTTTCTTCATGCCAGAATGTACAAGGACTGGGGTTTAAAACACCTTGCCGATAAGGAGTACCACGAGTCCATTGACGAAATGAAGCATGCAGACGAATTGATTGAACGTATCCTTTTCTTAGAAGGTCTACCGAACCTGCAAGATCTTGGTAAGCTGAATATTGGTGAAGACACCAAAGAGATGCTAGAGGCCGACCTTAAGTTAGAGATGGAAGCGATTCCAGATCTCAAAGATGCTATAGCTTATGCTGAAGACATTCGTGACTATGTTTCGCGTGATCTTTTTCAAGATATTTTAGAAGATGAAGAAGAGCATGTTGATTGGCTAGAAACTCAACTTGGTTTAATTGAGCTAACCGGTATCGAAAACTACCTACAAGCGCAATACGTTGATGAAGATGACTAACTGAGATTCTTTCAAATGAGCATCACGCCCGCCGTACTTGTGGTGCTTATTCATTTCCTCCGCTCTAGATATATCCTCAAAGTCCTGCATCACATTTTTCTTGCTTAATTTGCTTCCTTTCTGTACTATTCGTGCTCCTTAAAACTCGGTCATTTATCTTTAGTTCCTTGCTTCCTCTGGACGACCGGGCCAAACGTGGAAGCTAATAATCCGTAAGGAGCAACCAATGCGTCATTACGAAATCGTATTCATGGTGCACCCTGATCAAAGCGAGCAAGTTGCTGGCATGATCGAGCGTTACACTGGTTCTATCACTGAAGCTGGCGGTACTATCCACCGTCTAGAAGACTGGGGCCGCCGTCAAATGGCTTACCCAATCAACAAGCTTCACAAAGCTCACTACGTTCTAATGAACGTTGAAGCTGACCAAGCTGTAATCGATGAACTAGAAACTGCTTTCCGTTTCAACGATGCAGTTCTACGTAACATGATCATGCGTACTAAGACTGCTATCACTGAGCAATCTATCATGCTTAAGCAAAAAGAAGAGCGTGCAGAGCGTGCTCCTCGTCGCGAAGAGCGTACAGAAGCTAAGCCAGAAGCAGCTGCTGAGTAATTAACTTTATGACCAATCGAATGGAGCTGAGTGGCACGATTGTCAAACCGCCTATTCGAAGCCAAAGTCCTAGTGGAATTGAGCATTGCCGATTTTGGTTAGAGCATCGTTCAACTGTTCTTGAAGCTGACTTATCGAGACAAGTTTATTGTCGAATGCCGATAGTCGTCAGTGGGCAAAGGTCACAAACGTTAACTCAGAATTTAGTTCAAGGTAGTAACATTAAGGTAGGCGGATTTGTCGCTTATCAGACCGGCCGAAATGGCGTGGGAAAATTAGTGTTGCATGCCGACAACATTACTCAAATTTAAGATCAGGAGATAGCCCATGGCTCGTTTCTTCCGTCGTCGTAAATTCTGCCGTTTCACTGCAGAAGGCGTACAAGAGATTGATTACAAAGACGTAGCAACTCTTAAAAACTACATCACTGAAGCTGGTAAAATCGTACCTAGCCGTATCACTGGTACAAGCGCTAAGTACCAGCGTCAACTAGCTCGCGCTATTAAGCGTTCACGCTACCTAGCTCTACTACCGTACACTGATAAGCATCAGTAATCGGTCGTTTTATTAAGAAAGAGGATTAAACAATGCAAGTTATTCTACTTGATAAAATCGGTAACCTAGGTGTCTTGGCGACACAGTAAACGTTAAATCTGGTTACGCTCGTAACTTCCTTATCCCACAGGGTAAAGCAGTTATGGCAACTAAAGGCAACGTTGAAATGTTCGAAGCACGTCGTGCTGAACTAGAAGCTAAAGTTGCTGAGCAACTAGCTGCTGCTGAAGCTCGTGCAGAGAAAGTTAACGCTCTTGAAGCGGTTGTTATCGCTTCTAAAGCGGGTGACGAAGGTAAACTATTCGGTTCTATCGGTACTCGTGACATCGCTGAAGCAATCACTGCTGCTGGCGTTGAAGTTGCTAAGAGTGAAGTTCGCCTTCCTGAAGGTGCTCTACGTAACATCGGTGAGTTCGAAATCAGCGTACAGCTTCACTCTGAAGTATTCGCTGCGATCACTCTACAAGTTGTTGCTGCTGAGTAATTTCAGTACCAGACGAATTCTTCTTCATTGAAGATACAAAAACACCAGCCTAGGCTGGTGTTTTTTTGTTTGTGACTTAGGAAAACACATTAGAAAACAAACAGTATGTTCACCGAGAAGATGCTGTCCGCTTTGTGCAGTCCTTCGGGAACCTTATCGTGGTATTGTCGCGAGTAGGCAAGCTTAAGAGCAATATCATCGGTGATATCGTTAATCACACCGACGTTGCTATCAATGCGCATGTTGCTTCGACCTGAAACCACTGTTACGTCGCCATTTAAACTCAAATTGTCGAGGATTTGCCAAGATGAGTTTACTCTTCCTCGGAAAATGCCTTCTTCTACGATCTCTGGAAAGATGATGTCATCATCTTTGAGCTCATCAAGGTTAGGCTCCTGATAACGATAACCCGGGCCTAATTCGACCTCTAATAGAAAGTCTTTTGTATTGGAGACTTGATAACCTAAACCACTTGATAGAGTGTAGTCTCGAAAATAGGCGCTATAACGCGAATCAACGCCTCTAAAGCTTCCGTACAGATAGGTTCTTGAGCTTAACTTATAGTCGCTTTGGACATTGTATGAAGACTGGCGCTTATCTTCCTCGCCATCTTTATAAAGCATGTAAAATTTCCACTCACCATGGGTTCTGTGTCGGCCTTGAATGTACTCAGCACTTAAGCGGGAGTTCAAAGCCTCAGAGTCAGAGTTTCCGCTATGCGCTTGATAGCCAAACTCCACTTCGGTATCAAGTGGTGTTAGGTAAGAGAAGTTTTGTTGTTCCGTGTCGCTGGCAAAGGCAACTGATGCTATAAGCAGACTAAATCCTACAAAAGCAAATTTTGACACCAGCACCTCAAATGACAGGGAAAGAAGAATAGTCGCATATTATGCCTTGTTCGACCATTTATGGTCAGCAGTAAGTTAAAAATACCGACACCGAAGACATTCTTTTTTGTAGATGATTACAAATCACTGAATCTGGTTATAATGGGCGGTCATAGTTAAGTTTTTGAGCAAGTTCATGGCCGACACCAGATCAGATAATCGCGCACGTAAATCGAATGATGCACAAGTAGATGCAATCAAGGTTCCACCACATTCATTGGAAGCTGAACAATCAGTTATCGGTGGTCTCTTGCTAGATAATGAGCGTTGGGATACGGTTGCTGAGCGGGTATTGGCTCAAGATTTCTATAGCCGACCTCATCGCCTTATTTTTGAAGCGGTAAAGTCAATTCTAGAAGACAGTAAACCCCTCGACCTTATCACTCTTTCAGAGTTCTTAGAGTTGCGAGAGCAGCTTGAAGATGTCGGTGGTTTTGCCTACCTTGCGGATCTTGCCAAGAACACACCAAGTGCTGCCAACATCAATGCTTATGCGGATATCGTTGCAGAACGTGCTTTGGTAAGAAACCTTATTGGCGTAGCCAATGAAATTGCGGATGCGGGTTACGATCCTCAAGGTCGAACCTCTGAAGACTTACTCGATCTTGCTGAATCAAAAGTTTTCGCGATTGCTGAAGAGCGTACCTCAGAAAATGAGGGGCCTCAGAACGTTGATAACATTCTAGAGAAGACGCTTGAGCGTATCGAAATCCTGTACAAAACGCCGCAAAATGGTGTAACCGGTATTGATACTGGCTTTAATGATTTGAATAAGAAGACGGCAGGCCTACAAGGTTCTGACCTCGTTATCGTCGCAGCGCGTCCATCGATGGGTAAAACCACCTTTGCGATGAACTTGTGTGAAAACGCGGCCATGTCTCAAGACAAACCCGTTTTAATCTTTTCTTTAGAGATGCCAGCAGAACAGCTGATGATGCGTATGCTCGCGTCTCTTTCTCGCGTCGACCAAACCAAGATTCGTACCGGTCAGCTGGATGATGAAGATTGGGCTCGAATCTCTTCGACCATGGGTATTCTCATGCAGAAGAAGAATATGTACATCGACGACAGCTCAGGTTTGACACCGACTGAAGTTCGTTCACGTGCAAGACGTATTGCACGTGAAAGTGGCGGCCTTTCAATGATCATGGTCGACTACCTTCAGCTGATGCGCGTTCCAGCTTTGTCTGACAACCGTACATTGGAGATCGCGGAGATTTCTCGCTCGCTTAAAGCCCTAGCGAAAGAGCTGAATGTTCCTGTGGTGGCGCTTTCTCAGTTGAACCGTTCCCTTGAACAACGTGCTGATAAACGACCAGTAAACTCGGATCTTCGTGAATCAGGCTCTATCGAGCAGGATGCCGACTTGATCATGTTCATCTACCGTGACGAAGTGTATAACCCGGAAAGTTCGATGAAGGGAACGGCAGAAATCATTCTCGGTAAGCAGCGTAACGGCCCAATTGGTTCGGTTCGTTTGACCTTCCAAGGCCAATTCTCTCGCTTTGATAACTATGCAGGCCCTGCGTTCGATATGGATGATGAGTAATCCTATGAGCTACATGAAAGCGGCCATTGCCTCAATCGATTTGAATGCACTTGAACACAACTTGGCGCAAGTGCGTAAGCAAGCACCTAGTAGCAAGGTGATGGCGGTAGTTAAAGCCAATGGCTATGGTCACGGCCTACGTGAGATCGCTAAGCACGCTCACGGCGCCGATGCATTTGGTGTGGCGCGAGTGGAAGAGGCCCTACAAATTCGTAATTGCGGCGTTGAGAAGCCAGTTTTATTGCTTGAAGGCTTTTACTCTTCCACCGATCTTCCGATTCTTGTTGCTAACAATATTCAGACCGTAGTTCACTGTGAAGAACAGCTTGAGGCACTTGAGCAAGCAACACTGGATAAGCCAGTCGTAGTTTGGCTTAAAGTCGACAGTGGTATGCATCGTTTAGGTGTGCGGTCGGAGCAGTATCAAGATTTTGTTACCCGCTTAAATACTTGTGATAACGTGGCAAAGCCTCTGCATATCATGAGTCACTTTGGCTGTGCCGACGAGTTGGATAAACCGGATACTCGTCAGCAGATGGACCTCTTCTTCTCTTTGACGGATAAAGAATTAGGCCCCCGTTCGCTAGCCGCTTCCGCGGGTTTGCTTGCTTGGCCAATCAGTCAGTTAGATTGGGTTCGCCCGGGCATCATTATGTATGGTGTTTCTCCCTTTGCAGACAAGTCTGGCAAAGAGCTTGGTTATAAACCTCTCATGACGCTCAAATCGCCTTTAATCGCGGTACGTGAACTTAAAAAAGGCGAAAGTGTCGGCTACGGCAGTATTTGGGAAAGCGATCGCGATACCAAGATTGGCGTCATTGCAATTGGTTACGGCGATGGCTATCCACGAATGGCACCGACAGGAACGCCTGTTTGGGTCAATGGTCGTAAAGTGCCAATCTCTGGCCGCGTGTCGATGGACATGTTGACGGTTGATTTGGGTCCTGACGCGACAGATAAAGTGGGCGATGTTGCAGTTCTTTGGGGCAATGAATTGTCAGTTGAAGAGGTTGCGAGTCATGTGGGTACTATCGCTTACGAGCTAGTTACCAAGCTCACGTCACGTGTTGAAATGGAATACATCCGCGAGTGAAACCTCTAGTACTTATCGCTTTGTGTTTGTCTTGGCTGGCAACGTTTTCGACGTTCGCTAAAGAGAAAGACAAAGCTTTCGTTCCATTCTATTTCAGCACTGAAAGCCTAGGGCACACATTAGGTGTTGCCGGTGTAGCGAAAGGTGTGGGGCAGCCGCAAGCCGCGCTGTTTGGTATGGCGCTGTATACCGATAAAGACAGCTATGTTGCTTCCTCTCTGCCTTCAATTACGCACTTTCTGATTCTTTGCTTGTCAGCACTCAACTCTATCAAGCGCAGCTCAATGACACGCCTTATTACCTAGGTTCACAAGGTAAAAGTGACTCAAGCATTGATGATAAGACCATTACCAATGGCTTTGAGCAAAACTATGAGGTTGAGTTTAAGTATTTGCTACCTTGGGGCGCGGTCAAAGATCATGGCCTAAAAGGTGCTTTCATGCCCCAGCGTGATGTGCACTTTGCCTCGCCTAAAGAATCGGGTGTCAGCAGTATCACCTTTACTCCGCAGTATTCATCGCGTGAGCTCGATGTAAATTCAGACGTCGAGAAAGCGACCGCTTTCGAAATTGGCTTAGACTGGGATAACCGCGATAGCACACGCAACACGACGAAAGGTTCCCATACTTCTTTAGATGTTACTGTTGGCGCCGAGAACTGGGGCAGTGATTCACCTTGGGTGACGTGGGAGTTCCAAAACAGTCATTTCTTCTCGCTAGGGCCATTAGCAGACATTTTTGATCAACAAGTGGTCGCATTGGACTTCTATACTGCAGACACGCCGACTTGGAAAGATTGTGAAACGTCAGATTGTGGCCGACCACCAGAACAACTACAAAACAGACTTGGTGGCTTGTATCGCCTGCGAAGTTACACCAGCGGTCGCTATCATGGTCGTTCAGCCATTCACTATTCTGCAGAGTACCGTATGTTGCCAGACTGGCAGCCGCTTGGTGACATTCCAGTCATCAACTACTACGACTTGCCGTGGTGGCAGTGGGTGGTGTTTGCTGAAGCGGGTAATGTTGCGGATGAATACAACTTAAGTGATCTTCATACTGACTTGAAGTGGAGTGTGGGTGGTGCCGTGCGCTTTCAAGTTGAGGGGATTGTTGTTCGAGCGGAAATCGCTCGTGCAAGCGATGATCAAACATTTAGAGTGATGATCAACCAGCCTTTCTAACGCTCTCTTCGTTTCTTTAATCCCCACTCTCTATTGCGGCGCTATTTCTACTCCCCTTGAAGTGTCGCAATAACCGTTCTTCTACCACCGTGATTTCGATGCTCGCCTAAATAGATGCCTTGCCAAGTCCCGAGCGCAAGTCGGCCGTTTGTAATCGGGATTGCCACGCTCGCACCCAAGAGAGATGATTTGATATGCGCAGGCATATCATCGCTACCTTCATAAGTATGTTGATAGTAGGGGCATTCTCAGGGACGAACTTATTGAAGTGCTGCTCCATGTCTAATCGCACAGTAGGATCGGCATTTTCATTTAAGGTTAAACTTGCAGAAGTATGCTGGATGAACAGGTGTAGTAAACCCACGGAAATGCCTTGAATCTGCGGCAACTGTTGTTCAATTTCATCAGTGATGAGATGAAAACCACGCTTTTGTGCGCCTAGGTGAATACTCTTCTGAAACCACATAGGTCATCCTCTATAATCTCGTTGGAAAACTTTTTCAATCGGCGCTATTGTGTTGCTTGGCCTTAGACGACAGTATATTAACATAGTTAACTTACGTGATTTATCTCAACAAAGGGGTAATCAAGCTGAGTCATAATTGGCCACTGAAAATTAATTACAATTTTTGTCACTGACTTTTTACAGTGATCAGTTATCTTTTATTTTGCTAAATCGGGGATTCCACTAACAACAGTAAGTTGCGGCTTATTGGTTGATTAGTTGGAATGGAACCACAGAGACATCGGGATCGAAATCATGCTGAAAAACATCAACCCAACGCAAACACAAGCTTGGAAAGCACTTACTGCGCATTTTGAAACGGCGCAAGACATGGACCTTAAATCGCTTTTTGCTCAAAACCCGCAACGTTTTGACCAATTCTCAGCACGCTTCGGTGACGACATTCTCGTTGATTACTCTAAGAACCTTATCGATCAAGACACGTTATCAAACCTATTTGCACTAGCAAACGAGACTGAGCTTAAATCTGCTATTGAAGCGATGTTCAGCGGTGAAGCGATCAACAAAACAGAAGATCGCGCAGTACTTCATACTGCACTACGTAATCGCAGCAACAAGCCAGTTATGGTTGGTGGCGAAGATGTCATGCCAGCTGTCAATGCAGTACTAGAGAAAATGAAATCATTCACTGAGCGCGTGATTGGCGGTGAGTGGAAAGGCTACACCGGTAAAGCAATTACGGATATTGTGAACATCGGTATCGGTGGTTCGGATTTAGGTCCTTACATGGTGACAGAAGCACTAGCGCCATACACAAACCACCTGAACCTACACTTTGTATCAAACGTTGATGGTACGCACATTGTTGAGACGTTAAAGAAAGTAGACCCAGAAACAACGCTATTCCTAGTGGCGTCTAAAACATTCACTACACAAGAAACAATGACTAACGCGCACAGCGCACGAGATTGGTTCCTAGAGTCTGCACAAGATCAAGCACACGTTGCTAAGCACTTTGCGGCGCTTTCGACTAACGCTCCAGCAGTATCTGAGTTTGGTATCGATACAGACAACATGTTTGAGTTCTGGGATTGGGTTGGCGGTCGTTACTCGCTATGGTCAGCAATCGGTCTTTCAATTGCTCTAGCGGTAGGTTACGACAACTTCATCGAGCTTCTAGATGGCGCGCATGAGATGGATAACCACTTTGCGTCAACGGATCTAGAAAACAACATTCCTGTGATCCTTGCGCTGATTGGACTATGGTACAACAACTTCCACGGCGCTGAATCAGAAGCGATTCTACCTTACGACCAGTACATGCACCGTTTCGCGGCGTACTTCCAGCAAGGTAACATGGAATCAAACGGTAAATACGTAGACCGTGACGGCAACGCTGTGACTTACCAAACTGGCCCAATCATTTGGGGTGAACCAGGTACTAACGGCCAGCACGCGTTTTACCAGTTAATTCACCAAGGTACTAAGCTGATCCCATGTGATTTCATTGCACCAGCAATCAGCCACAACCCAGCTGGCGACCACCATCAGAAACTCATGTCTAACTTCTTTGCACAAACAGAAGCATTAGCATTTGGTAAAGATGAAGCAACAGTGAAAGCCGAGTTTGCTAAAGCGGGTAAGAGCGAAGAAGAAGCGGCGACACTTGCACCATTCAAAGTATTTGAAGGCAACCGCCCAACTAACTCAATCCTAGTTAAGCAGATCACACCACGTACGCTGGGTAACCTAATCGCTATGTACGAGCACAAGATCTTTGTGCAGGGTGTTATTTGGAACATCTTCAGCTTTGACCAATGGGGTGTAGAGCTTGGTAAGCAGCTAGCAAACCAAATTCTACCTGAGCTTGCAGATGACTCAGCAATCAGCTCACACGACAGCTCAACGAATGGCCTAATTAACGCATTCAAAGCGTTTAAAGCTTAATTAGAGCCAATTGAATAGTGAAAAGGTCAGCTTCGGCTGGCTTTTTTTATACCTGCTGGATTCAACAGATAAGCAGGCTTCCTCGTCTTAAAAAACAAAAAGGGGCAAGTGATAATAATCACTTGCCCCTTTTTAGGTTCTTTATTGCTTATTCGAAACAGATTTCGATGAAAGCGTTACCCCATTGTGAGGTGAATGGCATGATAATGATAGAGCCTTCGCACTTATGACGAATGGTGTGGCCTTTACCAGAAACCACCACAGGCGTTGCCATATCGAAGTCGAAGCCGCTTTCCGCTAGGATGCGTTTAGCACCACCTGTAACCATGTTGGTAATTTCACCCACCATGTCGGTCACTTCTTCGTTTAGGCCATTAGGCGTTCGCCCAACATGTTTTGCATGATCTCTAAAGCCAGAGCTTCATCAAAGGTAATGGACATTGATCCACGAGTTTGATCACCAACCATACCAATCAGGCCAGATACATCACCACGAGCGATTTCATCTTTCTTAACTCGAGGTTTTTGAGGCTTCAGTTCTAATGATGCCATCGTTTTTAGAACATTCATTAAAGATGCTAAAAACGGGTTTACAAATTCAGCGCGCATAACTTTCTTCTATTTCAAACTTCATTCACTGGATTGGCACGACTGGCAAATACCATGAGATTCAATCACGTGATTGGTGATACTGAACCCGTGCTCTTGTGCGTTCTTCGATAGCAAGGCTACCAAACTATCATCTTGAAGTTCAATCACATCACTACACTTATCGCAAATTAATAGATGTGAGTAATGTTTATGAGCATTGCATGAGCAACAAGAGATATAGCTGTTTGTCGATTCAACTCGGTGAATGAAGCCTTGTTCCATTAAAAAATCTAAGGCTCTGTAAACCGTAGGCGGTTTGGCCTGCGGTTCACTCTTTTGTAGCTGTTCGAGTAATTCGTAAGCACTTGACGCTTTCTTACTTGAACTAATGAGCTTAAAAACACCTTTCCGTTGCGGAGTAAGCCTTACGCCTCTCGCTGTGCAAATTTGTTCAATTTGCTTAAGTAACTCTTGGTCCAAACCTATCACCATAACGATTGGACTCACTTAATCATATACTATTTCTAGATGAATAGCGCCGTCCAACCAACAATTGCTATATGTGAGTATAGTGTCTCATCATGTAAATAGCGAAACAGACTATACGTTACCCTACGTTGTTTAAGAGCTACACTTTATATGATTTTCATACTGTTAGATAGTTCAAGCCTTATACGCTTTTCAGTGTAGCACTCAATCGCCAGTCTCTGAATGCTTATTAACTTTTTTGAAGGTTACGGTTGCATAGTAGTGACCCAGCTCATTGTGTTCTTGGTATACCCATCCCATTTTAGAGCAAACTCGCTGCACTATGGTTAGACCGACACCATAGCCAAGCTCAGGCCGATATTGATCATCAAAAGGGTTACTGATGGTGAGTTGCTCTTCCTTTAGATTAACTCGTATATCGCCACTGCTGTAGTTGATGGCATTCTTGAGTAAGTTGTTGAACACTATGGTGACAAAGCTTTGTGGGGCATGAATGGAGGCATTACCTTCGAAGCTGAAGTGGCACTGTGGCATTTGATTGGCGTTGACAGACAGTAGCTGCTGACTTAACTGCGCAAACAGTGGGCTTAACTCAATCGCTTCATAAGTTTCGGGCTCAATGTTCTCTTTGCCCAAGTTAAGGAAGGCATCGGTCAGCAGTGACATATCATCACTTGCGATCGCAATGCGTCTGATGGCCTTGCGTGCGATAGGTGGCTGACTATCAATTTTGTTCAATAATTCTGACGAGCCTTTGATGACCATAATGGGCGTACGCAACTCATGAGATGCAAAGCGGCTGAAGTCTTGCTCTCTTTGCAGATTATCGCGAATAGCTTGCTGACTTCGATTAAGCGCATGTTCAATTTCACGAGTTTCTCGAAAAGACGTGTCAACGCTGAGAGCAAACTGATCGTCGGGCATACGACGGATTTTTTCCTCTAGCTGATTTAATGGCGCAGACAGAGTCCGAATGAAGTAGAGGCTATAAAGCAGCATACCTAAGCCGACCAAGGCGCCTAAGCCAACGGTAGTGAGATGCAAAATTGTTTCATAAGCATCAAGATAATCATCGGCCTCATCTTTGAAGACGATGTAAAGCAACCCAGAACCTGACGGGTGCGGCGTAACTAGAAAATGCTTCTCTTCTTTGAAGAAACGGTGGGCATAGAACCCTGGGGAATCATAACGGTTTAGCCACTCGGGAACAGCATCTTGGCTCCAAAAAGTATAAAACTCGCTTGGATTGGGTAGCGGGGTGTTTTCGCCTAGAGTTTGGTAATCACGGTGATATCGAGCTGATTCGGTATCAATCCAGTGGTGGAGGCTAATCACCTCCATTTGGTTTTCGGCCCAGTAGAGCATTCCCCAAAACAGTCCAAACAGAATCACTGTGGGAACACCAATGCCCCAACGAATCTTTTTGTAGATACTAGGGTAGGGGTTAGGGTTTGATTCGGTAGCCTTGGCCATGCACGGTTTCCAATCGAGAGTGAGTGAAGTTTTTGTCGAGTGCGGTTCTTAGCCCGTAAATATGACTTCGTAGCGCATCACTAGAGGGGCTTTCTTCTCCCCAAATATGCTGAATGACTTGCTGCTTAGAAACTAAGTTAGGGGCACTTTTGATCAGCAGTGTGAGTATCTTAAATTGGATTAAGGTGAGCTTGATTGCCTCCCCTTGGCGTGAGACCGCCTGACTTTCAATATTGATCTCGATATCGGCGTAGTTGAGTAGGCTGAGATCTTTACGTTCACCACGATGAGCCAAGGCGCGGATGCGAATGGCCAACTCTTCAAGGGCGAAGGGTTTGACAAGATAGTCATCGCCCCCTGCATTGAATGCGGAGATCTTATCTTCAAGTGTATCTTTGGCTGTTAAGAAAAGGATAGGAGTGCCGCAATTTAATTCTTTGCGTAATCTTGACGTTGTAAGCACACCGTCAATTTTCGGCATCATGATGTCCATAATAATGACATCGTATTTTTGCTGCGACACTAAGGATAATGCGGCCTCGCCATGATAACAGCATTCGACAATAAACCCTTCTAGCTCCAGATAATCACTGATGGTTTCCGCTATTTGTTGGTTATCTTCAACCACCAAGACTTTGATATTCACTCATCACCTTTTTTCTTCACGTTTGCTTCACGTTTTGATCGCTAAGATGCGCGGAATTTTTCAGACTCTCTAGATATAGGTTACATATGAACAAGTCGATACTAGCGCTGGTTGTCGCGATGTCGTTAACTGCTTGCCGCAATGACGATGGTGGAAGTATATCAAATTCCAAGACAGGTAAGCTTGATGGCCAAGTGAAAGCCATGTCAGTCTCAGATGAGAGCTTTCAACTCAATGGCTATCGTTTGCAAGCTAGCGGAGCAGAGATTTGTTACCGCCAACACTCGGTAGATTTTGCTCGTTTGGACAATGGTATGCGCGTGCAAGCAGACGCGGTGAACAACAATGTGTCTTCAATGAAGCTAGATCCTTCGATGGTAGGTGAAGTGGATTATGTAAAAGGTAACCGCTTTTCCGTCAATAGTGTCGAGCTAGAATACAGCGATCTGCGAGGTGTTAAAGCAGGTGATTGGGTAATGGTGACTACATATCCGCAGGTGGACGGCACGATTGAAGTGATATCAGTGCAATTGATGCCAGAGATTGGTGAAGTTGAAATGGAAGGCTTTGTTGAACGTCATCAAGGCTACTCATTTACTTTGAACGGTATTGAGGTTGATTACAGCAACGCGACCTTACATGGTGCTTCTTCGCTGAAAAACGGCCATTGGGTCGAGGTGTTCGGTGATATGGTGAACAATAGCTTGAGAGCATCAGAAATTTATGCAGAAGACTACAGCAAATATGATGATGTCGAGATTGAAGGCTTGGTAACTTGGGTAAACAGTGATATCACCATGTTCCAATTGAACAATCATCTGAACATTGCCATCACTGACCGTACCGAGTTTGATGATGGCAAACGAAGTGATTTAGAAGTTGGGCGCTGGGTTGAAGTTGAGCTGCTTTATCGCAATGGCCGTTTGATTGCCGACGAAGTGGAATTTGAAGATGATGGTGATTTCAAGCGCGGTAAAGAGTTTGAAGTGGAAGGTTACGCCGAGCACTCTCGTGGGGAAATGACATTTAAGATTAACGGTGGCGATGATATCGTGATTACAAACCGCACTGAATTCGAGGACGATCTTTCTATCAATAACCTTAATGGTGTATGGGTAGAAGTGGAAGGACGCTACATCAACGATCGTTTTGTGGCGTACGAGATTGAACGTGAAGACAGAGACGATGATATTGAACTTGAAGGTCCTGTGAACAACGGCAGGCTGTGGGGTTATGAAGCAACAGATGGATCATTAGATCGATTCAATGGCCGCTGGGTAGAAGTAGATTGTGACCTAGACGGCACGCGCACAGTATCTAACTGCGATGATTAAGTAGAACTGATAGCGAAATAAAAAATGGCGATGTGAAACATCGCCATTTTTTGTATGAGTGTTTTGAATGGGGTGCTTAATAGGAAGAAGAGTAAGGTTAGCTTTTCAAAATTTTATGGTTCTTCATCATTCTGTGCCCTTCTCGCTTAATGCATTCAAGCAGAGGGTGATCACCGATATCCGCGCGCCAGATAAAGGAAATGGCGCGATCCATCTTAAGTTCAGGTACGTTAAGGACTGCCAGCTCACCGCGCTCGACATGCGGTGCCACATCCAGATAAGGCAAACAGCTTAAGTACTGGCCATTGGCGACCATGGTGCGGATCACGGGTACGTGAGAGTACTCACGCCAAACGTCTAGATCAGGAATAAGTGGCACCATAGCGCTTTCAAAGATTTCACGCGTACCTGCACCACCTTCGCGTAATACCCACTGGGCTTGCTCAAGTTGAGATAAGCTTACCTGTTTATTCTTGGCATACGGGTGATGCGCGGCACTGATAACGACTAGGTGATCGCGACACCACTCTTCTTGGTGGGTTCGGTTGTCGTCGCAGCGGCCTTCGATGATGCCTAGGTCGTAAGTATAATTGAGGACACCTTGAATAATTCGATGGGTACTTCTTACTTCAAGGCCTGTGCGAATTTCTGGGAAGTCGTTATCAATTTTACTAATAAGCTCAGGCACCAGGTGCTCAGCAGGCGTTTGGCTTGCACCAATGTTGATGCTACCGCTAAACAGGTGTTGGTCATAGAAGCCGAGCTCGATCTGTTCTGCATCTTGCAGTAGACGTTTTGCGCGTGGGCGAAGCCAATTTCCCCAATGGCTTAAACGCATGTCTTTACCTTGGCGAACAAACAGTTCGCGACCCAATAATTTCTCTAATTGGCTCAAAGACATACTGGCTGCTGACTGAGTCACAGACAAACGCTCAGCCGCTTGGCTAACGCTGCCGAGTTCTGCCACAGCATCAAACACCGCTAATTGTTTTAATGAATAACGCACTTGTGCTCCTCTTATTCAATATTGGCAGAGCGATGCCAAAGGTAATCGATTGCTCTATCAGGGAAACTGACACTTTATGAAACGAGTTAAATTGTATCAAGTTTTCTACTAATAGGAACGAAAGTCTTGATGATAGGCGGTTTTCTTATTGTCGCCTCATCGATTTTAACCCGCCGATCCCACTCAAAAGTCGGTAATGGTGACTGGTTCATATGAGTCATCAATTGTTCACCGCTTTTCTATCATGGATGCCAACCAACTCTACCCAATGTTCTAAACGAATGAGAGTAGGGATGAATAGCCTGCATCACTTTGTTTGATGATTTCACCAAATGCTGAGAATCAACAATGGCCACTTTTTAATATCATTAAAATTGAATGGTAACCTAAATTTAATCAATTGTACTTAATTGGAAGTGCTAAGTAAGATTTTCTCCATAGCTTGAAGCGCTGAGCAAATCCCATAGGCCAAGCCTTTGTTAGCCCGAGCGTACTTTCTAATTTAGGAGAAGAAAATGAGTGCTTTACTAACGATTAAAGATATTGTGAATACCCAAGCTCCCGTTCTGAACGTGGAAGCGACCCTTCCTTTCGCTATCGATGTGTTGTCTCAACATCGTGTTAACGGTGCCCCTGTATGTAACGACAAAGGCGACCTAGTTGGTTTCCTTTCGGCGCACGACATCATGGTAGAAATGTGGTGCCAAGATTACATCCCAGACAGCGACGTTCATGTTGCCAACCTGATGAAAACAGACTTGGTGACTGTCGATGTGAATGACCGTTTGACGGATGTACTGGAATTCTTAGCGCTAGATAAAGATCAACTGTACCCAACAACAGCGATGGGTTACGCAACCCAAATGACCACACTGTCAGTTGAAGAGCGTGCGAAGACAATCAAAGTGAACAAGCCACAAATTCTACCTGTGACTGACCAAGGCAAATTCGTGGGTGTGGTCTCGCGTCAAGAAGTGCTGAAGGCGCTTCGTACTCTGTTTACAGAGCCTGTTGCGCTAGACACACCAAGTGATGTGCCTGCGAATGAAGATTCTGAAGCTGCGAACGCTGCTTAACTTTGCCTTACTACGCTTTGCTTACTTTTAGGCTCTGACAATAAAGACAGGACAAAAGTGCATGGATAGCACTGGAGCCTAAGTAAGCCGTTTAATTACTCTGATTGGAGTTCTAATGGAACACATTTCTCATCTATTTGCTTTTAGTCATTTTGCTATTGCACTGGTCGCATTGACGATCATGGTACTGGTCGCTCGCACCATTGTTGCAGGCACTAAGTACTCATCTCTCTTGGTTATTGTTGTTTTTGGTCTCGGCATGGGTGCGCTACTAGTGAAAAGTGGTATGGCTCAACCTGGGCTTGGTGACTTCCCAGTGGTTGTTCTGATGAGTCAGACAACAGTGATCGCGCTGATTGCCTCTTTCTTTGTGGGTGGGCAAGAGATCAAACGCCTGCTTTCGAAGCAAAAACTGTCGGGTGATGACGAGTTCTTCGTACCATCGACAAAAGAAGTGCTCGTTGGCACCAACAGTACGCAATTAACCTTTATTGTTCGTGCGTTCTTTCTATTGATCGGTATTCAAACCGCAGACGTGCTAATTTCAGGCCGCACTGGAGACTTCCCACTGGGCGACTCTTTCCTATTGCTGTCTTACATCTGTTTAGCTATTGGTTTCATCTATATTGATAATCGCGCGAAAGCTCAGAATCGCCCTATGTACCTGCGTAAAGGCTTGGTTGAGGTGATGGCAATCATTGCGGTACTTAATATCTCTCTTTGGTTAGCAGGTGCGGTTGAAGCCTACATTGGCTTACCACAAATCTTCTTCGCGATGATTCTGTCTTCTGGCCTTGGCATGCTGCTGCCAAAATGGAAGTTGGGTCCAACGATGAACGCATTGTTGTTTGCCGGTATTCCTTTAGTGCTAGCGGGTAGCTTCTTAGTCGGTGGTTCTCACATGATTGAAGCGTTCGGTATCCCAGGCCTACAAAGTGTGATTGTTTACGGTTTCGCTGGCCAAGTATTCTGGATGTTTGGTGGTTTGGCACTCCTTATCTTTGCGGGTAAAGCAAACGATCTACGTAACCTAGCACCGGGTATGGCTGGTGGCCTATCTCACTCAGGTCTAACCGGTGCTTGTACGGCAGGTGACTTTGGTCGTACCGCGTCATCTCGTGCACCAATTATGATTAACATTCCATTTGCAGGTCATATCTTCGTATTCACCATTTTGGCGGCAAGTGCCGAACGTGATGCGCTAATGATTGAATGGACTTTGCCATTGATAGCCGTTGGCGCTGCGTTTGTTGCGCTTTCACTTAAAAACCTACGCAAGGCGGATGGTTGTGAAGGCACAGAAGTAAAAGGCCTAATGCAGTTCTCACTCGGTTGGCAGATTATGGCGGTATTCGGTAGCTTCACTATCTTGAGCATTGCGGGTATGTCTCTAGAGCACGCTTCAATGGCTGCGTCTTCGGGCTTATCTCACTTTGGTCTGTTTGCTGCGGTACAAGAAGGCATGTTTGGTGCAACGGCTGCCAGCTTGATTACCTTTACGTTCGCAATGACATTCCTAGTACATCCGCTGGTATTTGGCATGTTCGGTAAGGCGGCGGAAAGTAATGGTCGAATGGCTGAGAAAGCGGTACTCGTATTAGCAAGCCTTGGTTTAATTGGCGTGCTTTACTCCACAATGATGATTTAGCTTCACTAGCTCAATGTCAGTTGGTTAGTGCTCAAAATGGCAGAGGCAACTCTGCCATTTTCTTTTTTGAGTCATC
>NZ_JYJP01000072.1 GCF_001012815.1 Vibrio mexicanus
TTGCTTACGCCTCTTATCTAACCATGGGCTTAGACTATAAATATCAATATATTCTGTCTGAACAAGGTCTGGTTCAAAAGAAGAATCGAGATGAACCTGAATGGGTCAACAAAGCTATGGTGACTATCGCTTGGGTTTGTTCGATTGGTTGTATTTTTGCGGTAGCAATAGCAGGCCCCATGGCACTAGCAGGTTCCGGAATTTTACTACTTTTGGCATTCGGCATGACAAAACGCAAACCCCAGAATGAAGTCTCTGTAAGGGTTGCAGAACGAGAAGACTGGATTTACGCAAAATATCACCTTAAGCGCAAAGTCATTGTGTTTGGGCATAAATACGACAAATGCGTATATTGGGATACTAACCAAACGGATGTCTCGCGAAATCAAACAAGGGGGTTACGTACCTATTTTTCGCCACAGAACAAGAATTAATGGATACGGTAGAAACCATCGAATCAAAGTTTGCTATGCAATGCCAAGAAATTGAGGATAAAGAAAAACTGTTTGATTTGAGCTACCTCTATATTGAGCTAAAAGGGGTCCCAATTATCGGCGGTGGCTACCTAGCAACAGAAGCGTTTGACCTTCGTGAAAACAATACCCCTCTACCAGAGCCAGAGCTCATGGGCTAGGAGTTACCCTTGGCCTATTTACCCTTTTATCTCACTCCAGAAGAGTTTGAGGTTTACCGAGAAGAGCAAGAAAAACAGATACGCTCAGGACAAGGTGTTCACGCATGGTCATGCAACAATATTGAAGAGGCTAATCGATATGCCGCACTGCGTTTTACGATTTTGTCTCTAATACCCGGCATGTTTATTATGGGGTTCATTGGATATGTTGGTTATGTTGAGTTCAACTGGTTCGCAGCACTCGCGATGTTTCTTATATTTTGCATAATCGCTTATGCATGGTATTTAACCGCAGGTCTCGACAACCGCTATCAATATGTGGTTTCAGAACTTGGACTAGTTCAAAAGAAGAATCGAGATGAACCTGAATGGCTCAACAAAGCCATGGTGTCTATCGCTTGGGTTTGTTCGATTGGTTGTGTTTTTGCGGTAGCAATAGCAGGCCCTATGGCACTGGCAGGTTCCGGAGTATTAATACTTTTGGCATTCGGGATGACGAAACGCAAACCCCAAAATGAAGTTTCTGTAAGGGTTGCT
>NZ_JYJP01000073.1 GCF_001012815.1 Vibrio mexicanus
TGAGCTTTTCGAAAAGTATACGTTTACTTAGGTGGAAAATTTCAAAATGAACCGAGGATCCAAAGACCTATTTACCAAATACGGACAGCCCTTCTCCAAATGGTGGAACCAGTTTAGGGCAGAAGTAACCGTCGTTGCGATGAAAGATCCATTAGAACCTTTCATGTCTGTGGGTGATCGCATACTAACACTCAGAACTGGATATCACACACGAAGAAACTCTATTGTTGTACCGTGGATGTTAATGCTATCTGCACTTTCGATGTTCTTTGTTTATGACAGTATTCCCAATTTTGACAATTTACAGAAACAAGTCGAAGAATCACTAACAAACTTCAAAAAATATAGGGAGACAGGACACACACCCATGTATGACATGGATAGTATGGAAACCTATATGAAAGCTCTTCTAAATAAGGAGGGAAAAGTCACCGCACTAACTTATATACAAGCTCAAGACTTAAGGGGTAGAGGTGATAGCGTCTATTCAACGATTAGTTTCAATTCATTAATGGTGTTTCTCGCGTTAAGTGTATGGTTAGTATTCCTACTCAAACCTCGCGATGCTGAAGTTTACTTCGATCGACAGCGTCAGATTGTTTACACCTGGCGCCACGGGCGAGTTGGGGCTGCCAAGTTCGATAAAATGGGCATCATTGAGAACCACTTGAGCTTAAACATCATTCTTCAATTTGAAAACAAGAAAAAGACGGGCTTCGAACCTATGGCAATTGTCGGTATTGATATTGGAAAGCTAGCCTTTCACAAAGAAAATGATATGACCTATACCCTAGCCCAAATCTTAGCATTCATGGATCATGGTAAAGAAGCTATTATCACGGGTGACACTTTCCAACGTGAACCAGCAAAGTACTTTCTTCGAAAAGATAAAAAGCCAGCGGATTTTGAAAGGCGCTTAGAAGCCGCTCTTAAAGCGGATACTGACTTAATTGAGCACTATCAAACCAAGAAACCCAAAGGTCATGCATTTTAGGAAACAGTACAAAGCCCCTACTTCAGGGACTTTGTAAATGGTTATTGCTAAGTTACTTCAGCTTCTCACTCGCTAAATAGTTCTCATCACTACTCACAACAGCGCCGTGCTTGAGGAAGTTCTTACCTAGAATCATGCTGTAGCGGAACCTTGAACGGTCTTGCAGATTTACGCGAACCTTCTTCTCCAAGTCGCCCAACTTCACGTGCATTTCGACTACTGGGCGGATATTGGCTTGTTCGCCTTTCTTCGCTTTGATCGTCATGGTATCGACCACCTGCTTAGTAAACTCTTGCTCTAAGCCGTCTGAGTTTTGATAAGTGAAACTCACCATATCCACGCCATCTTTTTCAAACAGCTTGATGTCTACCGCGTTCATCGAGCTCACATCAGCACCAGTATCGAGCTTCGCTGGGAATGTCATGCCTTCTACGGTCACTGTTTCAATATGGCCTGCCTTGAATAAAGGCTCTGCATCTAATAAATGATCAGCGCGAGTGTTGATATATAAGCCATCTTTTGCGGTGTCTTTGCCTAGAACAAAGTAAGGCGTTGGTTCGTCGCTATCGAGAACTTCAAGTGCTATCTCAAGCTCTACTTCTTTGCCGGCTAGCATCACTCGCACTGGCACGACAGGGCGGCTAGAATCGCCAACCGAGAGCGTTTTAAGCACCGGTTTAATGATGCGTTGCTCATTGCCACTTGCATCCGGTAGGTGGTACTCAACGAAGCTTTTCTTACCGTCTTTCGTCACTTCAAAATCGGTCACTTTCAATAGTGGCGTGCTCACCGTAACGGAAGGCTCTGCCATGAGCGAAATACCGTCGATCACAACGTTCTCTTTTGGAGAGACCACCAAAGGCTTTTTACCTTTAATGTCATCTGCAAAACGCTTCGGCTTCTTCTTCAGCAAGTTCTCTTCGCTAGTACTCACCATGAAAGATTCACTTAAGGTATCACGCCCAACACGTAGCTGAGTTTTACTATCGGAGCGGTCGCGAAGGTAAACCAACCACTGCTCTTGATGTTTATCGTTCAAATCCACTGGCACATAAACAAGTGGCCTTTCTTTACCACTCACCTTCAACATGCGCACTAAAGGTCGAGTGAGCGTCTTAGTTTTTCCGTCCGCTGTTTCAATATCAAAAGTGACAAGTCCTTTTTTCTTGTCGATGTCGATCTGTTCTGCGTGAAGATTGCTGTAGCGATTAGACAATGAAAAAGTCACATTAAGCGGCAAGCCTTCGATTTCAACTTGCTCTTTTCGCCCTACAACTGTCGCGCTAGGCTGCTCTTGCAGATAGTCGTAGCCGGCAAATACCCAAGCGTTGTTCTCTAGAAAGGTTTTACCAATCAGAATTGGCGCGGAAAACTGGCTGCGATCGGTTAAGTTGATGTCAGTATCGACCTCTTTACCAGCAATGGTGATCGGTAATTTAACCGTCGGGCGCAATATTGGCTCGCTGCTCGTGCGACTACGAATTACGCCTACACGCTCGAGCGGTGCAGAAATTTCAACTTTCTCACCACTGTATGGGTGGAAGACATCAAATGTAACTGTGGTTTTAAATGGAGCAAATACCTCTCCATCCCACTCAAAATAATCGAGTTCTTTGTCTTCTTCGACTTTTTCAACGAGTGCTGCCAATAAATCGTTATCTTCCAGTGATTGATAGTCCTCATGTTCACTAGTAACGCGGATGTTCACTGCATGCATCGAGGTGGTGTCAGCACCTGTATCAATTTTTCCTGCAAATGGGATTCCATCGAGCTCAGCCACGTCATCTAAGTAAACGTTCTCTACACGCCCAAGAACAATTTTGTTATCAATAACATATACAGGGTTTTGCGTCGTCGCTGAGCTATCTAGCGCTAAGACGCTGGGAGCAAGAAGAGAAGAGCTTAAGATGGCGATCGCCAAAGACAATTTTTTCATTATTTACATCCATTTGCGCTATTCGTACTGGGTAAATGGTACTGGGAAAACCTCACCGTAGTTCAGTCCATCGAAACGACGTTTAGTTCGGTTTTACATACAGTTTTGACATAACTTTAACTAAAGTACATAGCGAATCGCGACTTTGTCTGCAATTTTGACACCTTGGTAGCAAAAAGATTGGAAAATACTGCCCCAACCCCAATATCAGTGTCATTACACAAGCAGCAGTCTGCTGACTAAATCACTAAAAAGAGAACACCACGGATGAGCCAAGCTATCTGCCAAATGATTGCTCAAGAGCTAAATGTAAAAGCTGAGCAAGTGAACGCAGCCGTTGCCCTTATTGACGATGGTAACACCGTCCCATTTATCGCCCGCTACCGTAAAGAGGTGACAGGCGGCCTAGATGACACCCAACTTCGTAACCTTGATTCTCGATTGAGTTACCTACGCGAGCTCGACGAGCGCCGCCAAACCATTCTTAAATCGATCGGAGAACAAGGCAAACTGACCGCTGAACTCGAAGCAGAAATTAATCAAGCTGACAGTAAAACTCGCCTAGAAGATCTCTACTTACCTTACAAACCTAAACGTCGCACCAAAGGGCAAATTGCAATTGAAGCGGGCTTAGAGCCATTAGCCGATAAGCTGTGGAATGAACCACAAACTGAACCAGAAACTGAAGCCAGCCAGTACATTGATGCAGACAAAGGCATTACCGACACTAAAGCCGCACTTGATGGTGCTCGCGCTATCGTCATGGAACGTATTGCGGAAGATGCAAACCTGCTTGAGAAGATCCGCCAACACCTTACCCGTAATGCTGAGTTGGTTTCTCGCGTTGTTGAAGGCAAGGAACGTGAAGGTGAGAAGTTCAAAGACTACTTCGAACACAATGAGGTTCTAAGTAAAGTGCCTTCTCACCGTGCACTTGCGATGCTTCGCGGCCGTAATGAAGGCTTCTTAACGCTGACGATGAATGCCGATCCTGAGCAAGAAGAAGGCATTCGCCAATCTTACTGCGAAACCATTATCTCTGACCACTACGGTATCAGTCTAAGCCAAGCTCCAGCCGATGGCTGGCGCAAACAGGTCATTAGCTGGGCTTGGCGCATCAAAGTATCGATGCACATGGAAACAGAGCTGATGGGTGCGATGAAAGAACGTGGTGAAATCGAAGCGATTGATGTGTTCGCCACGAACTTGAAAGACTTGTTGATGGCTGCGCCTGCTGGCCCACGAGCAACTCTAGGTTTAGATCCGGGCCTACGTACAGGCTCTAAGATTGCGGTTGTAGATTCAACCGGTAAAGTGCTCGCAACCGAGACTATTTACCCTCACCCGCCACAAAAACAGTACGACAAGTCGATGCAAGTCGTTGACCAAATGGTTCGCCGCTTCAATGTCGATCTGATTGCGATTGGTAACGGTACCGCTTCTCGCGAGACGGATGCTTTCGTTGCCGATTTGATTAAGCGTGGCAACCTGAAAGTGCAAAAAATCATGGTGAGCGAAGCGGGCGCGTCGGTTTATTCGGCTTCAGAACTCGCGGCGAAAGAGTTCCCGAATATGGATGTGTCATTGCGTGGTGCTGTCTCGATTGCTCGCAGGCTGCAAGATCCACTGGCAGAGCTGGTGAAAATTGATCCTAAATCGATTGGTGTTGGTCAGTACCAGCACGATGTAAGTCAAGCCATGCTAGCGAAACGCCTTGATGCGGTAGTAGAAGACTGTGTAAATGCGGTCGGTGTGGATGTGAATACCGCCTCTGCCGCTCTGCTTAACCGTGTAGCTGGCCTATCTGCGACTATGGCGCAAAACATCGTGGACTATCGCGATGAAAACGGCCGTTTTGAGGCACGTACAACCATCAAGAAAGTGCCTCGCTTAGGGCCAAAGGCTTATGAGCAGTGTGCAGGCTTCCTTCGCATCATGGATGGTAAAAATCCACTGGATGCTTCATCTGTTCACCCAGAAGCTTACCCAGTGGTCAAAGCGATTGCCGAAAAGAGCGGTAAGCAAGTCAAAGCCATGATTGGTAACAGTGAGTTCCTTCGTAGCTTGCATGCGATGGATTACACCAATGACAGCTTTGGTTTACCTACGGTGACTGACATCATTAAAGAACTCGACAAACCCGGTCGTGACCCTCGCCCAGAGTTCAAAACCGCCACTTTTGCTGATGGTGTTAATGAAGTGTCTGATCTAGAAGTCGGTATGGTTCTGGAAGGCGTGGTGTCGAACGTGGCTAACTTCGGTGCTTTCGTTGATATCGGTGTTCACCAAGATGGTTTGGTGCATATTTCCGCGCTCACCGATCGTTTTGTCTCTGATCCGCGCGAAGTAGTGAAGGCAGGTGACATCGTTAAAGTTAAAGTGATGGAAGTGGACGTGCAACGTAAGCGTATCGCCCTTTCAATGCGTTTGAACGATGAACCGGGTCAAAGCAGTGGCCGCGGCCAGCGCTCAGCTTCTTCAAATAGCAATACATCGAACAACCGTACTTCCAGCAATCAAGGACGTCAACGCAACCCACGCCAAAACGACGTACCTAATGGAGCAATGGGCGGTGCATTTGCTGCGGCCTTTGCTAAAGCAAAGAAATAATCGATTGTTAGAAACCCAAAAAAGTAAATACCCACTCGCCATACGGCTGTGGGTATTTTTTTGGCGGTATTCTCTAAGCGAGCTCCTTCTTTATGCACACTAAAGAACCGCTATTACCTCAGAAGGCGTATTTGGCGCCACGGCGTGACCGTAGTGATACTTTATCACGGTACGTCTTCGCGCCATTTGACCTTCTTTTATCGCATCATCGATTATCTGCTTAGGCAGACGAAATCGCATTGCGTAGCCTTTACCTTGTTGCTTGCTGTAAGTTTTCAGCGCCAACAAACTGAATAGCCGCTCTAATGTATCCTTGGGCTGCTCAGAGTAAACGTGAACACTCTCCGTCTCGCTCTCCGTCTCATAGCCTGGATGCTCTGAGGGGTCCCAAGAGGATTGCCTTCGCCGCTTTTCGTCTGGCTTTACCTTACGTTCAGCGTTGGTTTTGACGAGCTCTACGGTTGGTACCACAGGTTCTCGCACTTTGTTGTCACGAGCGGCCTGTTCCGTCTGTACATTAACCGATGGGGCGATAAGTGGCACACTAACATTCGTCGGTGACACGATCATAGCCGAAACCTCCTCAGTATCGCCCAACCCTCCAATTCAATAACGCTAGAATAAAACGTGTTGTCTTATTGGGTTAAACAACTTATCGGCTATATTGGTCAAAAATTTAGCACTTATTTTCGACAAAAATCGACAATTTGCTGACAGAAGGCTTCGCGCTCGGTCATAAATGGTGCATGAGAAGACTCGGTAAAGATCGCTTGTTCACTGTTTGGTAAGGCTTTTTCGAGGTCGCTGGCCACTTTAATTGGCACCAATCCATCCAATCTTCCGTACATACGCAGCATGGGTACGGATAAATCCACCAGCTCAGAACGTAAATCGACATCGGCCAGCATCTTTAATCCAGCCATTAATGACGCTGGATTGGGCTCTGGGCGAGACAAAACCGCTTTCTTCAACTGCTTTACATCTTGCGTGCAGACGGGCTGCCCATTGCCTGCAAAGCCATAAAGCGCTCTACGGTGAGTTTAAAATCATCCAAAAGCTGCGCGGTGAAATCTTGTAAAACCTTAGGTTGAATACCTCGCCAAGGGCGCTCCGCGGCAAACTTAGGCGAGCTGGCGACAGTAATAAGCTTGCTGACACGTTCCGGTGCTTTAAGCGCGATATGGCTAGCAATCAAACCGCCAAGGGACCAACCAAGCCAAATCGCTTGCTTAGGCGCTTCTTCAAGCAGATGCTTGGTAATGTCATCAAGGTTTTCACCTTGCAGGTGCGCGCTGTGGCCATACCCTGGCAAATCCACGGTATGCACCCGAAAATGCTGACTGAGCTGGTCAACCGTTTGATCCCACACCGCACCATTCATTCCCCAGCCATGCAGTAAAACTAAATCGTCACCTTGGCCTTCGACTTGCCAATGCAGTGATGTTGCAGCAGTCACACTCTCTCCTACTTAATTCAACCTCATCAGGATTCCTATCCTGCATCATAGCTACATTCTACTCACTCAGAGCGAAGAATCGACATGGCAAACCGATCAGCAGACCACTTGCGTACTTTTATTGCAAATCAGTTTAATGCGCACTGCCAGTTATGCCGGATGACCATTGAAGGTCAACGCCCATCACTGTGGTGCCACCATTGCCACGAACATTTCTTTCAAACCATCGCTCGGTGCGAAAGCTGTGGGCTACCGACTTTAACGCCGACCCCGGCTTGCGGGCAGTGCCTCGCCAATCCCCCAAAGTGGCATCGCTCTATTGCGTAGGCGACTACCAGCCTCCGCTCTCTCACTATATCCATCAGTTTAAATATCAGAAGAAGTTTTGGCACGCCAACAACCTAGCGCAGTTGTTAGTCCCACGAATCGATAGCACGCCCGATCTCATCTGTTACGTACCAATGCATTGGCGACGATATTGGATGCGGGGGTTCAATCAAAGCGAACTTCTTGCCCGAAGCATCGCTCGTTCAATGCATGTTCCTTTGTCGCACAAGTTGTTTAGCCGCATCAAAGCGACCAAACAGCAGCAAGGCCTCGACAAAGATCAAAGAAAGCAAAACCTGCATCAAGCCTTTAAGCTAAATCACCGCCCCAAAATTAAACATGTGGCAATAGTTGACGACGTAGTCACAACTGGAAGCACGGTCCAGCAATTATCTCAGTTACTGCTTGAAGCTGGCGTCGAAACCGTTGATATTTACTGTATATGCCGTACTCCTGAGCCCAATGATCGATAGCAGGCTAATTATTAGTCATAACAGATATTGCTAATAAAACGCTAGATCTCAGAGCTATGAAGAGTAAAATGGCAACTAAATAACCTACATTTTTACTCGGGTATTCGTCGTGTCAAACTCAATTACTATTACAGAAAACGCTCAATCTCACTTTGCTAACTTGCTTAGCCAACAGCCAGAAGGTACGAACATCCGCGTATTCGTGGTAAACCCTGGCACACAAAACGCTGAGTGTGGTGTTTCTTACTGCCCACCAGAGGCCGTAGAAGCAACAGATACAGAAATCCCATACGCGGGTTTCTCTGCTTACGTTGATGAACTAAGCCTACCTTTCCTAGAAGACGCAGAAATCGATTTTGTGACGGATAAAATGGGTAGCCAGCTAACTCTAAAAGCACCAAACGCGAAAATGCGTAAAGTCTCTGACGACGCACCACTTGTCGAACGTGTTGAATACGCGATTCAAACTCAAGTGAACCCACAACTTGCGGGTCACGGTGGTCACGTTAACCTCGTTGAGATCACTGAAGAAGGCGTAGCATCGTCGCATTCGGTGGCGGTTGTAACGGCTGTTCAATGGTCGACGTGACACTAAAAGAAGGTATCGAGAAAGAACTTCTTCAACAGTTTGAAGGGGAGCTAACGGCAGTGCGTGACGCAACCGAGCACGACCGTGGTGAGCACTCTTACTACTAACAGCGAAAAGCCGACAGCAATGTCGGCTTTTTATTTATTAATAAAAATCGTTTGCGCTCTCAATCGATACTTTCCTTTAGGTCACTTTTTCTCATATATTAAGAAGTAACTGATCACTCTACAAAAGGACTCACTGTGACCAAGAAGACTTTGCCAGAAATCGTTTCACTGCGTTCCGTAGCCCAATCTAAGCTATTTACCATCGAAGCCATGGATCTTCGTTTTAGCAATGGGGTAGAACGAACATACGAACGAATGAAGCCAAGTGGTCGCAATGCGGTGATGATGGTTCCGATTACCGAACAAGGCGATCTGCTGTTGGTGCGTGAATACGCGGCAGGAACAGAACGTTATGAGCTTGGTTTTCCAAAGGGACTGATTGACCCAGGTGAGTCGCCGCAAGAAGCAGCGGTACGTGAGCTTAAAGAGGAAATTGGTTTTGGTGCCGAGACCCTGACTCCACTTAAGGAAGTGGTACTGGCACCCTCATACTTTTCTAGCCGAATGACGCTATTCATTGCTAAAGACTTATACCCAGAACAATTAGAAGGCGATGAACCAGAGCCATTAGAAATCGTAAAATGGCCACTGGCGCAGGCAGAAGAGCTTTTAACCCATCTTGATTTCTGTGAAGCGCGCAGTATCACAGCACTGCTGCTTGCGTTGAAACAGCTTAAACAGCCATAACGATTAAGGCATTAGGAACTAGCATGCCAATAAGTAAAGATCACTCTCACTTACTCCCTTCAGTGATTGAAATCGCCCGCTCTGCAGGGCAGCTTATTCTCGACATTTACGAAAATAAGCAATATGAAGCCTACACCAAAAGCGACGCCACGCCGGTGACATCTGCCGACATCGCTGCGCACAAGCTCATCATCGAAAGGCTGTCCGAACTAACACCGGATATTCCGATTCTTTCAGAAGAAGACGCCGACATCAGCTTAGATAAACGTAGCCAGTGGGACCGCTACTGGTTAGTCGACCCGCTCGACGGCACGCAAGAGTTCATTGCTCGCAGCGGGGATTTTGCCACCATCATTGCCCTAGTCGAAAACAATCACCCGGTTATGGGCGTCGTTTATGGCCCAGTATCTGGTGTGACTTACTATGCCTACCGCGGCAAAGGGGCTTGGAAGATCCCTGATCTTGATGAGAACGTGAAAATCAAAACGCACAAGCATCAAGAGCCAAACCAGTCTATCGCCATTGCTATCAGCCGCAGGCAGAACATCAACAGCATCACTAGTCGCATGAGCAGTAAATGGAACTATGACCTTATTCCTTTAGGCTCTGCAGCACTAAAAGCCTGCCTAGTGGCAGAAGGTGCCGTCGATTGCTATTTGCGCATTGGCCCAACAGGTGAATGGGACACAGCAGCGACTCAGTGTATTGTTGAAGAAGCGGGAGGTCGTATTCTCAGCACCCAGTTAGAGCCGCTGTCTTACAATGAGCGTGAAACGTTAGAGAATCCAAATTTCATTGTACTTGGGGATGAAAACCTACCTTGGGACAAGATACTTAAGGTCAAAGAATAGCGAATCACGACCTGTAAAATCGATAATCAAAAAAGGCTTATGGATAACCCATAAGCCTTTTTAGTCTCACTTAATTGCTATACCTAAACTCCGACCCATAATCCAAGTGACTTTATAATCGCCCATTTTGGTCGAACTGATAACGGCCTTCACCATCTGGATTACCTAACCATCTCAGCTGGTTGCGCATCGAGTCAGGAAGTTCATCTCCAGGAATAAACCAAGCTTTAGCGTTGTAGGTACTGTTCGCCTGAAGTGTGGCTGAAAACTCGCTTTGTGCGACTGGGCTATTTTGGTCGCCAGTCACCGAAATCGTATTATCCGTGCAGCTAACTTGCGCAATAACTGGCCCTAGATCTAAGTCACCTAACGGCGTTAACGCACGTGAGCCAGACCAAGTCACACTGCCAGAGGCCAGTGAACAATAGGGGCTTGATATCGGAATTCACTTAAGGCGACTTCCACTCGACCTTCTAACGTGATTGGCGCAGGTAACGTCACATACTCCATGACGTTGTTGATTGGCAACGACGCAACCACATTCTCTGCATATGCGCCTGACAAGCCATAACCCACATGACCACGGCCCGTTAAAGCCAAATCACTGCCTCGGCCAAAACGCAGACTCACCTCCGCTTTGCCCGTTAGCAATTTACTTGGCTGGAAACGCCAGTTCACTTCACCAAGCTGCTGACCTTGCCAGCTCACTTGAGACACTCTGCCTTGCCAAACTGTGCCTTGCACTCCTGACAGAGTCAGTGCTCTTGGCAACGAGGCTTGGCCTACCACGAAAGACGCTGGCATATGAATGACCACGCTGGCCAAAAATACTCCCACCAACGAAACCGCCAGTAAAATCTTCCATTTCATCGAGACTTTTTGCACTGTCATTAACCTCGCTTAAACTGCAGTCGTTTCACTTCAACAACCCCACTTCGCTCACCTCGGTCAATATCCATAAACTCGACACTCACCCCTTGCTGATCTTGCAAGTAAGCCAACCAATCCACAAAGCGATTAAAATCCATAGGTTGAATCCAAACTTGGATCATCTCACCGCGAGGCTGGACACGAATCAAATCGACATTGTAGCGACGAGCTGACGAAGAAATGGTCTGGTTTAGTGGCTGGCTGGTGTTGATCGCCCCGCCACTGCCTCGCAAGGTAATAATTTCGTTTGCTTTGTTTTGTACCCAAGTCAGAAGCTGCTGCTCTGATTGAATGCGCTGTTGTGCTTGTTCGCTTCTTTGCGTCAGAGGCTGAACCATGCCCCAGTAGATACCACCAACGATAACTAGCACACTACAAACCAGTACAAGTTGTTGTTCACGCTGAGTGATAGAAGACCACCACTGTTTCAAAGGTGCGATTACATTATCCATTCTTCACCTCACTTCTTCTTCAGCACGAAGCTGCCATTGACCACTTCTCCAGAGCGATTCAGCTGCCCTTGCTCAACCTCAAACTGAGCTTCAAGCTGAGCACGCGCTTTTTCGAAACTTTGGAAATCTTTACTCTGAGCTTGAATACGAACTTCGCCTCTTGGCGCATCAAAACGAATGTTCTGTACCTGCATGTCTGAAATGCCTTTCAAACTGCTTGGCAGTTTTCCTAGCCAATCCAATACAGACTCACCAGAGCGGCCTCCTGATAAAAGATTCGCTTCAGTTTCCATCTCTCGTTTCAGGTAACTGACGGTTGGAATACGTGTTTTACCCGGCAAGGCTTGGCGGAAGATACGTTCGCTCTCAGCGCGATAAGCCTGAGCTTGTTTCTCCAACTGAGAAGTTTGTATCACATGATAGGCTGCGGATACCGCAACGAAAACGCCCGCGGCTATCGCTGCCTTTTGCCACAATTTCCAGTGCTTAGCCCATGAAGACTTGGCTTTAAAGCTGCCCGAAAGCAAATTGATCTTGCTGGCTATCGCACTTTCGGTCAGCATCTGCATCACCAACATAGGTTCTGCTTGCTGCCATTGTTGACTCTCGCTCAACGCGAGCTCTGGCAAGGGGCTGTATGCATGCAAATCAAGGAATTCACCTTCCTCTTTCACCCAGTCCGATTGTGCAACCGCAGGTAACCAAGCTTCCTTGACACAGATACCACTCCATTCACCTTTGCGAATTAGCCAGTCGTCGGTCAACTTCACGGCGCTGAGTACCGAATCCTTTTGCGGAAGAAGCAACACATCTGGAAGGACTTTTTTAATGTCTAACCCAGCAGCTTTGCAGACTTCCAACCATTGAGTTAACAGCGCACTGTCGACACCACATACACTGACTTGCTTATCTTTCTTGCTTAAAATAGAAAAGTGGATGTCATCAACATCTTGCGCAATATCATCTTCGAGCAAATACGGCAGCATAGAATCTAGCTGACGCTCCGCACCAGGCGGGATTTCCGCTTGAGTCAATACTACATCACTGGCCGAAACCAATGCCAATACCTGACGCTGCTGCGCATAAGAAGCAAGCTCGCTCAATTGATCCCAGCCGCTTACTTCGCCACTGGCAATCACTTCATTCTGTTTGGTTGACCATACTAACCATGGAATGGTGTGGTCTTTTTGACTAGTCAGTCGAACGGTCAGAAACTCGCCCACTGATCCCTCCAAAGCGACGCCTTACAACGGTCGCAGTTTCTCGATTATCACTAAATAGCAGGCTGCGAACTCTCATTCTAGAGTTTTCTACTAATACTTGCGCATCCATTTCAAAATAGGCGCTATCTACAGTTAAATATTTTCGAGCTTCGTCGCGAACGGTGGCTTCCACTTTCGCAATTTCCGCCTCAGCAAGGAAATCCTCTACATTGCTCCAACCATCAAATGGACGGCTGCTCAACATACTTTGGGCATCATTCTCACTTAGGTGAGGATGAAACAATGCAGTCAACAATTCTGGATGTTCTTCACTAATGGTGTTGATGTTCATGCGCCAATCATCGACAGGTAGCGCGCAAACATAAGGTTCAACCAGCTCCATGACTTCCGCTGACACTTGATAAATCGCCCTCAGTTCGCTGCTGTCTGCCAACCAACTATTGGCCGCGACATAAGGTGGTGTCATCGCTTCATACTGACTGTCTTCCACCCCCGCGAGAGATTGAATGGTGGTATTGCTGTCGATGAACTCCCACGTGGAGTCTGCAATCACTTCCGCTTGGTAGCTTTCGACTTCAAGCGCCTCTAACAAGCGTTGCCAATACTGCACTAAATAAGGTCGACTCGACCCACCCGCTTCCACCTGTACAGAGCCAAGTACATTAAGATTGAAACACGCTTGACGATCATAAATACGACCCACCACTTCGCCATAATCCAGTGGATAAATTTGCTCTTCGATCGCCCAAGGCTGATTGAGGTTAATGGTATCGCTATCTTCAAAACTCTGCTCGATGCCAACTTGAGCAAGCGCTTCAACCCCCATACTGTACCAGTAAGCTTGCTGATAATTGATCTGATTGGTCGCTCGCTGAAACTGGGTAAACAATCGCTCAGACATCGTCGCTGAAATCGTCGTCATGATCGCCAGAATCATCAGAATCACGATTAAAGCCACGCCTTTTTGGCGAGCTGGATTTCTACGTGGAGAGTATGTAGAGGCTTTAGCCTTCATCATCCCCTCCCGACGAAATCGTAAATGGACTCGCAGCCACTAGATAGACTCGTTCAATATCACCGTAGTCCTCTAAAGTCAGCTGCAAGGAAACGGCTTTTGGCAGTTGCAGCTCTCGGTCCCAATCCTTACTCCATCGTTCGCCATCGAAAAACTGCATATCAAACGCTTCTACTTGGCTTAGCACAGGGGTAATCACACCCTCCTGGCCACTCGGGGTATCAGGGTAGCGCCACCAGACTCGCTCTAATGTCCCTTCCTTTAATCGGTAGCCGACTTTCGTCACTTCGCCTCGCGGGAACTGCTGTTGAGGATTGTTCCAACCCGTCCGAGCAAACACAATACCGCGAGTATCGGAATCGAGTAGGTAATCACCCCATTGCACCAAACGTCTGTCAGGCTCTTCCCCTTGCGTTCGGAACTGGCGATTAGCCATTTGGCGAAAATCGTTGTCCATCACAACTAGACTGCGTTGCAGCTCCTTCAATCTTTCAGAGCGGACTTGAGATAACTCGTTGCTCTCGTACACCTGAGATAGAACTTGATAAGCACTGACACTTAAACTGGCAAAAATTGCGATGGCGACCAAAACTTCAATCAGAGTAAAACCCTTAGCACGACGTTGAGTTAAGTGCTTAGGCTTAGTTAAAGTGTCGTTAGTTGGGAACATAGCTTCTCACCGTCATTACAGGGGAGGCATCTTTTTCTGTTGCCACTAACACATCGAAAGATTTCAAAAGATTATCGGAGGTTTGAATCGGTTCCACCTTCCAATGCCAAGTTCGTCCTGCGAGCTCTTCTGTTCCGGAAGCCTTACGCAACTTATCGGGCTCCAACATCACTTTTGCCATCTGGTTATCCACCACCATGGCTGCGAATGTTTTCTCTTCAAGATAGCTGATGGTATTGATGTGCTGAGATACCGAGCGTATCACCGCAATCGCTGCCGTGGCGAAGATTGCCAAAGCCACCAACACTTCGAGTAGCGTCATTCCTCGCTGGCTACGCATCATCGCTTTCTCCCGGCGCCAGCAAGTGGATAGTACCGTTGTCTTTTAACTCAACTCGCCAGCCATCTTTTCCAGCATCGCCATTGGCCGGAAAAATAGTGATGGTCGCAGGGGTTAACTCGCCACTTGATACGATAAACAACTGAGGTGGCTTCACTTTTTCTGGCTCTTCAAGGTCTGCAAAACGCGATTCTTCAAACAAGCTCCCTGGATTAAACAGGCGATCATCGTTACCCCACACTCCGCCGCCAAGGTTAAGCTGAATGGCCACATCACTGGAAAGCTCTGTTAGGGTTGGAATCGACTGAACATCGATTGGCTGCCAATCTTGCCCATCGAAGGCCAGAAGCTGATAGCGATTCTGCCTTTCATCAATGCGAATACCATAATCAACGCCACTTAATAGCGCTTCATCGTTCAGAAATTGGCTGCGCTGAAACAAAGCTTGAGCGTAGGACTTGGCTTGATCCGATTCACTGGTAGGAAGCGTGGCGATCACAGCGACAGCACTGACTGAAACCAGTACCAGCACTAGCATTATCTCTAGGAGTGTAAAACCTTTCGCTCTACGCATATTGATTGAGTTTGCCACCTTGAAAATAGGCGACTTTCGTCGCCTATTCGTTAGTTAAGATTTCCGCTTACTGGAAGTCTTGCATGTTCCAGTTGCCGATATCTGCATTCGGCCCTTCACCACCTTCTTGACCGTCCGCACCTAGCGTGAAGATGTCGATCGTTCCATTATCACCCGGGCTTAGGTATTGGTATTCGTTGCCCCAAGGGTCGTTTGGCAGACGACGAATATAACCCCCATCGCGGTAGTTGCGAGGCTCTGGGCTCGATGGCTTAGTTACCAATGCTTCTAAGCCTTGGTCAGTTGTTGGGTAAACACTGTTGTCTAAACGATACATATCTAATGCATTCTCTAGCGCAACAATGTCGGTAATCGCTTTTTGCTGATCCGCTTTTTCTTTGTTACCTAGCAGATTAGGCACAACGAAACTCGCCAAAATACCTAAAATTACAACCACAACCATGACTTCTAACAAAGTGAAACCTGACTGTTTCTTCATTCTATTTTTCATTGTGTCTCCGACGTTTTAAAGAGAAGTAGCATACGCAAGCTAGCCACTCATCAAATTATTCATTTCCAAAATTGGCATTAAGGTCGCCATTACAATAAACAGCACTAAACCTGCCATCAACGCGATGAGAGCAGGCGTGAAAATACCTAACGCAATATTCACGGTCGATTCAAAGCTGGAATCTTGGTTATCAGCGGCGCGGTTAAGCATGCTTTCAAGCTCGCCACTTTGCTCACCACTGGCAATCATGTGTAGCATCATTGGAGGGAAGAGGCGCGTCTGCTCAAGCGCTTTGCGCAAGCTTGCCCCTTCGCGAACACCATCAACCGCCAATAGTACCTGTTTTTAGCGTATTGATTGGTCATCACATCCACTGCCACTTTCATCCCTTCAAGGATAGGAATGGCACTTGAAGTACAAATCGATAGAGTCCGTGCGAAACGTGCCGTATTCAGCCCCTTGGCAATTTTGCCGATGATAGGCATCGCCAGTACTTTTTGGTCCCAGCTCAACCGAATCGCTTCTTTACTTAGAAACCAGCGGCAGAAGCTGATCAAAACCAAGGTGCCGATCACCAGAGCGATGCCCCACTCTTGTACAAAATCACTTGAATCAAGCAAAATTTGAGTTGAGCGCGGTAACCCCTGCCCCATCTGTACAAACTGATCGATAATTTTTGGCACAACCGCCGCAAGCAAAAACGCCACAATACCAACCGCAAATACCACTAGAACCACCGGATAGATCATCGCTTGCTGCAGTTTTGAACGCATTTTTTGACGATTTTCGGCATAGTCCGCTAAACGCTCCAGTACCGAGTCTAAGTGACCGGATTTTTCGCCAGCGGCCACCATAGAGCGAAATAGCTCATTAAAGATGTGCGGATAATCGGCCAAGCTGTCAGCCAGCGTGTAGCTTCGGTCACTTTAGAGCGTACCGCCGCTAACATAGTGCGAATACGCGGTTTCTCAGATTGTTCAGAAACAGCCTTCAAACACTCTTCGAGGGGCATACCCGATTGAACAAGTGTTGAGAGCTGACGAGTGATCAGCGCTAAATCTGGCGTGCTAATCCCTCGTTTAAAGCTAACGCCTTTGTTGGTATTAGCTTTGGCAGCCTTCGCTTTCGTTTCAATCACTTCGATTGGCACTAGCCCTTGCTCTTTCAGCCTAGCTCGTACCTGACGCGCATTATCACCCTCGATAACGCCTTTCTTACGTTTACCCTTTGCATCCAGCGCTTTGTATTCAAATGCCGCCATTAGGTTTCCTTCGTCACTCGCATTACCTCTTCAAGCGAGGTAATTCCTTGGCGAACTTTGTGCAAACCATCAGCGCGAATACTTGGTGTGTTAGCCCGAATAGACTTCTCAATCGCTTGCTCACCCGCTTCGCTATGAATCAGCTCTTGAACCGTTTCATCCACCAGCAGCAGCTCGTGAATGCCAGTACGGCCTCGATAACCTTTATGATTACATTTTTCACAACCAACCGCTTTATACAATGTCAGCTCTTCATCACTATCGACACCAAACCAGCGCTTTTGTTCATTATCAGCTTGGTAACTCTGCTTACAATCACTACATAAGGTACGTACTAGTCGCTGAGCCAATACGCCCAGAAGCGAAGAAGAAATGAGGAAAGGTTCAATACCCATATCACGCAAACGCGTAATCGCACCGACAGCGGTATTGGTGTGCAGTGTTGACATCACTAAGTGACCAGTCAAAGATGCTTGAACACCAATTTGTGCGGTTTCCAAGTCACGAATCTCACCCACCATCACCACATCTGGGTCTTGACGCAGAATGGCGCGTAGGCCACGGGCAAAGGTCATATCAACCTTCGGATTCACTTGAGTTTGACCAATACCGTCGATATCAAATTCAATTGGATCTTCAACCGTAAGTATGTTGCGCTCGTTACTGTTGATTTCGCTCAAGCCTGCATACAGGGTGGTCGATTTACCCGAACCAGTCGGGCCTGTTACCAAGATGATGCCATGCGGTCTTTGAATCATAGATTGGAAGCTCGCATGATTGCGCTCTGTCATGCCTAGGCTGTGCAGATCTAGACGCGTTGCATTCTTATCCAGTAGACGCATCACCACACGTTCACCATGAGATGAAGGCATAGTGGAAACACGAACATCGACAGCGCGGCCACCAATACGCAGTGAGATACGGCCATCTTGAGGTACACGCTTTTCAGCGATGTCGAGCTTAGCCATGACTTTTACACGCGAGACCAGCAGCGGCGCAAGCTTGCGACTTGGAGCAAGAACATCACGCAGCACGCCATCAACCCTAAAGCGAATAGAGAGCGATTTTTCGAAGGTTTCGATATGGATATCCGATGCCCCTTCTTTGATCGCTTCACCCAACATTGCATTGATGAGTTTGATGATCGGTGCATCGTCTTCAGATTCGAGCAGGTCTTCGTCTTGTGGTAATTCTTCCGCTAATGAGAAGAAATCATCGCTGTCTGCGCCGATGTCTTCCATCAACTGGCGAGCCTCAGAGGAATCTCGCTGATAACTTTGTGTTAGCTTAACTTCAAACTCTTGTTCACTCAGCGCCACCAAAGCAAAATCAGACTGCACCACACGCTTAACTTCGACGATAGCTTCAACTTGAAGCGGCTCGACGTAGTAGAGCACACTCTGCTCTTCACCATGCTCCAGTACTAGCTTGTAGCGATTAGCAAAGCTAAACGGCAGTCGACGCATCATAACTTCGGTAACGGCTTCGGTGACAACTTCGCTCATTACTTAGCTTCCATTTGATCAATGAAGGCTTGGATCTCCGCAGGGTGAGTGATCTCTTCACCGTATTCAGGCAGCACAGGAATGTGCGCATCGTCCATCAATCGCATGCCTTGATCCGCATTGAACAACTGTTCGGCACGGATAAAGTTGTACTTACGCTGAGTAATACCATCTGCCGTCACACCATCGCGAATAATGGTTGGCTTGATGAACACCATCAAGTTCTTCTTCTCAACTTGAGAGCTGGTTGATCTAAACAGCTGGCCTAAATAAGGAATGTCGCCAAGCAGTGGCACTTTAGATTCACTTTCCAGAGCACGCTCATCAATCAAACCACCCAGTACAATCATTTGGCCATCTTCAACCATTACTGAGGTATTTAACTGACGCTTAGCAAAACGAACGTCTACTGCGCCGTTTGCGCCAAGTACGTTCGAGACTTCTTGCTCAATATCAAGCTGAACTGAGTTGCCTTCGTTAATTTGTGGGGTCACTTTTAGCTTGATACCCACTTCTTTACGGTCAACTGTTTGGAACGGATTGTCGTTGCTCGAACCGGCAGTTGATCCTGTAAGCACCGGAACTTCTTCACCAACGATGAATGAAGCTTCGCCATTGTCCATCACGGTAATGCTTGGAGAAGACAGAATGTTCGAGGTTGAATCGGATGCCACTGCGCTAATCAGGGCCGTCCAGTCACCCATCATTACACTCACTGCTGCGCCGTTTACTCCGCCTAAAGCGGCAGCCAAGGTATCGTAGCTGCCCTCTTCCGTTGTCGTTTCGTTACGTAGGAAATTGCCATCTGAATCGTACACCGCGGTCGTTTTGGTCGTGTCTTTGGCCTCTTCTAGACCAACCATCACTTGACCCACTGATGCGCCCGTATTGCTGTACTGAATCATGGCACCTGTTTCAAGGTTACCCCACTGCACACCAAGGTTGATGCCGTCACCTTCTGCCATTTCAACAATTAGCGCTTCAATCAGAACTTGAGCACGACGAATATCCAGCTGCGCAATCACGTCAGTCAGCGCATTCATAATATCTGGCGGCGCTGTAAGAACCAGTGCGTTGGTGCCTGTATGCGCGGCGATCACGACCTCACCTCGGTTGCTGCTGGCACCTTGAGAGCCACCTTGTTTTTCAGCTTGCAGGTTATCGGATACGCCTTTTAAAACATCCACCAGCTCATCGGCTTTAGCGTAGCGCAAGTAAACCACTTGATTGTTACCGCGAGTAGCCATTTCAACATCTAGCTGTTGAATTAGGCGACGTAAACGCTCACGAACTTGTGGGTCGCCCGAAATTAGAATGGAGTTAGTACGGTCGTCAGCAACCAACTTTGGCTGCAAATAGGCAGGCGTGTTTTTTGCATCTGTGGTTTTGTTTAGCGCTTCGACAATACGCACCATTTCCGCGGCAGAGGCATTGGCCAGCTCTACCACTTCAATTTCTTTGTCGCCCGCTTGGTCGACACGACGGATAATATCCGCCAATTTGTTTACGGTAGCTGCGCGGCCAGTGATCAAAATGATATTCGAAGGGTCGTAGTGGACCACATTACCTGCGCCAGCATTATCAGTCAGTTGACGTAATAAAGGAGAGAGCTCTCGAACCGACACATTGCGTACCGCCACCACGCGAGTAATCACTTGGTCGCCGAAAGCTGGGTCGTCATTACCTAACACCGGGACTGCCGCCGTTTTAGCATCTTTCGACTTGATGACTTTCAGAATGCCATTGTCCATTTCAACCACTGCGTAGCCGTATACTTCCAGCACACTTAAGAAGAAGCCGTAGTACTGGTCTTCGTTTAAGGTGTCGTAACTGCGAACGTCGACTTTGCCGCGAACCGATGGATCGACAATGATGGTTTTTTCTAAATTCCGACCAACAATATTGATGAATTCTTGAATATCGGTGCCTTTAAAACTGGCACTGAAATTGTCGGTCTGTGCCATCGTCGGGGATACCAGTAGGCTCCCTGCCAACAGCCAAGCACTTTTTTTAAGCCAATGCTTCACTTGTTTCTCCTTCGCTCATGCCCTTGGGCACGAGGACTAAAATTCGATATAGATATCGTGTTGCTGACCACTACGTTCTACGGTCAGGTTGAGCTCGCTGACCTCTGCAATGGATTTAAATATGTTACTCATGGCTTCAGGGTCTGTGAGATCCTGACCATTTAATTGGATGGCGATGTCACCATTTTGTAAACCCACAGAATTAAACAGTTCTGGCTGACGGCCGGGGCTTACGCGGTAGCCCAAAATATCACCGTCTCTTTTCACTTGCGATAGTCTTACATACTGGAAGATTTTCTGAGGTTCGGCGGTGATCTCAGCTTTTATTTTATCGAGTTGCGAGTCAGAGTTAGTATTTGCAGCTGAGTTTACTTGCTTAGGTGTACTTGCTTGAGAGGGCTGTTCCAAACGTTTGTATTCAATTCCCTCAAGCATGAGTGTTTCATCTCGACCTGAGTTTTCAATAATGACGCGATCAATTAACACCGCTTTTAGCCTTGCGCGAGTACCGTCGATGACTTCACCCACACCATAAGTCGCTTGCTGACCACGATTAGCAATAACCGCTAGGCCGCGCTCAGGATTTGAGTTCGCAACCGCTCCGACAAGAATAAGGTTAAGACGAGTTTTGGGCGCATCGGTAACAACAGGTGCCGCTACTGGCTCGGGTTTGTTGGTGTATTCACCAAACAAGAAGCTGCGTTGCAGTTCTGCAATATCGGTAAGGGCAGGGCCAGATGAACCCGTATTAGAGGATGTGGTAGGTTGCCATGGTGCGACTTGTACGTCATCTGAGAATAGCCATACCATTTTGCCGGCCAACCACGCTGAAAGCACCAAGAAGACCAGCGCGATCGCAACACTCAAGCGTCGTTGCATATGCTCTGATTTACCTTGTTGCAACGCCGATAAAAACGACGAGGCATTCACCTTCCCTATTTCCATCTCTTCCTCTGATGCCTCAAAAGTCCAATAGCTTGCGGTACTAGATTGAATAAGTTGGAAAATATAGCACAGCCCTAAGGAATAATGCCTATTATATTCCAACGATAATTTGTCACGTGCCTTGAAAAAATGGAAGCACAACACCATTGTTACCTTCAATAATTGAAACTGCACCAAAATATTGAAGGTTTTTTGTAAATAATGGGTTCAAACAACGAAATTGAGAAAGAGGCCGTAAGACTCGACAAATGGCTCTGGGCGGCACGCTTTTACAAGACTCGCTCAATTGCGCGTAACATGGTTGATGGTGGTAAAGTCCACTACAATGGCCAACGTAGCAAGCCCAGCAAAATCGTCGAGCTCGGTGCTATTATTACTTTAAGACAAGGGCACGAAGAGAAGACCGTTGTCATCGAGAAAATCTCTGACCAACGCCGTGGAGCGCCAGTCGCTCAAACACTCTACTCCGAAACTCCCGAAAGCTTGGCGAAACGCGAGCACAACGCAGAGCAACGTAAGATGCATGCACACAACCCAAGCCCTGAACGCCGCCCTGATAAAAAGCAGCGTCGCAACATTATCAAATTTAAACATCAATAAGCTGACCCAGCCACGAGGAATAGCCACATGGCAAACAATGTTTTAAATCGCTACCTATTTGAAGACCTATCAGTACGTGGTGAATTGGTACAACTGGATGAAGCGTACCAGCAAATTATTTCGAGCAAGGAATACCCTGTAGCACTACAAAAGCTGCTGGGTGAGCTATTGGTATCAACGGCACTACTGACCGCCACTCTTAAGTTTGAAGGTTCTATCACCATGCAACTGCAAGGTGACGGCCCGGTATCGCTTGCCGTAATTAATGGCGACCATGACCAAAAACTTCGTGGCGTAGGCCGTTTTAACGGCGAAATCGCCGATGACGCAACACTGCACGACATGATCGGTAAAGGTTACCTAGTGATCACTATTGATCCTAAGAAAGGTGAGCGTTACCAAGGTGTGGTTGGCCTAGAAGGCGACAACCTAGCACAAGTGCTTGAAGGTTACTTCGCTAACTCTGAACAGCTTAAAACGCGCCTATGGATCCGCACAGGTGAAGTAGAAGGTAAGCCTCATGCTGCGGGTATGCTGATTCAAGTAATGCCAGACGGTACTGGTTCACCAGACGACTTTGAGCATCTAGAACAGTTGACCGACACCATTAAAGATGAAGAGCTCTTCACTCTAGAAGCCAACGAGCTTCTGTACCGTTTATACAATCAGGAGAAAGTTCGGTTATTCGAACCTCAACCAGTGCAATTCCACTGCGGCTGTTCAAGAGAGCGAAGTGGCGCTGCAATCGTCACCGTAAGCCAAGATGAAATTTATGACATTTTAGCCAAAGAAGGTGCCGTTTCTTTACATTGTGATTACTGCGGCACAACATACTCATTTGATGAACCTGAAATTAAAGCTCTGTTTATTGAGGCAACTTCGGGCCGAGATACGCTGCATTAATTTGCTCATCACATCAAGTCTGTAATTTACACAACAAAGGCCAGCTTCAAGCTGGCTTTTTTGTGACCAAAGCCCCGCCATCACTACCCTCAGCCGTAATTTTATAACGGCTTAATTTTAAACAAATATTAATCGATCTGGTCTAGCGCAAACCTTTGCGGAAGGGATAAACTTGTTATGACCAATATGTGACGAAGCACTTAAAGCCCTACTAAAATTGTGGACATATTTTGACCTATATCCCTGTTTTACAGGAGTTCCGTTGCTAGCATGGTGATCAGATAAAAAATAATAAAATTCTTACAAAATCCCTACAATATATCGTTATAAGGAGCACCTATGACCGTTATGGAACATACTAAGGCTGCAACAATCGATCTTACTAAACACGGACTGCATAACGTTAAAGAGGTTGTCCGCAACCCAAGCTACGAAATGCTTTTTGCCGAGGAAACGCGCGCTGATTTGGAAGGTTTTGAACGAGGTGTAGTAACCGAGCTGGGAGCGGTTGCTGTCGACACAGGAATCTTCACGGGACGCTCACCTAAAGATAAATATATCGTTAAAGATGCGACGACAGAAGAACATATGTGGTGGACATCGGACGCGGTTAAAAACGATAACAAAGCGATTGACCAAGCCGTTTGGAATGATCTGAAAGCACTCGTCACGGATCAGCTTTCAGATAAACGCGTATTCGTCATTGATGGTTACTGTGGCGCAAATCCCGACACTCGCCTCAGTATCCGAGTCATTACTGAAGTTGCGTGGCAAGCGCACTTCGTGAAAAACATGTTCCTTCGCCCTTCAGAAGAAGAGTTGGCAACGTTTGAGCCAGACTTCGTCGTAATGAATGGCGCGAAGTGTACAAACCAGAAGTGGGAAGAGCATGGTCTGAACTCTGAAAACTTCACAGTGTTTAACCTTACTGAGCGCATGCAGCTTATCGGCGGCACTTGGTATGGCGGTGAAATGAAGAAAGGTATGTTCGCGATGATGAACTACTTCCTTCCACTGAAAGACATCGCATCTATGCACTGTAGTGCCAATATGGGTGAAGACGGCGACGTTGCGATCTTCTTCGGCCTATCGGGTACCGGTAAAACAACGCTATCGACTGATCCTAAACGCGCATTGATCGGCGACGACGAACACGGCTGGGATGATGACGGCGTATTTAACTTCGAAGGTGGCTGCTATGCGAAAACCATCAAGCTATCAAAAGAAGCCGAGCCTGACATCTACAACGCGATTCGCCGCGATGCGCTATTAGAGAACGTGACCGTTCGCAATGATGGCTCTATCGATTTCGACGATAACTCGAAAACCGAGAACACCCGAGTATCGTACCCAATCCACCACATCGACAACATCGTTAAGCCTGTATCGAAAGGTGGTCATGCTAATAAAGTGATCTTCTTGTCTGCAGATGCCTTTGGTGTGCTTCCTCCAGTGTCTAAACTGACACCAGAGCAAACCAAGTACCACTTCCTGTCTGGCTTTACCGCAAAACTTGCGGGCACTGAACGTGGTATCACAGAGCCAACACCAACCTTCTCGGCTTGTTTTGGCGCAGCGTTCCTAACGCTTCACCCAACCAAGTACGCAGAAGTACTGGTAAAACGTATGGAAGCAGCAGGCGCTGAGGCTTACCTAGTGAACACCGGTTGGAATGGCAGCGGCAAGCGAATCTCTATCCAAGATACACGCGCCATCATCGATGCCATCCTAGATGGTTCAATCGAAGAAGCACAAACCAAGGATATTCCAATCTTTAACCTAGAAGTGCCAACCGCACTACCTGGTGTCGATCCGGAAATCCTAGACCCACGCGATACCTACGTTGACCCACTGCAGTGGGAAAGCAAAGCAACTGATCTAGCACAGCGCTTCATCAATAACTTTGTGAAATACACAGACAACGCAGAAGGTAAAGCACTGGTTGAAGCTGGCCCACAACTCGACTGATTGAAGTCGATTTGTTTGAAAACTGATAACTAAGTTACAAGCCCCTTATTTAAGGGCTTTTTTTATTGATGACGCCGAGAAATTGCTCCAAGCTATCACTGAGTTAGGACAACCGGTTTGAGAAATGAGAAAGGTCTATATCGCTTTAGCGCTGTTAGTAATGCTTACTGCTTTGACTATTGGTAGTCTGTTTGCCATTTTGCATACGCCTTTCGCCGCAAACGGGGCCAATTACTTCCTCAAGTCTCTCAACCATAAGATTCAAGTTGAAACGCTAACCTACGAATTTCCTTGGCACTTCACCGCGCAAAACGTCACCTTTGGTGATAAACCCAATGCTCAACACATCGATCAAGTTGAACTCTGGATAAACCCAGATATCACGCGTGCTGGCAAACTCGCCATCGACAGTATCGTTATTGATGGATTTACCCTCACAGAGCAACACGATCTGCATCCGCTATTTGACCAAATATTCCTGTACCAGTTGGCTTTTAACAACGCAGACATCGATTACAACGGCCTCATTGGTCACGGCGTCAATGCGCAGTTCAAAGAGCCCCAGTGGGAAGCACACCAGCAGCTTCTTCCCTTCGGCTCCATTCAACTTTCTGCTAACCATTTTTATTATCAAGGTGAAGCGATTGATGATTTCTTGATAGATGTTCAGTATCAACCCAAAGACAGCACTGTCTATGGGGCTTCATTCATCTGGCGAGAAACGTCTATTTCAGGCCAAGCGGAACAGTTTGACAGCGGCTGGTCGTTAATCAACGTCACCATAGATAAGCTCAACCTCAGCGACGACAAGCCTATTAACCGCGAACTAATCGAACAACTGACGCGATCCGTTCATCACATCAATAGCCTTGATCTTCTAACCGCCAACATCGAGTTCAAAGGCATTAGCGCACAAAATCTTGATCTGTCACTAGAAAACATTTACCCCGCTAAAAACCTTTGGCAGCAGCAAGGTTACTTGTCGTTCCATGCCGATACTCTGACTTATCAAGACCTGAAATGGGTAGACGCCACAGCAAAACTGGCGCTCGATTCAAACGCTATATCAGTAACAGAACTCGACACCGACTTTGAGCAAGGCCGACTGCAACTTGCTGGCGTTATTACGCCGAACTCGCTCCACCTAGATCTGCTAAAAGTTAACGGCATTAAGTGGACAATCGATGAGAGACCAAAGTGGCTTGCTCTGCTTGAGCATAAAAAAAGACTAGAAGCGCTCTCAGTTGCTCAAGTCGATATCGCCAATAGCCAAGTCATCCAACTGTTTGAAGAGCCTTACTGGCAGCTATCTGGGTTTAATGCGCGCGGTCGCCAGCTAGAGCTACTTAGAGAGAAACAACTCGGACTATGGAATGGTCAACTTGAAGCGACAGCAAACAGTGCCAGCTATGGCGAACTCATCACGAGCCAAGCGATCATTGAAACTCAATCTCGAAACGGACAATGGAGTTTAGACCGTTTCTACCTACCTCTAGACCAAGGTTATGTCGACATCAGCGGCGTGTATGACATGGCATCCAGAGGTCATCCATGGGCCTTAGACTTTAGCGCCGATGGGCTTCCTTCTTTACCTGTACTCACCCCTTTCATCGCAGAGGCCTGGCAATTAGATGGGCTGCTAGAAGTCACTGGACAGCTCAACGGGTTTGCCAGTGATTCGGTACTATTTGAACATTCCCTCCATGGGGAGCTTACTGCATCCGCACGTGAAGCAACGTTGCTTCTCAGTCAAGAGCTTGATGGCGTGAAGCGCTCGCTCGTGATGCCGTTTGAGCCTGAACCAGTTCATGTCAATGCCAAGCGTGGTCAAATCACCATTACGACTCATCACAATGGCGAAGGACAGCTTTCAGGGAAAATAGATCTGGTCGACTCACAACATGATCACCTCTATATCGAGTTGACACAGCCCTGCCAGAAAGCAAGATATGAGTTGTTGTCGGGCGCTTTACTAGAGTGCCTAGCCACTGAAATCAGTGACAAAGAATAGGCACTCTGTATAAAGAAGAAAGGTTGTGTGAAGAAAGGTCTGTTTACGTTGCGAATCTAATTGCTAAGTAAAGACTTATAGTTTGGGATAAGCATGTAGGTACCGATAAACTCTACCGCCGCTGTATCACCACTATTGATGGTCACATGAATCGCAATACGTGCTTTGCGGCCCGATGCCAAGCGGTCTAAGTCGCCACTAATTCCATCTAATGACGTGCTCGCAACCGGATTTTGCTCTACCGGGTGTCGATAGCGAATACGGCTATCGGCCAACACGATATCTCCTTGCAGATTGCGCTCTTTAAGTAGCAGCCAAGCCATTCCCCATCCAGTCAGAGTCGCCAGCGTAAAGGCGGAGCCTGCAAACATGGTGTTATGAGGGTTGAGGTTTGGGTTGAGTTGAGCACTGCATTCAAACTGATAGCCTGTGTACTGAGTGATTTTGATCCCCATCTTGTCGCTGATTGGAATCTGGTTCTCCCAACGCTCTTGCAGCTCGCTGCACCATTCTGGTTTGCGCAGTACATTCGCCATGGGATCGAGCGGTTTGACCATCTGCTGGTGACGAACAGGGCCACGTTGGTCGTTTAATTCACCACGAGTTTCAAATCCATTGCGCTTATAAAACTGGATAGCGTCTTCACGTGCATTACACACTAAACGCTTCGCCCCTTCCTGACGCGCTAGTGACTCCAACGCCACTAACACAAGCGATCCCATGCCTTTACTACGACGGTTATTCTTTACCGCCATATAACGAATTTGGCCTTCGTTATCCGGCGTGATGTATAGACGCCCAATGGCGATCGGACGACCTCGGCCATCGACAATCATGCGATGATGGCTCATCGGATCGTATTCGTCTCGCTCAGAGCCAATCGGCATACGCATGGTTCTCTGAGCATTTGCCAACGAAAGTGATAATACTTATTGAGCTGATTATCCGTGGTCGGGGTTATTAGTTTAAACATCTCTCGATTCCATTCTTGTAAACAGCCTGCTGTCACAACAGCAAAATTAAGCCATTAAGCTCTACTAACGCTTTAATATTTGGGGTAAGTGCGCTAGAGCCTAGGGTGTGTTGACCTACTTATTCTTATACTTGCAGCCAAAAGGTCACTGGTCCATCGTTGACCAATGAAACTTTCATGTCAGCGGCGAAACGGCCACGCTCTGTCGGCAGTACTTGTTCGCATTGATCTGCGAAATAGTCGTAAAGACGCTCAGCATCACTCGGATGAGCACCTCTAGAAAAACCTGCTCGCGTGCCTTTCTTAGTGTCTGCTGGCAATGTAAATTGAGACACCACCAAAACCTTTCCGTTCACTTGCTTAACATTCAGGTTCATCTTGCCGTTTTCGTCTTCAAACACACGATAAGTGGTGACGCGCTCCATCAGACGTTTCGCTTTAGCTTCATCATCGTCTTTTTCCACACCAAGCAACACAAGTAGACCTTGGTCGATCTCTCCAACGACTTCACCTTCTACTCGGACAGCCGCTTCACTTACACGTTGAATCAGTGCGATCACTCTCGTTTCCTTCTTGTTGTTCGTCAGATAGTGGCGCAGAGTTTACCACGTCTGCAGGCTGACTCCACTGATTGCGCTCACCTAACGCTGCGGTAATTTCAGCGCCAATTAGCACGATTAACCAACACAGATAGACCCAAACAAATAGAATCGGAATGGCTGCCAAAGCACCATATATCAGTTGATAAGAAGGGAACTGAGTAATGTATGCGGCAAATCCTTTTTTGCTGAGTTCGAACAAAATCGCCGCCACAATTGCCCCGATCATGGCGTGAGAGAATCGCACCTTCTTGTTTGGCACCAGCATATACAGGCCAGCAAAAGCAAAGAAAGAGAGCCAGAACGGCAACCAGCGCAGGAATAAGTTGTAAGCACCAGACAGTGCATCGCTGTCGATGAAACGCAATGAGGTAATGTACGAGTCGCTGCGATACTCGCGCCCACTAATATCGGGCCAAGCGTTAACACCATCCAGTACATCGAAAATGAGAACACCGCTCGTCGCTTGGTGTGCACACGCCAGATATAGTTAAGGTTTTTGTCGATGTTTGAAATCAGCATCAGTGCTGCAACAAACAAGAACAGACCACCAACTGCCGTCATCTTGCCGGTATTAGCAATAAATTCCGTTAAAGCCGCTTTTACAGCATCGCCAGCCGCAGGCACAAAGTGAGTGATCACAAAGTCTTGAATCACATTACCGGCATTCGAGAACACAGCGAAAGAAGAGAGCACTGAAAGTAATACCGTCAGCATCGGTACAATCGACAGCAGAGTGATATACGCGAGATAACCCGCATTCACATTGACTCTATCATGCTGAACTCGAGCCCATAAGTAGCGAGCAAAAAAGAGGCCCTGCTTCACCGTTTCATCCAATTTCAACTTGTATCTCCCAATCAAGTCATCCATTCTGTACATCAATACTCTCAAGTTATTCTAATAGAAAGGAAACTATGATGCCCTACTTGATTGCGATCCTCATCTCAGTGTTGACCTTAACCGGATGCCAATCCACTTACTACTCTGCCATGGAACAGGTCGGTTACCATAAGCGTGACATTATGGTGGATCGTGTTGAAGACGCCAAAGAGTCACAGCAAGACGCCCAACAAGAGTTTTCCAGCGCTCTCGAAGCCCTTTCTGCCCTAACCAACTTCGATGGTGGCGATTTGGAAGCGGTTTACAACCAAATCAACGACAAGTATCAAGACAGCGAAAAAGCAGCGCAAGATGTAAGCGATCGCATCGCATCCATTGAAGATGTTTCAGAAGCGCTGTTTGACGAATGGCAAGATGAGCTAGAGCTTTACACCAGTGACAAGCTGCGCCGTTCTAGTGAACAAAAGCTCAAAGAGACTCAACGTTCATATAACACCATGCTATCGGCGATGAAACGCGCTGAGCAGAAAATGACGCCGGTTTTGAACACTCTCAGAGACAACACCCTTTATCTGAAACATAACCTCAACGCGAGTGCGATCGGTTCACTACAAGGTGAGTTTATGAGCTTAGAAAAAGACATCGCGTTTGCGATTGAGCAGATGAATACAGCGATTGAAGAGTCGGATAAGTTCTTAAATCAACTCAACAATAAATAACAACATGTAAAGAAAACAATTAAAAACCATACGGGCAACGAACAATGAGAGCAGCGAACAACGAATGAAGCCTATTATCATTTCAGGAGGCCCTGGCGCGGGCAAAACGACGTTAGTCAATGGATTAGCCGAGCAAGGTTTTGCCACCTTTGAAGAGTCCTCCCGACGCCTTATCGAACAAGAAAGTCAAAAGCCCGAGGGTATTTTACCTTGGGTAGATTTAGCCGCGTTTGCCAAACTGTGCTTGGACGTTATGAGCGAGCAAAAGGCGCAAGCCAACCAACATGAGATAGTGTTTCTAGACCGTGCAATTCCTGATATCTGTGGTTACTTGCGTCAAGGGGATCTCAATGTTGATGAGCATTACATTGAAGCGAGCAAAGGCTACCACTCCCAAGCTTTCTTCTGCCGACCTGAAGCTTCTATTTATGTGCAAGATGAAGTTCGACCATACCCATTTGAAGGTGCGATAGAGATCCACAATGCTTTAGTGGAAGTGTACCAAGCGCTAGGTTTTGAAGTGATTGATGTGCCCTTTATGTCAGTTGAAGAACGCGTTCAATTCGTTCAAAAGCACATTGAAAGCGTTAGGCAATAAACCCACTGGCTTCAGACCTAAACGGCTACTACAAAGTAGTAAGGCAGAAAAAGAGTACACCCAAAACGAAAAAGCCCCGAAGCTAATCACTTCGGGGCTTTGTTATTCTAGCGTGTCGCTACTTTTGCGTATCGCGATTACTTCGCTGCGCGAGAAGCACGCTTACGATCGCTTTCCGTTAGGAACTTCTTACGGATACGGATGCTTTCAGGTGTTACTTCTACTAGCTCGTCGTCATCGATGAACTCAAGTGCTTGCTCAAGTGTCATGATGATCGGCGGAGTCAGAACCTGTGCGTCATCAGTACCAGATGCACGAACGTTGGTTAGCTGCTTACCTTTTAGTACGTTTACTGTTAGGTCGTTATCACGGCTGTGGATACCAACAACCATACCTTCGTAAACTTCAACACCGTGACCAATGAACATACGGCCACGCTCTTGTAGGTTGAATAGTGCGTTAGTTAGCGCTTTACCCATACCGTTAGAAATCAGAACGCCGTTGATACGCTGACCGATCTCCCCGCCTTTATGCGGACCGTAGTGATCAAACGTATGGTAAAGAAGACCAGAACCTGAAGTCAGAGTCATGAATTCAGTTTGGAAACCGATTAGGCCACGAGATGGCATAACGAAGTCCATACGAACACGGCCTTTACCGTCTGGAGACATATCCGTCAGCTCACCTTTACGTAGGCCGATGTTCTCCATGATGCCGCCTTGATGCTCTTCAAGAACGTCAATCGTTACCGTTTCAAACGGTTCCATTAGCTGACCATCTTCTTCTTTGATGATAACTTCTGGACGAGATACCGCTAGCTCAAAGCCTTCACGACGCATGTTTTCGATCAGGATAGACAGGTGAAGCTCACCACGGCCTGATACGCGGAATTTGTCTGGGTCGTCTGTTTGCTCAACACGCAGTGCAACGTTGTGAACCAGTTCCTTCTCTAGACGCTCAAGGATGTTACGTGAAGTCACGAACTTACCTTCTTTACCAGCGAATGGAGACGTGTTTACTTGGAACGTCATAGTTACGGTTGGCTCATCAACAGACAGTGCAGGAAGCGCTTCAACTTGGTTCTGCGCACAGATAGTGTCAGAAATCTTCAGTTCGCCAAGACCTGTGATTGCAACGATGTCGCCAGCATTTGCTTGCTCAACGTCGTGACGCTCAAGGCCAAGGTAGCCCATAACGGTACCCACTTTACCGTTACGAGTTTTGCCGTCTGCGCTCACAACCGTTACTTGTTGGTTTGGCTTAACGCTACCACGAGTCACACGAGCAACACCGATAACACCTACGTAAGAGCTGTAATCTAGCTGAGAAACTTGCATTTGCAGTGGACCATCTAGGTCAACTTGTGGAGCCGCTACTTCTTCAACGATAGTTTCGAAAAGCGCTTCCATGTTGTCAGACGTTTCGCCTTCTTCTTTAGTTGCCCAACCGTTTAGTGCCGATGCGTAAACCACTTTAAAGTCTAGCTGTTCGTCAGTTGCACCTAGGTTGTCAAATAGGTCGAATACTTGGTCCATAACCCAATCAGGCGTGCGCCCGGGCGGTCGATCTTGTTGATTACAACAATTGGCTTAAGGCCGTGAGCGAACGCTTTTTGAGTTACGAAACGCGTTTGAGGCATTGGGCCGTCAACCGCATCAACGATAAGAAGAACAGAGTCAACCATAGACATGATACGCTCAACTTCACCACCGAAGTCCGCGTGTCCCGGAGTATCTACGATGTTGATACGGTAGTCGTTCCAGTTGATTGCCGTGTTTTTAGCAAGAATGGTAATACCACGCTCTTTCTCGATATCGTTCGAGTCCATGACTCGCTCTTCAGTTTCACCGCGAGACTCTAGCGTGCCTGATTGTTGCAGCAGCTTATCAACCAACGTTGTTTTACCGTGGTCAACGTGCGCGATGATCGCGATATTTCTTAATTTATCAATCTGTGGAGTAGCATGGATTTAGATTCACTTATAAAAGAAGCAACCCTCATGGAAACTTAATATTTCCCGAGCATTGCTTATTTGATTAAAAAAACGACCGTAATGTACCAGATTCTGGCGAAAAACCCAGAAATATGTGATCTATCACAGCGAATTTCCTCTTCCGTAAGATTAGATGACGTCTGGGTTTGGCACAAACTCGAATCAGACGCACACAAATACGTTTGACAACCGACCAAAACAAGGGCTGAATGGTATTCGCTTAATGGTTCATGTTGGTGCAACGCAAACGATTAGCACCAATATGGTGCATCAGATGATCATTTTGGTGCATTGAATGCATCATCATTGAGCGCCAAGCCCTTAAGATATTGAAAATTAACGGATTAATTTTTTGGCACGATTTTAGCTTTAATCAAAACAGCATCGATTAATAACAACGTCATGAAATTAATCAATGCTAGATTTTGCTAAATCAAGCTAATACCGCTTTAACAACACTGGAGGTTATCCAAGATGTCAGTAGAAAATGTACTATCACTGATCCAAGAAAACGAAGTTAAGTTTGTAGACTTACGCTTTACTGATACAAAAGGTAAAGAGCAGCACGTATCAATCCCTGCACACCAAGTTGACGCAGACTTCTTTGAAGAAGGTAAGATGTTTGATGGTTCTTCAGTTGCTGGCTGGAAAGGCATTAACGAGTCTGACATGGTAATGATGCCAGACGCATCAAGTGCTGTTCTTGACCCATTCACAGAAGATGCAACACTAAACGTTCGTTGTGACATCCTAGAGCCTGCAACTATGCAAGGCTACGACCGTGACCCACGTTCAATCGCTAAGCGCGCTGAAGACTACCTACGCTCTACTGGTATCGCTGATACTGTACTAGTTGGTCCAGAGCCAGAATTCTTCCTATTTGACGATGTTAAATTCGCAACTGACATGTCTGGTTCTTTCTTCAAGATCGACGACATCGAAGCAGCTTGGAACACAGGTTCTGACATCGAGGGCGGTAACAAAGGTCACCGTCCAGGCGTTAAAGGTGGTTACTTCCCAGTAGCGCCTGTTGACTCTTCACAAGATATCCGTTCTGCAATGTGTCTAATCCTTGAAGAGATGGGCCAAGTAGTAGAAGCGCATCACCACGAAGTAGCAACTGCGGGTCAGAACGAAATCGCAACTCGCTTTAACACGCTAACGGCTAAAGCGGACGAAATCCAAGTTTACAAGTACGTTGTGCACAACGTTGCTCACGCATTTGGTAAAACAGCGACATTCATGCCTAAGCCACTAGTTGGTGACAACGGTTCTGGTATGCACGTTCACCAATCTCTAGCGAAAGACGGTGTTAACCTGTTCGCTGGTGATAAGTACGGCGGCCTATCTGAAATGGCGCTTTACTACATCGGTGGTGTTATCAAGCACGCTAAAGCAATCAACGCATTTGCTAACGCATCAACTAACTCGTACAAGCGTCTTGTACCAGGCTTCGAAGCGCCAGTTATGCTTGCTTACTCTGCACGTAACCGTTCTGCTTCTATCCGTATCCCAGTGGTACCAAGCCCTAAAGCACGTCGTATCGAGCTACGCTTCGGTGATCCATCTGCGAACCCATACCTATGTTTCGCTGCAATGCTTATGGCTGGTCTTGACGGTATCAAGAACAAGATCCACCCAGGTGAAGCAATGGATAAAGACCTTTACGACCTACCAGCAGAAGAAGCAGCTGAAATCCCAACTGTTGCTTACTCACTAAAAGAAGCTCTAGAGTGTCTAGATGCTGACCGTGAGTTCCTAACAGCTGGCGGTGTATTCTCTGACGACTTCATCGATTCTTACATCGATCTTAAGTCTCAAGACGTAGAGAAAGTAAACATGACTACTCACCCACTTGAGTTTGAACTGTACTACTCAGTTTAATCTTAACGCTGCTAATGCAACACTAGTTGCATAGTCTGTTACATAGCTTTTAAGGCTCGCCTCGCAGGCGAGCCTTTTTTTGTTTCCGCAAACTGACTAGCTAATTAAGATGTTGAATAATACCCAAGTAACCTCAAGATGCGTGGTTCAGCGAGAATTGCCTAGTTTGCAAACGCGGCAACGATGCGACTGTTTAGTGGTTCTAAATATAGAATCGTTAACAAAGTGTGCGAGCTAGGCAAGCTCGCCCTTCGGGAGCGGTTCACTGAGTCAATTTCTGCGTTAAATGACTTGGAAAGAACCTGTTATTCCGCTGCGTCATTTGCCTTGAACTTGAATCAGTGACAACGCTCTGAATCCTGCATCTTGAAGTCACTTGGGTATATGGACTTTTTCTTATTCAGGTAGCTTAGTATGTGGCAGAAAATTTCAACCTTTGCATCTCAAAAAGCATTAGGCTCATTGAACCTTGGTCTGACGCTTTTCGCCCTGTTCTGTGCGCTACCTACTACAGCACAAGATGTGTATACCTGGGTTGATGAAAAAGGTGTTTTACACTTCAGCGAGACCCCACAAAGTGCCAAGGCCAAGCTTATACAGATGCCCGATAACCATGCTAACGCGCCTGCACCTAAATTTGATAAACCCCAGCCCAAAGCTGAACCTAAAACCGCAGAGTCGAAGCTGCCAGAACCCCAAAAAGGCGACCTACCTTTAACCATAGATATTACCTCTCCTCGTGACGATGAAGCCTTACGTAGCAACGCTGGGTTCATCAATATCACCGCCAAGCTTAATCGCGACCTTCAAGTAGGCGAACGCCTGCAATTAATCATGAACAATCAACGTTTTGATGCACCAAAGAATGAACCCAATTGGCAATTGAAGAATGTGGATCGCGGAACACACACCTTTTCAATTCAGAGCTTTAGAGACGGCAAGCTTATTGCATCGTCTAACACCATAACGGTGCATTTACAGCGCGCTTCTCGAAAGAGACCTCAATAACCTCGAAAAAGGACGTTTGAGGGACTTTTTTCTTTAGCTTCCACGATCAATGCGCCATACTTGAGATTCATGTCGCACCATTTTGGTGCATTGCGACATCATGGGTCAATGATAGGGATGCAACGGTGAATAACGAGCTCAGTACAACCATTCTCAACAACGTCGTCACAGCAACGTTAATGCTCGATGAAAGCTTAGTCGTGCGCTATGCGAACCCTGCGGCCGAGCAGCTGTTTGCCCAAAGTGCAAAACGCATCGTTGACCAATCCCTTTCTAAGCTTATCCAACACGCTTCTATGGATCTGGCTTTGCTTTCTCAACCACTACAAAGCGGTCAAAGCATTACCGACAGCGACGTGACTTTTGTGGTTGATGGTAAACCACTGATGCTTGAAGTCACCGTCAGCCCGTTATCTTGGCAAAAAGAGCTGATGCTATTGGTGGAAATGAGAAAGATTGGTCAGCAACGCCGTCTTAGCCAAGAACTCAATCAGCATGCTCAACAACAAGCCGCCAAACTACTGGTTCGAGGTTTAGCCCACGAAATCAAAAATCCATTAGGCGGTTTACGTGGTGCAGCGCAGCTACTTGAACGCATGTTGCCAGACCAAAGCTTGGCGGAATACACGCAGATCATCATTGAACAAGCCGATAGACTTCGTAGCCTAGTCGATAGATTGCTCGGGCCTCAGAGGCCAGGTAAAAAAGAGACTGAAAACTTGCACTTAATCTTAGAAAAGGTGCGTCAGTTAGTGGAACTCGAAGTGGGTAAATCCGTGATTATTGAGCGCGATTACGATCCAAGTTTGCCTGACATTTTGATGGATACCGATCAGATTGAGCAGGCATTTCTTAACATCGTAAGTAACGCAGGGCAGATCTTACAAGCTCAGGAACACGGTAAAATTACCATTCGCACCAGAACGGTGCATCAAGCCAACATCCATGGTAAGCGCCACAAACTGGCAGCTCGGGTAGAAGTCATCGACAACGGGCCCGGTATTCCAGCCGACTTACAAGACACGCTGTTTTATCCCATGGTAAGTGGCCGTGAAGGTGGTACCGGCTTAGGGCTTTCAATTTCGCAGAATCTCATTGATCAACACAAAGGAAAAATAGACGTAGAAAGTTGGCCGGGAAGAACCATCTTCACCGTCTATTTGCCGATATAAAAATTAGACGATACAGAAAATTACGCGTTTGCAGCAGTTTGGGGAATAAAAATTATGAGTAAAGGATACGTTTGGGTTGTTGATGACGACAGTTCGATACGCTGGGTGATCGAGAAAACACTTTCGTCCGCGAACATAAAATGCGAAACATTTGCAGACGCCGAAAGTGTGTTACTGGCATTAGAGCGTGAAACGCCTGATGTTCTGGTATCAGATATTCGTATGCCAGGCATGGATGGCATCGAGCTGCTGAATCAAGTACAAACTCGTGCACCGGAGCTGCCTGTCATCATCATGACGGCACACTCAGACCTAGATGCCGCGGTCAATGCCTACCAAAAAGGCGCGTTTGAATACCTACCTAAACCTTTTGATGTCGACGAGACCCTAACTCTAGTTGAGCGCGCCATTACTCACAATCAAGAGCAGAAAAAGCAGCAAGCCGCGCAAGAGCCTGAATTTGAGCAAGCCCCTGAAATCATAGGTGAAGCACCGGCTATGCAAGAGGTGTTTCGCGCTATCGGCCGTTTGTCGCGCTCATCCATTTCTGTGCTCATCAATGGTGAATCAGGTACTGGTAAAGAGCTGGTTGCTCACGCTCTGCACCGCCACAGCCCACGCGCAGCCAAGCCTTTTATCGCCCTTAACATGGCGGCGATTCCAAAAGATTTGATTGAGTCTGAGCTATTTGGTCACGAAAAAGGCGCCTTTACCGGAGCCAATAGTGTGCGCCAAGGCCGTTTCGAACAAGCTAACGGCGGTACCCTGTTTCTGGATGAAATTGGTGATATGCCATTGGATATCCAAACTCGCCTACTCCGTGTTCTGGCCGATGGCCAGTTCTACCGCGTCGGCGGTCATGCGGCGGTGAAAGTGGATGTGCGCATTGTCGCGGCCACGCACCAAAACCTTGAGAAGCTCGTTCATCAAGGAGATTTTCGTGAGGATTTGTTCCACCGCTTAAACGTTATTCGCATTCATATTCCTGCCCTGCGTGAGCGCAGACAAGATATCGAGAAGCTGACTCTACACTTTTTGTCTTTAGCCGCTGAAGAGCTGGGTGTGGACATCAAAACCCTCCATCCAAGCACGGTTGACACTCTCAATCGCCTCGCTTGGCCGGGTAACGTCCGTCAGCTCGAAAATATCTGTCGTTGGTTAACCGTCATGGCAAGTGGCAGTGAAATCCTACCCAGTGACCTTCCACCGGAGCTGATGGAAGAAAAAGCAACCAAGACCTTTTCTGGCGACGTCAGTTGGCAGCAACAGTTAGCTGGCTGGGCGAAACAGGCACTCTCTTCAGGGGAAACTGAATTGCTTTCTTATGCACTTCCTGAGTTTGAGCGTATACTTCTTGAAGCAGCACTCGATCATACTAATGGACACAAGCAGGACGCCGCGAAAGTATTAGGTTGGGGACGCAACACACTGACTAGAAAGCTGAAAGAGCTCTATTAAGGCTTTGAAACTGTGAGAAAGTGGATGCGTTAACAGATATGTAACTTATCACTCCCACAAAATGACTCTCTGCTTGTATAATTAATTGATAAAAAAATAAAATAGCAGAAAAGAGCATGCCAGGGAATACGCATATTACGCTTCGCACCGCCGTTATTATTCCATTTGTAATCATTTTTATTTTTACAATTGGCGCCATCGTGGCTGTTCAAAAGAGCAGCTACGAGGAAATGGTGCAAGACATCAGTCAAAAGCAGCTCTCTTCTTTAACGGAAAACGTTAACCTCAAACTGCAAACCTTCCTCAATGAACCTTTTCAGGCCAGCTTAGCGCTGAGCCATAGCATCGGTTATCACAACGTCTACACCAAAGGCGACACTGAAGTCATTCAGCAGTATCTACTCACGGCTTTCCAAGATCTCTATCCGACCATCTCACATATGGATGTGATTGGTTTTGGTGGCGAAGGGGCGGAATACACTGGGTTTAGAAAAGAAGCCAATGGCGGTTTTACCTTAATGATTCAAGACGATAGAACCGATCAAAAGTTGGTTATTTATCGTGGCAATCAAGTCAGTGACGACATTCGCTCAGTAATAGAAGCTACGATCCAAGAATCCGCCCATGGTACGCACCTGTGGCTAAATCTAAGAAACCAATGTGGTCATCGATTTATGCCAATGCCGATGAGCGCCAAGAGATTACTTTGTCTGCGTTAACACCAATGTTCCAGAACAATGAATTTACCGGCGTGATTGTGACTGATATTAAGATTAATACCTTCAACGCTTTCCTTAAGGAGCTTGAAACCAATACCAATGCCGCGGTGTACATCTTTGACCAAGAAGAACGTTTAGTGGCGCACCCAAGCAGAAGCAGTGTTGTCTCCTGGGGAACTCGAGATTCCAAAAAAGGGGAGCGTTTACTTGCGGTGGAGAGTGGCAACCCGATCATCCAAGCCAGTGCCAAATACGTTAAGACCCATCAAATATACCAAACTCAAGCCATCACGAAATTTGAGTCTGACATCAACGGAGAGCGCTACTTCAATTTCGTCACCCCATACAAAGACCCACACGGGCTAACTTGGTATATCGGCGTGTCGATTTCAGAATCTGACTTACTGGGTAATCTGCCTGACGCTCAAAGAAACAGTTGGCTACTGGGTATCATTGTTAGTGTGGTCGGCCTCACCATAGCTTAGTTGCTTTTAACCGCATCACCACGCCAATCACATCAACAGCAGCGGCCGCCAAACACCTCGCGCTGGGTAACTGGGACAACCCGATGCCTAAACCTGGGCACATCCATGAAACCAGTATGTTGGTGTATGCGTTTAATGAGATGGCGAATAATCTCAAAGCTTCATTCAAGGCACTGCGGACTCAGCTGGTTTATGATTCGTTGACGGGCTTGTATAGCCGAGAAGGCTTAATTGAAAGCTGCGAAAACCGCAGCAAACTTAATGGTTGCCTGTATTTGGTTGGGATCAACAAATTCCGTGATATCAACGACAGTGTTGGTCACTATCGCGCCGATAAGCTCTTGGTGATCATCTCTGAACGACTCAAAGCGCTGTTTGATGATCGCGCTATGATCGCTCGAATTGCAGGAGATGAGTTCGCTATCTACCTACCCGAAGATCAAGATGCAGAGACCATCTCACTGAATACAACGCGCATTCTTCAGAGTTTTGGTTCGCCATTTTCAATGGGTGGAGACAACATTGCTATCAGCATTTCGGTGGGCATTGTTACCGATATTGAAGAGAACAACATGACCGTCTGGCTGCGTAACGGCAGCATTGCACTGAGCAACGCGAAACGAGACCACACTCATATTAGCCATTACTCACCAGAAATGGCGGATGTGACGCTTAAGCGTACTCAGCTACAAGCTAAGATTCGCCAAGCCATCGACCTCAACGAGTTTGTGCCTTTCTATCAACCTATCGTTGAGTTAAAAACCGGCCGTATCGTCGGTGCTGAAGCCCTAGCTCGTTGGATTTCTCCAACCGATGGCTTGATCTCTCCACTTGAGTTTATTCCGATTGCTGAAGAAAGCGGATTGATTGGCGACATTGGCAAAGCCATATTGCAGCAGGCTTGCCAAGACACGGCGCAAGGCATTGCGGAAGGTAAATGGGGTGAAGACTTCAATCTTCATGTCAACTTGTCGGTTAACCAGCTATCGCAGCCTGACTTTATTCCAACACTCAAGCAGGTACTCAAAGAGACCAAGATCGAACCAAGCCGTCTAACCTTAGAGATCACCGAATCTAGGATCGTCGATAACGACCCTGTCATCGTGCATAACATGCAATCGATACGCGACCTTGGGGTCTATATCGCCATTGATGATTTCGGAACGGGTTACAGCTCGCTAGCTTACCTGCATAAGCTGCCGTTCAACTGTTTGAAGATAGACAGAACCTTCGTCAATAAACTAGAAGCCGACACGCTAGACACGTCAATTGTCGCAGCCATCATCAATATGACGCAGAGCATGAACGTCAGCTTGGTCGCCGAAGGGGTCGAAACGACTTCTCAGTCTGACATGCTGATTCAACTCGGCTGTCCACTCGGTCAAGGCTTCCTATATAGCCGCCCAGTTCCGTACGAAGAATGGCCAACAGATTTGGTTAACATGAATTAGAAATCGGCGAATTTTGGCGTTTTTGAGCTGAATGGCTACTGACAGTGCATCATTGATTTCTATACTAGCGGCAAAACATCAATGGACGTACGCATAATGATAACGAAAACACTCCCTTTAACTGACCTGCACCGCCACCTAGATGGCAACATCCGTACTCAAACTATTCTCGATTTGGGTAAAAAGTTTGGCGTGGCGCTTCCTGCGTACGATATTGAATCTCTCACGCCACACGTACAGATTGTTGAAGCTGAGCCTTCATTAGTGGCCTTCCTGTCTAAACTGGATTGGGGTGTTGCGGTTCTTGGTGATCTGGACGCATGTCGCCGCGTGGCTTACGAAAACGTTGAAGATGCACTGAACGCTCAAATTGATTATGCAGAGCTGCGTTTCTCACCTTACTACATGGCGATGAAGCACAACCTGCCAGTAGCCGGTGTTGTTGAAGCTGTCGTTGATGGCGTTCAAGCAGGCGTTCGTGACTTTGGTGTAAAAGCGAATCTTATCGGCATCATGAGCCGTACTTTCGGTACCGACGCTTGTCAGCAAGAGCTCGATGCTATCCTAAGCCAAAAAGATCACATGGTAGCCGTTGACCTAGCCGGTGACGAGCTTGGCCAACCGGGTGATCGTTTCGTGCAGCACTTCAAACAGGTTCGCGATGCTGGCCTAAACGTGACTGTACACGCGGGTGAAGCGGCCGGTGCCGAGAGCATGTGGCAAGCAATCCACGAGCTAGGCGCAACACGTATCGGCCACGGTGTGAAAGCTATCCACGATCCTAAATTAATGGATTACCTAGTAGAACACCGCATTGGTATTGAGTCTTGTCTAACATCTAACTTCCAAACAAGTACGGTTGATTCACTGTCTAACCACCCAATCAAGCAGTTCCTTGACCACGGCGTGCTAGCGTGTCTAAACACAGACGACCCTGCGGTTGAAGGCATTGAGCTGCCTTACGAGTATGAAGTAGCCGCACCGCAAGCGGGTCTGTCGATTGAGCAAATTAAACAGGCGCAGATCAACGGCCTAGAGCTGGCTTTCCTTTCTGAGCAAGAGAAGCAAGCACTGCGCGAGATGGCAGCTAAACGCTAGCGTTCGTTGCAAATAGCTTTAAGCGATACAAACAGATAGCAAAAACCGACACCCTGTGTCGGTTTTTTTGTTGGCGACAAGATGAAACGTTGCATATCCTTTACTATATGCAACGTGATCAAGGATGCGACCACTATGAGTTGGCTTAATTTCTTCCGCGCCTATCGCCACTGTGCTGACAAACAACACTCAATAACCCGCCTCTGCCTTTTAAGTAGAAGAAAGTGGGTCAGCAAAACAAAATGTTGGAGCATACTTTTTCTGCTCACTTTCTTCGCAAGCTCCTCTTGGGCCTGCACCCTCACCATGCTTATCGCACGAGTGATAGAACACCTTTAATAGAGCAAGCACCCAGCAATCGAGGTCTGTATCAGACCCTCTACTCGCAAGCTGCCAGTGCCATTGGCTGTCAATTGGAGATTGTCCGAGGGCCAAAGAAAAGAATCTTGAAAATGCTTGAAGACGGGGAGGTCGATTTCTACCCTGGTTTTAATTTCAATCCAGAGCGGGCACGTTACACCTACTATATCGTTAATGGTTTGCCTGGTGGCGATGTCGGCATCTCTCGCAATGATTTTATAACCGTGACTCAATTGTCTGAGCTTGAAGGTCATACGGTCGTTCAAGCGCTGGGTTCGCCTAATTTTGTGCGAGATTTGGAGAATGTCACCATTTACGCCAAGCCTGAAATCACCATAGATCAAGCAGTAGCCGTGATACGTAAAAAGCGCGCGGATTTCTACATCTACAATCGTTCATCCATCGACTACTACTTTAAGCAGCACCAACCCAATGATATGAAGATTCACCCTAACTGCTGCGGAGAAATCGAACCACTCTACCTTGGGTTTTCTCGCCGTTCGCCCCACTTCAGCGAGACGATTAACCCTAACTACGATGCGAACCAGCCTCTATCTGTCAGCAATTTTCCAACGGTGATAAACAGTCAATCCATCGCTTATCATTTCCAAAAGGCCTTGGCGGATATGGCAAGCAGCGGTGAATCTGCGCAGATTTACCGCCACTATTTCCAATAGCTGATTCTCTGTGATTTACCCGCTTACAGGTTGGTTGTATTGAGCTGCTGCTTGAGCTTCTTGCAGTGCGCTGCCTTGCGAGCGACCAAACAAAGCATTGAGCATGTCTTCGCTCTGCGCAGTCAGCACCAATATCTCAATACGACGATTCACTGCGCTGGTTGGATTTTGCTCATCAAGCAGCATGTTGTCGGCCATGGCCGTCACTTGTGATACACGCTGCTTTGGCATGCCACCAAATTCCAGTACCTCTCGTGCACGCTGGGCTCGGTCTCCAGACAGGGTCCAGTTACTGTTAGTCGAACGTTGATTAAACGCGGTTGCATCGGCATGGCCCGAGATCATGAGCGAGTTTTCGACCGTGGTAAAGATTGGGCTAACGCCAATAGTAAATCTTCAAAGTAATGCGTCAGCATCGAACCACCACGCTGAAACATCGGCTTTTGCTCATCATCATTGACCAAAACGCGTAAGCCTTGCGGTACAATCTCAACCTGAACATGTTCACTCACCGACAGGTGCTTGCTGTATTCATTAATGAAATCCCCCAGCACCACCATCTCTTCTTGCTATCGTAACGGCCAGCAATCAAAGACAGACTCTCGGTGCCTGTACCGCCATAGTTATTGCCATCACCGTCTTTGACGTTAATGGTCAAACTGTTGCCCAAATCGGTAGGGTTGCTTGGGCGAGCACTTAATTGATCCGGTAGTGCACTACCCCAAAATCAATCGGAAATGGGCTATTGTTCGAGAAGTTTTCGTCTATTGCGATAATGTCTGGATTGCCCGCCAACTTACCGACAATACGTTTCTTTTCATCAGACGTGGTGACTTGAACCACCCACATCACCATAAAGAAGGCCATCATTGCCAAGGTGAAGTCGGCAAAGGCGACTTTCCAAGCGCCTGTGGCTCGCCGGCCTTCCCCTCGACGGCGCGAACGACGAACAATGATATGTTGTTGGGCGTTACGCATTATTGAAATACTCGCTGTGTTACCCAGTTCTCCATTTCAGAGAAGGTAGGCTTAACGTCTAGTAGGATAAGTTTACGTCCAGCATCGACCGCAACCAGTGAAGACTTACCCGAGGAATACGCGACTAAAATGGCTCTCACACACTCAAATGCGGAAATCTCACGCTTAATTTTCTTCTCCATCGCCGCACTGATTGGGTCAAACACGCAGTAGCAAAAGAAGATGCCCAAGAAAGTCCCCACTAGTGCTGCCGCAACGCTAATGCCAATCTGCGCCATGTCGGCATCAATATTGGTCATGGTGATCACGATACCCATGACCGCCGCTAGAATGCCGAATCCTGGCATCGCTTCCGCCATACGGTGCATACTGCGAGAAGGGGTCAACATGTCATCTTCAATCGACAAGATCTCTTGCTCTAACATGCCTTCTAGTTCATGAGCTGAGATTTTTCCCATCGCCATCAAGCGGAAGTTATCACAGATGAAGACCACCAACTCCGGGTGCTCCATGATCTCTGGGTAAGCGAGAAACAGGCTGCTTTGGTTCGGCTCTTCAATGTGCTCATCCAATGCGCGCATGCCGCCTGCTCTAACTTGCTCAAGTAGGTGGTGCATCAAAGACAGCAGCTCTTGATATAAGCGACGCTCGTCTTTCTTCACCATGATGCCTTTAGTTTGACGCCACATTTCCACAATCACGTGATGCGGATTACCTAAGATTAATGCGCCAATCCCGCCCCTAAGATAATGATGAGCTCCGCTGGCTGCCACATGGTACCTAAGTACCCACCCGCGGCGACGTAGCCTCCAAATACACCGAAGACGATGATCGCTATTCCTATAATTTTTTGCATGATTGTTCCTCTATATCTGACGTTTGATCATCGTTTGCAAATTCTTCAATGCCAGCTTATGTAGCTGACACACTCGCGCCTCGGTTAACCCGACGACCATGGAAATTTCTTTTAAGCTCAGTTCTTTGAGGTAATACAAGCTGAGAATGATCTGCTCGCGCTCAGGCACTTTAGTCAGTGCATAGCGAATCAAATCGTGGTCAATCACCTGCTGCACCCCATATTCCGCAGATTCAAAGGGGTAAGCTTCGGTTCCTTGCTGCATCAAAGCATCCAAGCTTTGTAGCTCTTCTGCCTGACTGACATACAACAGTCGGTGGTATTCATCACTAGAGAGTTCAAGCTCGGCAAGAATTTCTCGCTCACTTGGTTCACGGGCCAGTTTCTTAGTCAGTACTTTAATTCTGTTCATCAAGTCATGAGCTTGTTGGCGCAACTGACGTGGTCTCCAATCTCTACGGCGCAGCTCATCTAAGATTGCGCCACGTACTCGACGAGAGGCAAACAGTGGAAAGTTTTCGTCCATCTCGCCATAACGTCTTGCGGCTTCAAGTAGGCCGAGCAACCCCAGCTGCTCCATGTCGTCCAATCCAACTGTGCTCGTAGCATGAGGACGAAGTTGGTTCACTATACGTTTCACAAGTGGCAGATACTTTCTCAGTACCTCACCTTCGTCCATTTGCGGCGGCTTGGCATCAACATTGAAATACTCTTGCTCTAAACAGAACTGACTCTCTAGCATGTTTCCTACCTTTTTATTGAAGGACCAACTTAGTGAACAGCACATCTTCTATGCTGTGTAAGTAACCGCTATGGGCGAGCGTGGTCGAAAGTTGAGACTTCACCTGGCGCTGCAACACCTCAATATCATTCGATGCTCGCACCTCTTCGTAGCTCATTTGGCTAAACATTTTCAAAAGCACGTTATTGACGATAGGACGGAAAGCTTTTAGGTCTTCATGTGCGCGAACGTTGGCGGTTTTCAAATCCAACTCCAACAGCAAATAGTGCATGCGTTCATCGCCATTGAGTGAAATAACGAACTTATCCAATGACATGAAATGAACTTGCTTCTCAGGCTGTCCGCCCCCAAATAAGCTTCCACCTTCGGCAAGTTTGCTATCCATCAGGTAGTATGTGCCTACGGCAGTTCCGGCGATCAGCGCGGCTGATAAGACGCCAGCATTAAGATTTTTGCGCTTGAAAGATTAACGTTGATCATGACGTCTTCCTTAGATTAGTCGGGTAATTCGGTGGTCATCATGACCAGAAGATTTTAAGGTCGACTCCTGCCAATCTGACTGAGTCACTTCTTCTTGAGCAATCACCATGGCTTCAGACTCGGAGTGCGATTGATGATCGCTGACATCCACATCAACACTGGTTCCCGCGAGTTGCTTCGATTCAAGATCGAGACGCAGCCGTTCAGCCTGTTGCGTAATGGCCTCGCGCAAGGTGGGATCGCTAGCAAAAAGTTGCACGTGGACCTTGTTGTTCTCAACCTTTACCGCCAGCTCTAAACTGCCTAAATTCGGTGGGTCGAGACGAATACGCGCTTGTGAGATATCTTGATTCATCTGCATTTGAACGCGGTCTTTAAGTACCGCTAGCATTTGCTGCCCCCAAGCTTGCTTATTTTCATCCACTTTAACGGGCGCCCACTCTGTCATTGCTGTCGCTTGAGTATGAGATTGAACAGAAGGTTGAGCTGCACTAAACAGCTGGGTCGCATCTGGTGTGATTGTGAAGTTCGCCGCCTGACTCACTAAGTTTGATGTCATCAAGGTGTGAGGCTTTACGGGCTGAAGCAGCTCGGGGTTGTGATGCTCTGGACGAGCGGGCACCAAGGCGTTGGAAATCAAACGCTCAACCGCTTGAGAGAAGTTCAAACTGTTTGAGTCGCCATTTACTGGCGCTAAACCATGCCTTGGCTGACCGAGTTGGACATCGACACTGTGCAGGCCATCAGCGCGGCGCATCATCGCTACCATCTGCTGCTGCACTTCACTGTCGAATTGGCTAACTACCGATAGAACACGAAACTGCCCTTCTGGCGGCAACTGAGCGAGCAGCGGTTGCTCGCTGTTAAACTGCCAGTTCTCTTGCTCCGCAAGACCTTTAAGTTGATCATAAAGGTCGAACCAATATTGACCTTCACTATTGGCTTGAGCATCGGACAGACCGAGCAACTCCTCAAATGAAATTGCCGAGTGTTGTGAGTCTACATGTCCAGGTTGGCCATTCGATGATGGCAGATGAGGTAATGTCCCTATCACGCTCATGCCACGCCCCTTTCTACTTGGGAGTAGCCTTCAATACCTTCGCGCTGATTTTGCAAACGCGCCAAGGTAATACCAATGCGTTTTTTCTCTTCATCACAGCGCTCAATCGCAACCTCATGATGACGACGTAGATTCACCAGATCGGCTTGTAGGCGATTGGCCAGTTCAGGCTGGCCATTTAAGGTATCTAGAACAGTGCGAATCTGTAGATCCAGCTTACGTAACTGCTGCCACTCTTTCTTAGCGCAGCAGTGATCGAGATGAATCACCATTTTCCTTAGCAAAGCACTACTTATTTCCATGGACAGCTCCAAAGTTCTGCCAACCTTCTTGAATGTTGGTCATCACAGTGCGAACTTCCGATAACTTGTCCGCTTCGTTGTAAGTGCTCGCCTCAAACAGGCGCAAACTGCAAAAATCGTATAAGCGGTTCATCTGCTGTGCCATCTCGCCGCCACGTTCCATATCCAGCGCACTGTTGAGGCCACCAATGATGTCCAAACAACGGGCAATGGCTTCGCCTTTTTCCTTGAAACGATTCGCCTCCATATGCGCTTCTGCTCGCGTTAAGGTATCGAGAAAGCCATCAATCAACATCAGTACTAACTGATACGGGCTAGCTGCCGCTGCTTGGGCTTCTACATCCACTTGTTGATAAGCATCAAAGCCAGATTCTTCGGTAAACATCCATACTCCTTAATACATAAACATTGAGCCAGTCGACTGCATCTGCGACATCACCTGCGCCATTGCCGTGTATTCACGCAAATAACGGTCGTAGGCTTTTTCCATTCGGTAGTCGAGGCGCTCTTTTTTGTCATCAACACGATCAATATTGCCCTGCAAAGTGTCTTGGCGAGTTTTTAGCAAATTGCTGCCACTGTTACCGCTGCCCGTATAAGGCTCAATCACTTGCTCTAGACCTGCAAGCAACCCTGAATCACCAAAGAAGATGGCATCGATTTTTTCTGGCTCTTCTGCCAGAGTTTTTTCTAATCGATCGATATCAATTTTCAATGTGCCATCGCGATTAGCTTCAATACCGATGCTGTATAATGTGCCTTCATCGAATACGCCGCGCGTAACACTATTTAGCTGGTTGCGGATGCTGCGTGCGGTGGAATCACTGGCCAGCACGCCCGCTTCAGTGACCTTGCTAGTGCTATCGTCATCATCGTCGTCACTGTCATCATTTTCGATTTGAAATTCAGTTTGCGTATGCTTGAGAATGACCTTCATCAAATCGTTATAAGCATCAACGAACTCTTCAACTGCATCCTTCGATGCTTCTTGGTCGGTACCGACCACCATGGTCAACGGTGCTTCATTTGGCTGGTGCGCTTTTGTCACTTCAAACGACACGCCATAAATCACATCATCAAAGGTATTAGTGCTGTTGGAAATCACCAAGCCGCCCTCACCCCCCAAGTGAATCACCGCATCTTGCGCCTCATTCAGCTGGCGATGGTTGTGGTTCGCTCCTTGAACATCGACCTCAAAGCCGTTTTCCACACCGGTCTCGTCAGAGCTGAGCATTAGATGCAACTCGCCATCGGTGCGCACTACGCTGGCATTGATGCCTTCATCGAGCTCATTGATGTGGTCTGCTAGGGCATGCATGTCTTCAAAGTCAGCAAAATTGATGTCCACACTTTCGCCATTAGACAAAGTTAGGGTCATCGAGCCCTCAGACGGCAGCTCACCACCTTCAAAACTGATTGAATCTTGCTGCGCTTTCGCAAGCTGCTGAACAAAAATGTCGTATGAGCCTTCGCGAGCATAACGACCTGCCGTAGCGTTGATGTAACCATCTTCACTGGTGGTGACTGAGTTTTTAACAAAACTGTTATCAGGCTTATTGAAGTCATCCAATGCAGACTTAAAACTTGAAAAAGCAGTGTCGATCTCTTTCCATGCATCTAATTGTGTTTGGTACATTGCTTGCTGATTCGCGTACTGAATATCAAACGGCTGTCGTTGAATCATTACCATCTGCATGGCCATTTGTGCTGGATCGATCATGTCACTCTTCCTAGTTATTGATGCTTGCAAACATCTGGCTACTTACCTTGGTAAACATGCGTGGGTAAATACCGCAGAAAGCGAGCATTGGTATGTGGTTAATCGGTCGCATCCATTGCTCAATACTTCCATTTCTCTATGAGAAACAAGCTATAGGAGCAAGATGTGTTCCAATCTATAAATCACTGTTAAATTTGCTTATTTCGTGCAATTTAGCAGCATAAATGTAGTAGTTTGTTGCTTTATTAGCCCTAAAAGACGCATATACGGAAGTGGAATTTCCGCTTTGCGGAAGTCTTGTATAGACCTTCTATTCCGCCTGAAAAAAGCCGTTTTAAAACTGAGTTTCTATAGCTAGAAAAACGACGAGATCGGGCGCTGACTTAACCTTGCTCGAGACTATTTTCGCGATCTTGATACCATTACCACTGAGGATGCTACTTAAGGCTAGAAGCGAATTTGAAGATAGGGTCTGTCCTTTTTAAGGCATAAAAAAACCGCAGCCAAAGGCTGCGGTAAGATACGAAAAGCAAGAAGGGAATGGCTTAGATTAGGCTCATTACCATGCCAGACATGCCGTTTGCTTGAGAAAGCATAGACATAGACATTTGCGTTAGCATTTGGTTCTTCATCATGTTTGAAGATTCAACCGCGTAATCAGTATCCATGATACGGCCTTTCGCCATTTCAGTGTTTTCACGCATGTTGCCTAGGTTAACTACAGTGTGGTCTAGACGGTTGATGGTTGCACCGAACTCAGAGCGTAGAGAACCCACATCGCCTAGTAGTGCATCTACAGCATCCATACCAGCCGCTGCATCAGCGCCTAGATCGATACCAAATAGACCTGTACCTGGTAGCTACCGTCACCAGCTGGATCCGCTTCACCGATGCCATTGCGAACATTACCAAGACCACCAGATACATCTAGAGTCAATGTTTCAGCTGTCGAAGAACCAATTTGGAAAGTGATTGCACTGTCGAAGATACCGCCGTCACCGCTTACGCCTGGATCCGTTTCTGCGCGGAATAGGTTGTTACCTGAACCAAATTGCGTGTTTTGAATTACGCTGTCTAGCTCATCAGCTAGTTGGTCCCACTCAGCTTGCATCGCTGAGTGCTCATCTGCAGAGTTAGTACCGTTAGCTGCTTGTGTCGCTAGGTCTTTCATGCGGTGAGCAATGTTTGTCATCTCATCGAATGCACCTTCTGCTGTTTGTAGCATAGAGATCGCATCTTGAGAGTTACGAGACGCAACAGATAGGCCGTTTACTTGAGACTGTAGACGAGTCGCGATTTGAAGACCTGCTGCATCATCTGCTGCAGAGTTAACGCGGAAGCCCGTAGAGATGCGCTGCATCGCTTGGTCCATTGCACCAGAAGTTTTGTTTAGGTTGTTTTGCGTCAGTAGAGACGTGTAGTTAGTGTGAATCGATAGCATGAGTTCATCCTCTTTGGTTATGCTGTACCGCTTACACAGTTAATAAACGTCTTGGATTTTTAATCGCTTAAACCTCTAAACAACAATTCTTTTTCCCACGACTGAAAAAAAATTATATTAAATCCAATTGGGCTAATTTTTGGGAGGTTTGGCGAATATTTACCTTGTGACTTATACCGTTTTTTCGTCGTCCTTGCCTTATAACAAGGCCACTAGCAGTACCAATAGCCCAAACAAGACCACTGCTAATCTCTGCAGCCAAGCCAACTGATAATCTATGGGAGACAAGCGTGGTGCTCTCTTTTGCGCGGGCAACCACAACAGTTGAAGTGGCTCTACCATATCGGAACCACTGCCCACCAACCGCCAACTGCCATTCACTGAAGGTAATAGCTTTACAACTTGATCGCTGGCTAACGTTGATGACACCAACACGGCTTCGCTTGAGAAATTTGCCAACGTAATTGATGAGGCTGACCATCCAGTTCAAATTTCGCGGCGAGAATACCTCGATCGGTTGGCATGGTAAGTTGAGCCGTCGCTCGATTGGGCGTTTGATACGCCATATCCTTGCGGGTTGGCGTTACCGAGTGGGCCGAATACAACATACGCACCACTTGCCATTGCGCTAACGGCAGCGTAAATCCTGGGAGCTGTTGCTGAGTCGGACGAGAAGGAAGGTGACTCGCTGTTTGAGCCGGTTGCGAGAGTTGCCGTTCGGACTTGAGCTGCTGTGGCTCTACCCGAACCAATTTTTCAATGCCTGGAGGAAGTTGTGATTGCATCCTAACCTCGTCTTCATACTGCTAAGAAACATGATGCCAAGAAAAACGCTACCGAGAATCAAACGGTAGCGTTGTAGAATATTAAGCGGAAAGTGTTTTGGTCGTGTCGACCACTGCTTTGTAAGTGACTACTTAGACAGCAACGCAACAGCGGTATGGCGATGAACATTCGCCTGCACCCGAATGTTTTGGTACACCTGAGTAAAGCTCATCTCCTGAGGTAAAATCGATTGTAAATCGCGCTCAACAGATTCCAGTGACAACCCCGCTAATTGCGGGCTTTTTTGACTGATGCTGCTCATCTTTTCCGATATCACACGACGATATTCACGAAGCTCTTGAACGCTCGCTTTGACCTGCTGCATCAAACGTTTTGTTTCCGCTTGGCTATCGTGCAACGCGGCGCGATCAACCTTCAGTTTAGTGGGTTCGAAACGAAGTTCAGTCGCTTCTATTTTGGCTCGATTTGCTTTGCCAGCAGGAAAGCGTTCACCCTGTCCGGTCACCTTCAAACTTTGCTGCAACCGCTGCCAGTCGCCCTCTTTTGCACTAAACACCAACTGACGCTGCTTATTTAGGCCAACACCAATCCCATGCTCATTAAAGGCCTGGCGAAATTGAGACGCTTGTTTTTCAGGGGTGGCGTTAGCAGGGATTTTCACTGGAACCGCGTTCGCACCACCCTTGCCCAAATTAAACACCAACATTTCGTCACGATTGACCACTCGCGTTGTATCAAGGCCTTTCACGGAAAAGGTGGTTTGAGCATCACCATGAAAGTTCGGCCTAAGCTGACGACTCAAAACTGGCTGTTCTTGGTATTGAGCTTGATTAAACGTTTGTTCAAGTGATGAGGTAATTTGCGAGACTTGTGACTCCACTTGATGGGATGCCTGCGCAGAACGGGTGGCCATACCCAAACGTTTGTTCAAATCCATTAGGCCTTTACCAATATCCATCAAACTGCGCTCGGCGACCTGCGCGGAAGCAAGCTGCTGTTGCGCACGCTGCAGCAAACTTTGTTGACGGGTATGTTCCGGCGTTAGTGTGCGTGACAAACGAATAGGGTCGCGCTGCTGACTGTCGGCAACGCGAGTCGTTTGCTCGGCGCGCTTAGCAATCACCGAAGGTTGATGATTGCCCGACGTAGCGGCTCTCAGATCGCTAACTTGTGAAACCATAGTGACTTAACTACCTATTACTTGGATTAAACAGCCTTGATTGAGCGATTACATCATCGAGAAAAGAGACATATTCGATGTCTTCACATACGTAGCTTGCGTCGCCTGTAGGGCAAGCAAGTAGTTGTTAAACTCGATCATTGCATCGGCATAGTCCAAATCTTCCAGCTGACCAATCAATTGGTTGTTGAACAGCTCGACTTCACTGTGACCATCGCCCATGGTCATTAACGTATTCTGTCTCACACCAAGGTTAGTCACTTCACTGGTCACAGTACCTAGCGCTGCATCCAGCACCGCCACGCTCTCTTCGATAATATTGCTGCCACCAGCACTGAAGTCTGGATCGCGTAGCGCGTCGACCAGATCATCAATTTGGTTGAACAGGTTAGAGTCGCCCGAGAAGAACATATCGCCAGCATTAACGTTAATCTTCACCGTCACACCATCGCCAACCACGACTTCACGCACACCACTGTCTCCGTTGTAGATCCAGTTGCCGTCTGCATCTTTGGTCAGCGGTGCTTCATTCACTTCATTGCCCGAGAACAGGTATTTGCCATTCTCATCTTTAGCGTTAATCAGGGAAACTAAGGATTCTTGCAACTGCTCCAACTCATCAGCGATCGCCGCACGCTCGGATGGTCCGTTGGCATCGTTGCCCGCCCAAAGCATCAAATCACGCATCTGCAGCATCACGTCAACAGAGTTGCTGAGATACACCTCTTGGTTTTTCAGCAATACATCCGCCTGTTCTATATTACTCTGGTATTGGCTAAGTGAGGCCTGCTGCCCTTGCAAGGTTTTGACACGAGTTGATGCCATTGGGTCATCAGAAGGCAGAAGGATTCGCTTACCTGTTGCCATCTGCTGCATCAGCTTATTGAGCCCTAGCGAGTTGTTATTGAGGCTAGAGGACATCATTTGACTGTATTGATTCGTACTAACGCGCATACTGATTCCTTAAATACTTTGACTAACAGGCTTGGATTAATAGAAAAGCTGCATCACGGACGCGAACGTCTGGTTCGCTGCATTGATCACCTGCAAGTTGGCTTGATACGCCTGCTGGTATTTCATCAAGTTCACCGCTTCTTCGTCCATGTTGACGCCACTAGTGCCCGACTTCTCTACCGTTGCTTGCACATAGATGTTGCCTGCTGCCTGATAATCAGATTGAGCCTGACGCGACTTAACCGCGATATCCCCGACCAGAGAGGTGTAAGCACCACCTAACGTCTGTGAGCCAAGGTGGCCAATCTCAAACTCCTGATCTTGAATCTCAATCAGCTTGAGCAAGTTACCGTTACAACCTGCTGTGCCATCTTCCGACAGCGCGAGATCTTCAGGTTTAAAATCAGGGTCAATCGATAAGGTCGATGCAGGATTATCTGGATCAAAGATAAATAGAGGTTTACCCGGTTCACCATTTAAGTCAAAACCTTGAGAGAGCTGGTCGTTAAAGGCGGTCGCAAACTCATAAGCGATGTCATTAATGACTTCCATTGCTGGCTTAAGCACATCATATTCGTAGTCATCCAATGCGCCTAATGCCCCTCCAATATCCCCCGTGAGCGGGAAGTCTTGACCGTTAAAGCTCAGTGTCAAAACAGTACTTTGGGGGTTATTCGGATCCGTTTCCACTCCAAACTGCGCGGTTTGATTACCACTGATCAGCGGCTGACCATTCGGTAGCGATAATTCAATAGTGCCATCACCAGCGTCAGTAGTGCGTACTTCAACGATTTCTGACAACTGTGTAATTAATACATCACGCTCATCTTGCAGAGCTGAAGTGTTAGCCCCTGTCGCTTCTCCTTTACGAATCTCTTCGTTCAGCTGACTAATATTCGTCAGGAGGCTATTGGCTTGCGCCACTGCCGATGTACGCTGCTGGTTAAGATCGGAATATTGCCCATCAAGCGAATTACTCAACTGGTTAAAGCGATTAGCCAGGGCTTCCGCTTCACTGATAATCTGAGTACGGTTTGCCGAACTATAAGGTGTTGGACTAGAGCCGTTCAGCGCAGAGAAAAAACTGTTGAAGCCTTGATCGATGTCCATCGAATCTGCCGCAAGTAGCGTTTCAAGCCTAACAAGTTGCTGAGCCGACGTTGACGTAGAGCCTATCAAGGAGCTCGCACGAAACAGCTGATTGGTTTGGTAGTCATCGGTAATGCGGCGAATGCTGTTTACGCTCACACCATTACCCGCATCACCCATAGACTGAGGTCCAACGGTACCAAACACTGCTTGCTGGCGGCTGTAACCTGGGGTGTTAATGTTGGCGACGTTTTGCGCCGTCACATTCATACCCACTTGGCTAGCGGTCACCCCTGATAAACCGATATTCATCAAACTCATACTGCTGACTCCTTATCATTCACTAGCGACTCGTTGACTAAAAGCAGAGGCTGATGAAATGCTCGTGTACTGTGAGCCGCGACTGTTGTCGGCTCCTGAGAATATAAAGCGACCGTGTCGTCGGTTTCCTTAAATGGATTCGATGTCATTTGCGCATTTTGCTCGCTTATACCGCGCTTTGAAAGCTGTTCGACAATGGATTCCGCCAATCCAAGACGACCTTTGGCCATTTCAATTGAAAGCTGACCATCAAAAAACTCCTGATAGGTACTCAGCTCGCGGCTACTAAACAGTGGGTTATTCTCATCGTTGCTCAGTGCTTCACTAGCCTGACGCATCTGCTTGAGCACCATCTGTAAGAACATGGACTCAAACTGCTCGGCCACGCCCTGCAGGGCCTGTTGCTCGTCGGCTAGCTTCAGATCGTTCAAACTGCGGCTGTCGAACGTGGTGACTGTGCCTATCCCGTTCTGGCTAATATCGTTGGGCGCAATTTGGTTGGCCCGTGAGTGGATTGATTGCAGAGCCAGCGGATTCACTGGAAGTGTGGTTACTGTCATCTTTACTTCCTATATCACAACCAGTTCAGCATTCAGCGCACCCGCCGTATTGAGTGCTTGCAGAATCGCCATCACATCATCGGGAGAAGCCCCTAAGCTATTGACTGCGTTAACGATCGTCTCCAACTCAACCCCTTCAGGCCAAATAAACATTGGATTGCGCTCTTGATTTATATCGATGTCCGATTCAGGAACAATGGCGGTGTTACCACCAGCAAAGGCATTGGGCTGGCTGACGTTAAATGACTCGCCAATGGTCACGGTTAAGTTGCCATGACTCACCGCCGCACGACCAATCTGAACCCCTTGACCAACCACGACGGTGCCGGTTCGGGTGTTAAACACCACTCGCGCACGTTGTCGGCCAATATCGACCTTCATCTCTTCCAGCATCGACATAAAAACCACACGCTGCTCAAAATCTTCCGGCGCTTGCAACTCAACTCGCGCATGACTTAGTGCCACTGCCGTGTCTGGGCCAAACATTTCATCCACAGTGCGCGAGATATTGCGCGCCGTGGTGAAGTTTGGTTGCAGTAGATTTAGAGTAATCAGTGGCTTGGTGGCAAAATCCGAGGGAATTTCACGCTCAATAATCGCCCCTGATGGAATGCGACCACTGGTTGGCACATTCACGGTAATGCTAGAACCTGTGCGACCTTCCGCTTTGATGCCGCCAACCACCAAGTTGCCTTGTGCCACCGCGTATACTTGACCATCAATGGCACGCATTGGCGTCATGAGAAGTGAACCACCGCGCAAGCTTTTGGCATCACCGATCGACGAGACCGTGATATCAATAGTTTGCCCTTTGCCTGTCAAAGGTGGGATTGATGCGTGAACACTCACCGCCGCCACGTTACGTAGTTTTGGATCGATTTTGTCATCGAGCTGCAAGCCGAACTGGCGCAACATATTGGTGACCGACTGACTGGTGAACTTCACTTGGTTACGATCGCCTGTTCCGTCGAGACCGACCACTAAGCCATAACCTATCAATTGGTTTTCACGCAACCCCTGAATGTCAACCAAATCAATCAAGTAGCGCTCATTGGCAGATGCATTCGCCGAATCCGTCGCGTGGCTTGGCATCACCACCAGCAAAGACGCCAGCGCCAAGAAAAGCATGGAAATGTATTTCGATTTCATCGCGACCTCTTAGAATGGGAATAACGGATTAACGAACAGCTTGGTTAGCCAACCTGCTTCGTTGGCATCAGCCAGAACTCCGCTTTGTGAGTAGGTAATTCGAGCATCACCGACGCGTTGCGAAGAAATTTCGTTGCCGTTGTTGATGTCGTCTACGCGCACCAACCCGTTAAGACGAATAAACTCATCCCCCTGATTGAGGCGAATCCATTTCTCGCCTTTGATGCGTAGCACCCCGTTTGGCAGAACTTCGTGCACCATCACGGTGATCGAACCACGCAAAGAGTTTCGCTGAGAACTGGCCGAGCTGCCGCGAAAATCCCTATCACCAGAGAGATCACCCGATGCCGCGCCTGAGCTACTGCCCGTATCATAAGATCCACCCAAACCGACCGACGAGTTTTTACCGAAGTTGGTGTCGGCCTGTTTGCTAGAGCGTGTATCTTCATCGAGCGATACCGTGAGAATGTCGCCCACTCGGTACGCACGGCGATCTTGGAACAACGTCCAGATATAGCCGTCTCGGTAAACAGAGCCTGAAGTCGCATCAGGTAGTGAGTAGTCTAATTGGGGCGGCGCATAAACATCGTCGTCTGGCGACGGTCTATCATCAATCAGTGAGGTGTTGTTTGCAGCACACCCCACCAGCATCCATGCACTACACAACAGTGCCAGCCATCTCAGCATTAGTGATTACCCTATCGATTAAAGAACTTGGTTAATGTACTGCAGCATCTCATCCGACGAAGAGAGGGCCTTAGCATTCATTTCGTAGCCACGCTGAGTGGTAATCATGTCCACCATCTCTTCAACCACCTGAACATTTGAGCCTTCTAGAACGCCCTGCTTCAGCTGACCGAACGCACCTTCACCCGCAATGCCATCAATCGCTTCACCACTAGAAGCAGTCTGGCGATACATATTGCCACCAAGCGCCTCTAGACCGGCTGGGTTGATGAAGTTGGCTAGTGTGATCTGGCCTAAGTCTTGTGGGAAATCGCTGTTTGCCACTTTTGCTGAAACCGTACCGTCGTTACCAATGGTGATGGTTTCCGCATCTTCTGGTACTTGGATACCTTGCGCCAATGGCAAGCCTTGTGCGGTCACCAACATGCCTTCAGAGTTCAAGTGGAACTGACCGTTACGAGTGTAAGTAAGCTCACCGTCGGCCGTTTCCAACTCGAAGAAACCTTGGCCATCAATCGCCACATCTAAGCTTTGATTGGTGGTTTGATACATGCCTTCGGTGAACACTTTTTGCGTACCGACCACACGTACACCCGAACCAAGTTGAATGCCACTTGGCAGCTCGTTCACTTCATCGACCATCGCACCAGGTTGGCGCTGAATTTGGTAGAACAAGTCTTCAAATGCGACGCGATCGCGCTTGTAGCCAACGGTATTCACGTTAGCTAAGTTATTGGAAATTGTCGCCATCTTGGCGTCTTGAGCGGCGAGGCCGGTTTTACTAATCCATAATGCTGCGTTCATGTTGTTTCCTCTACGCTCTAACTAATCGGTTGCCCGCTTCAGCAATCTTTTCAGCGGTTTGCATCATCTTTAACTGCATTTCAAAATTACGGCTCAGCTGCATGGATGCGACCATCTCTTCCACCGCCACCACATTGCTCTGCTCTAAAAAGCCAGACACCATGGTCACTTGACCATCTTCCGCCGCAGCAAAGGCTTCTTCGCTACCAAAAAAGCCTGTTTCAAGTTTTTGCAGCTCGGCGGTATCAGGGTTAACCAGCTTGACCTGACCCACTTCAATCGCCAGTGCTTCCCCTTCCGGCACTATGTTGATCGCGCCATTGGCTCCAAACTCGATTGAGCTATAAAGCGGTACGTTAAGCATCTCGCCGTTATTGCCTAGTAGCGGCATGTCGTTAATCGACAAATCGCCTTCTGGACTGCGCTCAACATTACCTGCGCGGGTATACACCTCGCGGCCATCGTCGGTTTGCAGGGCAAAGAAGCCGTCCCCACGGATCGCTAGGTCTAGTTCACGACCTGTTTGCTGCAGTGCTCCGGCATCAAAACGAGTACCGCTGGTTTGCGGTTGCACAAGTGCGCGAGTGTCGTAAGCGCCACCTTGTACTGCGAATGCTTGTGCACGCTCCATGTCGGCACGGAAACCGTGGGTATTAATGTTAGCGAGGTTATTGGTGGTAATTTGCTGCGCGGTAAACACCCGCGCTGCACCGCTGGCTGCGGTATAAATCATCTTATCCATGCGATGTTAGCCCTACAGGTTGAACAGCACTTGAGTGAGTTGCTGCTGCGTAGATAGTGATTGTGCGTTCGCTTGATAGTTGCGCTGCGCCGTCATCAAGCCAACCAGCTCGCCCGTTAAGTCAACGTTCGACTCTTCTAGGTAACCTGCGTTAAGTGAACCCAATGTTCCTGTACCCGGCGCACCCACTAAAGGCTGGCCCGATGCTTGAGTGGCCGACCAAGCAGTATCACTCACCTGTACTAAACCACCGTTATTTGGGAAGTCTGCTAGAATGACTTGACCCTGAATCATTTGCTCACCATTGCTGTAGTTGGCAAACAAGTAACCATCTTCATCGATAGAAATTCCTGTGAGCTCACCTGCGGTATGGCCGTCAGAACGGTTAGTTGATACGGCAAAGTCGCTACCAAACTGAGTAGTGCCAGATATCGAGAGGTCAAACTGAAGCTCTGATGCTCCTGTCTCTGGCATGTAGGTCAATGCAATAGAATCTGTAGGTGTCACTAGGCTGCCATTGCTATCAAATTCAAGGGTTGTGGAATCAGCCCCAAAATCTTCACCATTCATGCGGTAATGCACTTCCCACTCATTATCATCCGTCTTAACAAAGTACTGAGTCATAGTGTGCTCATTACCCAATGAGTCGAATACCGTCGTGGTGTACGACGAGTTGTAGCTATCACTGTCTTCTGGATCGAAGTCGATATCGGTATCAATTGGTGTCGCGCCAGCATCCAAGTTAGCCGCAAAAACCACACTACCCGTTGCTTTGGCAGGAACAGAACCGGTTTGAACTTGAAGATCGCTCACCGAACCGGTCATTACGTTGCCATTGGCATCTACGCTATAACCTTGCAGGCGGTGACCTGCACTGTTGACGATGTAGTTATCTTTGTCTTGGTGGAACATGCCAGCGCGGCTATACATAGTGCTACCGTCAGAGTCCTGTAGAACAAAGAAACCACTGCCACCAATCGCCAAATCTGTTGAACGGCCTGTCATCACCATGTTGGCGCCATTAAAGCTCTGAGAGACTGCAGACATCTCAACACCACCACCCATGCCACCATTCATCACAGCAGCAAACTCCGCGCGAGAAGACTTGTAACCAACGGTTGATACGTTAGCAATGTTGTTACTGATGGTATTCAATTCCTGAGAAGTGGAGTTCAAGCCACTCATTGCAATATTAAAGCTCATTGTATTCTTCCTAAATTTTGTGATTCGTAAGCAACTGGGTCATCTAAGATTTAGCGCCTAGCCAGTCGATTAAAAAATGGGGTTGGTGTCGGGTCGTCACTCGGATCCATTTCGCCATACTGAGTAACTTGGAAAAATGGCACGTAGCCAACGCCAGCAATTAAGAATTCAGGCGAACCGCCACCCGGTGGGATACGCATCTTCTCAATCGTCCCTTCGAGCATCAACTCTGGGGTGTAGTCCATATCATCCGTGACAACGGTTAATTGATAGTGGCCATCGGTTAATCCCAACGCTTTCGGGTCTAGAGTGAAGGCCACTTCGCCCTCTTTATTTGCCCCCAAGTCCACCGTTTCAATCAACTGATCCGCATCGTCACGAATCTCGATCTTCAAGCTTTCAACCGAGCTGGTTAAATCAATCACACCTTTGTGTGCATCGCCTTCAAATTCCACTTCGTTGGTTGATACACGTACTTCTTGACCCACCATACCGGCAGTGGTCAGCACCTGAATGTTGTCGAGCAATACCATTTGGTTGGTCACGGTTGAGTTCATGTTCTGCATGGTCTCTACTTGGGTCATCTGCGCAAGCTGAGTCATGAACTGGGTGGTATCGAGCGGATCCAGTGGCGTCTGGTTTTGAATCTGAGCAATCATTAACGTCAGGAAGGTGTTGTCCTGACCACCGTTAGACGCAATTTGACCGTCACTGGTGGTTTGGTTGGATGCCTCATTGGACATAGCAGCTAACATAATGGCTCCTTACTGACCAAGTTTAAGCAGCCCTTGCTGCATACTGCGTGTACGGCTAAGTACATCGACATTGGTTTCAAAACTGCGCGACGCCGACATCATGTCTGCCATCTCGTGTACCACATCCACATTGGGATAGAACACATACCCATCCGCATCGGCGATCGGGTTACCCGGCTCATAACGCTTGTCTAGCTGACCTTCGGTATTCACCACATCCAGCACTTGTACGCGAGCACCTGAAATGGTGTTATTTGGGCTGAAAAGTTGCTGTTGCGACTGCTCGTAAACCGTGGCAAACACAGGCTTACGGGCGCGGTATGTGTCGGCTTCTGTGGTGGCTGCAGAGTTGGCATTGGCCAAGTTACTGGCAATGGTATTCAGACGCGTGGTTTGCGCCGTCATTGCCGAGCCTGCGATCTGATAAATATCTCCAAATGACATAGTGATTACTGTCCTGTAATGGCTGTCGACAGCCTCTGAATTTCATGTTGAGGAACGTTAAACTGGTTTCAAAATCCATCGCGTTTTGGGCAAACATCGCCTGCTCAACGCCGAGCTCAACCGTGTTGCCATCGATCGAGTTGTTGTATGGATTGCGGTACATCAACTCGGTATTCGCCGACGATGTGTGCTGAGTGTGGCGCTGCTCAACCTGAGCCAGCGCCGCCTGAAAATCGAAATCTCTCGCTTTAAACCCAGGGGTATCGACATTTGCCAGGTTTCCTGCGATAACTTTTGAGCGCTCAGCTCTTAAATTCAATGTGTGGGGATGAACGCCAAGCGCATTGTCAAAACTGATTGCCATTGAGTATCCTTGCCAACAATTACGAAGTTAGGCGCTAGGTATAACAAGATGCATGCCAACATTTAAGCCATTGTTTTAATTGAGTTTATTTCACGCACGCAAGCTAGTGGGAAGTGTAACTTCCGCTTGATCGGAAGCCATATCGGAAGGGGGGGAAGTGATGATGAATCACGCCTCAAATCATCACCAAAAACAAACAGAGCAGTCGCCAAATTGATGGAATTAATCGTTGCGAAATATCGCCTCAACAAGACGAGGACTAGAACTCAATTAATGGGGCAGCAGTAGTCGTTTTGGCAACTTTAGGCAGCTCCTTCGCTTGGGCTACTCACTCCTCAAATGACAAAGATAAGCAAGAGAACCAAGCCATTAGCCAATCCTTGAGAGTTCATGTCGAAACGCTGCTCAAGCAAACCGCGCAGGCCTATGGTTGGCAACTTTCCAATCCTAGCGTTCAAGTGACGCTGCCTTCAGGCAGCCATCGCTTAACCTGTTCTCAAGAAGCTGATATCCATCGACGCGATAACCGCCTCTACCCCACTGGTCGACTGCGTTTTACTCTCTCTTGCCCTGATGAAGCCGCACCTTGGTCAATCCAAGCTCAAGCTTATGTTGATGGTGAGCTGGCCGCGGTTTACGCCGCGCAAACCATCGCCAAAGACGCCGTCATTCAAGCCGATGACCTGCGTTTAGGTACAATCTCATTAAGCACACTCAATCGCGGCGTGGTTACCGACCCGAAACGCATCATCCATCAAAGAGCACAACGTCAAATACGCCAAGGCCAGCTTGTTGCGCCAGAGCGTGTAAGTGAACCTTTTATCGTTCAAAGAGGCGATAAGGTGATCATGGAGGCAAAAGGAGAAGACTTCGCTGCCAGTATGGCAGGTATTGCGCTAGAAAACGGATTTCTCAATCAGCAGATCCGAGTAAGAAACAACAGCTCAGGCAAGGTAATCAAAGCCGTCGTCGTTGAGCATGGAAAAGTACAAACTCTTTTTTAAGCAGGCTGATTAATTGGTCGTTTGTAATAAGTAACCCAAATAGAGAGAACGAGACCAAGATGAATCCAATTAGCTCAAATCACCCAAGCCTTGTGAATGCATCTACTCAAAACCAAGAGACGACGGCACCTCGCAAGGAAACCATCGCCGAACAAAAGCTGGCGGAAGTAACGCCATTTTCAACCGTGAGCCAGCAAGCTCGCGAGCTTGAATCGATGCAGCAAGAGCTGCGCAGTCTGCCTGATGTAGACCTTGAACGTGTGAATCAGATCCGCGCCGAACTTCAGCAAGGAACGTTTTCTGTCGATTTGGATGAACTCGCTGGTGCGATTTTCTCAACTCATCACAGCGAGTAACCGCGGTAATGAGCAGCGTAAAAACCGACGCCATCAAAACCTTCATTAAGGAAGTTAACCTTGATATTAAAGAGTACCAATCTCTACTCAAGGTGATGCGAGCGCAACATGTGCTGATGACCAATCGTGATTCTCAGCGCCTAGAAAAAGCCGCCAAGCAGCATCAGCAGGTTTTAAACTGGGTCAATGAGCGCGCTAAACAGCGTACCGAGCTGTTGATTACTATTGGTGTCACACCAGATGCCAAAGGTGTCGAGCGCTTGATTAATGCTCTGCCAGATACGATTGCAACGCCACTACGTACCAATTGGAATAAGCTGCATAAAGTGGTGCTCGAATGCCAAGCGCAAAACGAACGCAACAGCTCACTGCTGAGTATGCAGCACGGAATTTTGTCTGAGCTGACGCAAACTCGCGAGCCACAAATCTACGCGCCAGAATAGATCAGCAAACTGAATCAATACTCTGTAGGGTTTGAGTAATTTGGGACTCACACCTTTGCTTGTGAATAAGTCAGCTTTAAAGTGTCTTTGATTCGTCTATTTTCAACAAAAAAGGGGCTGCCGCCCCTTTTCATTTCTAATGTTTGCCATCAACTCAATGTTATTGCTGTTGCTGACGATTCATAAAATAGCGCTGCGCTCCTATCTCATCATTCAGCTTCTGCTCGCGCCTCATCATCTGATCAAGCGCAGCTTTTTTACGCTTATCAATCACGGTATCCAAACACTTAACTCGGATATTTTGCTTGCTGGAGATGATGTTGTATCCGACGCAGCTCTGACTGCGCTAGAGCAAACTGCTGCTTCTGCAACTTTTCCAAATGCTGCAGATTGCCGCGCAGCTGATGACGATTACTCCACGCCATACCACTCTCACCATCACTCACTTGGCATTGATCGAAGATCTGCTGCAACTGCTCGGCATTTTCTTCAAAGCTGCGGCTCTGACTACGCTGCTGTTCTAGCTGAGCACCCAGCTTTTCTAGGCGCTCTTGGTTAATGTCACGGAAACGTTGTAAGCCCTGTTTAGCGGCCATGAGTTATCTCCTCAATTAACTGATTGAGTTGCTGTTGCGACGTCGGTAAGTCCGACGCTTCGTCCTGATCTTGCTGCAAGAAGTTCATTAACCTTGGATAAACACGCACCGCTGTATCCATCACTTCATCGTTACCAGGTTGATAGCCACCTAGCGGGATCAGCTCTTTGACCTCTTGGTAGCGGCTATAGAGATGCTTAAATTGCATCACATCACTCACTTGGGATTTCTCTACCACCAAGGGCATGGTGCGGGAAATTGACTGCGCGATGTCGATAGCAGGGTAGTGGCCCGATTCAGCCAACTGGCGACTTAGCACAATATGACCATCCAAAATGGCTCGCGCACTATCAGCAATCGGGTCTTGTTGGTCATCACCTTCAGTCAGCACCGTATAGATAGCGCTCATACTGCCCGTAGGATGATGGCTGTTGCCCGCCCGCTCTACCAGCTGAGGTAACATACTAAACACGGAAGGCGGGTAACCTTTTGTCGCTGGCGGCTCGCCAAGAGCTAAGCCGATTTCGCGTTGCGCCATCGCATAACGCGTCAATGAATCCATCAGCAAAAGTACGTCTTTGCCTTGGTCGCGGTAGTATTCCGCCACTCGGTGACAAAGCTGCGAGGCGCGCAGCCGCATTAGCGGGGATTCATCCGCTGGGGAAGCGATCACAATGGCTTTAGCCAATCCTTCAGGGCCCAGAGCGTGTTCGATGAACTCTTTCACTTCACGGCCACGTTCACCAATTAAGCCGACCACCACCACATCCGCTCGGGTTTGCCGAGTGATCATGCCAAGCAAGACACTCTTACCCACGCCACTGCCCGCAAACAGACCCATTCGTTGACCTTTACCCATGGTCAGCATGCTATTAATAGCGCGAATACCGACATCTAAGGACTGGGTAATCGCTCGGCGCTGCATTGGGTTAACACTGGCGGCTTGCAGTGACACACGCTCGCCTGCGCGCAGTTCACCTAAGCCATCAATCGGCTCACCTAAACCATTGAGTACGCGGCCAAACCAATCATCACTAATAGACAAGTGGCTTTCCCCTTCCACGGGCCAAACTCGCGCCCCTGAAAACAAACCACTGGCAGGGCGAATGGGCATCAGGTAAGCAACATCATGGTTAAAACCGACGGTTTGCGCTTCGATACGCTCGCCGCTGCCTGTTTCAACCAAGCAGCGTTGACCGGTCAGTAATCGGCAACCAACCGCTTCTAACATCAAGCCCGTCACCTTTACCAAGCGCCCCGTGACCTTGGCTACAGGTATCGCGCCAATCGATACCATCGCCTCTTGTAAGCGTTGGTCTATTGCACTCATAGCGATGACTCAGTCTTCGTTGAATTAACGCCAACTGAATCCATATCCGTTGAACTAAAGTCAGCTGCATCAAAGTCAATTGGCTCTTCGAGCAAGTGTTTCTCTACCGCCTGCATGCAAGTTTCCAGTCGTTGGTCACAGCCTGCATCGGCTTCTGCTGTTTTGGTGATAATTCGGCAATCCCCTTGACGCAGGTTTGGATCGCAAACGATATTCCACTCATTAACTTTCTCTGGTGCGACATGGGCGATCTGATCGAACTCTTCTTTGGCCATCATCACTTTGATGCCCGCAGGTTCACTCGGCAGCGTCTCTAGAGTCTCTTCAACTAACGCCAGAATTTGCTGTGGCTGAAGCGTTAGCTCACAGCGAATCACTTGCTGAGCCACCTTCTGTACTAGCTCGCACACTTGTTCTCGCTGACGACGCTCTTGATCGATAAACAGTTTCTCTAGCTTATCGACAAGCGCGACAAAAGGACGGGCCGCCTCTAAAAAGGCCTTCTCGCCCTCGGCAATCCCTTGCTCTCTGCCTTGCTGCTGGCCGGCAATCATACCCTGCTCAAACCCTTGTGCCTGGCCCTTGTCGATGCCCTCTTTCACGCCTTCGTCATAGCCTTTACTCATACCAAGCTGAAAGCCTTGGCTGTACTGCTGCTGAATGGACTCAGTGCTCTCCTCTGTGTTCAGAGCGGGTTCCGCCGCGGTTTGCGGAGCGTCGAGTTCAAAGTCTCCAAAGCCAAATTCATTAGTACCAAAATCATCAGCACCAAAATCGCCCATACCGAACTCATCATCAACAGGCGTAGGCTCAGGTGATGCCGCACTGAGACTGGCGGCATCAACGATAGGTGGAAAGCGATAGCTGCGGTATTCATGATCCGCCAATCGCATGATTCGATTACGTTTAAACATGCTACTCCACCGTTTTCTCTTGGTATAACTGCAAGCTTATTTGGCCCGTTTCGTTTAGCTCACGTACGTATTCCATGATCTCTTCACGGGCTCGCTTCACTTGGCTCAATGACACTTTACCCATGGATGCCATTTCCGACTCAAACGACTGACGCATACGTTTAGGCAAGATAGAAAGAATCGACTTGCGCGTCTGTGCATCCGCGCCTTTCAGTGCCATTGCTAACGTGTCGACAGGAATGGACTCCACAATGCGTGTGCGTACCGATTCGGTTTGACGCGTCAACACGCCAAACTCATACATCTTACTCTTGAGCCTATCGACTAACTGCTCATCTTGCTGCTCAAGTGCCTGCATCAGGCCTGCCTGATCACCCTGATAGCGGTTGATGATATCCGCCGCTTGCTGCTCGCCTTCAACCAACGAGTTGGAGTTTTCAGCCAAGTATTCAATGCAGCGATCCACCAGCTCTTGCAGCTCTTCTGCCACGTCACGGGTCACTTCCGTCAGATTAGCGATGCGGTAGAGAAGGTCGTGTTGCGTTTCTTCGTCGTACTCTTCCAACGTCGACGATGCGATGTCAGCAGGCAAGAAGGCAATAAACAGAGCACGCATCTGAATGTGTTCGTAACTGAGGAACGTCGCCAGTTGAGAAGGCTGAATCCACTGTAGCCTTTGCATCACGGTACGCACTTCATCGCCGTAAATGTTATCGAGTAGATTACGTGCCAAGCGGCCACCGAGTGCTTTGTCTAACGTGCGCTGTAAGAAGGTACGTGAGGCACCACTAATACCCGACTGCGCGCGGAACTCATCAAAGAAACCTTGCAGCACAAACTGAGCTTCAACACTGCGAATTGCTGGTTGATGCGCCATGGCATGGCTCACTTTAAGCAGCTCATCACGCGACATATGCGCCATGACTTTGGCTGCCGAATCTTCGCCCATGCTCAGCAGCAAAATCGCCGCCTGCTCAATAGGATCTAAAAGTACGTCATCTGGTAGAGATAAATTATTAAGACTCATTGGAATTCACCCACTTCTTCACAACATCGGCAACGCGCTCAGATTCGGCGTCGGTTAGTTTTTGTAAATGCTCAACTTGGACTTCTAGGTTAGAACCCGATGGTGGCAGATCGTAAATATCCCCACCCATCATGCCGCCGCTTGAGCTGCCTGCGCTAGCACCACCTTGGACTGAGTTGAACAAGGCATCGGCAAGATCTTGTTCGTTATCGATTGATGCAGCGCTGATGCTGCTTGTCACATTCGATGGCATTACACTTGGTTCTACCGCTTGAGCCGTGACTGGCGCTGCAACAGCCGTCGATGGGCGTGTATTCAATGCTTTAATCAGCGGACGCAATACAAATAAGAAGAAGCTCAATGTCAGCAGTGCGTATAAAGCGTATTTAATCAAAATCAAGTTATGCTCCTGTTGCCACCAAGGCAGTGGCACGATATCGACTTGTGGCTCTTGGGCAAAGTTAAACGCGTGCAGACTGAACTGGTCGCCACGCTCATCGATATAACCTACCGAGTCTTTCACCATCTGGGCGATTTGTTCTAGCTGCGCTTGTTGCCAACCTTGCTCGGCAACGGAGTCGTTAATCAGTACCGATACGGATAGATGCTCAATGCCCCCTTGAGCAAGGCGTGTATGACGAACCTTGCGGCCGAAATCGTAAGTGCGAGAGCTTTCGGCGCGTTCATTTCTAGATTCATTGGCGTTGTTTTCAGCATCGGGGCTTGGCGCTTGGTTACTTAGCGCACCCGGAATACCGAGTGCTAACTGGCCTTGAGAGTTATCTTGTTTACTGAACTCAGAACGAACCACAGGATCGCCTTCAATCGACTCTTGCGTCTCTTCCACTTGGTCAAAATTCAGCGTGGCTGACACTTGCACTCGGAAGTTACCCGCACCCAATAGTGGCGTCAGCATATCGGTCGCACGATGAACAATGCTGCGCTCTGTGCGCTGCTGCATCTCGTGATATTGAACGCTAAGACGGCGGTTCTCGCCATTTTGCAGGTCGGCACTGAGTAAGTTTCCGTGCTGGTCCACCACCGACACGCCTTGTGTTGGCATCCCTGAAATGCTGCCGCTGACGAGGTTTACGATCGCTTCAACTTGCTGGTGCTCGAGCGACTGACCCGGCAATAGCTCAACCATCACCGCCGCTGAAGGTTTCTCTTCGTTCACACCCACGAACAAGGTGCGATTGGGTATGGCTAAATGGACACGAGCATAATTGACCGAGTTGATCGCTAGAATGGTACGTGCAAGCTCACCCTCTAAACCTTGGCGATAGCGTGCGCTCTCAATGAACTGACTCGTTCCAAGGCCCGTGGCCTTATCCAATAAGTCCAAGCCCGGTGGCAGTTGGGCTTTCACCCCGTGAGCTGCCAAGGTAATTCTCGCGTCGGCAAGCTTGTTTTCTGGCACCATGACTTGGCCAGTATGGTTATCGATCTGATAAGCAATCTTAGCTTGCGTCAGCACTTCCAATATTTCCGCGCTGTCGTAGCGCTCAGACTCGCCATATAACGCTCGGTATGGGCTTGAATGGCTCCATAGAACAACGACGATAAACAACGAAATCAAACCGGTGATCGCCGCAATTAGCCACGCTTTTTGATTGCTTCGAAGCGTTTCGCGTATTTTTTCTTGCCACTTATGCCAGCGTGTATCATCGCTACTGCTTGGCTGGCTCTCTAATGTTGTTGTGCTCATTTATTCCTCACTAAAGCGGCATTTTCAGTACGTCGTCATACGCCGACAGCACTTTGTTTCTGACTTGTGTTAAGGCTTGGAACGAGATGCTGGCCTTTTGGCTGGCCACCATGGCTCCCACGAGATCGTCTGAACGCCCCGCATCCACATCCGCCGTAATTTGGCTCGCGTGTTGCTGGTGATTGTCCACACGACGCACGGCCTGTTTGATTGCCGTATGAAAGTTGTCTTGATTCGCAGTATGTGGATTAGTGCGAATCTCAGTGCCCATCTGCGCCTGTTCACGCATTGAGCTCATAGTGTTAATCATGTTTTGCTGCATAGCAGAGTGTTCAATTGACATTATCGGTTTCTCTCGGTTAAGCGGCAGAGTGAGAATATTGAGTGACAGAATCGACATCGATCCCCTGCTCACGCATCGCGGCAAGCTTGTAGCGCAGCGCTCGAGTGGTGATTCCTAGCGCTTCTGCAGTGAGGTTTCTTCGGCCATTAAACTTGGCCAAGGTGTCGAGGATGAATTGATTTTCGGCGTGCTTTTTGGTGTTCTTTAACCCAACCTGTACTTCGGATTCCATTAGTGAGTGGCCACTGGGTGTTTGAATGCTGGCTATTTGACTACTGGTATGAGTTGGCAGCATTAGATCTTGCGGGGTAATCCAAGTGCTGTGACGCATCACCAATGCGCGTTGAATCGTGTTCTCCAACTCACGAATGTTACCCACCCAGTCATACGCAATCAGCGCTTGCTGCGCCTCTGCGGTTAATCGGCAAGTCTCGGTGCAACCTTGGTTGTATTTGCCAATGAAGTGCTCCGCCAGTGGCAGAATATCTTCTTTACGCTCTCTTAATGGTGGCCACTGCAATGGCAACACATCCAATCGGTAATACAGGTCTTGTCTGAACTGCCTTGCAGCCACTGCCTGTTGGAGATCAACGTTGGTCGCTGCGATAATGCGGATATCTAAATCAATGAGCTTATGGCTACCCAATCGCTCCACTTGCCTTTCTTGCAGTACACGCAGCAGTTTAGCTTGAACAGCCATTGGCATTTCGCCGATCTCATCAAGCAGTAATGTGCCACCATTGGCTTCCTCAAACTTACCCGCTTGAGCAGAAGCCGCGCCAGTAAACGCACCTTTTACATAACCAAACAAAACCGCTTCGAGCATAGATTCTGGAATCGCGGCGCAGTTAATCGCAACAAATGGCCCTTGGCTGCGAAACGAATGTTGGTGAACATATTGAGCCAACACCTCTTTGCCTGTCCCTGATTCACCCGTAATCAGCACAGTGGCATCGGTTTGAGCGGCGCGATGCGCCAGTTGCAGGACTTGTTGGCTACGCCAACTGCTTGCCACCAAGCTTGAAGAAGTTCGACGAACACTCGATACACGTTTAACCAAATCCACAAGCTGCTGAGGCTGATACGGTTGTAGCAGATAATCAGAAGCTCCCATGCGCATGGCTTCACTCGCTAATTGATTATCAACATAATCAACAATGGCAATCGAGGTAGAGTGCGGCGTTAAGTGCTTGGATTTTTCAATCACTTGCAGCAGTGACATGTCTTGAAGCTCCGATGAAGCAATCAAAATGGCGTCTGGCGCTGCATTTAAACGAATCAACGCATCAAACCCCGTGGTGACACTCAAACATGTAAATCCCGCTTTCTCTAACGTGCGCTGCGCCTGCAAAGATTGCTCCAAGCATGGGTGTGCAAAAATAATCTGAGTGCCGGCACTATGATGCACCTCCTTGAATCAAACGAACTTGAACACGACGATTCTTTTCACGGTTTGCATAATGGCTGTTTGGCACCAGTGGATAACGATCGCCATGACCACGCACTTCCACCAGTGTGCGATCGACACCCAATTCAATGAGTGCATCTCGCACTTGGTTCGCACGCTTTTTGGAAAGCTTGAGGTTGGTGAGTGAGTGACCACTGCTGTCAGTGTGCCCATCAACAAGGATATGAGTTAACGACTTATCGTAAGCAACATACTGTGCAATTAACGCTAGACGCTCTTTGTCTGCTGGTGTCAGTTCTGTCGCGTTGAGCGAGAAATGGAAAACATTGTCACGGGCTTGCTCAAAATTGATAGGCATTAGCTGCGCCATGCATTGCTTCATTTCTTGCAAACTTTGTGAGAAGTTCACTGAGGGTATGTCCCAACTTTTCACTTCACCGCTGTCTTTATCTTTTACCGAGACTTGCGCCCAGGCGCCCTTCTCCATTTTGTTCAGCAGTGCTTTGATTGCTCTAGCGTCATCAAAGTAGAGCCCACTTTCACCTGATGAACTGCCATAAAGCCATTTATGAGATAGCTTGTCTAATCGCCAAACTTGCTCATTCAGACTCAACCAAGCGGAATCAACTGATACCGGCCTTTGAAAGGTATCAAGCGACAGTGCAGGCAACTGCCCAGACTCAGCAGTGATGCGCGCATAGCCATCAAATTTTAGCGGGGTTTCCATCTGACACAGAAAACGATCGCCTTTGAAGTCCCACTCAATCAGATCCAAAGGTGTTTGCAGTGTATAAGCAAGTAGCTTAGTAGGTAGTATTATCAATCCAGCCGTAATAAATAGCTTTGTGAATTTCATATCCACTCCCCAGAATAAATAAACAACAAAGTAACATTTACTTAATATTTAGTTATCTTGCTTAAAGAAGTCTATTTCTGATGTAAAATGTGATCTTGATTCCGTTCAAGAATAATCAGGCAAAATAAATTTAAGAAAATAAAAAACAGTCAATTGATCAATATATTAATAGGCATATATAAAATCGAACCCATGCTATTTATTGTCAATTATAAATACCACTCTAATTTCGCTACTCTTCGATTTTGGTGGATAAAGATCACACCATTGTAAATCTGATACTTACATTGCACACACTTTGTTACATTTAGAATCAAAACAACACAATGAGGAAGGCAAAACTTTCTTTCTCAGATACTTACGTGACAATTAAATCGATTTTTAAGGCTATTCAACAATCTGAGATCTTGGTTCACTTATAGTTATAAACCGTTACTAATTTAACTAAACATCGTGCTTAATAACGGCAACAAAGCGTTTCTAATAGTTAGTTAAAAATAAGATAAATAGAAGACAAATATAAACGCTATACATTTAAGATAACTATTGAGCGATATATAAACATAATATGAACAATAATAAGCCAAGAGAAGAAAATAATTCAACCAAGATAAATATAGATGAGAAAATATTTAATATAGATCCTAGAACACTAGGTCGACCATTAAATATAGCCAGGAATAATCTTATATCTAGAATTCAAAACGGACGTAAATCACTTGTTCTTGCGATTAATACCATGACAAGAAGACGTGATGCTAAAGTTCATGTGCGTGAAGTCAGCATTGAAATGCAAGCTCCGGCTCCACTCCATCCTACTCCGGTTTACTTTACCCACCACCAACATCACGCTTAAGTATGCTGGAGGTAACGCCAAACTTACTGTCTCCGTTGCTGACGCCTTTTACGGTGGCAATCCAAGCTTCTCGGCAGCCGTTGAAGCAGATATGTCCTCGATAGAACTTAACTCTAGCGAACAGCGCGTGCAAGCGAGACTCAGTGCCGTGGTACTTAACCAACTGGATTCAGCATGGCACTCGCCAAAGCAAGCTTCACCACTCGAAGGTTGCTGCTTGCATGTGCAATTTGATATTTCCGTGGGTGATATCCATGGTGCACTGAGTTTGCAATTGGATGACAGCCTACTCATCGCTCTAGGCAAGCCACACAACCCAATTACAGCCACACCAGATGAGATCAATGAACGTAGAAACAATCAATTACGCCATGTTCCTGTCTGTTTGAATGCGGTACTCGCTCAGCAAACTATGTCACTTGATCAAGTGACCCAGCTGAAAGTGGGCGACATCATCTCAGCCGACGTTCAAGAGATCGTTGAAGTCAGTTCTGGCTCACAAAAGCTTTTTCTAGCTCGGGTTTCTGAGCAAAACAATCACCTGGTTTTACAGATCACGGACCACATTAATCCAGCAGAGAATTTTTCATCATGAACGACGATAACCTAAATCTATCTTTAGAAGACGACCTGAACTTTGATGCGGAAGTTGCGGACATTTTTTCCGAACCAAGCCAAGCTGCTCCTATCGAAGCCAAACCTGCACCAAAAGAGCTAAGCTTTTTCCGTCAGATCCCAGTTACCGTGACTCTAGAGGTAGCCAGTACTTCTGTTTCACTCGGTGAACTCATGCAAGTTGGCCCAAATTCCATTATCGAATTGGACAAGCTCAATGGTGAACCGTTAGATGTGAAAGTAAATGGTCACTTACTTGGCCATGCCGAAGTCGTGGTCGTAAACGACAAATATGGCCTAAGAATTACTGATATAGCGGAAGACGCTTTGAATGAAGTCTCTCTCTAACTCAGGCGTTGTATTCGCGCTAGTTCTGCTTACCCTTGTGGGGTTAGCGCTATTTCCTAGCCTAGCATGGGCAGATCAGGGCATTCCTTTCATTACCGTCACCGATGGGGACTCAAGTGAAGAGTACTCGGTAAAGGTTCAGATCCTGATCTTAATGACGGCGCTGACATTTTTACCGGCCATGCTGATGATGATGACCAGCTTTACGCGCATCATCATCGTATTGGCGATCTTGCGCCAAGCCCTTGGCTTACAGCAAAGTCCACCTAACCGAATTTTGATTGGCATTGCATTAACCATGACCATGCTGCTGATGAAACCCGTTTGGACGCCCATTTATGAAGACGCCTACAAGCCTTACGAAGCAGGTGACATCACACTGCAACAGGCCTTTTCGGTCGCCGAGCAGCCCATACGTCAGTTCATGCTCAGCCAAACTTATGAAAATTCACTAGAACAAATGCTTAGGATCGCAGGCGATCCACTCGACCTAGAACCTGAAGAGATCAGTTTCGCGGTGTTAATGCCCGCCTTTGTGATCAGTGAACTCAAGACCGCATTTCAGATCGGTTTCATGCTGTTTATTCCGTTTCTCATTATCGATATTGTCGTCGCCAGTGTGCTGATGGCGATGGGTATGATGATGCTATCGCCACTGATTATCTCGCTGCCATTTAAGTTAATGGTGTTTGTGATGGTCGACGGTTGGGCAATGACGGTAGGTAGCTTGAGTGCTAGCTTCGGAGGGCTTTAGCTATGAATCCAGCCATCGCAAGCCTGTATTCGGACGCCATCTACATGATTATCACTATGGTGGTGATTCTCATTGGCCCGAGCCTGTTGGTTGGCCTTGTTGTCGCCATCTTCCAAGCGACCACTCAAATCAATGAGCAAACCATGAGTTTTCTGCCGAGGCTTTTAACCACCCTACTGATGCTCATTTTTGCTGGTAGTTGGCTACTGCGTAATATCAGCACGTTTTTCACTGACCTGTTTTACACCATTCCGACCATCGTGAGTTAGTGCGATGTACGCAATCACGTTTGCCGAAATCACCGCGATGTTGGGCCAAGTGTGGTGGCCGTTTTTCCGTTTGTCGGCGGCCTTCATTACCATGCCATTCTTTGGCAATGCCTATATCAGTACTCGTGTGCGCGTATTTCTCGCGTTAACCATTGCCGCTATCGCAGGACCTCTACTACCAGGCATGCCAGAGGTTGATCCCGTTTCGATTCACGCTATCGCGATTGCCCTAGAGCAGATCGCGATTGGTGCGCTGCTGGGTATCTGCTTGCATTTTCTGTTTGCGGCGATGGCCATGGTCGGCCAAATCATATCCATGCAGATGGGCTTAGGCATGGCGATGATGAACGATCCGGCGAATGGCATTTCTGTTGCTCTGCTCGGTAACTATTTTCTGATGTTCACCACTTTGATGTTTCTCTCCCTCGATGGGCATTTGGTCGCACTCGATATCATAGTGCAGAGTTTTGAACGTTTCCCTGTTGGACAAGGGATCAGTGAAGCATCGCTGCGTTATCTGATTGGACTGTTTAGTTGGATGATGGCGGCGGCGGTTTCGATAGCACTACCAACGATTGCAGCCATGTTAACGGTGAACTTAACCTTTGGTGTGATGAACCGCGCCGCGCCGTCACTCAACGTATTCGCATTGGGTTTTCCAATGTCGATGATTCTCGGTCTATGTGCGGTACTGCTTTCTCTATCGGGATTGCCAAGTATCTACGCCGAACTCACTCATGACTTACTGCAGCAAATGCGTTTATTGGGAGGAAGCTAATCGTGGCAGAAAACCAATCCAGTCAGGACAAAAGCGAGAAACCCAGTCATCAAAAACTGAAAAAGGCCAAACAAGAAGGCCAAGCTGCGCGCTCCAAAGAGTTTGTTGTGGGCGTACTGTTTATTGCTATCGCATTGTTTCTTTGGGCTTACGGGCACTTTCTCGGTGAACAAGCGGTCAAGCTGTTCAACATTAACTTTCAGCTTTCTCACGCCGAGCTGCGTGAGCCAGACGTCATGACGCGCAAACTGGCCGAAAGTGTCAGGCTACTAAGTGGGCTATTTGTTCCAATGGCGATCGTTCTGATTCTGGTGACGATTTTCAGCTCTTTAATACCCGGTGGCTGGGTGATGTCACTTAAGTTAATTAAGCCAAAGCTAAGCAAAATCAGCCCTATAGAAGGCTTAAAGCGACTGTTCTCTCTTAAGTCATTGGTCGAATTGGTCAAGTCGATACTTAAGGTGGTTCTGATTGGTGGCGTACTCTACTGGCTACTGAGCAGCAACCTACTCAATCTAATTGCTGCCCAACGAGCACCACTAGAGCAAGGGGTAAGCGTTACCCTGAGTCACATCATTAAAGCGCTGATCTGCTTTGGATTTGTCGTGCTATTGATTGGTCTTATCGATATGCCGTATCAGCTTTGGAATCACACCAAGCAGCTCAAAATGACCAAACAAGAGGTGAAAGAGGAGCACAAAAACACCGAAGGTCGACCAGAGATAAAGCAGAAAATTAAGCAGCTTCAGCAACAGATGTCACGCAGACGTATTGATAATGCCGTACCCACGGCCGATGTGGTGATCACCAACCCAACTCACTATGCAGTAGCAATTAAGTATGACTTGTCTCAAGCAGGTGCCCCGTTTGTGGTGGCTAAAGGTGAAGATGAAATGGCATTGCGAATTCAAACTATCGCACGCCAAAATGACATTGAAATTCTTAACCTACCTCCATTGACGCGAGCCGTATTCTTTAATACTCGCGTCGATCAAGAAGTGCCAGGTCCGCTCTTCGTTGCCATCGCTCATGTTCTCACTTACGTCATGCAGCTCAAAGAATACAGAAGGGACCGCCGAGTGAAGCCGACTCCATTGCCACCACTGGTGATCCCACAGGCGCTTCGTCATGACTAAGTCCAAATTGTCCGTTATTCACACTCAGATTTTCTACATCGCTAAAGCGAGTTAATGCCATTATGAAAGAAAAATTGAATCTACTTTTCCCCGCGATAAAAAATAGCTACTTTGGCATCCCTATCCTGTTGCTAACCGTGTTAGCGATGGTGATTTTGCCACTGCCACCTGTATTGCTTGATGCCCTGTTCATCTTCAACATTGTGCTGTCGGTGATCGTTCTATTGGTTGCGGTATCAAGTAAACGCCCACTCGAGTTCAGTGTTTTCCCAACGATTCTTTTGATCGCAACTTTAATGCGCCTAACCTTGAACGTTGCATCGACTCGTATCGTTTTACTCGAAGGCCACCAAGGGGGCGATGCCGCAGGTAAGGTGATTCAAGCCTTTGGTAATGTGGTGATTGGCGGCAACTACTTCGTTGGTATTGTGGTGTTCATCATCTTGATGATCATCAACTTCGTGGTGATCACCAAAGGTGGTGAGCGCATCTCAGAAGTCTCTGCACGCTTTACCCTAGATTCGTTACCAGGTAAGCAGATGGCGATCGATGCCGACCTCAATGCGGGCATCATCGACCAAAACCAAGCCAAAGAACGCCGCAAAGAAATTGCGCGCGAAGCGGACTTTTATGGCTCTATGGATGGTGCGTCTAAGTTCGTGCGTGGTGACGCCATTGCCGCCATGCTTATCCTCATCATCAACATCCTTGGTGGTGTTACCATTGGTATGGTTCAGCACGACCTAGGTGCTGCCGAAGCCTTCCAACGCTTTGCTCTGCTAACCATTGGTGATGGTCTGGTCGCTCAAATCCCATCACTGCTATTGGCTGTTGCTGCTGCGATCATTGTTACGCGCGTTAGTGATTCTGGTGAGTTGTCTGATGACGTACAGAAACAGATGCTTGCATCACCTGTTACTCTGGCAACCGCCTCAGGCATCATGCTGATCATCGGTATCGTACCGGGCATGCCTCACTTAGCATTCTTTAGCTTCGCTGCTATTTTGGCTTATGCAGCTTGGCATCAAGGACGCAAACAACACAATCCAGAACCGCTAGAACAAGCAGAAGCGATTGCTGAAGCCGTGGCACAAGATGACACACCCACACTGAGTTGGAGCGATGTACCTCATGTTCATCCACTCTCGTTAGAACTCGGCTATCGTCTTGTCAATTTGGTAGACAAAAACCAAGGTGAGCCTTTAGCACTTCGCGTTCGGGGGTGAGAAAAACCATCACAGAACAAGCCGGTTTCTTGATTCCAGAAATCGCCATTCGTGACAATCTCAAACTTAAACCCACTCAATACACCATCTCTTTATATGGCGAAGTGATGGCGAAAGGCGAAATCGACCCAGAACGTTTAATGGCATTAGCGGTGGGCGAAGTGTATGGCCAGCTTGATGGTGTATTAGCCAAAGATCCAGCTTATCAAATGGATGCAGTTTGGATTGAACCCAACAACAAACCGCAAGCCCTCAACTTGGGCTACTCAGTGTAGATGGCGCGACAGTGGTTGCTACTCACTTAAGTAAAGTTATTAAAGAAAATACCTCTGAACTGTTTAGCCATGATGATGTCGAACGCGTAATGGAAAGATTGGCCCAGCACTCACCAAAGCTAGCGGAAAGCCTGTCTACTCAGCTTACCCATCAGCAGCAAATGCGAGTGTATCGCCAGTTGTTGGTTGACCAAGTACCAATCAAGGACACCTTAAACATCGCTTCCATCATGTTGGAAAGCAGTGAAATCACCAAAGACGCGATCTTAATTGCATCCGATATTCGCTGCGGATTAAAACGCACCCTGACTAATGGCCTGATTGGCTCTAGTAATGACTTCAACATCTTCACGTTAAGCGACGGCTTAGAGAAGATGCTAATGACTGCACTCAATAAGGCGCAACAAGCAGGCTCTGTAGCACTAGACAGCTTTCCAGTCGAACCCAATCTGCTGGCTCAGCTGCAGCAAAACATGCCCAATATTCGAGAGCAACTTAAGCAAAATGGCTTCAAACCGGTTTTATTGGTCGCCCCACAGTTAAGGCCTCTATTGGCTCGCTACGCGAGGACCTTTGCCAAAGGACTCATTGTGCTCTCGTATAATGAAATTCCAGAAGATAAGAATATTAATGTCCTCGGCCATTTAGGCTAGCGATTTACCTAAAAGCACGGAACCTACCGTGCTTTTTTTATCTGCGATAAATACAGCCTCTGCCAACATTAACAATGTTTAATCTTTCCTAAAGGTTCTACCAACCCTTGGTATTCCAAAATAGAAGCGATAAAAATAACAACAGTATCCACATGATTGTACGATTAAGTTCCCCCTATAATCGTCTTGGCTCGCATTAGTCACGCGAGCCTGCCTTTTCTCAATTTTTTACCCCTCTTTTTGGTTACACTACGATAGTTCTTTTTGGAGGTAGCCGTGAAAATACTCGTAATCGAAGATGACACTACAACTCGCGATTTTGTTGCCAAAGGCTTGCAAGAGCATGGCTACAATGTTGATCAAGCTGAAGATGGCAAAAAAGGGCTAATGATGGCGCTAAGCAGTGAATATCAGCTCATCATCCTCGACCGAATGCTGCCTTATCTTGATGGTATGAAAGTCTTGTCGGCCATTAGAGCGACCGAAACTGATGTGCCTGTGCTGATATTGAGCGCGATGGACTCCGTTGAAGACCGTGTTGATGGCTTAAAAGCGGGCGGCGACGATTATCTGATCAAACCTTTTGCACTCGCAGAACTGCTTGCACGAGTAGACATTATTATTCGAAGAAGCAGTCGAAAAGCCACTTCGCAGGCGCAGCTAGAGTACGATTGTTTAAGTGTCGATCTAAAAGCGCATAAAGTGATGTGCAATGGACAAGAGCTGTTACTGCAACCCAAAGAATTTCAATTAATACAGTACTTCATCGAACACAGTGAGCAGGTGGTTTCTCGCATGCGGTTGTTCGAAAGTATCTGGAGCTATCACTTTGACCCCAAAACCAATGTCATCGACGTCCACATTGCAAATCTGCGTCGTAAACTTGAAGACGCTGGCTGCTGCGAACTTCTGCATACAGTAAGAGGCGCAGGTTATGTCCTTCGTCGATAACTACGTTCTAACCCGCTCTTCTGTATTTCGCATCTTAGTTGGGCTTTTCTTACTGGTTTCCGTGGCCAATATTGCCGCTATCCATCAAATCTATAATTATTCTGAACAATTTCATCGTCAGCAGCTTACTCGGCAGCTCAATGATGAAATCCTAGAATTCGGATATGCTGCACTGCAAAGTCATGAAGATATCCAAAGGCTGTTAGAAACTAAACAGTCCACATCAGCGCCTTTTATTTATCGAGTGGTTGAAAACCCCGCCCCAACGAACAATCTACAAGTCTATCCCGTCAGTGGGTTGCCGATTGGCACAGCTCGTGTAAATCTAAGTGAAAACTACCACCTAGAAGTTGGGTTTGATAAGCAAATACTCGAAGAACATCGCCAACAGCTCATTCCAATAGTATTTTCTGGCATCATTCTGCCTGTCGCTATTATGCTTATCGCGGCACTGCTTTTCACTGTGCTGATTCTGAAACGGCTAGAGAAAGTAAACAAAGCGATGAACCGCGTGCTGTGCGGAGAGCGTGATGTTCGCTTAGAGGTTTCCCGACGTGATGATGAGTTTGATATTCTGGCTATCCACCTTAACTACATGATCACTCAAATTCGCCAGAACGAATCGACATTGAAGTCACTGACTACGGGTCTTGCGCATGACATGCGAACCCCCATCGCGCGCTTAAAGCTAAGACTTGAAGACATTCTGTCGCAAACCGATCTCAACTCACATCAATATGACCAGTTTTCCGCCTGTCATGAAGAACTCGAATTACTCCTATCTCTATTCAACAGTATGTTGGAGATAGCTCGGCTCAATAGTGGTCAACTTTCGATTGAAACCGAGAGTGTGGATCTCGGACAAGTCGCCAAAGATGCGCTGGAGTTTATCAGCCCAATTGCAGAGCAAAAGCAGCAACGACTGGTGTTTCGTCAAGACCAACCTTGTATTGTCACTGGTGATCGGTCTCTACTCTTTCGGGCACTATTTAATCTGATCGAAAATGCAGTGAAGTACACACCAGAGAAAGGCGAGGTTAACGTTGTGATCGACCATTTTGGCGCCGTCGTTGCAGACAATGGAGTAGGGATCACCGATCAAGATAAACTGCTTGTCTGCAACCCTATGTACCGTGCAGACGAAAGTCGAACTGAAATCGGTAATGGACTTGGGCTATCTCTTGTTGACGCTGTGGTGACTCAACATAACGCACAACTGGTGTTTCGAGATAATCACCCCGGTCTCAGAGCTCGTATCTATTTCAAACCGACAAACAAAAAAGGCCAAACCTAACGGTTTGGCCTTTCATTCTTGTTCAAAAGATTAACTCTGTACGGTGACCTGAGAAAGATCTTGAGAAGCTGGAATATTCTTCATCGCATGCGCGATAGATTCCGCTTCAGTACCAATAATCACCTGAAGGTTGTTCTCACCCATCTTAACCACACCCATGGCACCGATAGCTTTCAACGTTGCCTCATCAGCAAGGTTGACGTCTTTCATCGTCAAACGTAGACGAGTGATGCATGAATCAATAGAAGTCAGGTTAGCATGACCACCCAATGCTTTCAGGTATTGCGCTGCGACTTCATCCGTTGAACCTTGTGCTATCTCTTCTGAATCTACATCTTCACGACCTGGTGTTTTCAGATCGAATTTAATGATAGCGAATCGGAATACCGCGTAGTAAATCGCAGCAAAACAAAGCCCTTGGAGAATTAGCATGTAAGGTTTCATGGCTAAAGGAAGGTTGAACGACAATACGAAGTCAATCAAACCACCACTGAAGGTAAAGCCCGCAATCCACTGCATGCTCGCCGCAATGTAAAGTGATGCCGCAGTTAGAAGCGCGTGAATAACGTAAAGAACCGGCGCGACAAACATGAAGGCAAACTCAATAGGCTCGGTAACACCCGTTAGAATCGCGGTAAATGCCGATGCACCTAAAATACCGCCCACTTTTTTCTTGTTCTCTGGTTTCGCACAGTGATACATCGCTAAACAAGCCGCTGGCAAACCGTAGCCCATTACTGGGAAGAAACCACCTTGGTAGATACCTGTTACGCCAAGTTCACCAGTGCCAGACCAGAATTTCGAAATATCGCTGATACCCACTAGGTCAAAAATGAATACTTGGTTCAGAGCATGGTGCAAACCAACAGGAATCAGTAGACGGTTAAAGAAACCATACAGACCCGCACCTGTTGCGCCCATCTCAGAAATTGAGATACCAAAGTTCACCAGTGCGCCATAAACCGCTGGCCACACATAAACCATGATTAAACTAATGAAGATCGCCGAAAGTGAAGTAACAATAGGAATGAATCGTCGACCACCAAAGAACCCGAGCACTGCAGGAAGCTTTATATCGTAGAAGCGATTATATAGCGTTGCCGCAACAATACCCATCATGATGCCTGTAAAGGCACTCACCGCGGCTTTAGATGCAATTAGTTCAGAGCTACTCATCTGATCGACAGGAACCCCCGTGATCTGAGAGATAACCGCAATATTACCGACTATCATTTCAATGATAAGTAAGCCTAACAGGCCGGAAAGCGCCGCAGCACCATTGTTGTCTTTCGCTAATCCGTAGGCAACACCGACGGCGAATAGCCATGCCTGATTGTCCATGATGCCTTTACCACCATAGACAAGTATTGTTGCTAACGTGCTGTTTGCGCCCCAACCTGCTGGATCGATGGCATAGCCTAAACCAAGCATTAAGCCACCGGCTGGCAGTACGGCAATTGGCACCATCAGCGCCTTACCGACTTTTTGTAGATACCCTAATATGTTCACCTTGTGTCCCCTATATAGTTATAAATATATTCGAGGCAAGGTTACTAAAGTCGGGATTAAGAGGTCGTTTTGCTTAGATTAAGATTTATTAATGTAGAAAAGGTATTTTCTACAGACGAAAAAAAACCGCTAATTTCTTAGCGGTTTTTTTAATGTGGCGGAGAGATAGGGATTTGAACCCTAGATACGCTATTAACGTATGCCGGTTTTCAAGACCGGTGCTTTCAACCACTCAGCCATCTCTCCACAATATGTAATCGCTCCAAAGTCTTACGTTATCTGCTTTAGTTCGACGTTGTTC